>CAYFZI010000008.1:0-65772 GCA_964347635.1 uncultured Dehalococcoidia bacterium
GCGATCTCGTCGCGGACGGCCTCGGCGACGACATCGCGCGGCAGCGCGAGCTGCCGCAGCGCCGCTTGAGCAAGGACTCGGTCGACGCTCGGCAGTGTGCGGAGAGCCTCTGAAGCTTCTGGCATGTGCGGTTGATTACGCGCCGATGGAAGTTTGGCAGGTTGGGGTTGAGCTTGGATTGTGAGCAGCGGGGCGCATCGATATTGTCGCTTGCAGCGTGAGCGCCGCGCGGGGCCCAGCGCCGCTTGGGCCAGCCCCATCGTAGGCGGCGCCGCCCGCTGGTGCGCGATGGAGGCAAACTGGATGACGAATCTGCGTATCCCCGGACCAACGCCCTGCCCGCCCGAGGTGCTGGCCGCGGCGGCCGGCGAGATGATCAACCACCGCGGGCCGCAGTTCGCCGAGCTGCTCGAACGCCTAACCAGCGGGATCCAACCCTTTTTCGGCACCGAACAGGAAATTCTGCTGCTCTCGGCCAGCGGCACCGGCGCGATGGAAGCGGCAATCGCCAACACCCTGTCGCCCGCCGACGCGGTGCTCGCGGTCAGCGTCGGCTCGTTCGGCGATCGCTTCGCCGCGATCGCCGAGAACTACGGAGCCGATGTAACGCGCCTGAACGTCGAGTGGGGCGCCGCGGCGGCGCCTGAGCTGGTCGCGGAAGCGATCAGTGAGCGCGAGTATCAAGCGCTGCTGCTCACCCACAACGAGACATCGACGGGGGTGACCAACCCGATCGCAGAGATCGCCGCAGCCGTCCGCGGGGCCGCCGACCCGCTGATTCTGGTCGATGCAGTGTCGTCGCTGGGATCGATGCCGATGGAGATGGACGCTTGGGGGCTGGACGCGGTCGCAACGGCGTCGCAGAAGGGCTGGCTGTCGCCGCCGGGGATCGCGATGGCGGCCTTGAGCGAGCGCGGCTGGGCGGCCGCCGAGCGATCGACGATGCCCAGCTTCTACTTCGATCTGACTGCACACCACGAATACGCAGCGCGCGGCCAGCCGCCCTGGACGCCGGCACTGCCCGTGCTCTACGCGATGGATGCGGCGCTCCCGCTCATGGCCGCTGAGGGGCCCGAAGCGATCTACGCCAAGCACCGCCGCTTCGCGGCATGGACCCGTGAGGCGGTGCAGGCGCTGGGCCTCAGGCTGCTCGCCGAGGAGGGTTACGCCTCAGACACTGTGACGGCGGTCTGGGTGCCGGACGGGATCGCCGTCGGCGACCTGTCGCGGCTGCTGCGCGAGCAGCACGACGTGGTAATCGCAGCCGGGCAGGGCAAGCTGGCCACTCAGATCTTCCGCATCGGCCATCTGGGCTGGCTGGAAGAATCGGAAATGGCGGCCTGTTTCGCGGCGCTGCAGTCGGCATTGGTCGAGCTCGGCTTCGAGCCGGCATCGGGGGTGCGCATCCCCGAGCTGCGCGGCGCGTCGACGGTCGGCTGAGCGCGGGTGGCCAGCCGCATCAGTCGCACCAACCGCATCCTGATCACCGAGCCGCTGGCGCCGGAGGGCCTCGAGACGCTGCGCGCGGGTGCGCTGGTGGACGTCCGCCGCGGCCTGACGGCCGCCGAGCTGGCCGCAGCGGTTCCCGATTACGAGGGGCTGATCGTGCGCAGCGGCACGCGCGTGGATGCGCAGGTGATCGAAGCGGCGCGGCGCTTGCGCGTGATTGGGCGGGCCGGCGCCGGCGTCGACAACATCGACATCGATGCGGCCACGGAGCGCGGCATCTTGGTCCTTAACGTCCCCGGCGGCAACACCGTCTCGGCCGCGGAGCTGGCTCTCGCGCTGCTGCTGGCGCTCAGCCGCCATCTGGCCGCGGCGAACGCGAGCCTGCAGGCCGGCGCATGGGATCGAGACCGCTTCGTCGGCTCGGAGCTGCGCGCCAAAACGGCGGGGATCGTGGGGCTCGGGCAGGTTGGCGCGGCGGTCGCGCGGCGCTTGCAGGCGCTCGAGATGCGCGTGCTGGCGCACGATCCCTTCGTGCCCGCCGAGCGCGCCGCGGCCTTGGACGTCGAGCTGCTGGAGTTCGATCAGCTGCTGGCCGCCTGCGATGTGCTAACCCTGCACAGCACCCCCACACCCGGCGCCGCCCCCCTGATCGGCGCGCGCGAGCTCGCGCTGATGCGGCCCGACGCACTCTTGATCAACACCGCGCGGGGCAGCCTGATCGACGAGGCGGCGCTCTGGGCGGCGCTCGAGGCGGATGCGATCGGCGGCGCGGCGGTGGACGTCTTCGCCGCTGAGCCCGCGGTCGACAATCCATTGGTCGGCCACCCCAAAGTGCTCGCCACGCCGCACCTGGGGGCGTCGACGCAGGAGGCGCAAGAGCGCGTCTCGGTCGAGCTGGCGGTGGAAATGCTGCGCGTGCTGGGCGGCAAGCCGGCGCTGAACGCGGTCAACGCCCCCTTCATCGATCCCGAAACCCTGGAAGTGGTGGGGCCCTACCTCGAGGTCGCCTCGATGTGCGGGCGGCTCTGCACCCAGCTGGCGCGCGGCCAGTGGCGCGACGTGCGCGTGCGCTACAGCGGCGAGATCGCCAACCACGATGTCACGCCGCTCAAGGCCGCCGCCGTCGCCGGGCTGCTCGCCCCAATCTCCGACGAACATGTCAACTTGGTCTCCGTCAACAACGTGATCGCCCACCGCGGTTGGCGCGTCTCCGAAGAGAAACAGGCCGACGCCGAGCCCTACCAGGCGACGGTCAGCATCGAGCTGACGACCTCGCTGGGCAGCGTGAGCCTGAGCGGCACGCTCGAGCACGGCCGCGCGGCGGTGGTCGAGATGAACGGCTTCCCGGTCCACATCGCCGGCCCCCGCGGCGGATCCGGCCGCCTGCATCTGCTCGTGCTGCGCAACGAGGACCGCCCTGGCCGCATCGGCGCTGTGGGCAGCCGGCTGGGCCTGCTCGATGTCAACATCCGCGCGATGGACGTGGGCTACAACGCCGCGGATCCATCAGCCGATTCACTGATGGCGCTGACAATCGATCGCGCGCTCACTGCTGCCGAGCTGCGCACGATCGGCGAGATCGACGGAATCGACGACGTGGTGCAAGCCGCGATGTAGCCGCCGCGGCTCCCGCTGGGGCAGGCTCGGCCGAATCTGCACAGGCCAATGTGCACGGATCCTAGTCGAGCGGGTGGAGAACCAAGCCGGTCGGCAGTTTGGGCACGAAATAGGTGCTCTTTTGCGGCATGAAGCTGCCTGCGTCGGCGGTCTCGATCACGTCCTGGAGGGTCGCCGCGGGGAGGATGAAGGCGGCCTGCGCGCGGCCTGCACGGACCGCCTCATCGGCTTCGGAGAGGTAGTGCGTGTAGCTCACAGCGCCGCCGGCGGCGAGCTCGGCATCGCCGATGCCGAGCAGCGGTTCGAGGATCGCGTACTGCAGGATCGCCGGCGGCAGCGTTCGCCAGGCTGCGGGGACGGACGCAGGCATCGCCGCCTGCGCGGCCGCGGCCGGCTCGAGCAGCGATGCGCCCTGCGCCGTGATCAGCCCGAGTTGGAGGCTGCCCGGCTCGAGCGCCCCGAGCGCGGCGGCGCTGGCATCGGCCGCGCTGAAGCTGCGGGCGAGGCCGTCTGTGAAATCGGACGGTAGATCGGCGTGGATCAGCCGATGCGTCGCGCCGACGGCCAGGCCGTCGTCGCTGTCGCGGACGATGCCCATCAGCACCCAATGCGAGGCGGGCCGCTGATCGCGCGAGGCGAGCGCGGATTCGTAGCGGTGATGGCCGTCGGCCATGTAGATACGGCGCTGCGCGAAGGCCGCGCTGAACTGCTGCGCCAGCGCTGGGTCGGAGATCCTGCGCAGCGTGTGGCTGTCGCCGGCGGCGTCCACCCCCTCGCTCAGCGGCGCGAGCCTGAGCGCGTCATCGATCAAGGCGCCGATCCGATCGTCCGGGTCGGGGGCGAAGGCCATCAGCGGCGAGATATCGGCGCCTGCAACTGAGCGCAGGGTCGTTCGCGCGGCTTTGGGGCCGGGCATCGTGCGTTCGTGCGCCATTACGCCGCCGGCGCCCCACTCGGAGAGCTCGACGGCGCCAAAGACAGTGCGGCGCGTGCGCGGCCCGTCCGCGGTCTGGATTCGCTGCTCGTGCAGGTAGAAGGACGCCGTCTCGTCCTGGATCAGCACGCCCGACTCGCGCCATTCGCTGAGCCGCCGCGCGGCGGCGGCGATTTCTTCGGCTGTGGAGGCGGTCTCGATGTGCGTGATCTGGTGCGGGTTGGCCGCCTTTAGCGCGGCCGCCTGCTCGGCGTCGACGATGTCGTAGGGAGGCCCGAGCAGCGCCGCCCAATCGGCGGCGCGGGCAGGGTCGTAGCGGAGCGCGGCAAATGGTTGCACGTTGGCCATATGCGTCTTCCGCGGGGAGCATATCAATCGGCTTGCAGTCGGCTGGCAGACGGTTTGCAGTCTATGTGCGATCGTCTCTGTGCGATCAGTGTGCGGCCAGTGTGCGATCGGTTTGATTGGGGCGGGCGGCGGTGCGACGCTGCGGGCATGGCAGCACAATCGGAGGGCGGCGCTGACGCGCGGAGCGTGCGCGGCTGCGTCTTCTGCGGGATCGCCGACGGGCGCGAGCCGGCGCTGTTTTTTCAGCGCGAGGGCGGAATGTTCACCGATTCGCGCCGCGGCGAGCCGGCCCTGCCCTGGAGCAGCGCCGCCCCCGATGTGCTGGTCTTCGAGAACCAGTTCCTCTTCTTCGATCTGACCTCGCTGGTCATCCCGCGCGAACACCGACCGACAGAGGGGCGCCGCTTCTACTCGCAGCAGGTCGACCTGTGGCGCGACCTGGGCGCGGTGGGGCGGACCGCGCGCGATCACGCGCTGCGGGCGCTGGAACTGATGGCGGAACAGCGCCCCGACCGCGCGCCGCAGGGCTTTCGCGTGTTCTGCAACTTCGGCGCCTACGGCGAGCAGAGCCAACCGCACGCACATCTCCAGGTGCACGCCGCGCAAGAGCTGGACGTGAGCCGTTTCGCGCCGACCGGTGAGCCGTGGCCGGCGGCGGTGCAGCGCGCCGGCGGGCGGCTGGTCGCCGAGACCGAGTCGACGCTCTTCTACGACGCGCTGCCGGTGCTGAGAGCGGGCCGCGGAGCGATGTGGAAGGTGACGGTCAGCGTCGGCTTCTCGGCGCCGCAGCGCAGCCTGCCGCCGCTGGCGCTGCTGGCCGTGCCGCGTTCACAGGTCAGCCAGCGGCAGTTGTGGGAAGATGTCGGACAGCTCGGCGCGGACGTCGTCGAGCTGGGCGAGCGCGAAAGCCCCGGCGGCTTTCGGCTCTTGGCCAACTTCCCCGGCCAGGAGCGCGGGGCGGAGTGGGGCGCGGCCCACGTGCTGCTGGTCGGCGGCGGCTATCTGGGCTTGTACGCGGACTACTACTAGTACAGGCCGCCTGTACTAGCCGGCGGCGATCGCTTCCTGCTGCAGCGCGAAAATCTGCTCGAGCGCTGAGCGGCCGGCGCTGAGCATCTGCTCGAGCTGGGCGGACGTGAAGGGCTTGCGCTCGGCCGTGCCCTGAATTTCGACGAACGCACCGCCGCTGGCGACCAGATTGAGGTCGACATCGGCTGCCGCATCCTCCTCATAGCACAGGTCCACGAGCGCCTCGCCGTCGAGCAGGCCGACGCTGACTGCGGCGAGCGCCGCGAGCTGCGGGGCGCGCTCATACGCGCCTTCGCGGCCTAGCTTGCCGAGCGCGCGCTGCAGCGCCACCCAGGCGCCGTTGATCGCCGCCGTGCGCGTGCCGCCGTCGGCTTGCAGCACATCGCAGTCGATCGTGAAGAGGCGCTCGCCGAGCGCTTCGAGGTCGGCCGCGGCCCGCAGCGAGCGGCCGATCAGACGTTGAATTTCGTGCGTGCGGCCGGAGGCGAGCACGCGCTGGCGGTCGCTGCGCGTGTTTGTCGCGGCCGGCAGCATGTTGTATTCGGCGGTGATCCAGCCCGAGCCGCTGCCGCGCAGAAAGGGCGGCACGCGCTCCCCGATCGTCACCGCGCAGAGCACGCGGGTCTGGCCCAGCGACGCGATCGCCGAGCCGGCCGCGTGGCGCCGTACATCCAGCTCGAACGAAAGCGGCCGCAGCTGATCGGCCCGCCGGCCGTCGTTGCGGGTACCCATGGGGCCTGCCGTGCGGCCGTCGCTGCGGGCATTCATGCGCGTCATGCTCGGAGTCTAGTGCGCTCCTCTCGGTATGCTGCGCGGCGTGCAGGGGTGCAATCGGGCAAGCGGGCAGCAAGTAGAAGGGGATTGAAATGGCAATCGAGGGCTACAGCGGCTTCGACGCGGTGGGACTGGCTGAATTGGTCGCTGCGGGGCAGGTGACGGCGGCGGAGCTGCTGGAGGAGGCGATCGAGCGCACCGAGCGGGTCAACGGCCAGATCAACGCGGTGGTCTACCCCTACTACGACGAGGCGCGCGGGCGGGCGCTCGCGGGGCTGCCGGCGGGCCCGCTGCAGGGCGTGCCGTTCCTGCTCAAGGACCTCTACCTGCTCTACGCCGGGCAGCCGATGAGCAACGGCTCGCGGATTTTCGAGGGCTACGTGCCGGACCACGACCACGCGATGACCGAGCGCTACAAGGCCGCCGGGCTGAGCATCTTCGGCCGCTCGACCTCCCCAGAGCTGGGCACCACGGCGACGACCGAATCGCTGCTGCACGGCAAGACGCGCAACCCCTGGAGCCTGGAGCACACCGCGGGCGGCTCCTCGGGCGGCGCCGCCGCCGCTGTCGCTGCGGGCATCCTGCCGGCCGCCAACGCCTCGGACGGCGGCGGCTCGATTCGGATCCCCGCCTCCTGCTGCGGCCTGTTCGGGCTCAAGCCGACCCGCGCCCGCACGCCCGCCGGCCCCGATGTCGGCGAGGGCTGGGCCGGGATGTCGACAATCCACGCTGTTTCGCGCAGCGTGCGCGATTCCGCCGCGCTGCTCGATGCGACGGCCGGGCCCGACCTCGGCGCGCCCTACTTCGCACCCCCGCCCGAGCGGCCCTGGAGCGAAGAGGTCGGCGCGCCGCTCGGGCGGCTGCGCGTCGGCTTCCTCACCACCGCCTTCAACGGCGTCGACACGCATCCCGACTGCGCGGCGGCCGTCGGGCACGCGGCATCGCTCTGCGAGTCGCTCGGGCTGGCCGTCGAGCCGGCCGAGCTCGAGATCCCCGCCGAGCACCGCAGCGCGCTGTTCGACGTGATCCGCCCCGCGACGCGCGTGGCCGTCGAAGAACGCGCCGCACAGCTGGGCCGCGAGGCGAACCCCGAGGACGTCGAGCCGCTGACCTGGCGGATGATCCAAAGCGACGACACGAGCGGCGCCGACTACATCCGCGCGACCCGCGCCGTACACGCGATCGGCCGCATCGTCGCGGCGTTCTTCGAGGACTACGACCTGCTGCTGACGCCGACGATGGCCGCGCCGCCAATGGAGCTCGGCCGCCTCGCGCTGGATCGCGGCGACGCGCGCGCACAAGGCGAGGATGTGGCGTACACGGTCGGCTATACCTCCACCTTCAACTCCTCCGGCAACCCAGCCGCCTCGATCCCGCTCTGGTGGAATGAGGCCGGGCTGCCGATCGGCGTACAGTTCGCCGCTCCCTACGGAGACGAAGCAACGCTGATCCGCTTGGGATCGGCGCTGGAGCAGGTCCAGCCGTGGTTCGACCGCCGCGCTCCCGTACACTCCGATCGCTAAGCGGCAGCCGATGCAACCGCTGCTGCTGATGCTGTTGAACGATTTCGGCGCGCTGCGCGCCTCTGGAAGGAACTGATCTCATGCGAGTCGCCGCTGCCGTCGCCGAGATGCTCAAGCGGGAGGGCGTGGAGTTCGTCGTTGGCTACCCAGTCAATCCGATCTTCGAGGCCGCCGCGGAGGCCGATATCCGCACGATCATTGTGCGCCAGGAACGTACGGCGATCCATATGGCCGACGCCTTCGCGCGGATGAACTCCGGCGACCAGGTCGGCGTCTATCTGACTCAAGCCGGCCCCGGGGCCGAGAACTCGTTCGGCGGCCTCGCACAGGCCTGGAGCGAATCAGCGCCGCTGGTCGCGATTCCCGGCGGCTACGCGCGGGCCCAGACCAATGTCGCGCCCAACTTCAGCGGGCTGGTCAACTTCCAGCATGTGAGCAAGTGGACCGAGCAGCTCACCGTCGCGAAGGACCTGCCCAACGCGATCCGGCGCGCGTTCACGCACGCCCGCAACGGGCGGCCGCGGCCGGTCGTGCTGGAGATCCCCGGCGACATGTGGGGCGAGGAGATTGAGGAGCCGATCGACTACCGCCCGACCTCGTCGGTGCGCTCGGGGCCCGACCCGGCCGACGCGCGCCGCGCCGCGCAGACGCTCGTCAACGCCGAACGCCCAGTGATCTACGCCGGCCAGGGCGTGCACTACGCGAAAGCCTGGGACCAGCTCAAGGAGTTGGCCGAGCTGCTCGAAGCGCCGGTGACGACCAGCCTGCAGGGCAAAAGCGCGTTCCCCGAGACGCATCCGCTTTCGCTCGGCTCGGGCGGGCGGGCTTTCCCCCGCGCGGTGCACGAGTTTGTGCAGAACGCCGACGTGATCTTCGGAATCGGCTGCTCGTTCGCCGCCACCGGCTTCGGGCTGACGATGCCGAAGGGCCCGCACTACATCCACGCAACGCTCGACCCGGAGGACTTCAACAACGCGGTCGAGATTTCCGAGGGCATCGTCGGCGACGCAGCGCTGGTGCTCGACGCGGTGATCGCCGAAGTGCGCGAGCTGGTCAGCGGCCCGCGCGGCCGCGCCGACGCGGTGGCCGCCGAGATCGCCCGCCTGAACGGTGAATGGCGCGCCGCCTGGGCGCACAAAACCGATTGCGAAGAATCGCCGCTCAACCCCTACCGCGTGCTGCGCGATCTACACGCCGCGATCGATGAGACGGTCGGGATCGACAACGTGGTGGCGACGCACGACGCCGGCAGCCCGCGCGACCAGATGTCGCCGTTCTGGAACTCGACCGCGCCGCTGAGCTACATCGGCTGGGGCAAGACGACCCAGCTCGGCTACGGCCTGGGCCTGGCGATGGGCGCCAAAATCGCCCACCCCGAAAAGCTCTGCCTCAACGTCTGGGGCGATGCCGCGATCGGGATGACGGGGATGGATTTCGAGACAGCGGTGCGCGAGAACATTCCGATTCTGTCCGTGCTGCTGAACAACTTCTCAATGGCGATCGAGCTGCCGATTATGCAGACCGCAACCGAGAAGTACCGCGCCACCGACATCTCCGGCCACTACGCCGATATGGCCAAAGCCTTCGGCGGCTACGGCGAGCGGATCACCGAGGCGTCGGAGATCAAAGACGCCGTCAAGCGCGGCATCGCAGCAACCGAGGACGGGCAGCCGGCAATGCTGGAGTTCATCACCAGCAAGGAAATCGACTACTCGATCTTCCGCTAACGGCCGATATCACAGCAGCGGCAGGCCGACGCCTGCCGTCGGCTCAGAGTGCGGCCCGCCTGTTCGTTGCTGCTGCAGTGGCGGTTGTGTGCCCGTTTGGCCGGCCGGCGGCTGCTACGCCACGATTCCGTCGGACGCCGCGGCCGCCGTCTGCTCGGCGTCCATCCCCAGCCAGTCGCGCAGGACCGCGGCGTTGGATTCGCCGAAGATTTCGGGGCGCTCGTACTCCGCCGCCGGCGTCTTCGAGAACCGCAGCGCCAGGCGGTCGCCCTTGAGCGGGCCCAGCAGCGGATGCGCGCCGCTGTAATCGAAGAAAAACTCGTTGCTGCGCAGCTGCGGGTCGCTGCGGGTGAGGTCTTCGCCCGTCTGCACCACGCCCGCGGGGACGCCCGCCGCCTGGCAGCGCTGCATCAGCTCGTAGGCCTCCTGCCGACTCGTCCAGCCGGCCAGCTGGCCGTCCAGCTCGGCGCGCGCCGACCAGCGGCCCGCGCTGCTCTCGAACTGCGCATTGCGCGCCCAGCTCGGCGCGCCGAGCAGCGCGCGCAGCGCCGCCCACTGCGCATCGGTCTCGACCGCGATCGCGATCCAGCGATCCTCGCCGCGGCATGGGTAAATGTTGTGCGGCGCGGCGATTCGCCAGGGCGGGTCGTTGCCGATCGGCTCGGCGGCGGCCGCGTTCGCGAACCAGTCGAGCAGCGCGGGGCCGGAGAAGTTGACGCCAACCTCGAACTGCGACATGTCGATGCGCTGGCCGCGGCCCGTCCGCCGCCGCGCCTCCAGCGCCGCGAGCAGCGCAACGGCGGCGTGCAGGCCGGCCATGTGATCGTTGTAGGAAAAGCCGATCCCAATGTCGCTGCGGCCAGGCACACTCGTGAGGTAGGTGAGCCCCGCGAGCGCGTGCACGGTGGGTGCGTAGGTCACGTATGAGGCCCACGGCCCCGACTCGCCCATGCCCGACATCGCGATCGAGATCAGGCCGGGATTGGTCTGCGCAACCGAATCCCAATCGAGCCCCCAGCGCTTGAGCACGCCGACGGAGAAGTTGTCGATGATGATATCCGCCTTCGCCGCCAGATCCCGTGCGATCTGCTGCGCCTCGGGCCGCGCCAGGTTGAGCTGGAGCAGCCGCTTGTTGCGGTTCCAGAGCGCGTAATAGGGCGATTCAGGGCCGCCGCCGACTGTCGGCCGCGTGTCGGTGCCGACCTTCACGACATCCGCGCCGAGGTCGCCGAGGATGCGCGTGCAAAACGGACCGGCCAGCACATGGGTGAAATCGAGCACGCGGACGCCGTCGAGCGGGCGCGCCATCAGTCGTCCCAGCCGATCGCGCTGAGAATCTGCTCGGTCGAGGCCGGCGGCGGCTCGCTGGGGTCGCCGCCGACGCGGGCCGGCGTCTCGGCGAGTTGATAGGGCGCGCCGGGCCCGGCCGCGGCGCCCCCGCCAAGCGGATAATCGGCCCACCAGCCGCGCGCTTTGAGCTGCGGATTCGCCGCGACCTCAGGGACCGACATCACCCAGCCGAACGGGTGGTGGCGCCGCTGCGCCTCGTGGAAGAACGGCTCGACTTCCTTCTCGGCGGCCCAGCGGCGCAGCACCTCCATGCTGCGCTCGATCATCAGCACGAGATTCTCGGGCTCGGCGTACTTCGGGTCGAGCAGGTCGGCGTGCGCGTCCTCCTCGACGAGCCAGGCAAGCTGTTTCTGGAAGTCGGGCGTGGGCGTGACCATGATCGAGCCCCCGCGCGCCTGCATCACCTGGTAGGCGCGGCTCCAGTGCAGCGAGCCCTGGCGCGGCAGGAACGCACCCGCGCCGCCCGCGCCGAAGGGCAGCTGATCGCTGTGCCAGGCCCACATCAGCACGTGTTCGAGCACCGAGGCGATCGCCTCGTGCACGGCCAGCCGCACTACCTGCCCCCGGCCCGTCCCGCGCGCGCTGCGCAGCGCGGCCAGCGCGCCGATCGCGGCGTAGACGCCGGCGATGAAGGCGTACTGGTCGCCGAACAGCTTGAGCGGCGGCGTATCGGCGGCGCCGCAGGTCGCGGCGATCCCGCCCAGCGCCTCGGCGACCAGCGCCGGCGCCTGGTAGTCGGCCCAAGGGCCGTCGGGGCCGAACGAGGAGACATCGACGATGACCAGCGCGGGGTTGGCGCTCAGCAGCTCATCGTGGGCGATTCCGGCCGCCTGCAGGCGCCCGCAGTCGAGCAGGATCTCGGCATGCACAGCCAGCGCCCGGATGGCCTCAGCGTCGGAGCGGGGGCGCGCGTGCTGCCGGCTGCTGGCGAAGAAGGCGTGCCAGAGCGACTGGCCGTTGTGCGTCGGCCCGCACCCGCGCAGCGGGTCGCCGCCGCTCGGCTCGAGGCGCAGGACCTGCGCGCCAAGATCGCCGAGCAGCTTGCCGGCGTAGATCGCGCGGTCGTCCGCGAGGTCCAGCACCCTGACCGCTTCCAGCGCAGCAGGCGTATCGGGCATAGCGGCCAGTCTAGGCGCGACGGCGCTCTGATACGATCCCGCGCGCATGGCAGGTGTTCGGCATGCACATGTCCGCATGCAGGTGTTGTGAAGGGGGCGCGCCGATGGAGTTTCGCTTTTCCGATGAGGACGAGGCGTTTCGCGGCGAGGTCGTGCAGTTTCTCGAGTCCGAGCTGCCGCCCGGCTGGGCCGATCTGTCGGAAGGCCCGGCCGAGGAGGGCGCCGCCAACGAGGAGCGCTGGCGCTTCACACGGCAGTTTCAGCGCTCGCTGGCCGAGCGCGGCTGGCTGACGCTGGGCTGGCCTGTCGAGCACGGCGGCGCCGGCGCCGGCCCGGTCCGCCAGGCAATGTTCAACGAGGCGATGGCGCACCACCGCGCCCCGGCCTACAACCAGGGCGTCGACCGCGTCGGGCCGACAATCATCATGTACGGCTCGGAGGCGCACAAAGAGTTCTTCCTGCCGGCGATCCGCAACGCCGAGATCAGCTGGTGCCAGGGCTTCAGCGAGCCCGGCTCGGGCTCCGATCTGGCCTCGCTGCAGACCCGCGCGGTGCGCGACGGCGACGACTTCATCATCAACGGACAGAAAATTTGGACCTCCGGCGCCCAGCACGCCGACTGGATCTTCTGCCTCGCCCGCACCGACCCGGACGCGCCGAAGCACCGCGGCATCTCCTTCTTCCTGATCGATATGCGCACGCCGGGGATCACCGTGCGGCCGCTGGTCAACATGGCCAACCGCCACCACTTCAACGAGGTCTTCTTCGAAGACGTGCGCGTGCCCGCCGCGAACATGGTCGGCGAAGAGAACCGCGGCTGGTACGTCGCCGCGACGACGCTCGATTTTGAGCGCTCCGGCATCTCGCGCGTCGTCAGCGGCGTGCGCCTGCTCGGCGAGCTGACCGCGCTCGCCGCGCAGCCGGGCCCGGACGGCCGCCGCCCCGACGAGGACATCCGTGTGCGCCGTCGGCTCGCCGATCTGCAGATCGAGTTCAACGTCGGCCGCTGGCTCGCCTACCGCGTCGCCTGGATGCAGTCGCAGGGCCTCGTGCCCAACCAGGAAGCCTCGATGAGCAAGCTGTTCGGCACCGCCGTCAATCAGCGCCTGGCCGGGATGATCAACATGCTCGGCCTGCACGGCCAGCTCGCCGGCGACGCCGAGCGCGCCCCCCTGCTGGGCCGCATGCCCGATGAGTACCTCAACGCCGTCCCCCTCACGATCGCCGCCGGCACCAGCGAAATCCAGCGCAACATCATCGCCACCCGCGGCCTCGGCCTGCCGCGCGGCTAGCGCGGCGCAGCGGCCGAGGAGCTGAGCTGGCCAGCAAGCCGCCCTCACGACACGCACACGACATGTAAGCCGCTGAACTGACCACTGGACAAGATATTATTTACAGTGCTATTCTGCGCCTAGCGCTGGGCACAAGGCCCGGCCGCAGACTAGGAGAGCCGAATGGCCGTCACAGTCCGATCCGTCAACCGCACCCCGGTTCTGCGCGCACATGCAACGCGAATCCGCCAAGGCACGCGCGACGTGTACCACTTCGCCCTACGGATGGCTCAGTTCGATGACGCGTTGCCGCTCGACGTCGACGCGCAGGTGATCAGAGACAACCGCCGCTTCATTCCGAGCCATGCGAAGGGGATCGAGGAGTATCTGGCAGACTCAGCTTCATGGGTCCTCGGGCCTGTCACGCTGAGCATCGATCCGCAGTTCGTCGAGTTCGAGCCTTATCAGGGTCAAGGCAAGGGCCACCTGCCAGAGATCGGTGAATTGCGGATCGTCGAAGGTGCAAGCGCTTCGCTGCGCATCATCGACGGGCAGCACCGCCGCCGTGCAATTCGAGATTTTCTCCGCAACGGACGGGAGAGCAATTCGGACCGGTTCAGAGCGTTCGAGCAGTCACAGATGCCAGTCGCTCTCTACACCGAAGCAGATACGCAGGCAATCCGACAGATGTTCGCGGACATGGCGCGGCAGCGAAACATGGATGCTGTCACACGGGCGCGCTTCGATCAGCGCGATCCCTTCAATCGCGCGGCGTACGATGTGAAGGAACAGAGCATCTGGCTCAAAGATTTCGTGGAGATGGACCGGTCAACTGTCAGCCGCGGCAGTGGAAAGCTCATCGCCTTCAATCAGCTTGCTGTCAACCTGAAAACGCTGCTCCATGGATATGGGGGGCGGGTGAGCCGAACTCGGCAGCAGGAGGCCGAACGCAGCTTCGACGAGCTGCTCGAACGCGGACTTCACTGGGTGGACGATTTTTTGCCCCGCGCC
This sequence comes from uncultured Dehalococcoidia bacterium, assembly GCA_964347635.1. Taxonomy (GTDB): domain Bacteria; phylum Chloroflexota; class Dehalococcoidia; order Bin125; family Bin125; genus CATQGW01. Next base: position 14,152 of record CAYFZI010000008.1, read on the forward strand.
CGGCCCGAGTATCAGGAACTGGTCGACCTAGACCAGGATGACCCGGATTTCGTGCCCAACCAACGGAAGAAAACGTTCGCGTACAGCGGCACGATGCTTCGCATTCTTGCCGGCGCATACTACGAGTGGGGCAAGATGCACCCCGGAGCCGGAACTGACGCGCTGGAGCAGTTCGTCGCTGAGCTGAACTTCAAGACCAAGCAGCGCAGCACGCTCCTGTACAGCAGCGGCATGATCGATAATCAGGGGACGACGCTTCGGGGCGGCCGGCGCGAAATCGGGTTTGCGATCGATCGGATCGTTGAAGGCGCCGGTAAAGAGCTCAGCGACTTGGCCTGAGTGGCTCCGCAACGGGGCGCCGCAGTGGGCCGCACGGTCACCGCGGCGGGGTGCGCGAAGCGGCTAGGCGCTGCAGGCCTAGCCGCTTTGCGTGCGCACATACGCGTTCCCCAGCGCGCCCCAGCTGGCGACTAGGAACGGCACGCAGTAGGTCAGCGGGATCTTCCAGGCCAGATCGCCTGCGATGTCGCCCGCGAACAGCGCGGGGCCCTGGTTGATCAGCGTCAGGATGGTGCCCACCACGGCGCTGGTCAGGGCGCCGCGGCGCAGCATCCGGCGGTTGCGCAGCGCGCAGCGCCAGCACTCGAGGCGCGCGCCCATGCGGAAGCGGCGGACCGCCTCTGACGCTCTATAGAGATGCGGGCAGATCGCGGCTGCATGCACCATACGCCCCGATTATCGCGGATCGTGCAGCGGGCCGGCGCCGCCCGCTCAAGCAGCATGGCCGGCGGCATCATGCGTCCTGCGGAGGGGAAGCGGTGATACAACCAAACTGGCCGGCTCTCGTGATCGCCCTGACGCTTGCGTCGGCCTTCTTCGGCGCCGCCGTCGGCGGCTATACACTTGCTCAGGCCGCGACAGCGATCGCGCTCGACATCGGCTCGCCGCTCGAAGCGCTGCGGGTTGGAGAGGCGGCCAAGACGGGCGCGATCACCGGCATCGTGCTGGGCGTATTCGCCGGCGCAGCCTTCGGCTATACCGCCGGCATCAGCATCGATCGCTGGCTCGCGCAGGCTGAATCTCAGCAGCCCCCGCCGCGAATCGAGCGCCCCGACGCCGCCGCCGACGAGTAGATAACGGCAGCCGGCCGTACCGAGGGGCCGTACTGAGGGGGAGGCGTGAAGCGCGGATTGAACATCTTCTTCGATGTCGACGGCTGCCTCGTCTCCTGGAACCTGCACCTGCGGCCCTACGCGCGCGAGGTGCTGGAGCGGCTGCAGGAGCGCGGCCACCATGTCTTCATGTGGTCCGGCTACGGCGCGCGCCGCGAAGTGGCCGACAAGCACGACCTCTGGCCGCTGCTCGCCGGCGTGATGGGCAAGCCCATCTTCCAATACCGGGAGCGGCTGCACCTGTTCACCGACACCGAGCCTGATTTCATCGTCGACGATCACCGCGAGATCGTCGAAGCCCTGGGCGGCGCTGTGATCCGCACGCCGCGTGAACCGCTGGCGGCGGACCGCGAGATGGTGCGCATCTACCGCCGCATCCTGGAGTTCGAGCGCGACTGGCGGGCGGGCTGGGCGTGAGCTCATCCGAGCGCGGCGGGGCTTCCAGCGAAGCCGGCTGAGGAAGCGGGGCGGTTCACCGGCTTCAAGCGCCCGCCGCCTAGCTCGCAGGCGGCTGAGCGTGCGGCGGCATAGCGGCAGACCGCCGGACTACTCAGATTCTTCCGCCTCCGCAGGCTCGGGCGGCGTGCGCTGCTCGGCCGGGTAGCCGGAGCTCTCGCTCGTGTCCAACCAGCTGGTCGCCAGATGCTGGGTCGACCAGGCGTAGGCGAGCGCGCGCGGATCGAGGTGCAGCCAGGGCTGCGAGACGCCCAGCTGCACGCCGTTGGCGAGGTTGTGGATCCAGGCGCTGCTGCTGAGCAGCAGCGCCTGCACCTGACGGCAGAGGTCGCGGCGGGCGTCGAGGTCGAAGGTGCTCTGCATCTGCTCGAGCAGACTGTCCAGCTGTGGGTCCGCCGGCCCGCCCCAGTTCTGCTCGCCTGCGGAGTGCAGCTGTTCGCGCCAACGGTCTGTCGGGTCCGGGCCGCTCGGCGTCTCGCCCCAACCGAGGAAGAGGAACCGCTCGCCCTCCTGCAGCTGCGACAGCGCGTCGGCGAACGGCCGAAACTCGAGCTCCAGCGTCAGCCCCGTCGCCTCCTGGATCTGGTCCCGCACAAATGGGCCGGCGCCGGGGAAGAAGCCTTCGAAGAGGTCGGCGGCGATGAATGCCACAGGGGCGATCTGCGCCGCCCCCCCCGCGGCCGCAATCAGCTCGGCCGCCTGCGTGAGGTCGGCGCTGCGATCCGTGCGGTAGCCGGGGTAGCCGGCGAGCTGGTCGTCGGCCAGCGCCCAGTCCTCCAGATACCACGGCAGCGGCCCCGAGGGGCGGCCCTGGCCGGCGTAGAGCCGCTCGATCAGGCGGCGGCGGTCGACGGCGATCGAAAGCGCGCTGATCACGCGCGGGTCGCCCAGCGCCGCGCCGGGCTCGCTGTCGAGCGGCGCCAGCAGCTGCACCGGCGCATCGAGCGGCAGCTCGAAAGGTGTGTGCTCAGGGCGCTCCTCGCGCAGCGCCTCGACGGACTCGTTGGTCAGGGGGAAATCGGCGCGGTCGAGCCGCTCATCGATGTAGGCGAAAATCAGGTCGTCGGTCGGCCCGCCGATAAAGCGGATCTCATCCGGCAAGATCTCCGCTTCGCCCCACCAGTTCTGGGAGCGGGCGAGCGTCAGCTCGAAGGATGGGTCGTACGCCGTCGGAATGTACGGGCCGCTGCCGGAGACCAGCGTGTGGTCGAACGGATCATCGAGCCAGGCAGGCGCGGAGTCCTCCAGCGCTTCGCTGCTGATGATCCAGGCGAAAGGCGAGGCGGCGACGCTGCCGAGGAACGGCGCGTCGGGCGCGCTGGTACGAAGCGTGAACGCACCGCCCTCGCCGGCCGAGAACACGGCGCGGTTCCAGGCGCGGCTGCGGAACAGGTACGGATCGGGATTGCCCTCGGCGTCCAGCCCCTGCTGCTGACGCTCGATGTTGAGCCGGATGTCGTCGCTGCTCACGGCCCGCCCGTCGGTGGGCGCTTGATCCCAGAACGCGGCGCGCGGATCGAGCGAGAAGACGTAGGTGGCTGGGTCGGGCGTTTCGGGCAGGCCGCAGAGGTCGGCCCGCAGCTCGCCGGAGTAGGGGTCAGCCGGCTGCAGCAGGCGGCTGTAGACGAGGCTGTGGGCGCTCTGCGCGTACCGGTAGCGCGAGCGGTGCGGATCCCAGCTGTCGAAGCGCTCGATCGGCAGATAGCTGCGCAGCACCCCGCCGGGCGCCGGGCTGAGCGGCGCGGGCGGCTCGGCGGGCGCTTCCTGCTCGGGCGCCGGCGCTTCCGCCTCTGCGGCAGCGGGTTCTTCCTGCTGCTGCTGCTGCTCCGGCGGCGCTTCTTGCTGCTGCTGGGGCTGCTGCTGATCCTCAGCCGGCTCGGGCTGCTCCTCCGAGCTGCAGCCGACCAACGCGAGGGCGCTCGCGCCGACGCCCGCAGCGGCCGCGGCGTGCAGCAGACGGCGTCGGCTCAGCGTGCGTCGCATGACAGCGAGCCTAATCGCCGCCCCGCCGATGGGGTAGCGCATGGGCAGCGCGGTTGCGATACTGGCAGCCGTCAGGCCCGCTCACACAGGGGAGGACGCGATGCCGCCGCTGGTTCCTTCGTTCATGATCCCGCAGTGGTTGAAGGACGCCCCGCCGCTGATTCAGATGGCGCTGCTCGCGCCGGGCATGGTCATCGGCGGCGTGGTCGGCGTGGTCGTGCACGCGATCCTGATCAACCTCGGCGCCGGCAATCAGCATCTCAGCAGCGCCAACGGGGGGTTCGACGCCTGGCTGCTCTGGATCATCATCGCCGCCGGGCTCTTCCTCGGCCTCGCCGCGGGCGGATTCGTCTACATCGGGGTCGGCCTGGGAGCGGACGAAGAGCTCGAAGGCGAGGATGAGCACGGCGAGACCGGGATGCTGGAGCTGTAGAGCCGCAGGCGCGGCCCGACGCGGCTCCGCAGCCGATTGCACAGCCGGCCCACAGCCAAAGGCGGCCGGAAACGGCACCGGCGAGCAGCGCTCAGCTCTGCAGTTCGGCGGCGAAGAACTCGGTCAAGCGGCTCCAGGCGTCCGCCGCCGCCTCCGCGTGGTAGACGCCCGGGTTGGTGTCGTTGAAGAAGCCGTGCTCGGCGTCCTCGTAGACATGCAGCTCGTGGCGGACATCGTGCGCTTCGAGCGCTGAGCGGATCGAGCCGACCGCGTCGGCGTTGACCCACTCGTCCTTACCCGCGAAGAAGCCCAAGACCGCAGCGGAAATGCCCGCGGCCGCACCCATGCCCTCGCCGGGAATGCCGTAAAACGGCGCGGCGGCCGTCACCGCGGGGTTGTGCATCGCCAACAGCAGCGACATCCCGCCGCCGAGGCAGAAGCCGGTCACGCCGATCCGATCGGCGCGCACGTCGCTGCGCGCCTGCAGCGCGGCGACCGCGCCGCTCATGTCGAGCAGCGCCTGCGGCTCCTGCAGCGACATCATGATCTTCTCCGCCTCATCCGGCTCGGCGGTCAGCCGGCCGTGATAGAGGTCAGGCGCGAGCGCGACATAACCCTCAGCCGCGATCCGATTGGCGATGTCGCAGATGTTCGGGTTGAGCCCCCACCACTCCTGGATCACCACCACGCCGGGGAAGGGCCCGCCTTCCGCCGGCTTCGCCAGATAGCCCCCGGCGCTGCCGCCGTTGGCCGGGAAATCGATGTACTCGTAGGACAGGATCGCCATTCGGCCCTCTCTCTGACGCTTGTCAGCTCTTGCTGGCTCTCTCCCGGCGGCCTAGCTCCTGGGCGCTTGGGCGGGCCAGAGGTTCTTCTGGCTGCCGAGGAACGACTGCGGGGCGGCCGCATCGAGCTCGTCCAGCGTCCACGACGCCCCCGCCGCATAGATCGCCGCCTCGACTTTGGGCAGCGAGTACATGCCAACCTCGTTGCCCCAGACTAAAAAGTCGCGCCCGTTGATGTTAGCCGCGGCGTCGGTGCAGAGCCAGACAACGAAGGGCGAGACGTTTTCGGGCGCCATCATCGCCTCGCGGTTGGCGCCGAATTCGATGTCGCCCGCGTCGCCGGCCGCGAGCCCGGCCTCGCGGGCGCGGCGCTGCGCCTCGGCCAGCTCTTCGGTCAGCGTCAGACGCGTGCCCGCGCGCGGACGGATCGAGTTCGCCGTCACCCCGTAGCGCCCCAGATCGCGCGCCAGCGTGCGCGTGAGCCCCACGATCCCCTCCTTAGCCGCCGAGTAGTTGGCCTGGCCCATGTTGCCCAGCCCCGACTCCGAGGAGGTGGTCACGATCCGCCCCGAGCGCTGCTGGCGGAAGACCTGGGCCGCAAACTTGGTGACCGTGAAATGCCCCTTGAGGTGCACGGCGACGACCACATCCCATTCCTCTTCGGTCATATTGAAGACCATGCGGTCGCGCAGGATGCCGGCGTTGTTGACCAGGATGTCGAGCCGCCCGAACTCGTCCAGCGCTTGCTGCACCATCCGCTCGCCGGCGTCCATATCGGCGACCGAGTCGTAGTTGGCGGCGGCCGATCCGCCGGCCTCGCGGATCGCCGCGGCGACCTCGTCGGCCGGCCCGGCCTCGCCGTCGAGCTCGCCGCCGGCCCCGCCGCCGTAGTCGTTGACCACCACCGACGCGCCCTCCTCGGCGAGCAGCAGCGCGTGCCCGCGCCCAATCCCGCGCCCCGCCCCGGTCACGATCGCCACTCGCCCAGCCAGTCGGTCGCCCATCGTTGCCCTCCTCAGGCCAGCCATGATCTGTCCACGTTGCTGTGCGGCAGGATACAGGCAGGAGGCGCGGGCGGGATGTCGAGAGGGCGGCCGGCGGCGCTGCAGGTACTACAATGTGGAGCAGCATGCACCAGGACCAGGTTCTCCGCGCTGCGGGAAAGAGGTGGGGCATGGCCGTTGAGCCCCGAGCAGGGAAATCGACCAAGGGCGGCAAGTCGATCGAAAAGCCGCTCAAGAAAGCGGCGCGCTCGAGCCAACGGCCGTCGCTGCAAGAAGCTGTCGAGTACGTGTTCGCAGTGCACGGCGGCGTGCTGAGGGAGCTCGAAAAGCACTAAGCGGTGGCGCGCCTCGCCTACCTGTCAAGCGGCGACACCGATGAACTGATTCATCTGACCGCGGCCGGGTTTCCAGGAACACCAGCGTTTCATCTCCGGGGCGAGGAAGGCGAACACCTGCTGCTGTCGGCGTTCGCGCAGCCGCGTTGGCCTTATCACCGCACGCTTCAGCGCAAGGCGGCGGCGCTTCACTACCACCTGTCTCAGAATCATCCATTCATCGACGGCAACAAACGCTTCGCCCTGATGGCGATGGCAGTGTTCCTCAGGCGCAATCACGCTCTGCTCCTCGCGGGCAATGACGAGCTGCTCGAATACAGCCTGAACGTTGTGAGCGGCGCCATCAGCCGCGATGCATCGTTTGAGTTCATTGAGCGGCGCACCATACGGCTCCAATGGAGCAACCGAGCAATCGAGCGCTGGGCGCACCGCCTGTCAGATGCCGACGCTGAAGCGTCGGCGCAAGCGCTCAGGTATGTGCTGCGCTACGTGCGCGGCAGCCGCCCGGCAACGTTCCACGCTGCTGAGGACGCTCTTGGAGTGCTGCTGCAGCTTCTGCAGACGCGCAGCCGCACTTGACGAAACCGCTGTCTCTGCCCCACAGTCGAGGCGGCGGCGGGCCGCGGGGGCGACAGACATGGTGCAAGCAGTCGGACATTTGGAGGCTCCGCCGCGGACGGGCGCGGGCCGGGCCGAGGGGCGGGTCAGCGGATCGAGTCCCGATCACGCAGCGCGCTGCGCGATTCTCACGCCCAGCGGTGCGCTGCTGGCGCGCGGGCGGGTCGCCGACCGCTCGCCGCAGCACGTCGGCGAGGCCTATTCCCTGCAGCTGACCGACGTCGCGCCGCCGGGTGCCCTAGAGGCGCTGTTCCACGCCAACCAGCCCGAAGTCGTGCTGCGCGCCGGCAAGGACGCCGAACTGGCGCTGCGGATCGATCACATCACCGGCCCGCCGGCCGGCCGCACCTACTGGCTGCAGACGTTGGGGCGCTAGCCTGCAGTGCGCGGCGCCGGCGTCGGCGCTGCAGTGAGCGGAGGCGGAGATGGTCGAGTTTCGCGAGCTGGCCGGCGGGCTGCAGTTCCCCGAGGGCCCGATCTGGATGCCCGACGGCACGGTCCTGTTGGTCGAAATCGCGCGCGGCACGCTCTCGCGCGTGCTGCCCGACGGCCGCGTCGAAGTCGCGGCCGAGACCGGCGGCGGGCCCAACGGCGCAGCGCTGGGGCCCGATAACAGCGTCTGGATTACCAACAACGGCGGCTTCCAATGGCGCAATGTGGGAGGACGGCTGCTGCCCGGCCCGCAAGCCGACGACTACGCCGGTGGCTCGATCCAGCGCGTCGACCTGGCTACGGGCGCCGTCGAGGATGTCTACCGCGAGGTCGACGGGCGGATGCTGCGCGGGCCCAACGACCTCGTGATGGACGGCCAGGGCGGCTTCTGGTTCTCGGATTTGGGCAAGAACCGCGAGCGCGACCGCGATCTGGGCGGGCTCTACTACGCGACGCTGGACGGCAGCTCGATTCGCGAGGCGGTCTTCCCGATCCCCGGCGGCGCCAACGGCGTCGGCCTCTCACCGGCCGGCGACCGCGTCTACGCCGCCGAAACGCCGACCGGCCGCCTGTTCGGCTGGGACATCTCTGCGCCCGGCCGGCTGGCCGATGCCGCGCCGGCGGCCGGCTTCGGTTCGTTCATCGCCAACGCCGGCGGCTACACGCTGTTCGACTCGCTGGCCGTCGAGGCCGGCGGCAATGTCTGCGTGGCCGCGATCGGCCCCGGCGGGGTGACGGTGATCGACCCCGAAAGCGGTGCGGTGGAGCACACCGCGGTCGGCGACGATCCGCTCACGACCAACATCTGCTTCGGCGGCGCGGACATGCGCACTGCGTATCTGACCCTGTCGACCAGCGGGCGGCTGATCAGCTGCGCCTGGCCGCGCCCCGGCCTGCGCCTGCATCACTCCGCCTGAGCGCCGCGCGCCGCTTGTCCGGCTGGGGCCGCGGGGATAGCCTGCGCAACGGCCGCAGCGCTGTGCGGCGCGCGGTCTGCGCGTATCTAGTGTGCGCCTGGAAGGTGGACTGATGGAGCGCTTCGCCGGCCTGCTGCAGCAGCTGCCGCGCTCGAAGGGCGAGCTGCTGCGCGCGCTGCATCTGGCCCAGGAACAGCTCGGCTGGGTGCCCCGCAGCGCGATCCGGCTGATCGGCCGCCACCTGCGCATGACCGACGCCGAGGTCTACGGCGCGGCCAGCTTCTACGCCGAGTTCCGCCATTCGCCGCCCCCTCGGACGCTCGTTACCTGGTGCTCCGGGCCTGCCTGCCGAGTCGTCGGCGGCGACCGCGTACGGCGCATTCTGGAGGCCGAGCTGGGCTGCAAGATGGGCCAGAACGACGCGGAGGACGAGTACGGCCTCTGGCTGGGGCAATGCAACGGCACCTGCGAGCGCGCGCCGATGGTCTGGGTCAACGGACGCGTCGTGGGCCCGCTGACGATGGTGGACACGGTCAAGCTGGCGCGCCGCATTCGCGCCGGCGAGGATGTCATCGAGTGGCCTCAGCGCCCGATCAAAATCGCGCCGGCGGTGTTTGTCGACGCTGAGTCGGTCTACGGCGAGGGCGAGGCAGGCTCATGAGCGCGGCCTACGACGCGCTGCGCGAAGCGGCGGAGCTGCAAGCGGCGCCGCGCAGCGCTGCGCAGCGGCCGCTGCTGCGGGTTGACCTCAGCACATCCTCGATCGCCGCCGGCGCAGACCTGCTCTGGGAGGCGCTGGAGGCGGCGATCGCCGACGGCCGACACGACGTTGAACTGATGCGCGTGGGCACGCTCGGCATGTCCTGGCTCGAACCCGTCGTGGAGGTCGAGTGCGGCGGCGCGGCGCTGGTCTACGGACCGGTGCCGGCGGCCGATGCCGCGCAGTGGTTGGCGGCGGCGCTCAGCGATGACCCGGTCGAAGCGGCCGGCGGCTGGCTGATCGGGGCGCGCACAGGCTCGGCCGGCGGCGCCCCGGCGCTGCGCGACGGGCCGTTCTGGGCGCTCCAGGAGCGGCGGCTCATGCAGCGCATGGGCGTGATCGATCCAGAGCGGATCGACGAAGCGATCGCCGCCGGCGCCTACGCCGCGCTGGACCGCGCGCTGACGATGGAGCCGATCGCGATCTGCAACTTGGTCGAGGCGGCGGGCGTGGGCGGGCGCGGCGGCGGCGGTTTTCCGGCCGGGCGCAAGTGGAAGTTCCTGCTCGGCGCGCCGGGGCCGACCAAGTACCTCGTCTGCAACGCCGACGAGGGCGATCCGGGCGCATTCGTCAACCGCGTGCTGATGGAGTCCGACCCGCATCTGGTCATCGAGGGCATGGCGATCGCCGCCCGCGCGACCGGCGCGTCGCACGGTTTCATCTACATCCGCGATGAGTATCCGCTCGCGATCGAGCGGATGGAGCTGGCGCTGAGCGAGGCGCGCGCGCGCGGCCTGCTCGGCGCGTCGCTGCTGGACAGCGGGTTCGCCTTCGACCTGGAGGTCACGCGCGGGGCCGGCTCCTACGTCTGCGGCGAGGAGACCGGCCTGATCGCCTCGGTCGAAGGGCTGCGCGGGATGCCCAAGATCCGCCCGCCCTTCCCCGCTCAGCGCGGCGTCTTCGATATGCCCTCCAACGTCAACAACACCGAAACCTACGCCAACGTGCCGCTGATCATCGAGCACGGCGCGGCCTGGTACCGCGAGTTCGGCACCGAATCGGACCCCGGCACCAAGATGTTCAGCATCTCCGGCTCGCTGCAGCGGCCCGGCATCCTCGAAGTCCCCTTCGGGCTGCCTATGGATCGGCTGCTGCTCGAGGCCGGCGGCGGCCCCGAGCCGGGCCGCCAGCCGAAGGGCATTCAGCCGGGCGGACCGCTGGGCGGCCTGCTGCCTGCCTCCGACCTAGGGCTCGCGCTGGAGCGTCCGCCCTTCACCGAGCGCGGCGTGCTGCTCGGCTCGGGCGGGCTGATCCTGTTCGACGAGCGCGCTTCGGCGGTCGACCTGACGCTCTACTTCTCGGAGTTCTGCGAGGATGAATCGTGCGGGCGCTGCACCACCTGCCACGGCGGCTCCCAGCGCCTGGTCGAACTGCTGCAGCGGATCATGCAGGGCGGGGGACGGCGCGAGGACCTCGAGCGGATCGGTGCGCTCGACCGCACGCTGCAGAACTCCAACTGCCTGCACGGCCAGTTCACCCCCTACGCCGTGCGCGGGCTGGTGAACTACTTCCGCGATGAGCTCGATCTCCACATCGACCAGCGCCGCGACCCGGCCCAAGTCGCGCCGGGCCTGATTCGCTACCTGATCACCGACCCAACCGCACCCGAGCTGAGCGAAGCGGCCGAGCTCTGCCCGACCGCGGCGATCGTGCCCCGCGAACGCGCAGCGGATGCAGACGGTACAGACGATGGTGCAGCCGCGGCCGCCACCCCCGAATCACAGGGCTGGCGGATTGAAGATTCCGCCTGCATCCGCTGCGATGTCTGCCGCGAAGCCGCGCCCGCCGCGGTGCGCATCGAAGATCGCTTCCTGGCCCTGATCGAGCCCGCCGCGGCGGGCTGAGACTGAGACCGGACGGAACGGCTCGACGGAAGCGCAGCCCGCACGGCGCCGGATATTACGCGTTTGAATTGATAATCTGTCTGTGCACTTAGTACTGCGGATGCCCCATCGTACACGCTAGCGTGTACGATGGGGTGGGCAGCGCGGGAAGGATACGGCGTGGCAACGCCGATGCGGCGGCAATATCTCGAGCAGAAGGCTCGCTACCCCGACGCGATCCTGTTCTTCCGCTTGGGCGATTTCTACGAAACCTTCGACGACGATGCAAAGCTGATCGCCGCGGAGCTGGGCATCACGCTGACCTCGAAGCCGATGGGCGGCGGCCTGCGGGCGCCGCTGGCCGGCGTCCCGGTGGCGCACGTCGAGTCGCATCTGGCGCGCCTGGTCGCGCGCGGGCACCGCGTCGCGATCTGCGAGCAGCTCGAGGACCCGCGCGCCGCGCGCGGTCTCGTCCAGCGCGGCGTCGTGCGCGTCGTCTCGCCCGGCACGGCGCTCGAGCCGGCGCTGCTCGAAGCCGGCGAACCCTCGGCCTGCGCCGCGCTGGCACTGCAGCGCAGCGGGGCCGAGTGGCGGCTCGGGCTGGCCGCGTTGGACCTCAGCACCGGCGCCTGCCACGCGCTCGAGCTGCGCGCCGCCGAGCCGGCCGCGCTGGCCGCACCGCTCGCGGCTGAGCTGCTGCGCCTGGGCGTCCGCGAGCTGCTGCTCGGGCCAGAGCTCGACGAATCGCGCTGGAGCGTCATCGGCGCCGAGCTCTCCGAACTGCCGCAGCGGCGCGGACGGCGGGGCTTCGCCCCGGCCGAGGCACAGCGCGCCCTGGCGGCGCGTTGGGGCGGCGAACTGGGTGTGGGCGGCTCTGCAGACGCGGGCGCGCGCGCCGCGGCGGCGTTGGGGCTGGACGAACGCTCGGCCGCGCTGGCCGCGCTGGGCGGCGCGCTTGAGTTGGCCAGCGCGGCGCTGCCCGGCGAGGACGATCGGCTGCGCCACCTGGCTCTGCCGCGCCTGCTCGAGCCGGGCGCGCGGCTGCAGTGGGATGCAGCGACGCAGCAGGCGCTGGCGATCGCCGCCGAGCAGAACGGCGGCGCACGGGCCGGCTCGGGCCCGCGCACATTACTAGAGGTCGTCGATCGCTGCCGCAGCGCCGCGGGGCGGCGCTGGCTACGCGCCGCCCTGTTGGCGCCGTTGCTCGATCAAGGACGAATTATGCAGCGGTTGGACCGGATCAGCGCGCTGCGCGGGCGCGGATCGCTGCGGCGCGCCGTCCACGAGGCGGCCCGCGCCGCGCCCGATGGCGAGCGGCTGCTGGCGCGGCTGGCCGCCGGCCTGGCGCGCCCCGCCGAGCTGGCCGCGCTCGCCCGCGGGCTGCTGGCCGCGGAGGCGCTGGCCGAACGGCTGCGCGCGGAAGCGCCCGAGGAGCAGCCGCTCCGCAGCCTCGCCGAGCGTATGAGCCCGGCCCCGCCGGCGGTGCGCGAACTCGCCGAGGCGCTGGCCGAGCAGCCGGAAGCCGATTACGGCGGCGGCGTGCTGCGGCCCGGCGCGGACGCAGCGGTCGACGCCGCGTCTGCCCGCCGGGCGGCCGGCCGCGAGCGGCTGGCCGAGCTTGAGGCCGCCCTGCGCGCCGAAACCCGCATCGCCGCGCTGAAGCTCGGCTACCACCGCACCTGGGGTTACTTCATCGAGGTCTCGCGCAGCCAAGCCGGCCTGGCGCCGGCAGATTGGGAGCGGCGGCAGAGTTTGCGCGGCTCAGAACGCTTCTCCGAGCCGCGCCTGCGCGCCTTGGCCGACGAGATCGAGGCCGCCGAGCGCGACCTCGCAGAGGCGGAGCGCTCCTGTGTGGAGCGTCTGGCTGCTGCGCTGGCCGCCGAGGCAGGCTGGATCCGCGCCTGCGCCGGCGCGCTGGCGCGGCTCGACGCCGCCGCCGGCCTCGCCGAGCTGGCCGCCGAGCAAGGCTGGACGCGCCCGCAGCTGAACAGCGGCACGGGACTGCGGATCGAGGCGGGGCGGCATCCGATCGTCGAAGCAGCCTGCGGCCCGCAGCAATTCGTACCCAACGGCCTCGAGCTCGACAGCTGCGGCGCGGGCGCGCCGCAGCTGCTGCTGCTGACCGGCCCCAACATGTCCGGCAAGAGCACCTACCTGCGCCAGGCGGCGCTGATCGTGATCCTCGCCCAGGCCGGCTCCTTCGTGCCCGCCGCTTCGGCTCAGATCGGCCTCGTCGACCGGATCTTCGCGCGCGTCGGCGCGCACGACGATCTGGCCGCGGGGCGCTCCACGTTCCTGGTCGAGATGCTGGAGACGGCGCGGCTGCTGCACGGCGCGGGCGAGCGCTCGCTGGTCCTGCTCGACGAGATCGGGCGCGGCACCAGCACCTGGGACGGCCTCGCCATCGCTCAGGCCGTGGCCGAGCAGCTGGCCTCCGGCCGTCGCGGGCCGCGCACCCTCTTCGCCACTCACTTTCAGGAGCTCACGGCGCTGGCCGGCTCGGTGGAGCGGGTCGCCAACGCGGCCGTCAGCGCCGAAGAGGACGGCCGCGGCGGGCTGCGCTTCCTGCACCGCGTCCTGCCCGGCGCCGCCGATCGCTCCTGGGGCGTGCAGGTGGCGGCGATGGCCGGCTTGCCGCGCCCCGTGCTGGAGCGCGCTGCGCAGCTGCTGACCGCGCTGGAGTCGTCGGACAGCGGCGCCGAGGCGCTGATCGAGCTGGCCCCGCCGCTGGCGGCGTCCGCCACAGACGGCTCAGCGCTGCTCGAGGAGCTGGCCGCGCTCGACATTGACGGCCTCACCCCGCTGGAAGCGATCTCGGCGCTCTACTCGCTGCGCGAGCGGGCGCGTCTGGAGCTCGGTCCGGCCCCGCTGCAGGCGCAGCTCAGCTGGCTCGCAGCGGGCGGCTAGCGGATGGCGGCGCCGGCTCCGATCCGCGAGCTGCCTGCGGCGGTGGCGGCGCAGATCGCCGCCGGCGAGGTGGTCGAGCGCCCCGCCGCAGCGTTCAAAGAGCTGCTCGAAAATGCGCTCGACGCCGGGGCCACGCGGATCATCGCAGAGGCCGAGGGCGCCGGCCTGGAGCGGCTGGCCGTGCACGACGACGGCGCGGGCATTCCCGCCGGGCAGCTGGAGCTCGCTTTTCGCCGCCACGCGACCTCCAAGCTGGCGCGCGCCGAGCAGCTCTGGACGCTGGACAGCTACGGCTTTCGCGGCGAAGCGCTGCCCGCGATCGCGGCCGCGGCGGGGCGCCTGGAGGCCAGCACGCAGACGGACGGCGAGGCTGTCGGCGCTCGAATCGTCTTCGAGCGGGGGCGGCTCACGGAGCTGGAACGCTGCGCGCGCGCGGCCGGTACGAGCGTCGAACTCGAGCAGCTGTTCGCCGCGCAGCCGGCCCGCCGCGCGTTTCTGCCCGGCCCGCGCTCGGAGCGGGCCGCGCTGGCGCGCACCGCCGGCGATGCGGCGCTAGCGCGCCCCGACGTCGGCCTGCGGCTCGAACTCGACGGCCGCGCCGCGCTGCGCCACGAGCCGGCCGGCGGCGGCCCCGAGGCGGCGCTGCGCGAGGCATGGGCGGCCGTCTTCGGCGCGGAATCGGCCGAGCGCGCGATCTGGTGGACCGAGGCCGATGAATCGGGGCTGGCCGTGGAGGGGCTGGCCGGTGCACCGCGCGATGCGCGGCGCGGCCGCAGCGGGATGCGGCTGTTCATCAACGCCCGCCCGGTGCGCGACCGCAGCCTCGCCTGGGCGCTGCAGGAGGCCTACCGCGGCTGGCTGCCCGCCGGACGCTTTCCGCTCGCCGCCGTGCGGCTCTCGATTCCAACCGCAGCGGTCGACGTCAACGTGCACCCCACAAAGGCCGAAGTGCAGCTGCGCGAGCCGGCGCGCGCCTTCAGCCTCGTGCAGCGCTCGCTGCGCGCGGCGCTGACGGTGCAGCCGGCAAGCTCGACGCTGCGCCTGCGCCGCCCCGACGCCGATCTCGAGTGGGCGCCGCGCTCGGGCGCCGCGGGCGCGGTGTCGGACGACGCCGGCGCGGTGCAGGGGCGAATCGACGAATCAGGAAGCACGCCGCGGCGCGCCGTCCCGGCGGCGGACGGCGCGGCGGCAGGCGGGCAGGCTGCGACGGACAGCGCGGCCGGCGGGCAAGCGGCGCCGGCGCGGCGCGGGCTGCCGCCGCTGCGGATGGTCGGCCAGCTGCACCGCACTTTCATCATTGCCGAGGGCGAGCAGGGGCTAGTGCTGGTCGATCAGCACGCGGCGCACGAGCGGGTCGTCTATGAGCGGCTGCTGGCGGCCAAGGGCGCAGGACAGCAAGCGCGCCAGCCGCTGCTCGACCCGCCCGTGCTCGAGCTGGCCGCGGCTGAGTGGGCGGTCTGGCACGAATCAGGACAGGAGCTCGCCGCGCTGGGCTTCGAGCTCGATGAGTGGGGCGAAGGCGCGCTGCGGCTGCGCGCTGTGCCGGCCTGCAGCGGGCCGGACGGGCTCACCACCGCCGACGCCGAGCGCTGGCTGCGCGACGTGCTGAGCGAGCTGGGCGGCCCCGAGCGCAGTGAACAACCCTTCGACCGCGTCGCCGCTTCCGTTGCCTGCCACGGCAGCGTGCGGCGCGGGCTGGTGCTCGACGCGCCGGCGATGACGGCGCTGCTGCGCGATCTGGAGCGCTGCGCCGACCCCCACTCCTGCCCGCACGGGCGCCCCACGCTGGTCGAGATCGCCGCCACCGACCTGCTCCGCGAGTTCGGCCGCAGCTAGCTGGCCGCAGTCAGTACAGAACAGACCCGGTGCTACTGCGTGCCGCGCAGGCGCGGGTCGAGAATGTCGCGCAGCGCGTCGCCCATCATGTTGAAGCCGAAGACGGCGATCATGATCATCAGGCCGGGGAAGAAGGCCAGCCACCAGGCCTCGGTCGCGTAGACCAGGGCAATCTGGCCGGTGTCGCGGCCCCAGGTGGGGAACGGCGGCGGGATACCGAAGCCGAGGAAGGAGATGGCGGCTTCGATCAGCACTGCGGCGCCGAGGTTGAGCGAGGCCAGCACGATGATCGTGGCCATGATGTTGGGCATGATGTGGGCGACCATGATCCGCACGTTGGTGGCGCCCAGCGAACGCGCGGCTTCGACGTAGGCCGCAGCGCGGGTGGCCAGCACGGCGCCGCGCACGATCCGCGAGTTGCCGGCCGCCAGGACCAGCGCCACGGTCAGGATCACGGTTGTGGTGCGGGGGAAAACCTGCCAGAACCACTCATCGCCGATCTGCGCCTGCGGGCCGATGTCGGGGCCGAAGCCGAGCCCGAAGAAGCCGTCGCCGCCGGTGCCCAGCACGGCCAGCACAGCGAGGATGAGGAAGATCGCGGGAAAAGCGTTCCAAACGTCGACGATGCGCTGAATGACGAGGTCAATATCGGGCAGTGCGCCGCTGCGCGACGGCCAGCGGCCAAAGAGCGCGTCGCCGAAGTCGCTGATCCGCTCGGAAAAGAGGTTCAGCGTGAGGATGTCGAGCAGCGCCAGCAGGAGCTGGCCGGCGAGCACGAGCAGCGCGAAGGGGAGCGAGAGCAGCCACCAGAGCGGCAGCGGCCCGCTGCGCAGATTGATGATCGGCGGCGGCGCGCGCATCGACCAGGACATGCCGGTGCCGGCGAAATAGCCGGAGACCAGCCCAATCAGGGTGGCAAGGATCGCGGTGGCGATCACGGATCCGAAGCCGACAAGGACGGTGATCTCAGTGCCGTAAATCATGCGGGTGACGATGTCGCGGCCCTGGTTGTCGGTGCCCATCACGTGGTCGGCGTTGGGCGGAGTGAAACGCTCCGTGAAATTCGCCTTGGTGTACGGAGCGACTTGGACTGCTGCGGGGTCCTGCTCAACGGTCTGGATCAGCGGGGCGACCGCGGCCACCAGCACGCTGGCCAGCAGGATGAGCGCGCCGAAGGCGCCGAGGTACTTCTTGCGCCGGAACATCCACCAAGGCATCGCCAGCACCGCCACGAGGAAGCCGATCGAGCCGGCGAAGAGCAGCGTGGCCAGCGCGATAAGGAAACCGATCGGGCTGGAGATCGAGCGGTCGATCAGCTGCTGCAGCTGCTCGCGCAGCCAGCTGCCGATATCGGCGCGCTCTTCAACCTGCAATGCGTCGGCGGCGGCGCTGCGCTCTGTCATCAGCTGCTGCTTCCCCCTCGTCGGCGCTTAGTTGTAACGGATCCGCGGGTCGACCAGCGAGTAGGCGATATCGATGATCAGATTGGCGACGATCACGACCAGCGCGATGATCACCATGATGCCCATGACAACCGGAATGTCGCGGGTGCCGAGCGCGTCGATCATCCGCAGCCCCATCCCCGGCAGGGTGAAGATGAACTCCATGATCACCGAACCGCCGACCAGGATGGAAGCGGACAGCCCGATCAGGGTGAGCACGGGGATCAGGGCGTTGCGCATGGCGTGGCGGACGATCACGGCCTGCTCGCGCAGGCCCTTGGCGCGGGCGGTGCGGACATAGTCCTGGCGCAGCACCTCGAGCATCTCGCCGCGGGTCAGACGCATCACCGGCCCGGCCAGTCCGATCCCCAACACGATCGCCGGTACGTACATCTGGCGCAGATTCTCAGCCAAGTTCTCGGTGGGGTCTTGATAGATCAGAGGCAGCGAAGGCAATCCAAGCTGAGGGAAGATCACGCGGATCACCAGTACTGCGAGCCAGAAACCGGGCACCGAGAGAGCCAGAATCGCGACTCCGCGGAAAACGTAATCAGCCCAAGAGTCCTGCCGCACGGCGGAGATGATCCCGACCGGCAGGGCGATCACGACGCCGACAATCAGAGCGAGCACGCCCAGCTCGAGGGTCACGGGAATCCGGGTGCTGAGCTCTCCGACGACGGTGTCGAAGCTGCCGATCAGCGAGGTGCCGAGGTCGCCGCGCAGGGCGTCCCAGAGCCAGTTGCCGTACTGGACAATCCAAGGATCGTTCCAGCCCAGCTCCTCTTCCCATTTGGCGCGGATCTGCTCCACATCCTCGCCCTGGCCGACATGGTCGGCCAGCATCACGTCGATGAAGTCGCCGGGCAGCAGCTGGGTCAGCAGCGAGACCAGCATCGTGACGCCGATCATCGTGGGGATGATCAATAGGATGCGGCGAAGGATGTACTGGCGCACGGCGATCTACTTCTTGATGTTCCGGCGGTGGACGGTGTTCCGTACGGGAGAGAGGGGGGCTTGCCGCCCCCCTCTCTCCTCGGTTGGCCGCGGACCTTAGGTGTACTGGTCCTTGATGCTCTGGTCGAGCATGAAGGTCGGCTCGCCGGCCGTGCCCCAGGCGTAGGTGGCCTTGGGCCACATGCGCTGGTTGGCGTTCTCGATCACGCCGCCGGTGTTGACGTCGACCTGCTTCATCCAGGGGTTGAAGGCGTAGACGCCGGGCGCGCCGGGGTAGGGCACCAGGTACATCTTGGTCGCCATGTAGCGCTGGATGTCGTTGATGTACTCGATCCGCTCCTCGAGGTCGAGGAGGCCCTTCTGGATGTCGAACATATCGTGCAGGCGCTCGTCGGTCTCGGGCCCGCCGCCGCTGACGGCACTCGGGTGGTGCCACTTATCAGCGTTGCCGCCGGTGTCGAGGCCGGCGACCGAGTCTGCGGCGACGCGTCCGGCGGAGCCCCAGTTGTGGCGGCCGGAAGTGCGGGCGTAGCAGGCGGCGAAGAGGTCCTCGGGGTCCGTCGCGCCGCCGTAGAGCGGGCCGATCGCCAGGTGGCTCGACTCGCCGTCCCAGCCGTCGGGGAAGTTGCCGCGGAAGATCGAGGCGATGTAGGCCGCGTACTCCTTGAAGAAGAACTCGAACTGGAAGCCGGCCTCGGCGGCGGAGGAGGCGCAGGCCTCATAGAAGTTGACGACGGTCGCGCCGTAGTCGGCGGTGCCGTGCAGCGTCGCCTGGATCCCGTCCGGGTAGCCGGCCGCGTCCATCAGCTGGCGGGCCTTGGCGATGTCGCGGTGGAAGAGGATCCCCGAGTCCTCGCCCTCGAAGTTCTCGCCGAACTTATCGAGGTCCTTGGGGTCCATCCAGTAGGGCGGCAGCTGCGAGATGCCGCTGTGCCACTTGCCGCGCCCGGTGTCGTCGGTCGCGACCAGGATGCCGTCGCGGTCCATCGAGAGCGAGAGCGCCTGGCGCATCCGCACGTCGTTCCAAGGCGGGATCGAGAAGTTGAAGTAGAACCCGCCGGGCACGGTGTTGAGCGTGTAGACGAGGCCGTCGTCGTCGATCTGCGGCGCCGCCTCGCGGGCCTGCTTGTAGATCGCGGGCGAGAGCTGCGAGAAGTCCAGCGCGCCGTCGCCGAGCGAGGGGATCAGGACGTTGGTGTCGCCGTTCATCGTGGCGACGATCCCGTCCATCAAGGGCAGGTTTTGGGAGAGGTTGACGTAGTCGTTGTTGCGGTGCCAGTGGTCGCGGTTGTGGCGCCACTGCAGCGCCACGCCGGGCTCGAAGCTCTCGAAGATCCAGGGCCCGGAGCCGACCGGCCGCTCGGCGACGGTGCCGTCGTCGACGATCTCGTGCGGGATCAGCCACATGTGCTGCGAGGAGCCGGCCAGGGTCAGGAAAGGCGCGTGCGGCCGGTGCAGCTTGAAGGTGATCGAGCGGTCCTCGCCGATCGCGAAGCTGTCCACCACGGCGTCCCAGCCGGCCGAGTTGGCGGAGATCTCCTTGAAGCGGTCGTGCGTCAGCTGGATGTCGTCCATCGTCATCGCGCGGCCGTTGAGGGGGTCGACATCGTGCCAGTGGATGTCGTCGCGGATGGTGAAGACGTAGGTCGTGTCGTCGGGGATCTCGGGCAGCGAGGCGGCGGCGTCGGGCTCGTACTCGGCGGTGTTGATCGGGTTGACGCCGTCAGCGCCGGTGATCGCCTGGAGCAGCTTCGAGTAGTGGAAGCCGGCCGGGATCTGGGCGCGGTAGGTGAGGTTCTCGTAGGGGTCGAGGGTCGGCGGGTCGCCCGAGTAGGGGCCCACGAAGGGCGCCGTGCGCACGCCCCCGATGACCAGATCCGAGGGGGCGGCCGAAACAGTCTGCCCGTCATCCTGCGGATCGTCCTGCATGGCCTGCGGGTCGTCCTGCATCGCCTGCTGCTCGTCCTGCATGGCCTGCTGCTCGGCCTGCATCGCCTGCTGCTGCATGGACTGCTGCTGCATCGCCTGCTGCTGCGCCTGCTGAACCTGGGCGGCGGCCTGCTGGCCGCCGTCGTCATCGTCGTCGCCGCAGCCGACCAGGGCGAGGCCGGCCGCGCCGACGCCGGCGCGCGCTGAGGCTCCGAGCAGGGTGCGCCGCGAGAGGCGCCGCCGCCGCATTCGGCTCCAGTAGTTTCGCTCTTGCATGGGTCTGGTCCTCCTGTCGGGCGTTCGCCCGCTTGTGCGTGCCGCAGCCGCCACGGATCACGCGGCTACGATCGATTGAGGGATCGTACCCCAAGTGTGTCGCTAGAGTCATTCGCGCGTCGGCGAATATTTCAGCTGTTCGTAGCAGTGTTTTGGCGGCTGCCTCGGCCGGGTGCCGGCGGTGAGCAAGCCGAAGCGGTGCAGCTCTGAGGTCAGGTCGGAGTAGATCAGGCGTCGGGCGCGCAGAGGCGCCCTGCAGTTCCCGCCGTCTGCGGCGGAGTGCGCTGGTGGAGACGGGGGAGAATCGAACTCCCCGTCCAGACGGTCACTCCCTGCAGCCTCTACGCGCGTAGCCGCCGCTTGCAGTGTCCCCGTCCGCCGGCGCGTCGGCCTACCGTTACGGCCAGGTAATTCGGGATGGTCTTTTCGGCGCGGTCCCGTCATCCCGCGCCGAGCAGCCGAACTGTCGGCGCCGCATTCCCTCCGGTCGGCGGCGGATGGGAGGCGGCGTCGCCGCGGTTAGGCGGCGAGGGCGAGTTCCTTGGGTTCGCCAGTTAAGGAAGGTGGGCGCAGATTAGCGAGGAGCGCCACCTCGGCGCGCAGCCGCAGATCAGTCGGCCGCTGTCGATCCCTTTCGTCCCCCTATGCGCACCGACGTGCGTCGGCCTGGCTTCACAATACTATGCAGCGCCGATAGCTGCTGCGGCAGTTGACGCGCAGGCTGCAGAGGCGTGATCCTGCCGGCCGTGCCCGAGCTGTACCGCAGCGCCTTCGAGATCGATGCACCGCTCCCGCAGGTCAGCGAGACGGTGCGCGCGTGGGCCGCAGATCTGTTCGACGGCCCCGAGCCGAAGGGGCTGGACGAGCCGAGCGGCAGCTGGAGGCACGGGGAGCACTCACTCGAAATTTGGAGCAGCGCGGACGCCGATGCGGCGGTGTTCAATCTGCAGCAGGCGCTGCCCGCCCCGAACGGCGACGGCCGTTGGTGGATTGAGCTCAAGCTCGCGGCCGAAGGCGGGCCGCTGTTCGCCGAGGCCGCGGTGCGGCACGAGCCCGCCTCCGCTGCAGTCCAGCCAAACGGCCGGGCGAAGGGCTTCGTGAAGTTGAGACTGGTGCGCCGGCTAATCGACGCTTATGCCTGCTCCAGCGGCGGACTGCGCTTATCCAACCGCGCGGCGCTGATTGAAGCCGGCCAAGTCGAGCGCTTTCTTCAGCAAGTGCTGCTCAATCCTGCGCGGCGCCTGCCGGTCGCCGCGGCGTCTCGGCACCGCAGCGGCCAGACCGCGCTCGATGCCGATGCGCTGCAGCGGGACCTCGCCGGCGCGGCTGTCGTTGCGGTCTGGGACGGCGAGGCGTCGAGGCGGATCAGCGGCGAGCTGGGCCGCCAGTTCGCTTGCTACGACGGGGCGGTGCGGGTCTATCGGCCGGGGCTGTCGGCGGGCGATTCGCCGGGGCGGCACCGCTTCACGTTGTGGTCGGCGGCGCGCAATCGGAACTTCGCCGAGCCGCTGCGCACCGCCGCCGCGCGGATCGCGGCCGAATCTGCACCGCCGAGCCGCTGCGATCCGATCGCCGAGCGGATTCGCGGCGCGGAGCATGCACGCCTCGCTGCGCAGGTCGGCGAGCTGACGCAGGCGTTGGAGTTCCGCGCTGCCGCGGGCGCCCAGCAGCAGCTGGACGTGGACGCAGCACGGGCGGCGATCGCATCGCAGCAGCTGCAGCTCCAGGACCAGCAGGCGCAGCTGGCCCGGATCGAGGCTGAGAACGAACGGCTCAAAGACAGAAACGCGCTGCTCGAACAGGCGCTCGACCGCGCTGCTGAGTATCAGGCGGGGCAAGGAGGAGACGCGCAGGAGGTGGACGCTCCAGAGACGGTCGCGGAGGCGGTAGCGCTGGCCGAGGCGCGCTGCCGCCACCTGGAGCTGTTCGACAACGCTGCGCAGGCTGCGGGCGGTTCGCACTATCAACAGCCGGGTGCAGTCTTCGAGCAGCTGCAGCTGCTGGATCAGCTGGCGGCGGAGCTCGCGGGCGGATCGGTCAGCGAAACGCAGATCGTGGGCTGGCTGCGGACGCGCGGCGCCGATGTTTCCGGCGAGAGCCAGGACACGATGCACCGCTACGGCGACGAGCGGCAATTCCGCAGCCCCGGCGGACACTTAGTGGAGATGCAGCTGCACATCAAGCTGGGCGGCGGACGCGGGCGGGACGCCAACTGCCGAATCCACTTCGCCTGGAGCGCCGAGCTGGGCAAGCTGCAGGTGGGCCATGTCGGCCGCCACCTGCAGACGAGCCGCAGCTAGGGCCTGCTCAGGTTCAGCGGCGCGGATCACTGCAGTGCCGGCGCTGTGCGAATCGGTGCAAACGCTCCCGCCTCCCAACTTGTGAGGGGAGAGGGGAGTGAGGCGGCATCTCCTCCACTCCATTAGCGAGGGAGAGGGGAACGTGTGCAGGTGCGGCGCCCATGCCCGGCGCCGGTTTGGCGGGATGCTGTTCGCGAGCGCGACGGAGCGGGCGGCGGCCGTTCCCGCGCCGAGTGCGCCTTACGTGACGCGCACAGGGGCTAGCGCGGCAGCCACTCTGGTTGATGCGCGCCCGGTTTGACGGTGCGGCTCCAGGCCGGCTTGGTGTGCGAGAAGTTGATCGGGAACTTGAGCCGCGTGAGCGTGCCGTAGTCCGACTCGACGTCTTCGGAGAACTGCTCGGCCAGCCGGTAGCCCGCTTCGGGATCCGCCTCGGCCATATCGTGCACGGCGCCCATGCGCAGGAACCAGGCGGCGGTCTGGCCGAGCGAGACCGTCACGTGCCAGGAGCTGCCCTCCAGGGCGCGGCGCTTGAGCGCTTCGAGCACTCCGTAGGCGCCCCAATAGCCGGTGCAATAGTCGTTCATCGCCATCGCCGGCCCGGCGCCGATCAGCTGGCCGGGCGGCTGCTGGAGCGCGTGGATGCCGCTCGCGGCCTGTACGTTGCCGTCGAAGCCGCGCTTTTCGCGCCACGGGCCGCGCTGGCCGTAGGCGTTCTCGGAGACATAAATGATGCCCGGGCGCCGCGCCGCGAGGGCCGCCGGGCCCAACCCGCGCCGCGCCAGACTCTCTGCGCGGTACGACTGCGAAAATACGTCCGCCTCCTCGATCAGCGTCCACACCGCTGCCGCGCCCTCAGCTGTCTCCAGATCGGCGAAGGCGCGCCGCTTGCCGTGGCCCGTGTCGGCCTGCGCGGCCTGGATGTCGGGCAGGTGCGGCGAGCCGATATGGAGCACATCGGCGCCCAGCGCCGCGAGCGTGCGGGAGATCGTTGGGCCGGCGAGCACGCGCGTGGCATCGAGCACGCGCAGGCCGCCGAGCGGCTGCGCGCCGGCGCTCTGCGGCAAGGGGGTCGGCGGCGCATCGCCGATCCGTTCGATCGCGACCGCCGGCGCGTCGGCGAGCAGCCGGCCCTGCGGATGGCGCCGCCATTCATCCGCCCCGCGGACCACGACGCCGGTCAGCTGCGCATCGACCAGCGCCGCCTCCAGCTCGGCCGAGCCGCGCGCGGCGATGTGCTCCGCGAGCCGCTCGGGGTCCTCGCAGCCGAGCGCCTGCAGCGTCCGTTCGGCGATATGCGCGAAGCCGCTCAGCAGGTACAGGTAGCGGCCGTCGCGCGTGGGGAAGATGCCTTGGCCGGGCGCCAGATCGTCCATCAGCACGTCGGTCGCCAGCGCGCCGTTGACCCGCAGCACCCACATGCTGCTAATCGAGACCAGCGCGTGGCCGACGTCGATCTGCGCCGTCTGGTTCGTCCCGTCCGCGGCGGCGGTGATTTCGTTAACCGCGCCGGCTACGTTGGCCAGCACCGTCGCGGTGCCGTGGCCAAGCCGCAGCGGCGAGGGGTAGGTCGGGTCATCCGGCCCGCTGAACTCGATCGGGATGCTTGCCGGCGGTACGCCGGCGGCTGCGGAGACGGCTTCAAGATCGGCGCGCTGCATGGTCGAAATCCTCAGCTGCTGAGGGCGCTGCTGCAGCGCTGAGGCTAGCGTTCGGGGCGCCGCTCAGGCGTTGCTGCGGCGCAGCGCGCGGGCGATTTCGCGGTTCGTCTCGCGCTCGCGGATGCGGTCGCGCTTTTCGTGCTCGCGCTTGCCGCGGCCGATCCCGAGCTCCAGCTTGGCCAGCCCGCCCTTGAGGTAGAGCTGCAGCGGCACGAGCGTCAGGCGGCGCTGCTCGAACGCGGCCTCGAGCTGGTTGATCTCGCGCCGGTGCAGCAGCAGGCGGCGGTCGCGCGTCGGCTCGTGATTGGCCTCGCCGGCGGGCTCGTAGCGCGCGATATGAGCGCCGATCAACCACAGCTGGCGGTTGCGCGGGCGGCAGTAGGCCTCCGCGATTGAGCCGCGGCCCAGCCGCAGCGACTTGATCTCGCTGCCGCGCAGCTCGATCCCGGCCTCGAAGCGCTGCAGGATCTCATACTGCCAGTGCGCGCGCCGGTTGCGGGCGAGGACGCGGTTGTTCTGCCGATCGGGATCGGGCTGGGCCGCGGTCTCGGCGGCGCGGCGCTGTTTGGAACGCGATCGTGCGGCCACGCGTCGAGTTTACGGCGGTGCAGCGAAGGCGGCACAGCCGCAGCGGGCCGCCGCGTGCAGCCTTACTCGGTATCCGCCAGCGCCGCGTCGACCTTGCCCGCCGTTTCCTCGGACAGGTAGGCCGACCACACGGCGCGGCGGTTGCGCAGGTACCAGAGGGCGGCGTTCGCGGCGCTTTCGCCCTGCTCCGCCATCCACACTTCGGCCGCAATCTGGCTCTCCTCGTCGAACTCCCAGCGCTCGAGGAACTCCAGCACCTCTGGGGCGCGTTCGGCCAGGGTCTGGTGCACCGCGATCCTGACCTCGGTCTCCGGGTAGGCGCAGCCTTTGCCGGCCGCCCAGCAGGCGTCGCTGTAGGCGGGCTCCTCGAGCAGATACAGCTCCAGCGCAGCAGCGGTCGGCGTGGGGCCCCACATGTAGCCGAGCCAGGCATCGCCGCGCTCATAGGCGCGCTCGAGGCCCTCGAAGAGCGCCGCCGCGCTGTCCGGCGCGGCGAGTTCGACGTGCTCTGTCAGCCCATAGGCGGCGATCTTCGCCGCGTTGTCCTGGGCGCAGAACCAGCCTTCGACGCAGTCGACCAGACGGGCGCGGCCGCTCGAATCCGGCGCAGCGAAGAGCGCCGCGTAGTCGGGCAGATCGGTCACCGCAACGAGGCCGGGATGCTCGTCTTTGACGTACTGCGGAATCACAAAGCCTTGCCAGATCGGCTGCAGGCTCGTGCCGGCGTCAACGATTACCCCCTCCGCCAGCGCCGACTCCCACACCTCCTGCTGATTGGGCAGCCAGACTTCCAGGGCGACATCGGTCTCGTTGTCGAGCAGCCGCTGCCAAAGCGGCTCGGTGCTGCCGGCGATCGATTCGGTGGGATAGCCGTAGCCGTGTTCGACGATGAAGCGCACGATCCGTGTCTGGATTTCGGCCGAGGGCCAGTTGAGCTCTGAGAACACGATCGGCTCGCGCTCGCTGCTGCAGGCCGCGGCCGCGCAGGCCAGCAGCAGTGCGGCGAGCAGCGCCGCGAGCAGCTTGGGCAGTTTGACCACTACCTGATTGAGCACGTTTTTGCTCCTCTTCCGTGCTCTCCGCGCTGTCCTGGCCCGCACTGCCCTAGATGGCGGCCTGCGTGCGGCGGCGCTTGCGCCAGTCGGTCGGCGCGCCCTGCGGGATGCAGCGGCTGCGGAGCTCGCGCCGCGGCCGGGCGGCCCCGCTTGAGGAGAGCAGTTCGTACACTAGCTGCAATGCGGCGTGCATCGGCGTTCGAGCGGTGGCGGAGCGGCCTGCTGGCGGGGCTCACAGCGGCGGCCGGCCTGGGCCTGGCCGGCGTGCTGGCGGCGGCTGCGGCGGTGCTGGTTGATCCCGGCCTGTTCGCCGCGCTGCGGCCCTGGTGGAGCCTGCTCGGCGCTGCCGGGCTGCTCTCGGTGCTGTGGCTGGGCTGGGTGCTCTGGTGGCGCTGAGGCTCGCGCTGGCGGCGCTGCCGCTGCTCGCCGCCGCCCTGATCGGCTGCGCGACCTGGGGCGCCGGGCACCGCGCGGAAGCGGCGCTCGAACTCGACCTGGAAGACCCCGACCGCGCCGTGCTCGCGCCGCTCGAGCGCAAGCTCGGCGCCGCCGAACCGTTCTGGGTGCGGCTCGACCTCGGCGCGCCGACCGAGGCGGACCACGTGATCGTGCGCTTCGAGCTGGATGTCGGCGGGCGCTCTTATTTCGAGGTCGAGGATTACCGCTTCGACGATCTCACGCCGCCCTGGGATGTGGCGGCGATCCCGCTCAGCATTTCGCAGCCGGGCGATTGGAACATCGCCTTCATCGTCAACTCGCGCAAGGTGACAGACGTGAAGGTGTCGGTGGAGCGCTGAGGGTGGGCTAGATAAGTGTGGGCTAGATTAAGCGGCGCACATTGAGGCTGCCGGCAGAGGGGTGCGGAATGCGGCGGATCGTGGACGTGGCAGCGGAGCTGGGCCTAGACGAAAGCGATCTGGAGCTGTACGGACAATCGAAAGCGAAGCTGACCGGCGATGCCCTCGCGGCCCTGGCCGAGGCGCCCCATGGCAAGCTGGTGCTGGTCACGGGGATGACTCCGACGAGCGCCGGCGAAGGCAAAACGACCACCGCGATCGGCCTCACGCAGGCGCTGCGGGCCGGCGGCGCGCGGGCAACCGCGGCGCTGCGCGAACCATCGATGGGGCCTGTCTTCGGGATCAAGGGCGGCGGCACCGGCGGCGGGCGTTCGATCGTCGAGCCGTCGGACGATATCAATCTGCATTTCACCGGCGATCTGCACGCCGTGACCGCCGCGAACAACCTGCTCGCCGCCGCGATCGACAACTCGATCTTTCACGGCAACCCGCACCAGATCGATCCGCGGCGGATCGCCTGGCGCCGCTGCATCGATATGAACGATCGCGCCCTGCGCGGCGCGGTGATCGGGATGGGCGGCACCACCGACGGCGTCCCCCGCGAGGAATCGTTCGATATCACGCCGGCTTCGGAAGTGATGGCGATCCTGTCCGTCGCTTCCGATCTCGAAGACCTGCACCGCCGCCTGGGCGCGGTGATCGTCGGTTACACGCGCGAGATCCAGCCGGTGCACTGCCGCGACCTGGAAGTCGACGGCGCGATGGCGGTCCTGCTCGAGCAGGCGATCCGCCCGAACCTGGTGCAGACGCTGGACGGCGGCCCGGCCTTCGTGCACGGCGGGCCCTTCGCCAACATCGCGCTCGGCTGCAACAGCATCGCCGCCACCCGCGCGGCCCTGGCAACCAGCGAGATCACCGTCACCGAAGCCGGCTTCGGCTCCGACCTCGGCGCCGAAAAGTTCTTCAACGTCGTCGCCCGCGTCGGCGGCTTCGCGCCGCAGGCGGCGGTGATCGTGGCCACCGCGCGCGCGCTCAAGCGGCACGGCGGCCGCGCCGCCGACGATCTCGAGCGCGAGGATCCCGCGGCGCTGGAGGCCGGCCTGGCCAATCTCGACGCGCATATCGACAACGTCCGAGGCCACGGCGTCGCGCCGGTCGTCGCTGTGAACCGTTTTCCCAGCGACACGGCGGCGGAGCTGGAAGCGGTGCTGGCGCATTGCCGCGCGCGCGGCGTGCACGCCGCCGCGGCCGACCCGTTCGGGGGCGGCGCGCCGGCCTGCGCGGAGCTGGCCGAAGCCGTGCGCGCCGCGCTCGACGGCGGCGGCTCGCAGCTGCGCCCGCTCTATGAACCCGAACAGCCGCTGCGCGAGAAGATCGAGGCCGTCGCCCGTGAGGTCTACGGCGCCGGCTCGGTCGCTTATCTGCGCCGCGCCGAGCTGACCCTGCGCCGCGCCCGCCGCCTCGGCATGGAGTCCTGGCCGGTCTGCATCGCCAAGACGCAGTACTCGCTCTCCGACGACCCGGCGCTGCTCGGCCGCCCGCGCGGCCACGAGTTCACCGTGCGCGAGGTGCGCCCGGCGGCCGGGGCCGGCTTCGTGGTGATCATCTCGGGCGAGATCATGACCATGCCCGGCCTGCCCCGCTCGCCGGCGGCCGCGCAATTTGCGCTTGGCGGGGGCTAGCGCGATGCCCGAGCACCGCAACACCTTTGCCGGCAATCCGCTCGATCGGGTCGCGGCTGAGCGCCGCGACGAGCGCTGGATCCGCGCGCGCCTGGCCGACGCTTCGTCGCGGCTGCTGCCGCTGCACCGCCTCTCGGTGCCGTTCGTCGAGCGCGGCGGCGTTCTGCGGCTCGCCTGGGCGCCCGTCAGCGACCTGGAAGACGCGGACCCGGAGAGCTTTCCCGTGCTGCTGGGCGTGGACCAAGGCGCGGCGCGCTTCGCGATCAACGTCTCGGCCGCCGCCGACCCTTTGGCCGTGCTCGAGCTGCCCAGCGGCGCGCGCTTTGCCGACCTGCGCGAGGCCTCGGCGAGGCTGGACGGCGGCGATGCGGGCATCGCGGCGCAGGCCCGCTCGCTGATCGACTGGCATGCGCGGCACCGCCACTGCGCCGTCTGTGGGGAGCGCACCATGCCGGTCCAGGGCGGCATCTTCCGCAAGTGCATCGTCTGCCCGGCCGAGCATTTTCCGCGCACCGATCCGGTCGTGATCACGGTGGTCAACGACGGCGAGCGTTGCCTGCTGGGGCGCCAGGCCAGCTGGCCGGCGGGGATGTTCTCGGCGCTGGCCGGCTTCATCGACCAGGGCGAATCGATCGAGGATGCGGTGCGCCGCGAGGTGCGCGAGGAAGCGGGGATCGAGGTGCGCGCGATCCGCTACCACTCGTCGCAGCCCTGGCCCTTCCCGGCTTCGTTGATGATCGGCTGCCACGCCGACGCCGAGACATCCGCGATCCAGATGGACGAGTTCGAGATGGATGATGTGCGCTGGTTCAGCCGCGCCGAGGTGCTCGAAGCGCTGGACGGGCCGGCGGCCAGCATCGTCGGCGCGCCGGCCCGCGGCGGCGCGCTGTCGCTGCCCGGCCCAACCGCGATCGCCCATACGCTGGTGCGCGCCTGGGCTGAAGGCATCGACTGAAGGATCCGCGCAGCAGCAACCGCTGCAACGACTCCGCGGTACGCTGGGGACTTATGAGAACTGTTGCCGCCGGGATCATCAGCGCGTTGACACTGACACTGGCGGCATTCGCGCCCGCCGCCTGCGGATCGGAGCCGCAGGACGCCGCCGAGCCGCCCGCAGCCGCGGCGGAACGCGGGCAAGTGCAGCAGCAGGCCGTCCAACAGTCGGCCCGGCAGAGCGCAGCCCAGGACGGCGCGGCGCAGCAGACAGCGCCGGCGCGGGAGAGCGCCGAAGACGCAGCCGACCGACCCAACAGCGCTGAGGCCCAGAACAGCAGCGGGCAGCAGGCGGCGCCCGCGGCCCAGGAGCAACAGCAAGCAGCGCCGACGCTCAGTGCCGCAGCGCAAGAGGCGGCCGGCTGGAGCGAGGAGGAGCTGCAGCGGCGGGCTGAGGCAATCGCCGCTGCAGGCTCGGTCAGCGATCTCGTTGGGATCAACGCCTGGCTCAACGGCGCCGAGACCACGATCGCGCGCGAGCTGGCCAAAGGCAACATCGTGCTGATCGACTTCTGGACCTACACCTGCGTGAACTGCATCCGCACCCTGCCCTTTCTGACCGAATGGCACGCCAAATACGGCGGCCGCGGGCTCACGATCATCGGCGTCCACACGCCCGAATTCGAGTTCGAGAAGGACCGGGCCAACGTCAGCGAGGCGATCGAGCAATACGGGATCGAGTACCTCGTCGCACAGGACAACGACTTCCGCACCTGGCGCGCCTTCAACAACCGCTTCTGGCCGGCCAAGTACCTGATCGGCCCGGTGATGGGCATCCGCTATCAGCACTTCGGCGAAGGCGACTACCTCGAGACCGAGCAGGCGATTCGGCGCGCGCTGGCCGACGCCGGCTGGGACCTGAGCGGCGTCGCGGAAGGCTCAACAGCGGCGGCGCCGCAGCGCGATCCGGTCGCCCGCGGCCAGACCCGCGAGCTCTACGGCGGCACGCACCGCAACTACGGCTCGGTCCAGTACGCCGCCCAGCCCGAGTACTACCTCCAGGCCGGCGCGGCGCAGCTCTACACAGATATCGAGGCCGGGCAGCGGCAGCCCCATAAGTGGTACCTGCAGGGGCTCTGGCGCAACGATCCCGAGGCGATCGTGCACGCCCGCAGGACGGAGAACCTGGAGGACTACCTGGCCTTCGCCTTCACCGCGCGGACGGTCAACGTGGTCCTCACGGTGGCCGCGGATGAAGCGCCGTTCAACGTCTACCTCGAGCTGGACGGCCGCTGGCTGCGGCCGGACGAGGCGGGCGCGGATGTCCTCTTCGACGGCGAGGAGCGCTCGTTCGTGCGGGTCACGCGCAACGACCTCTATCGGCTGGTCGAGCTGCCGGTCTGGAGTACGCACGAACTGAAGCTGCGCTCAAACTCGGATCAGCTGGCGATCTTCGCCTTCACATTCGGCTCCTATCTGGGCGGTGAATGATGGGCGGTGCATGATGCTCCCGACGCCCTTGGCCGGCCTTGCCCTGCTCGCGGGTCTGTTTGCGGGCCTGCTCGCCGCGGCCTGCGGCGGCGGCGCTGAGCAGCAAGCAGCGCGCCCCGAACCCGACCAGCCGCCCGCAGCGCAGCAAACAGTGCAGCAAACCGCCGCCGAGCAGGCTCCAGCCGATCAAGCCGCCGATCAATCCGAGCAACCAGCCCAGGCGCAGCAGCAAGAACAGCAGCAAGAAGAGCCCGCCGATGCTCCCGCCGCCGCCGACCTGCTGCGCCCCGCCGCCGTCGATGAGCTCAGCCCGCGGCTGGCGCTGCTGACCGACGGCGGCTACCCGGTCTACGTCAGCGAGGCCGGCTTCACCGTGGCGCTTGGCACGCCCGACCTCGGCATCGGCGATCAGCGCCTCAGCATCGTGGTCGAGAGCGCGGAGGGGCTCGTCGAGTTTCCCGCTCTCGCGCTGCGCTACTGGCCCGCCGACGGCGGCCCGGCCAACGTCGCCGAAGCGCTCGCCGCCTTCACTCTCTTCCCCGACGGCGTGCGCGGCTTTCACGTCGCACAGCTGACCTTCGAGCAGGCCGGCGATTGGGTGCTCAGCGTGCGCACGCCGACCGTCGACGGCTTCGTCGATCTGCCGCTTGCGATCGAAGTGCGGGCCGACCCGCGCGCGCCCGCCGTCGGCGAGCAGCCGCCGGCCTCGATCAACCGCACCCTGCGCGACGTCTCAGGTGCGGAACAGCTCTCCACCGGCGCGGAGCCCGACGCCACGCTCTACGAACTCACGATCGCCGAGGCGCTCGAGCGCGGCGAGCCGTTCATCATCGTGTTCGCCAGCCCCGGCTTCTGCACGAACGCGTTTTGCGGCCCGCAGGTCGAGGTGCTCAGCGAGCTGCGCCGGCTGCATCCGGCCAAGGCCGGCTACATCCACGTTGATCTCTACGAGAACCCGCTCGAAGTGCGCCGCGGCGAGCCGCCCCAGGAGACGCCGCTGCTCGAAGAGTGGGGCCTCGAAACCGATGAGTGGACGTTCGTGATCGGCGCCGACGGCAAAGTCGCCGCCCGCTTCGAAGCCTTCGCGCCGCTCGAAGAGGTCGAGGCCGCCCTCTTGCTCTCCTGGAACGCGGCGCAGGGCCAATAACGGCCAGCCGGCAGCCGCGCCGCCGACGCTCAGCCTTCAGTCTCAATCGGGTGCTCGAGCGCGTAGCCGTACTCGTGCCAGGACGCGTCGTAGTTCGCCGCCTGATCCCAGCCCAGCAGCCGCAGCAGGAAGAATCCGTGCGCCGCACGGATGCCGCCCGGTCAATAGGTGGTCACGCGCTTGTCGGGCGTGATTCCGATATCGGCCAGCATTGCGCGCAGCTGCGCGGGCGGCTTGAGCGTGCGTAGCGGGGACTCCAGCGTCTGCAGCCACTCGAGATGCTATGCAGCCGCTGATAGGCCGGCAGCAGATCGCAATCGAGCAGCACCAGATCTTCGTCGTCAATGTGCTCGGCGAGCCAATCGGTGCTGCAAAGCAGCTCTGGGCGGGCCCAGCCCTCGTCAGTGGTCATCTCGGCCGCTCATTCCTGTTCTTCTGCGTCGTCTTCGGGCGCTGCTGCTTGATCGGCGCCGGCGCTTTCGCTCGGCGCCTCCGCTCCGCCGCTGCCGGCGGGCCGCCACTCGCCGCGCAGGTAGTCGATCGCCGTCATCAGCTGCACGTCGAGGCCCGCCTCGAAGCCTGTCTCGGGCTGCACCACCTCGATATCCGGAATCACCCCGACGCCCTCGATGATCGTGCCGTTCGGGGAAACCCAGCGCGCCGTGCTGACATAGAGCACGCTGCCGTCGGAGAGCCGCCGCGGCACATTGACCGTTCCCTTGCCGGCCGTCACTTCGCCGATCAGCACGGCGCGGCCGTGGTCGCGCAGGGCCGCCGCCATCACCTCCGAGCCGGAGGCCGAGGTGCTGTCGATCAGCATCACGATCTCGACATCCAGCCCCTGCCCGCCGGCGCCGTCGCGGAAGATTTCCTCGCTGCCGTCGCGGTGAATCTCGCGCAGAATCACATCCTCGTCCACGAACTCCCCCGTCGTATCGACGGTCGCGCGCAGCAGGCCGCCGGGATTGCCGCGCACGTCGATGATCAGCCTGGTCACATTCGCGTTCGCCGCCGCTTCGAGCAGCTCAATGAGATCGCTGCGCGTGTTCTCGGTGAACTGCTCGATTCGAATAAAGCCGATATCGGCGACCGGATTGCCGGCGCGGTCCGTGATCGGCAGGGAGCGCACGCTCGGCACGACGATCCGATCGCGCACGATCGGCAGCAGCTCCTCGACGCCGTCGCTGTGCCGCACCAGCAGCTCGACCGTGGTGCCGGCGGGGCCGCGGATCCGCTGCACCGCCAACTGCAGATTCCAATCCTCGATCGACTCGCCGTCGACCGCCAGAATCACGTCGCCGGCGCGCACCCCGGCCTGCTCGGCCGGCGAACCGCGGAACACCGTGACGATCGTGATCGCGCCGTCGAACTCGTTGACGGTGCAGCCGATCCCCTCAAACGAGCCGCCGATGTCCTCGGAGTTCAGGCGAAAGTCCTCGGCATCGATGTAGGTCGTGTGCGGGTCCTCCAGCGCATCGATGATCCCGTCGATCGCGGCCCGCCGCACATCGATCGACTCGAACTTCTGGGGGTCCACGAAGTCGCGGTCGAGCACGTCGTTGATCTCGTCCAGAATCGCGAAGCGCGATCCGCGGGCGCTCTCCGAGCGCTGCTGCGCCTCGCCGCTCTGCGCGGCCGCCGGGGCGATCGCGCCGCCGCCGCGCGCGCTGCGCAGGAACGTGCCGCGGCCGCCCGGATCATCGACAATCCGAATCACGCCGACCCCAAGCGCGAACGCGGCCGCGAGCATCAGCAGCAGCAACAGCGCTGCGAAGCTGCGGCGCGGGCCGACAGGCTGGCGGGGAAGCTCGGACATCGTGCATCCAGACTATGTGCGCCCAGACTATCAACCGCCGCCCGGCTTCGGCATCGGCGCTCCGCCAAGTCCGCCAAAGCAGTATGCAAGGCGGTATGATTTGCCCGCACGCCCGCACCGATGGGCGCCGAGGAGGTTCGAGATGGCAGCCGTCGCTGGCTACAGTCACGTAGCGATCTGTGTGTCCGATGTGGAACGCTCGCGCCATTTCTACGGCGAACAGCTGGGGTTGGAGACCGTCAACCGGCCCGACTTCGGCTTCCCCGGCGAGTGGTACGTCGTCGGCAATCTGCAGCTGCACCTGATGCAGCGCGAGATGGACGGCGGCGCGAGCGAAGGCATCGGGCCCCATTTCGCCCTCTACATCCCCACCGACGAGTTCCACGCTGAGGTCGAGCGGCTGCGCAGCGCCGGCGTCGAGGTCATGGTCGAGCCGCGCCACCGCGACGTCGACGACATCTGGGCCGCCTTCTGCAAAGACCCCGACGGCAACATCATCGAGCTCACCGATATGGGCCCGCAGTACCTCAGCGGGGCGGCGGGCGGCTAGCCGGGCGGCGCCCGCGGCTGGGGCGATATGGCCGCTGCCGCACTGATCTGCCCCGGCCAGGGCGCCCAGCGCGCCGGCGGGCTGCGGGACTTGCCGGCCTCCGCGCAAGCGCTGTTCGAGATCGCCTCGGCCGTCGTCGGCGTCGATCTATGGGCTTTGGGCCTCGAGCAGGGCCCGGAGGCCGAGCTCGAACTGCGCCGCCCCTCGCGCCTGCAGCCCTACCTGATCTGCTGGGCTGCCGCCGAGTGGCAAGCGGCCGAGATCACAGGGCGGCCCGACTACGTCACGGGCCACTCCTCGGGCTTGAACTCGGCGCTCGTGCTCAGCGGCGCCGTGCCGCTCGAGGCCGGGCTGCGCTTTGCCCACGCCTGCGGCCGGGAGATGGACCGCGCCTGCGCAGCCGGCGCGGGCGGCCTGACGGCCCTGGTCGGAACCAACCGCGCGCAGGCCGAAGCGCTCGCAGCGCGCAGCGGCGCGGTGCTCGCCAACCACAACGCCAGCGATCAAACCGTGCTGGGCGGACCACAGCAGGCCCTCCGAGCAGTGCAGCGCGCAGACGCGCAGGCCGTCGAGCTGCGCGTCGCCGGCGCGTTCCACACCGACGCCTTCGCCGCCTCCGACCGGCGCAGCGAGCGCTGGATCGCAGCGCTTCCGGTCGCCGAGCGCTTCACCCCCATGATCGGCAACCGCTGCGGTCAGCTGATTGAAACCCCCGCCGCGCTGGCCGCTGAGCTGCGCGGCCAGTATTCGCGGCCGGTCGAGTGGCTGCGCGTCCTCGAGACGCTCGATCGGCTCGGCGTCGAGCGCTACTTCACGCTCGGCCCCGGCAACGCGATGGCCGGCCTGGTGCGGCGCTATGGTCGAACCCGTCAAGGCCGGGTGCGCCTCGTACGCGTCGCTCAGAGCCGCAACAGCTCCACATAACCTGCCGCAAGCAGGAGCCAGGGCAACAGGATAAGGAGTTGGAGCATGGACGCCGATCACGTACTGCGAACGACCCGCTCGGTGCGGCTGCGGTTGGATTTCGACCGCCCGATCGACCCCGCGGTGATCGAGGAATGCCTCGAGATCGCGCTGCAAGCTCCGACAGCATCGAACAGCCAGCAGTGGCAGTGGGTCGTCGTCACCGAGCCCGAGAAGATCGCCGCCGTGGCCGAGGTCTACCGCAAGTCGTTCGCGGTGCTGGCGGCGCGGCCGCCCGAGGAGCGGCCCGACTACGGCCCCGCCGACAGCCGCACGCTGCAGTCCGAGAAGGTGACCCGCTCGGCGACCTACCTCGCCGCCGAGATGCACCGCTGCCCGGCGATGCTGCTCGGCTGCATCAACGGACGAATCGAGGAGCTGCCGTCCGAGGCCCATGCGGGCGTCTACGGCTCGATCCTACCCGGCGCCTGGTCGTTCATGCTCGCCGCCCGCGCGCGCGGGATCGGCATGGCCTGGACCACGCTGCACCTCCGCCACGAGGCCGAAGTCGCGGAGCTGCTCGGCATCCCGGCCCACGTCACCCAGACGGTGCTCTTCCCGATGGCCTACTTCAGCGGCGGCGACTTCAAGCCCGCACCGCGCGTCCCGCTCTCCGAGGTCGTGCACTGGAACAGCTGGGGCCGGCGCACGCCTTAGAGCCGACTGCAGCATCGAATCGCGGCCAACACTGCCGCTCGATTCCCCTCCCTCTCGCCGCGCAAGCGGAGGGAGGAGCGGGAGGGGCGGCGGTGCGGCGCCCCCGCAAGCGCGGCAGAGCGGAGAGGCGGCGAGCGGGCGCCCGCAGCCCACCTCCCGCAGCGCCGCCTGCCGCTTGGGCGGCTTGATGAAATCTGAACGAGCCTGAGAGTGCCTGAGTGCGATCAGCGCTCCGCGCCGACGTCGAACCAGGCGTGATCGGCGCCCAGGTCGTAGCCGTCCTTCCAGCCGCCCTCCCAAGCCTCCTGCTGGAGCGCCTCCAGCCCCTCAATCAGATCGTTCCGCCCCGCCAGCGCGCCGGCGATCAGCCCGGAGGGGTTGGGCAGGTAATCGAGCAGCGGGGCGGCGTCGCCACTCAGCAGGCCGCGTTGGTAGCCCTCTGCCTCGCGCCGATCGGCCTCCAGCTGCATCCGCTGGTTGGTCGCCTCGGCCGCCGCTGCGTAGCCCGCCTCGCGGCTGGCGGTCAGGTCAGCCTGGGTCGGGCCGCGCTCGAATAGGCCGCTCAGGCCGCCCGCCAGCGCCATCCCCACAGCTCCGACGATGAATGCAGCGGCCAACGCGGCGAAGCGGTTCACGGCCGCATCGGTATTTCGCCGCTCGGCGGTGCGCCGCGAATCGTCTGCCAGGCGGCGCGGTAGCCGGCGCGCCAGCCGTCGTCCCACGATTCGCGCAGCCGCTGCTCCGCCAGCTGCTGCACCTGGTCGTAGGCGGCCTCATAGGTAAATCCGTGCCGGAAGCTGTCCACGTCCTCCTCGCTCAGGGTCGAGGCCGCGCCGCGCCCGCGCGCGAAGCCGACGCGCCCGCGCCGCTCGAGCTCCTGCCGCCACTCCGCCTCGGTTGCCGCTTCGCCGCGCGCCGCGCCGCGCTGAAAGGCGCGCTCGAGATCGGCCTGCGTCGGGCCGCTCTGGAACAGCCCAGTACCGAAGCCGAGCGCGAGCACCAGCGCAATCCCGGCCAGGCATGCGGCGAACAGCCCGCGCCGGTCCAGCGGCTCGCGCTCCTCTGCACGCTCGAGATCACGCAGCTCATTGCGGCCGCGGCCGGGGCGGCTGCCAAACTCCGATCGGGGCTGGGGCGGGCGGTCCACGACACCACTCAGGCGCCGGCCGCGGCCAGCGCCGGGTGCGGGCGCGTCCAGCCCATCGCCCGCCCCAGCAGCAGCATCACCAAGGCAAACGTCGAAAACACCGCCGCCGCCCAGAACACCGTTTCGACAGAAAGCAGCTGGCCGACAACGGCCAGCACCGCCGCCACAAAGCCGCCGATATCCCAGGCCAGCTGGAATGTCGCCGTCGCCCCGCCGCGCTGCGTCGGCGCGACCCGATCGACCGCCAAGGCCAGCAGCCCCGTATGCGCTGCTCCCATCCCGATCCCGGTCAACGCCCCGGCCGGGACCAGCATCAGCGCTGTCTCCGCCTGCGTCAGCACGACCAGCCCGGCGACCGTCGCGATCAAGCCGGGGACGATCACCGGCACCCGCCCGACTATGTCGGAGGCGCGCCCGGCCAGCGGGCGCGTGATCATCGCGCCCGCTCCGCTGAACAGGAAGAAGAGCCCGATCCCCTCCACGCCGCCGAAGTTTCTGTCGGGGTCGGCGTCTTCGAGCGAGGGGAGAAACGCGGCTGCGGTGCTGAAGGTCAGCGTGATGCTGAGAAACACGAACATCGGAAACACCGCCGGCGGGGGCACGAGCGCGCGCAGGCTGAGCGGCGGCGGCGGCTGGCCGGAGTGCTGCGGCTCGCGCTTGAAGAAGGTCAGCGCGAACGACGCCAGCGCCGTGATCAAGGCCGCCGCCAGCACCGCGTCGAAGCCGCCCAGATAGGCGAAGAAGAGGCCGCCGAGCATCGGGCTCACGGTCTGCGCCGCGGAGGTCGAGAGGCCGAAGAAGCCGAGCCCTTCGCCGCGCCGCGGCGTCGGCACGATCTCCGCGACGAACGAGCCCGCCGCCGTCGGGTAGGCGGCCATGCTCAGCCCGTGTACGCAGCGCAGCGCGAACAAGATCCAGATGTCGTTGGCGAAGATCATCAGCGCGAACGAGGCGGCGAATGAAAGCAGGCCGATCCGCATCAGCCGGATGCGGCGCCCGGCATCGCTCCAGCGGCCCACGAAGGGGCGCAGGAAGATCGGGATCAGGCTGTAGCCGCTGGTGATCAGGCCGATCTCCAGCACGCTCGCCCCGCGCTCGACCAGTTCGCCGGGCAGCGTCGCGGTGAGATAGAAGAAGCAGGCGAAGAAGGAGAACGTTCCCATCAGCGCCAGGAGGTACTGGCCCGACCAGAGCGGCGGCCGCTGGCCCAGCCGCACGGCGGCGGCGGCGGCCGAAACGGCAAGACGCTGCGGGGCCGCGCGTGCCGTCCAGCCGGCGTGCGTGAGGGGCGCGCGCGCGGAAACGGTCAGAACTCCGGCGGACCGATGCCGCTCAGCGAGCCCTCGCCGTGGCCGTTCGTCTGCGGACACAGGTGCTCATCGCCTTCAAGCGGTTGTTTGCATAACGGGCAGGCCGGCCGGCCGCCGGCGACCGCCAGCTCGGCCTGCACGGTGAAGCCGCGGGCGATCTCGCGGGTAAAGTCGACGCGCAGCGTGGGGCGATCGTTCTGCGCCTCGATGTCGGTCGCAAACAAGCTCAGCGTGCGCGCGTCCTCGTCGTAGCCGAGCGCGATCCGCCCGGCGAGAAACTCGTGCGTGGGGCGCTCGGGGAACGCGATCAGCGGCGGCGCGCTGGGGCGGCGGCGCTCCTCCCCGCGCCGGTGGCGGGCCAGCACCTGCTGCACCGCCGTCGCCAGCGAGTTGACCTGCTCTTTCTCGCACCAGATCGATGCGGTCACCTGTCCGGCCGTCACGCGCAGGCGGAAGCGCCGCCGGCCCGGCTCTCCGATCGCTTCAGCCTCGAGGGCGGTTGCCGATCCCAAATCCCACTCGGCGGAGGAAGTCATGGCTGCGAGTCTATATCCAGCGCCGATCGGCGCAGGCAGGGCAGCGTAGGATGCGCAGCGCAGGGTGCTGCGGCGGCCGGCGCCGCAGCGCGGAAGGGAGCGGCTGATGACAGTCGAAGTGGGGCAGCAGGCGCCGGATTTCACGCTGATGGACGGCGATCGACGCGAACATCAGCTCAGCGAATACCGCGGCCGGCCGGTCGTCGTGGCCTGGTACGTGCTCGCCTTCACCGGCGGTTGAACAAACGAGCTGAGCCGCTTCCAGGAGCTCCATGAGGAGTTCGAGGCGGCTGGCGCCCAGGTGCTGGGCATCAGCGTCGATTCACCGTTTGCCGCCGGCGCCTACGCGCGCGAGCTCGGCCTGAGCTTCCCGCTCCTGGGCGACTTTCCTTACGGGAAGACGGGCAAGGTCTGGGGCATCCTCAACGAGCAGCGGGGCGTGACCGCGCGGATGACATATGTGCTCGACGCCGAAGGTGCCGTGCGCCATATCGTCGACGCGCCGCGCGATTTTGCGCTGCACGCTGAGCAGTCGCTGGCTCAGGTGCAAGCACTGGCGCAGGGCGATTCTTAGCGCTGTGTAAAATCGGCTTGCGTTTGCCGCTCGGCCGTTCGACGATAACCCGCGTCAGCAGCCGTTCTGCCCATCGGCCGGGCGCGCTGCTGAGACGCTCCTTGGTGGCGGGGCGCCCGGAGTCGCTCCCATGGTCACCAAGATTTCCGCAGATCGCTGCGTCCACAGCTGGGTGCTCGCTTCACCGAACGGCTCGACCAGCCCCGGCCAGTGCATCAAGTGCGGCGCGCGGCGGCGCTTCGCCAATTCCTTCCCCGACCTCGAGCGGACCAACAACTCGGACCTGTTCGGCGATCGGAGCCGCCGCTCTCGGCGCGGCGCCGAGGCCTACTCCGAGAGCAGCGAGGGCGATATCGAGCAGGCGCTGAGCTCCATGCGCGGCCGCGGCGGCCGCCCGCGCTGACGCGGGCGCCGGCACAGGCTCGAGCGGCCGCAGGGCTAGACTGTTCGCGTGAGCACAGCGCAGGGCGGCAGCCCCGACTTGGCCAGCTACAAGGTCCATACGCTCCCCTTTGAGGAGTGGCTCGACGTCGATACGCTGCTGCACCGCAGCTCGGTCACCAGCGGCGAGTTCGACTACGTGCTGCGGCCGCTCTGCCCGGAGTGCGGCGAGGAGTGCGAGCTCGAGTACGACATCGTCGCCGAGGCCGACGGCAGCGAAGTCATCTCGGCGCTTGTCTGCCACGCTTGCCAGGAACTCTGGGAGGCCGAAGCGCCGCCTGATGAGGCCGGCGCGGAGAGGCGCTAGGCTCGTGCCGACGCCCGCGCCAGCATGAATCGAGTTCGGCATCGATGAGCGTTGTTGTACGAATCCCCACCCCGCTGCGCGGCCTCACCGGCGGCCGGGATGCCGTCGACGGCAGCGGCGGCTCGGTCGGCGAGATTGTCGCCGACCTCGAACGCCAATACCCCGGCATGGCCGAGCGCCTGATCGACGAGGGCGGCGAGCTGCGCCGCTTCGTCAACGTCTTCGTCAACGGCGAGGATGTGCGCTTCCTCGAAGGGATGGCGACGGCGATCGGCGCGGGCGACGAGGTCAGCATCGTGCCCGCCGTCGCCGGCGGCAGCCGCAGCTAACCAGCCGCCGCCAGCGCCGCCGCCGCCCACTCCGTCAGAATCTCCCAGAGCCGGCCGCGCTGCTGCCGCAGGGAGTGCGTTGCCTGCGGCAAGATCCGCAGCGCCTTCGGCTCCGCCGCCTGCGCGTAGACCCACTCCGACAAGCGCGGCGGCAGCCGCCAATCGGCCGCTCCGTGCACCAGCAGCAGCGGCCGCGGCGGCAGCCGCTCGAGGTCGGCCGGCTCGATCCCTGCCGTCTGCGTCGAGAGCGCCGCAACCGCCGCTGCGTGCGCCGATCGGGCCGCGGCCCGAACCACGATCGCGCCGCCGTACGAATGCCCAATCAGCGCAACCGGCGCCGCCCCGCGCGCGCCCAGCCACTCCAGCCCGGCCAGCACATCGGCAGTCCCCGCCTCAATCGGCCCCGGCGACGCCTTGATTCGAAAGTCCAAGCGCAGCACCCCAACGCCGAGCGCAGGCAGATGCTCCGCCAAATCGCCGTAGATCCCCTCCGCCGGGCCGTCGAACCCGCCGTCGAACCCGCCCACGCAGAGCACCGACCCGCGCGCCGCCGCCTGCGGCGCAGGGGCCGCGCGTAGCGGATGCCACAGCGCGTCAATTGGGCCGGCAGACGAAGGAATGACAATCGCGGCGGGCATGGTCGCGCCGCGCAGCCTACCCGCGATCGTTACCGTGCGGTCAGCCCGCATACTCGCGGCCTGCATTCCCGCGGACCGCACTGCTGACTGCAATGCCGAGAAGGGAGCGGCAGCATGGACGAACTGATCTACTCGCCGCTGGCCGCGATCGTCGGCGCGATCCGCGCCCGAGAAGTCTCCGCCCGCGAAGTGCTCGAGGCTCACCTCGCCCGCATCGAACAAGTCAACGGCGGCCTCAACGCGGTTGTCCAGCTTTGCGCGGAGCGGGCCCGCGCGGAGGCCGAGGCCGCCGACGCCGCCGTGCGCCGCGGCGGCGAGCTCGGACCGCTGCACGGTGTGCCAATCACGCTCAAGGACTCGCATGACACTGCGGGCGTTGTCAGCAGCGGCGGCACGCTCGGGCGGCGCAACTTTGTGCCCGAGCACGACTCGACAGTGACCGCGCGGCTGCGCGCCGCCGGCGCAATCCTGATCGGCAAGACGAACACCCCCGAGCTGACCCTCTCCGGCGAAACCGACAATCTCGTCTACGGGCGCAGCAACAATCCGTTCGACCCGGCGCGCACGCCCGGCGGCTCGAGCGGCGG
Source organism: uncultured Dehalococcoidia bacterium (assembly GCA_964347635.1). Taxonomy (GTDB): domain Bacteria; phylum Chloroflexota; class Dehalococcoidia; order Bin125; family Bin125; genus CATQGW01. The sequence goes on from CAYFZI010000008.1 coordinate 55,723, forward strand.
CGCGGCTGCGATCATCTGCGCCGGCGGCTCGCCGCTCGATCTAGGCAGCGACACCGGCGGCAGCATCCGCCTGCCCGCGCACTTCTGCGGTATCGCCGGGATCAAGCCCAGCGCGGGACGCGTGCCGCGCAGCGGCCACATCGTGCCCTGGGGCATGGGCGCGCTCGACGCCTGGACCACGATCGGCCCGATGGCCCGGCGCGTCGAAGACCTGGCCCTCACGCTGCCGATTATCTGCGGCCCTGACGGCGTCGACCCCGCCGTCGCCCCGATGCCGCTGGGCGATCCCGCTGACGTCGAGATCGGCGCCCTGCGGATCGCCTGGTACGCGGAAGTCGACGGCTACCAACGCCCCAGCGACGACACCAAAGCCGTCCTCGCCGCGGCCGTCGGCGCCCTGGCCGAGCGCGTCCGTTCGGTTGCGGAGGATCAACCGCCGGCGCTGAGCCGCAGCGTCGATCTCTGGCCGCGCATCGGCGGCGGCGACGGCCGCGCCTGGGTCGACCGCATGCTTAAGCGTTGGGGCACCACAGAGATCTCGCCCTTGCTCGAAAAAGGCTTCGCGCGGATCGAGCCGAGCACCGCCGCCGAGTACACCGAAGCGCTGGAGGCCCAGGACCGCTTTCGCAGCGAGATGCTCGGCTTCATCCAGCGCTACGACGCGATTGTCGCGCCAGTCGCTTCCCAGCCGGCGCCCCTGCACGGCGGCACCTATGAAGGCGGCAACCGCACCATGTTCTACACCGGCCCCTACAACATCTGCGGCTGGCCGGGCGCCGTCGTACGCTGCGGCAGCTCTGCGGAGGGACTGCCGATCGGCGTCCAGATCATCGCCCGCCCTTGGCGCGACGATGTCGCGCTCGCGCTCGCCGCCGCGCTCGAGTCTGCCCTGGGCGGCTGGCAGCGTCCGCCGCTGTGAGCGCCGCCGACGATCGGCTGATCTTCGCCTCGGCAGCCTCGATCGCGCGCCGCATTCGCGCCAAAGACGTGCCCGCCGTTGAAGTCCTGGAAGCGCACCTCGCCCGCATCGAACAAGTCAACGGCGGCCTCAACGCGGTTGTCCAGCTTTGCGCGGAGCGGGCCCGCGCGGAGGCCGAGGCCGCCGACGCCGCCGTGCGCCGCGGCGGCGAGCTCGGACCGCTGCACGGTGTGCCAATCACGCTCAAGGACTCGCACGACACCGCAGGCGTCGTCAGCAGCGGCGGCACGCTCGGGCGGCGCAACTTTGTGCCCGAACGCGACTCGACAGTGACCGCGCGGCTGTGCGCCGCCGGCGCAATCCTGATCGGCAAGACGAACACCCCCGAGCTAACTATGTGCGGGGAGACCGACAATCTCGTCTACGGGCGCAGCAACAACCCGTTCGACCCGGCGCGCACGCCCGGCGGCTCGAGCGGCGGCGCGGCTGCGATGATCGCCGCCGGCGGCTCGCCACTCGACATCGGCAGCGACACCGGCGGCAGCATCCGCTCCCCCGCGCACTGCTGCGGCATCGCCGCGCTCAAGCCCACCTCAGGCCGCGTCCCGCGCAGCGGCCACATCATCCCCTGGGGCATGGGCGCCGCCGACTACGCCACTGTGCTCGGGCCTATGGCGCGGTTCGTCGAAGACCTCGTTCTCACACTCCCGATCATCTGCGGCCCCGACGGCGTCGACCCGGCGATCGCGCCGATGCCGCTCAACGACCCTGCCGATGTCAACCTCGAGCGCCTGCGGATCGCCTGGTACACCGACGTCGACGGCTACGACCCGCCTGACGACGACACGCGGCGCACGGTCGCCGCAGCGGTCGCGGCGCTCAGCGGCCGCACGGCCTCTGTTCGCGAGGACCACCCCGCCGCGCTGAGCCGCATCCCCGAGCTGCGCAACCGCATCGACGGCCCCGACGGCTGGGCCTGGGTTGACCGAATGCTGGCCCGCTGGGGCACCGAAGCACGCTCGCCGCAGCTTGCCGCGGTGTTCCCTGAACTTGAGCCGATCAGCTCGTCCGACTTCATGCAGGCGCTCGAAGAGCAGGACCGCATTCGGAGCGAGATGCTCGGCTGGCTGCAGGGCTGCGACGCCGTCATCGCCCCCGTCGCCGCGATGCCCGCACCCGAGCACGGCAGCACGCTGCAGCGCGCAAACCGCACCCGGTTCTACACCGCGCCCTACAACATCAGCGGCTGGCCTGCTGCCGTCGTGCGCTGCGGCAGCTCCGCCGAGGGCCTCCCGATCGGCCTGCAGATCATCGCCCATCCCTGGCGCGAAGACGTTGCGCTGGCGCTCGCCGCCGCGCTCGAGCTGGATCTCGGCGGCTGGCAGCCTCCGCCGCTCTGAGCAGCGCGAACTGCTTGGTACGCTGTCGCCGCAGCAAGCAGCGACGAGCAGTGAAAGGCGCACCGTCTTGCACGACACGGCAGCCCGCGACACGCCAGCCAGCGGAACGGCAGCCCGCGGACAAGACGCTCAGCAGGACGCCCAGCAGGCTCTCGGCGTGGCCTTCGCCCCGCGCTCGGTGGCGATCGCGGGGGTCTCCGCCTCCAACAGCGGCTGGGGCGGCGGGCAGTCCTTCCTCCGCAGCATCCGCAACCTCGGCCGGCTCGAGCAGGTCTACTGCATCAACCCCAAGGGCGGGCGGCTAGCGGACGGCACGCCGATCTACCGCTCGCTCGCAGAGACGCCCGGCGACGTCGACTACCTGATCTCAGCCGTTCCCGCCTCGGCAATTCTGAGCCTCGTGGACGACGCCGTCGGCAAAGGCGTGCGCGTCATCCACATGTTCACCGCCGGCTTCTCCGAAACGGGCGATGCAGAACGCACCGATCTCGAGCGCGAGGTGCTCACACGGCTCCGCGCCGGCGGCATGCGCCTGATCGGGCCCAACTGCATGGGCATTCACTCGACGCGCGGCGGCGTCTCCTTCAGCGAGTCGGCCTCGCGCACGCCGGGCCGCGTCGGGATGCTCTCGCAGAGCGGGATGAACGCCAGCGAAGTGCTCAGCCGCGGCGCGCGGCGCGGGATTCACTTCTCCAACGTCGCCTCCTTCGGCAACGCCAGCGACCTCAACGAGGCCGACTACCTCCAGTTTCTCGCCAACGACCCCGACACCGACATCGTGCTTGCCTACCTCGAAGGGCTCCGCGACGGCCGCCGCTTTCTGCGCGCCGCCCGCTCGATGGCCGGCCGCCGCCCGCTGGCCGTGCTCAAAGGCGGCCTGACCGAAGCCGGCTCGCGCGCCGCCAGCTCCCACACCGGCTCGCTGGCCGGCTCCGCCCAAATCTGGAACGCGGTTCAGCGGCAGGCCGGCTTCATGCGCGCCGACAGCGTCGATGAACTGCTCGACCTCGCCGTCACCAGCCAGCGGCTGTCGAGCATCGCAGGCCCGCGCGCCGCGGTGCTCGGCGGCGGCGGCGGCGTCTCCGTGCTCGCCGCCGACATCTGCGATCGCGCCGGCATTCCCGTGCCCTGGTTCAGCGCCGAGACCCAGCAGCGGCTGAGCCAGTTCACTCCCGTCGCCGGCACCTCGGTCCGCAACCCGCTCGACGCCGGCTTCATGTTCGCGGGCGATCACGTTGAGGCGGCCCTGAGCGCCGTCGCCGAGGATGAATCGATCGACTGGATCATGGTGCACACCGGCACGGACATCAGCTTCCGCAGCGACCGCAGCGGCTTCGAGGAGCGCTTCGCTGCGCGCCTCGGCGAGCTGGCGCCCAGGCTTGGCCGCCCGCTCGCCGTTGTGATCCGCCCGCCCAACAGCATGGACGGCTTCGAGAAGGGGCTGCAGCTCCAGCGCCGCCTCAACGAAGCAGCAATCGCCTGCTACCAGTCGCTCGAATCCTGCGCGACCGCCGTACGGCGCTACCTGGACTGGAAGTCGCAGCCAACCGGCTCGTGACCGTGACAATGTGACAGCATGCCTCTCCTGCAGCTGCGGCCCAAGAATCTGTTCACCGCCCCGCAAGTGCGCGTGCTGAGCGCCGCTCGGCACGATGCCCAACACGATGCTCAAGACGCCGCCCAACAGACTGCTCAGCAGGCCGCCCAACACGAAGTGCGGCTCGCCGTCGACGGCCTCGTCTGCAGCGTCTGCGCGGCACGCGTGCAGTCTGCCCTGGAGCGGCTGCCCGGCGTGCGATCGGCCGAATGTTCGCTCGCAACGGGCCAGGCGCACGTACAGCTCGAGCTAGATGCGCCGGCCGCCGACTGGAGCGCCGCCGTCGAGGGCGTGGTGATTCTGCCGCGCTTGCGCCGCTGGCTGTCGCGGGTGTCCCGTGCCTAAGCGGCGCGGCCGCCGCCCCGCCGTCGGCGCGCACGTCTCCGCCGCCGGCGGCCTCCACCGCGCGGTCGAGCGCGCCCAACAGATCGGCGCGGAGGCGATCCAGATCTTCGGCGCGGCGCCCCAGCAATGGCGCCGCAAGGAGCACGGCGAAGCGGCCGCCGCGCGCTTCCGCGCCGCGGCTGCGGAGGCCGATCTGGGCCCCGCCTTCATCCACGCCATCTACCTGATCAACCTCGCCAGCCCCGACGACGCACTGCTCGCCAAGAGCGTCGACGCGCTGACCGCCGAGCTCCGCCTCGGCTCCGCACTCGGCTGCGAGGGCGTGATCGTGCACGTCGGCAGCCATATGGGCGCCGGCTTCGAGCCGCAGCTGCCGCGCATCACGGCCGCGATCCAGAGAACGCTCGACGACTCCCCGGACGACATTCAACTCTGCCTCGAAAACACCGCTGGGGCGGGCCGCAGCGTCGGCGCCAGCTTCGAGGAGCTGGCCGCGATGGCGGCGGGCGTGGGCAGCGATCGGCTGCGCCTCTGCCTTGATACTTGCCACCTGCACGCCGCCGGCTACGACGTTTCCAGCGAACGCGGCCTGCGCGCGGCGGTCCAGGCCTACCGCGCCGAATTCAGCGACGACCAGCTCGCCGCCGTCCACGCCAACGACTCTAAAACCGCGCTCGGCTCCGGCAAGGACCGCCACGAGAACATCGGCCAGGGCACGATCGGCATGGCCGCCTTCCGCCGCATGATCCGCAACCGCTTGCTGCGCAAGGCCGCCTGGCTGCTGGAAGTGCCGGGCTACGCCAGCAACGGCCCCGGCGGCGCCGACATCGAGATTCTGCGCGCGCTGCGCGACGACCCCAAGCTGCCCGCGGCGCCGATCTGAACGGGAAAGGCCGAAACAGGAAAGGCGCCGCACGGCCCTCCTCCGCTTGCGGGAGTGCCGTGCCGCCCCTCCCCGCTTGCGAAGCGAAATGCCAAGCGTTGCCCCCCCCCACACACAAGTGGGGACAGGGGGATGGAGGGGGCTCGGTCGAATGCGGGCCGGCCCTAGCCGCGGGCTGCCCCGTAACGGCTTTTGACCAAATCGAGGAACGCCAGCGCGGCGTTGGAGAGGGTGCGGCTGCGGCGGTAGATCACGGCGATGCTGCGGCTGATCGGCGCCGCGCCGGCGATCTCGATCGGCGTCAGCTCCCCCGCAGCCAGCTCCCGCTCGACCGCGACTCGGGGCAGAAACGCTAGGCCCAGGCCGCGCAGGACCAGGTGCTTGGCCATCTCCAGGCTGTCCACATCCAGCGCGTGGCGCGGCGCAATCTCCGATTCCCGAAACACCGCGTGGCTGAGCGCGTGGTAGGACGAGCCGGTATCGAAAAACACGATCGATTCGCGCGCGATATCGCGCACCGGCGCGCGGCGGCGCTGCGCCAGCGGATGCCGCGGGCTGGCCATCAGCATGATGTCGTCCTCGTAGAGCGTGATCGCATCGATCTCCGGGTGCGCCAACCGCCGCTCAAACCCAATCTGCACCACATCATCCAGGATCATCTGCGACACCTCCTCCGAGCGCCCCGTGCGGATCGTGATCTCCACTCCGGGGTGCGCCGCGTCAAAACGCTGCAGCAGATCGGGCAGCACATAGGTGCCGATCGTGGGCGCGGTGCCGATCAGGATCGTCCCTCCGCCCCCCTCCTGCAGGGCTTGCACCGCTTCGCTCGCATCCCGCGCCGCGTGCAGCGTCCGCTGTGCGTGCGGGAGCAGCGCCCGGCCGGCGTCGGTCAGGCGGATATCGCGGCCGAGCCGCTCAAACAGCGGCGCGCCGAGATCGCGCTCGAGCGCCGCGATCCGCGCGCTCACCGTCGGCTGGGTCAGGCTGATCAACTGCGCCGCGCGGGTAAAGGAACGCTCGCTGGCGACCGCGATAAACGCCTCCAGACGCGGAATGCCGATATCGTGCGGCGCCGCGTCGTCCGCGCGGCGGGGGCGGCGCGGCGGCACCGCTCAGGCCTGCCGCACGCCGGTCTTGCGCACCGTCAGATCGCCGTAAACGCCCAGCTGGCAGGCCAGCCGCACGGGCTGCTCGAGCGCGGCGCGCCCGCGCTGATTGAGCAGCGCCTCGCGCTCCGCCCGGCCGATCGCCGAGACATGCTCGGCACCCTCCAGAATCAACACGAAACAGCCCGCGCAGCGGCACTGCATGTCGCACTGATTGGGCCACCAGAGCCCGGCTGCGCGCGCCGACTGCATCAGATTTTCCCCGTTCGGCACCGACACCTGCAGGCCGGAGGGTTGGACTGTCACTGAGTGCACGGTGCGGCGAACGGCGGCCATGCGTCTTCGCGTCTTCAATACCGCTCAACGCGCCTCAGGCGCTGCGCGTGATGCCGGCAAAGCCGAGGAAATCGTCCTCCCACGAAAGCACCCGCTCGACGAACCCGGCCGGCACGGGCCGAATCTGCGCGGTGTCGAGCCCGTCCGTCGAGAGCGTCTCCGGCGGCGGGCCGACCATCACGTTCTCCTCCCGCATCCGGGCGATGATCGTCTGCACCAGCGCGGCCCGATCGTCGGGCGGCGCACCCGCTTCAATCGCGTCCCACTCCATCGACAAGACGAGATCGACAAAGCCGCCCGTCACGATCAGCCCTTCTTCGGAGAGCTGTTCGGCGATCCATTCACCGGCTTCGTTGATCAAGGCTTCCGAGGGGCGCGGCATAGGCTGCAACTCCGAGTGCTGCTCACTCGCCCACAATCTCGGGGCGGTTGCTGTCGGTGATCGTCTCATCGCTGTCGACGCCGAGGCCGCTCTGGATCAGGATGATCATCAGCAGCACGAAGAAGATGCTCCCGACAGTGATCAGCAGCACGCGGCGCAGTCGCATGCGAGCAGCTTACCGTGCACGCCCGGCGCGCTTGAATCGGCGCGGCCCGCAGGGAGGCAGCGGGGCGGCGATTGACCCGCCGCCCTGCGGGCGGAACAATAGGCGGGCGGATGCGCTGGCCGGCAGCGCCGAACGATGAAATTGCGGGAGTGGCGGCGATGGATCGACCGATGCTGCATACCGACCTCTGCGATCTGCTCGATATCGAATACCCAATTGTGCTGGCCGGGATGGGGCCCACGGTCGGCGGCGGGCAGGGCGGCGTGGCCGGCCCCGAACTGGTCGCGGCCGTCTCCAACGCCGGCGGACTCGGCGTGCTCGGCGCTGCCGGCTTCCCGCCAGACCGCCTCGAAGAGCAGATCCGCCGCATCCAGGACCTCACCGACCGACCCTTCGGCGTCGACATCCTCGTCCCTGCCAACGTCGCCCGCCGCCCCAGCGGCCGCGAGCGGCCCGCAGACCCGCGCGACCTGCTGCCCGACGCGCACCGCGCCGTGATCAACGACATCCGCGAGCGGCTCGAACTGCCCGACGCCCAGGCGCCACGCGCCGATGTGCGCGCGCCCCGCTTCACGCCCCAGGATCAGGTCGACGCGATCACCGGCATGCAGGTGCCCGTGCTCGCCACCGGGCTCGGCAACCCCGCGCCGTTCGTCGACCAAGTGCACGAGGCCAACGGCAAGGTGATCTCGCTTGTCGGCAATGTCAAAAATGCGCTGCGCGTGGCCGAAGGCGGTGCCGACATCGTGGTCGCGCAGGGCCACGAGGCCGGCGGCCATACCGGACGGATCGGCACGATGGCACTGCTGCCGCAGGTGCTCGACGCCGTATCGCCGACGCCGGTGGTCGCCGCCGGCGGGATCGGCGACGGGCGCGGCCTCGCCGCCGCGCTCGCCATGGGCTGCGTCGGCGTCTGGTGCGGCACCATCTTCATCCCCACCGAGGAAGCCAATCTGGACGAATTCCGCAAGCGCCGGATCCTCGCCGCGCGCGACGAAGACACCCGCGTCACCCGCCTCTACAGCGGCAAAACGATGCGCAACATCACCAACGAGCTGATCGAAGCGTGGGAAGCATCGGGCGAGCAGGCGCTGCCGATGGGCCTGCAGGGGCTGCTGATCGCGGATATCGCGGAGGCTGCGAAGCAGGGCGAGCGGGAAGACCTGCTGATGAACGCAGCGGGCCAGATCTCGGGCCTGCTGCACGAGATTCGGCCGGCCGCCGAGGTGCTGGAGGAGATGGTGCGGGAAGCGGTCGAAGTCTTCACCACCCGCCTGCCGGCCAACGTGAAGGCGGCCGTGAAGGTTTAGGCTCAGCAGGACGCGCACAGATGTGCTAACCTCCTTGCGGAGGATAGCCCATGCCTAGTCAGTCGCAGTCGATCGTTGAGCAAGCCATCGCCGATGCAGCGCGGGCAGAGTACGAGCGCCTGACAAAGGGTCTCCAGCCCCCAGGGAAAGAGCAGCTCGTTTCGAGTGCGCTGGCGGAGTTACAGAAACTGCGAAACGACCGTGAACTGCCTGACTACGACAACCCCGCCGTAGCGCTGTTCTACACGCTCTGGTATCTGCCAAGTCAAGTGAACCTTGCCTGTTCACTCATTGAGGAGGTGATGCCGTTCAACAACGACATACACATCATTGACTTTGCTGCTGGGCCCGGAGCATTACAGCTAGGCGTTGCCTTGGCAATTGCGCGATGCCGGCCAGCCAAGCCCCAACGGACAGTCGCCGTTCATGAGATCGACTGCGCTGCGATGAGAAATCTCAGCAAAATGATTTGGCAGCAATTTCAGCGAATCGCTGACCGTGATGGCGATGCTGACAGTCAGCGAGCTGCGCGCACCGTCCGGAAATTTACTTACGGAGACGTCAACGAGGCTATCAGCGCCCCTGAGGTTCGCGCACCGCGCAACGCCACACAGGCACTCACAGCGCTACATGTCATCTACGAAAACAACCGAGATGAAGTCAAGGCAAAACTTTCTCAACTCTCGGAACACGCACATCCCGCTTGGACATTCGTGACTGCGCCGTGCGTCGGATCGAAACTGGAAATCACCCAAGCGATTGTCCCCTTTCAAGCAACTCCAGAACCGGTAACCAAGCAGCCATTAACGGGGCAGTGCTTACAGCTGACCAACCTTCGGCAGAAGATACGCAGGGAGCTCCCTTACAATTGGTCGGAAGGTAAATTGTTGTGGTCGGAAGTGAAGTGGGACTTCACAGAGAACCGCTCACCGTATGTGCTGCGCCATCAGAGTGAGACTGAGAGAACGCCATGACTACCGCACGTCAAGGAAGGCTCTTTGGTCCGCTCACTGCCGGTGGCGCTTCCCGCTCAGCGAGCGCGGAGAGCGTAATTGCTGGCCGTGACACGATTGTCTACGCAGATGCTAAGCAGGTGCTTACCAAAGCATCCGGCTTCATGGACGGCTACGACTACACGCTCAACCCCTACTCTGGTTGTGCGTTCGGCTGCACCTACTGCTACGCGGCCTTCTTCGCCCGCGGCGGGGATCTGCGCGACAACTGGGGCAAGTGGGTCCAAGTCAAGTCCAACGCCCTCGAAATTCTCAGCCGGCCGCGTCAGCGCGCCAAGCTCGACGGCGCCCGCATCTACATGTCATCGGTGACTGACGCCTACCAGCCGATTGAACGCAAGCTCAATCTGACCCGCGGGCTGCTCGAAATCATGGCCGACGGCCACTCTCCCAAATTAGTCGTTCAAACCCGCTCGCCGGACGTCGTGCGCGATGTCGACCTCTTCCACCAGATCGAAGCCAACGGCGGCCGCGTCCAGGTCAACATGTCGGTCACCACCGACAATGAGGATGTTCGCAAAACTTTCGAGCCTCCGCGCCCACCCCCCACCCAACGTATCGACGCGTCGCAGGCAGTCCACGCCAGCGGGATC
>CAYFZI010000009.1:0-65569 GCA_964347635.1 uncultured Dehalococcoidia bacterium
CGCGGGGCCGCTGTTTACCGCCCCCCGCCGCCGCAGCCTCCGCCGCTGCCAGCGAGGCCTGCTTGTAGGCCAGATTGCCGGCCGGCCAGATCGGCGGGTCCTCGGGAAAGCCGTTCAAGACCAGATGCCCGCCGGCGGCCATCGCCGTCAGGTCGGTCGCCGGCTCGTCCGCTTGGCCGCGGCGGAAGACGCAGTCGATCAGCGGGATGCGGCGCGGCCAGGCGCCGCGATCGGCCAGCCAGTCAGCCAATGCCGCGGTCGGCCGCAGCGGCGCGATCACGATGTCGCAGTGCGCGATCAGCGGCGTCAACGCCGCCCACACCGCAGGGTCCTCCATGTCCACCGCAAGGCTGCGCTTGCCTTGGTTGTAGAGCAGATGCGCGTAGCCGCGTTCGATGCCGCCCGCGGCGCCGTCGACGAACGGCGGACGCCGCCGCAGCGCATCGCCGCCGACCTGCTCCACGCGGATCACGTCGGCGCCGATCTCAGCCAGCAGCCGCGCGCCGTGCGCGAGCGGTTCGTCGCTCAGATCGAGGACGCGCGCGTCCTCCAGCAGTCCCTCGCTCATGGCGTCTGCCCCTCCATCCTCGTGCTTGGAGAGATTAGCCGCGCTCAGCTCAGCCAGCGGCGCCAGACGAACAGCGTGAGCGCGGTCAGCGCTGCGCCTGCGAAGAGGATGTAATAGAGCAGCCGCACCCCGTCCAGCAGCGGTTGGTGCACGATGACCTGCACCGAGAGCGGAGCGAGCAGCTCCCAATCGGCGCTTTCCCACTCTTCGCGCGTGATCGGCTCGTGTCTGGGAAAACGCGTGGAGCCCCAGGCGCCGGTCGGTTTCCGCACCCGCGCTCCGAGCCTGAACTCGTACTGGCTGTCGCTGACCACGCTGACCATCGCCTTCGGCGCGTGGCCGGGCAGCTCCACCGGGGCGCTGTAGAAGCGCCGCTCGCGCGGCTCCGAGAGGTCGAGAATGTTGTTTTCCGCCGGTTGATGCAGGCGCTGCTCGCCGCGGTAGTCAATCGAATACAGCGCCAGCTCGACCTGCTCCGGCCCGGCGCTGCGCAGCGCGACCTGCATCTTTAAGTCGTGATTCGGCTTGCTGCTGGTGAATACCCAGACGCCGCCGCCCACAAGCAGGGCCAGCAGCGCCCACTTCAGCAGCGTCGACCACGACAGCCGCCCCGCCCGCTCCTGCATTCATCCTCCCGCGCCGCCTGCGCTGCACCGCGCGCACGAAGATTCAGCGTACACACGCATTCCGCCTCGTTCACACACGCCCAGCGAAGCCTTCTTGGCAGCGTGCTTGCCCCCGTCGTCGCCGACACCCTGCCGCCCGCTTGCGGGGGGAGCGGTAGACGGGTCGCAGCATCCATCCCCCGCTAGCGCAGGGGACAGGCGCAGGCAGGGGAAGCGGGAAGACTGGGCCTCTCAAGCTGCGTCGGGGGTTTTGCGGCGTCCGGTTAGTCGTCTGGTTTGCAGTGTCCTGTTATTAGTAGCGTCCGCCCAGCTTTTCGTGGTCCCAGCTGTAGATGCGCGTGGGGTTGATCCGCACCACCGCGCGCTTCGCCGCCTGGCGCCGGCGCTGATCATCGTCCATCGGCGCGGCGCCGCCCGATTGCGCGTTGGGGTTGCGCTTGCGGCCCGTCGCATCCTGCACCGCGATCACCAGATCGGGGTCGTTTTCGATCACGTCCGCGTTGCCTTCGATCACCAGGCCTTTGATCTTCGAGTACTCGGCGCCGCTCTCGAGCATCACCGTGATCCGCGGGTCGCGCTTCAGATTGAGCACCTTCTGCGCTTTGGCGTAGGTCGTGAAGTGAATCTTGTCGTCGATGATCCCGTACCACATCGCAACCAGATGGGGCCAACCGTTGCGGCCGATCGAGGCCACTTGCAGCGTCCAGCCCGTCTCCACGAACTCCTGCATCTCGTCCTCGGTCATCTCGATCATGCTGCGGCGGCTTGGCATCGCGCTGTCCTCTCCGTGCCTCTCGGTGCTTGCTGCGGCGCAGCCTAGGGCCGCGTCATCTCTTCGGGGCGCACCCACGCGGCGAACTGGTCGGCGCTGAGCAGGCCCAGCTCGATGCCGGCTGCGGCCAGCGTCGAGTTGTCGGCGTGCGCCTTCTTGGCGATCGCCGCGGCCTTGTCGTAGCCCAGGTGCGGGTTGAGCGCCGTGACCAGCATCAGCGATGAGCGCATCAACTCGTCGATCCGTTGATCGTTCGGCTCTGTGCCGGCGATGCAGTTGTCGGCGAAGGAGACCGCCGCATCGCCCAACAGCCGAATGCTCTGCAGATTGTTGAAGGCGATCACGGGCTTGAACACGTTGAGCTCGAAGTGCCCGTTCGCCCCGCCCACGCTGACCGCGACCGCGTTGCCCATGACCTGCGCGCAGACCATCGTCAGCGCTTCCGATTGGGTCGGGTTGACCTTGCCCGGCATGATGCTGCTGCCGGGCTCGTTGGCCGGCAGGTTGAGCTCGCCTAAGCCGGCGCGCGGGCCGGAGCCGAGCATCCGCACATCGTTGCCGACCTTCATCAGCGAGGCGGCGATCGTGTTCAGCACGCCGGCCAGCTCGACTTGCGCATCGTGCGCCGCCAGCGCCTCGAACTTGTTCGGCGCCGAGATGAACGGCAGCGCGGTGATCCGTGCGATCTCCGCCGCCACGCGGTCGGCGTATTCGGGGTGCGAGTTGAGCCCCGTGCCGACAGCGGTGCCGCCCAGCGCCAGCTCGTAGAGCCGCGGCAGCGCCGCCCGCGCCCGCTCGACGCCGTAGCGCAGCTGCTGGCAGTAGCCCGAAAACTCCTGCCCCAGCGTCAGCGGCACCGCATCCATGAAGTGCGTGCGCCCGATCTTCACGATCCCGCTCCACGCCTCCGCTTTCGCTTCGAGCGCCCCGAGCAGGTGTTCGAGCGCGGGAATCAGATGCTGCTGCGTCTGCTCTGCTGTGGCGACCGCCATCGCGCCGGGAAAGACATCGTTGGACGACTGCGACATATTGACGTGGTCGTTGGGGTGGACCGGCGTCTTCGAGCCGCGCTCGCCGCCGAGCAGCTCGATCGCGCGGTTCGAGATCACCTCGTTGGCGTTCATGTTCGATTGCGTACCGGAGCCGGTCTGCCAGACGACGAGCGGGAAGTGGTCGTCGAGCTCGCCGTCGATCACCTGCTGCGCGGCTGTGCGGATCGCATCGGCCAGGCCCGCGTCGAGCTTGCCCAAATCCTGATTGACGGTCGCTGAGGCGTGCTTGATCAGGCCCATCGCGCGCAGCAGCGGGCGCGGCATCCGCTCGCCGCCGATCTTGAAGTTCTCCAGCGAGCGCTGCGTCTGCGCGCCCCAGTAGCGGTCCGCGGCGACCGCGACCTCGCCCATCGTGTCCGACTCGATCCGCATCTCAGCGCGCTCTTCGCTCATGCCTCTGCCCTTCTCTGCTCTCGCTGGCTGCCGGCCGCCCGCTGTCGACTGTCGGCTGCGCGGCGCTCAGGCCAGCCGGGCCAAGTCGTCCACCAGCCCTTGCACCGCGTCGGCGGAGTGCTGCAGCGCTGCCTGCTCGGCGTCGGTCAGGGAAATCTCCAGCACCCGCTCGATCCCGCCGGAGCCGAGGATCACGGGGACGCCGATGAACAGCCCGTCGATCCCGTACTGCCCCTCGAGCAGCGCTGCGCAGGGCAGAATGCGGCGCTTGTTCAGCGCGATGCTGTCGACCATCTGCGCGACCGCCGCGGAGGGCGCGTAGAAGGCGCTGCCTGTCTTGAGCAGGTTTACGATCTCCGCGCCGCCGCCGCGCGTGCGTTGAATGATCGCCGCGATCTGCTCCGGCGGCAGCAGCTCGGCGATCGGAATGCCGGCCGCCGTCGTGTAGGAGGCGAGCGGCACCATCGTGTCGCCGTGGCCGCCCAGCACGTAGGCGTGCACATCCTCGACGCTCACGTTGAGCGCCTCAGCGACAAACGAGCGGTAGCGCGCCGTATCCAGAATGCCGGCCATCCCGACGACGCGGCTCGGCGGGATGCCGGCCGCGTCGTAGGCCACGTGGCACATCGCATCGAGCGGATTGCTGACCACCACCAGCACCGCCTCGGGCGAGGCGGCGATCGCCTTGCGCGAGACATCGTCGACGATCTTCATGTTGATGCTGAGCAGGTCGTCGCGGCTCATGCCCGGCTTGCGGGCGACGCCGGAGGTGATCACCACAATGTCCGAGCCGGCCGTCGCGGTGTAGTCGGTCGCGCCGCAGAGCGCTGCATCGACGCCGACGACGGGGCTGGCCTCGAACATGTCCAGCGCCTTGCCCTCGGCCAGGCCCTCGACAATGTCGACCAGGACAACATCGGCGTAGCCGCGTTCGGCCAGCCGCTGGGCGGTCGTCGCGCCCACGTTGCCCGCTCCGACGACGGTCACCTTTGTGCGCATGGGTCAGCCTGCTCCTTGGTCTGCTGCTTGTGGTGTGCTGTTTGTTCTGCCGCAAACTTGCCGTCATTCCTGCGAGCGGAGGCCGCCGCCGGCCCCCGCGCTGCCCCGCTTGCCGGGCTGCAGGGCGCAGCCTGCATAGAAGGCATAGAAGGGAGGCATAGGAGACTGTTCGGCACGCCGCCGGCCGCCTGCTAGCCGCGCCCGGAGATCATGTTCAGTGCGCTGCCGGCCCGGAACCAGGCGATCTGTGCGTCGGTGTAGGAGTGCTGCACGGGCACGCTGTCGGAGCTGCCGTCGGCGCGGTCGATGCGCAGCTCGAGCGGTTCGCCCGGCGCCATCGCGGCGAGGCCGAGCACCGAGAGCCGATCCGTCTGCCCGATCAGGTCGTAGTGGGCCGGGTCGCTGAAGGTCAGCGCCAGCAGCCCTTGCTTTTTGAGGTTCGTCTCCGCGATCCGCGCGAAGGAGCGCGCGATCACGACCAGCCCGCCGAGGTGGCGCAGCTCCATCGCCGCGTGCTCGCGGCTCGAACCTTCGCCGTAGTTCTCGTCGCCCACGGCGGCCCAGCGCAATCCGGCCTCCTTGTAGGCCCGCGCGACGGCGTTCACGGGTTGGCCGTCCTCGCCGCTGAGCTGATTGAGCGTCGTGCCGGTCGCGCCGTTGAATGCGTTCACGCCGCCCGCGAACAGATTGCCGGAGATATTGCCCAAGTGCCCGCGGAAGCGCAGCCACGCTCCGGCCGGCGAGATGTGGTCCGTGGTCGTCTTGCCGCGCGTCTTGAGCAGCAGCGGCAGCGCCTCGTAGTCGCGCCCGTCCCAGGCCGGGAACGGCGTGAGCCGTTCCAGGCGGTTGCTCTCGGGCACGATGATCACTTCCACGTTCGAGCCGTCCGCGGGCGGCGCGATATAGCCCGATTCGCCGCCCTCGAAGCCGCTCGGCGGCAGCTCTGCGCCGCTCGGCGGCGCGAAGCGGAACTGGCCGCCGTCGTGCTCGATCGCGTCGCTGCGCGGGTCGAAATCGATCGCGCCGGCGAAGGCCGCGGCCACGACCAGCTCGGGGCTGCCGATGAAGGCCAGGGTGTTGCGGTTGGCGTCGTTGCGGCCGGGAAAGTTGCGGTTGAACGAAGTCACGATCGTGTTCTGCTCGGCGCCCTCGAGGTCCCCGCGCTTCCACTGCCCGATGCAGGGCCCGCAAGCGTTGGCGAGCACCGTCGCGCCGGCGCGCTCGAACGCGGCCAGCTGGCCGTCGCGCTCGGTGGTGGCCCGAATCTGCTCCGAACCGGGCGTCACCAGCAGCGGCACCTGCAGCTCGAGGCCGGCCGCGGCGGCCTGCTGCGCGACATCGGCGGCGCGGCTGATGTCCTCGTAGGA
The DNA here is from genome assembly GCA_964347635.1 of uncultured Dehalococcoidia bacterium. Lineage (GTDB taxonomy): Bacteria > Chloroflexota > Dehalococcoidia > Bin125 > Bin125 > CATQGW01. The sequence continues at coordinate 5,778 of CAYFZI010000009.1, forward strand.
GGAGTTGGTGCAGGAGCCGATCAGCGCGTTGCGCGGCGCGGCGGGGTAGCCCTGCGCGGCCATAAAGCCGCCGATTTCGGCCACCGTGTTGTGCAGATCGGGCGTGTGCGGCCCCACCCAGCCGGGCTCCAGCGTGCTCAGGTCGATCTCGATCAAGCGGTCGAAGATCTGGCCCCGCGCGGCCTCCACGCCGTCGTCCGCGCGCAGCAGCGCCGCGTGCTCGCGCGCCAGCGCCGCGATCGCACCGCGCTCCGTGCTCTCCAGGTAGGCGGCGGTGCGCTCGTCGAACGGGAACAGCGACGTCGTCGCGCCGATCTCCGCGCCCATATTCGTAATCGTCGCGCGGCCGGTCGCGCTCAGCGACGCGACGCCCGGCCCGAAGTACTCCAGGATCGCGCCAGTGCCGCCCTTCACGGTTAGCTCGGCGGCGACGCGGAGGATCACATCCTTGGGCGCCGTCCAGCCGTCCAGCGCGCCGCTCAGATAGACGCCGATCAGGCGCGGCATCGCCACGCCCCAGCCGATCCCCGCCATCACATCCACAGCGTCCGCGCCGCCCACGCCGATCGCGATCATCCCCAGCCCGCCGGCGTTCGGCGTGTGGCTGTCGGTGCCGATCATCATGCCGCCCGGGAAGGCGTAGTTTTCCAGCACGACCTGGTGAATGATCCCGCTGCCGGGCTGCCAGAAGCCCGCCCCGTAGCGCGCTGCGGCGCTGCGCAAAAAGGTGTAGACCTCTTCGTTCTCGTCGATCGCGGCGGCCAGATCCGGCTCCGCGCCGACGCGCGCTTGGATCAGGTGGTCGCAGTGCACGGTGGTCGGCACGGCGACCCGCTCGAGCCCGGCCAGCTCGAACTGCAGCAGCGCCATCTGCGCCGTTGCATCCTGCAGCGCGACTCGGTCCGGCTGCAGCTCCGCGTGATCCGCGCCGCGCCCCAGCGGTTGATTGGCGGGGTCGACAAAATGGCCGAAGAGGATCTTCTCGGTCAGCGTCAGCGGCCGTTCGATGCGGCCGCGGGCAACGCCGACGGCGCTGTGCAGGCGCGCATAGGCGTCCGCGATCCGCTGGATCGTGTCGGGCTCATGCATGGGGCGTCCATCTCCGCTCGGCGCGCCGGCGCGCTCCATTCGTAATACACCACTAGCGCCCTAGAGCGGGATGTTCCCGTGCTTCTTGGGCGGCGACGTATCGACCTTGGTGTTGAGCATCGCCAGCGCGCGGATCACCGCGCTGCGCGTGTCGCGCGGGTCGATCACATCGTCGACGAAGCCGAGCTCGGCGGCTTGGTAGGGGCGGTAGAACTCGGCCTCGTATTCGGCGATCAGCGCGGCGCGTTCGGCCGCCGAATCGGCGGCGGCGGCGATCCGGCGGCGGTGAATGATGTTCACCGCGCCGTCCGATCCGGTCACCGCGATCTGCGCCGTGGGCCAGGCCAGATTGATATCGGAGCGCAGGTGTTTCGAGCTCATCACCACATACGCGCCGCCGATCGACTTGCGCAGCGTGACGGCGACCTTCGGCACCGTGGCCTCGGCGTAGGCGTAGAGCAGCTTGGCGCCGTGCGCGATGATCCCGCCGTACTCCTGCTGCGTGCCGGGCAAAAAGCCGGGCACATCGACGAGCGTCACGATCGGAATGTTCAAGCAGTCGCAGAAGCGCACGAAGCGCGCCGCTTTGCGCGAGGCGTCGATGTCCAGCACGCCGGCCAGCGTGTCTGGATCGTTGGCCACGACGCCCACGCCGTAGCCGCCCAGGTGGGCGAAGCCGATCACGATATTGCGCGCCCACTGAGCCTGAATTTCGAGGAACTGGCCGTTGTCGACCATCTCGCGGATCACGTGGCGGATGTCGTACGGGGCGCTCGAATCGGCCGGCACCAGATCCAGCAGCGCATCGAGCCGCCGCTCAGGCGGATCGCCCGTATCGACCCAGCGCGGCTCCTCCATGTTGTTCTGGGGCAGGAAGGTGAGCAGCTCGCGCACCGTGTTGAGCGTCGCGTCCTCGCCGGGAATGCAGAAGTGGGCCACACCGGTGCGCGTCGCGTGGGTCAGCGCGCCGCCCAGCTCTTCGTGCGTGACCTCTTCACCGCTGACCGCGCGAATCACGTCCGGCCCCGTGATGTACATCTGGCCGCTGCCCTGGACCATGAAAATGAAGTCCATGATCGCCGGCGAATAGACGCCGCCGCCCGCGGCCGGGCCGGCGCAGACGGCGATCTGGGGGACCAGGCCGGAGCTCAGCGTGTTGCGCAGGAAAATCTCGCCGTAACCGCGCAGCGAAGTGACGCCCTCCTGAATCCGCGCGCCGCCGCCGTCGTTGATCGCGACGATCGGCGCGCCGACCTTCATCGAGAGGTCTTGCACCTTGGCGATTTTTTCCGCCGCCGCCTCCGAGACCGAGCCGCCGTAGAGGGTGAAGTCCTGGGCGTAGGCGAAGACGGTGCGGCCGTCCACCGTGCCGTGCCCAACGACCACCGCGTCGCCCTCGGGGCGGTTGTTCTCCAGCCCAAACCCCGAGCCGCGGTGCTTGACGAACGGGTCGATCTCGGTGAACGAGCCGGCATCGAACAGGATGTCGAGCCGCTCGCGGGCGGTCAGCTTGCCGCGCGCGTGCTGGCGCTGCAGCGCGCCGGCGCGCGAGCTCGTCGCCCCGTTGAGGCGGCGCTCGGCCATCTCCTCCAGGAGCATGTCCATACCTGAGCGGGTGCTCTCTGCAACCATCGGCGATCCGTTGCATGGTCGAGCGGCGAGGCCTCCGCCCCGCCGCTTCACGACGCGCATATGCTATCTGGTAGCTGCGGCCCCGTCGGGTCCGGCGCAGCGCGCGTCGAGTTTAACATAGCCCGGATCGCCGAACAATCGCCGTCCCTGCGCCGCGCGGCGCCTAGCCGGGCGGCTCCGTGCGCCCCTCCGGCTCAGTTGTCTGCGCTTCAGCCTGATCTGCCGCCTGATTTTCCACCTGATCTGCCGGCTGCTCTGCCGCCGGCTCCGGCGGCGGTGGGATGACCAGCTCCTGGCCGACGAAGAGGTTGTCCGCCTCAAAGGCGGACAGGTTGTTGTAGGCGGCGAGCTCTTCCCAGCCGAAGCCGAAGGAGTCCGCGATACCGGCCAGCGTGTCGCCGGCCTGCACGATGTAGATTTCGCCCGGCCGCTGCTCCGGCTCCGCCGCCGCTGCTTCGGCGGCCGCCTCCGCCGCCGCAGGCGCCGCGCTGCCGCAGGCGCCTTCGCGAATCGGAATCCGCAGCTCGTCGCCGATCTGCAGCGTGTTGACGTCGACAATCGTGTTGAGCCGCTGAATCTCCGCCGTGGTGATGCAGAACTGCGACGCGATCGAGTCGAGCGTGTCGCCCGGCTGGACGGCGTAGATGATCTCCGTCTGCGGGGCGCTCTCGGCCGTGACCGTATCGCGGAAGAGATAGGGCTGGGGCAGCGGGTCGGGCAGCGCCTCAACGGGGATCGCGCTGCCGTCCGGCAGCTGCGGGCCCGCCTGCGGCGCTGCGCTCAGCGGCGCATCGCCGCCGCCGCAGGCCGCCGGCACGACAGCAGCAAGACATAACAGCACGGCGAGGAGAGCGCTCGATGATCTCACGGGTCCGCAGCATCGCACGCGAGCCGCGGCTCGATCGCCGAGCCGGCCCGCTCCAGCAAACATTCCAGCACCGCGTGCGCCAACAGGCCGACATCGCGCACCAGCGCCTCGTCCAGGTTGTCCAGATTGTCGGCCGGCGTGTGCAGGATGCCGCCGCTGAGGAAGGGAAAGATGACGGGAATCCCGGCGTTCTGGAAAGGCAGATGATCGGAGCCGATGAGCCACGGCAACTGCCCCGCTTCGACCTCAATCCCGAGCTGCGCGCCCAGCCTGCCCAGCACGACGGCCAGCTCCGCATCGCCGATCGCAAGGATCGGCCGATTCCCGTCGCCGAATGCATCGAGATTGAGCATCGCGGTGATCGCGTCCAGCTCGCCCGAATCGCGCGCCGCCGCGATGAACGCCGTCGACCCGTGCAGGCCCAGCTCCTCCGCGCCGAAGCCGATGAGGCACAAGTCCGCAGCGCTATCGGCCTCCGCCCAGGCCCGCGCCAGCCCCAGCACGGTCGCCGCGCCGCTCGCGTTGTCGTTCGCGCCGACCACGTTCGGCACAGTGTCGTAGTGCCCGCCGACGACCACGCGGCAGACGCCGCCGGGCCGCCGCGCCACGACGTTCCATGAGTGGTTGGTCGAAGAGGAGGGCGCCTCGATCACCGCGGCAGCTGCTGCGCGCGCGCGCAGCAGCTCGCCGCTGCGGCTGTCAGCGGCGAAGACGGGAATTTGCCCCGGCGCTTCGAGTCTGCCGTTGAAGAGCGCCTCGCGCTGGTTGACCACCACAAGCGCTGCCGCGCCGGCGGCCTCGGCGTTGCGCTGCTTGGCGCTGAAGCGCAGTTCACCGCGCGCGACCACCGCGATCGCGCCCTCGACATCGACGGCGGCGAAGTCCTCGGGCGCGCCGACGCCGGGCACGGCAGCAATCGGCCCCGCCGCCGCGGCCCCAGAGCTTGGCTCCATCCGCCGCAGTTGGAGGCTCAGCTGCTCCGCTGCAGCGCTGCTCCGGCCGGCCACATTGATGACGTGCAGCGGTTCGCGGAAGCTGAACTCGAACGGCTCGATCGCGGCCGCATAGCCGAGGCGGCGCAGCTCCGCGGCGAGGAAATCGACCGCCGCCCGCTCGCCGGGCCGGCCGTTGAAGCGCGCCCCAATCTCGCCCGCCAAGGCGCGCAGCTGCGCGAGCGTGTACTCGGCGTCGTACGGCTCGGGCGCCGCGATCCGGCCGCCGGCGGGTCGGCGCTGATCGCCTCCCGCCGTCTGCTGCGCAGCAGCGGCAGCCTGCTGCGGCTGCGGCCGTGCTTGCTGCTCTTGTTGCTGCTGCTTCGGCTGCTGCGGCTGCGCTTGCTGCAGCGGCGCCGCTTGGTTGGCTGGTTGGCTGGCGGGCGCGGATGGAATTGCGTCGCCGCTGCATGCGGCAAGCAGCAGCGCGGCGGCGATTCCAAGCCAGCTCAGGCAGCGACCGGCCGATCTCACGCTGGGCTCCCGTCATAAGCGATCGCGCCGCCGCCCGCCGGCAGGAGGGGCAGCGGCGGCAGGCACAGCCGGCCGGCAGCCGCGCCCGTCAGCGGCTGCGCCGCCGGAACCAGCGCTGCAGGGCGTTTCGTGGCGGCGCGTCGTAGCTGATGTAGCGGTCGCGCCAGTAGCCGCCGCGCGTGCTCGGCTTGCCGCGCCCGCCGCCGCGCGCCGACCAGACGGCCCCGATCAGGAACAGGATCACGCCAACGATCACCGCCCACATGCCGAGCCCGCGGGCGCGCAGGATGAAGCCGGCGATCACGAACAATGAGCCGAGCAGCATCAGATGCCCGGCGCTGAGCGAAGCGAGCCGCTCGCTCAGCCGGCGCCCAAAGCGCTGCAGGGCGCGCCGCAGCGGGCCCGGCCGGCGCTCGCGCCGGCGCCAATCGAAGCCCTCGATCCCAGCCAGCACTTCTTCCACATCGCGTTCGAGCTTGTCCGACATATCCGCGCTCCGCATCCGCCGTTGCCCTCAGTCTAGCTTGCGGAGGCCGCAGAGGGGCGAGCGGGCGCGGGTTCATTCCCGCTCGCGCCGCCGTTCCCGCGCTTGAAGCCCCGTCGCAGAGATCCTCAGTCTCAGCAGGAGCCCGCTTCATTCCCGCGCTGGCGCGGGAGAGCGCTGCGCGGCGTCTCCCGCAAACGGGGGAATGGGGCGTTCGCGCAGGCTCTTTCCGCGGTGCCGGCTTGTCCTATGACGCCGGCTCGTTGTACTGCGATCCGCTCGGCTGAGTGTGAATAGGCCCCAACCCGATGCCGGCCCTATGGCGCGCCCCAACCGCCGCCGCCCGGCGTCTCGAGGCGGATCGCGTCGCCCGGGTCGACGGAGATGATCACCTTGCCCGGTAGGGGGCGCAGCACGGGTCGGCCCTGCTCATCGCTGGTTTCGAGCCAGTTGCGGCCGGCGGCGCCGGGCCCGCCGCCGTTGCTGCCCCAAGCCGGTTGGCGGCGCCGCTCGCTGATCAGCGTGACGCGCGCGCGGCCCAGAAACTGGGTGCGGCGGATCAGCCCGTGGCCGCCGCGCTGCGCGCCGCCGCCGCCGCTGTTGGGGCGGATGCTGTTCTCGAGCACGCGCAGCGGGTAGGCCAGCTCCAGCGCTTCGGCCGGGGTGTTGAGCGTATTGGTCATGTGCGAGTGCGCGGCATTGAGGCCGGCGCTGCCGGGCCCGCCGCCGAGTCCGCCGCCGCTCGTCTCGTAGTAGGCCCAGGGGCCGCCCGTGCGCGGGTCGATCCCGCCGGCGGTGAGGTTGTTCATCGTGCCGCTCGAGGCCGCCGGCATCCGCTCGGGCAGAATTTGCGCGAACGCGCCCCAGACTGTGTCGACGATCCGCTGGCTCGTCTCCACGTTGCCGGCGGCGACGGCGACCGGCGGCTGCGCCGCGACCACGCTGCCGGGCGGCAGGCTGAAGCGGACGGGGCGGAACAATCCGGCGTTGGTCGGCGAGCCGGCCGGCAGCAGGCAGCGGATCACGTAGTAGCAGGCCGAGCGGGTGACCGGGGCGACGGCGTTGATCGAGGCCGCCCGCTGCGGCGCGCTGCCGCTGAAATCGAAGTGCGCTTGCCCGCCCTCGAGCGTCAGCGCCAGCCGAATCGGGACCGGCTCCTCGCTGTGGCCGTCGTCGTCGAGCGCGTCCGCGAATGTCCAGCGGCCGCTCGGCAGATCACGCAGCGCGGCGCGCGCGAGCCGCTCGCCGTAGTCGAGCAGCGCCGCGGTCTGCTGCGGCCAGGCCGCGGCGCCCAGATCGTTGTGCAGCGCCGCTGTGCGCCGCTCGCCGAGCCGCTGCGCGGCGACTTGGGCGGCGAAATCGCCGCGCCGCTCATCGGGCGTGCGCACGTTGCGCAGGATCAGCTCCAGCGCTTCGGCGACCAGCTCGCCGCCGCGGTAGAGGCGCAGCGGCGGAATCACCAGCCCTTCCTGGATCAGCTCCTCGGCGACCGGCATCGAGCCCGGCGCCATCCCGCCGATGTCCGCCTGGTGCGCGCGGCTGGCCACGTAGCCGATCAGCTCTTCGCTCCGCTCCGCAAACACCGGTGAGACCATCGTCACATCGGGCAGGTGGGTGCCGCCGAGGAACGGGTCGTTGAGGATCGCCAGGTCGCCCGGCGACCAGGGTGCGAGCTTGGCCACAGCCCGGACCGACTCCGGCATCGCGCCCAGATGCACGGGAATGTGCGCCGCCTGCGCCAGCAGTCGGCCCTCTGCGTCGAACACGGCGCAGGAAAAGTCGGCCCGCTCCTTGATGTTCGGCGAGAGCGCCGTATGGCGCAGGGCGGCGCCCATCTCCTCCGCGATCGAGGCCACGAGCGAGTCGAAAATCGCCAGCCGCGCTGGATCGGGTGTTGGGTTGGGGGGCGCCATCAGCGGCGCTCCAGCAGCAGCGCGCCCTGCTCGAGGCGGCGCGCGCGCCAATCCGGCGGGACCAGCGTGGTGGCGTCGATCTGCGTGATCACGGCCGGCCCTTCAAGCTCGGCGCTGAGCTGCGCGCGGTCGATGAAGCGCGTCTGCCGCGCGCGATCCCAGATCACGCTGCGCTGCGTCCCGCCTGGCCCGCCTCGATCCGTCTCGATGCTGGGCGGCTGGTCATGGCCGCGTGCGCGCGCTTTCACGCGGGCTGTGACCAGCTCGACCGCGCGAACGTCGTCGCGGAAGCCGAAGCGCTGCTCGTGCGCTGTCTGAAAGGCCTCCCGAATTGCGCGCGCCGAGCGGTGGTCAGGCAGGTCGACGGTCAGCTCGTGCGATTGGCCTTGGTAGCGCAGGTCGGCGGCGTACTCGATCTGCACGCTGCTGTCATAGCCGTCTTGGGCGATCGCTGCGCGCGCCTGTTCGCGCAGCCCGCTGTAGACGGCAGCCAGCGCGGCAGCGTCTGCCTCGCCGCCGCTGACAGCGTTGGCGGTGTTGGGAATCGCGAAGTGAATGCCGCGTTCGGCGTCGCGCGTCACATCGGAGCTGAGCATGCCGCTGGCGCTGAGCACGCCGGGCATAGGCGGGATCAGTGCGGCGGGGATGCCCAGCGCGTCGGCCAGGTCGCAGGCGTGCAGCGGCCCGGCTCCGCCGAACGCGACCAGCGTGAAGTTGGCCGGGTCGTAGCCGCGCTCGACGGAGATCACGCGCAGCGCGCGCGCCATGTTGGCGTTGACCACGTCGATCACGGCTCTGGCCGCGGCGGCCGGGTCGCCGCCGAACGGCGCGGCGATCGTGCGCAGGGCGCGCGCGGCGCGTTCGCGGTCGAGCGTGATCGCGCCGCCCAGCGGATACTCGGGGCGCAGGCGGCCGAGCACGGCGTGCGCATCGGTCACGGTCGGCAGCTGTCCGCGGCCGTAGGCGGCCGGGCCGGGGTCCGCGCCGGCGCTCTGCGGGCCCACGCGCAGCGCCCCGCCGGCATCGAACCAGGCGATCGAGCCGCCGCCCGCGCCCACTGTGTGTAGATCGATCGCCGGGGTGCGAATCGGCATTCCGGCGATCGTCAGGTCGGTGCGTTCCAGCATGCGCCCGGGGCAGAGCGAGACATCGGCGGAGGTGCCGCCCATATCGAAGGTGATCGCCTGTGCGCGGCCGGCTGCTGCGGCGGCGGCGAAGGCCCCGGCGACGCCCCCGGCGGGGCCCGAGAGGACCGTCCGCACCGCCTGCGCGCCCGCGCCCGCGGCGCTCAGGCTGCCGCCGTTGGACTGCATGATCCGCAGCGCCGCCGCCCTGCCGCCGAGCGCCTGCTCGAGCCCGTTGAGATAGCTGGTCATCACCGGCGCCAGGTAGGCGTTGGCCGCGGTGGTGCTCATGCGCTCATACTCGCGGTGCTGCGGCAGCACCTCGTGCGAGGCGGAGACGCTCAGCCCCCGCGCCCGCGCCGCCGCCCCCGCGCGCTGCTCGTGGCTTGGATTGATGAACGAGAAGAGGAAGCAGATCGCCGCCGAGCCGACGCCGGCCGCTGCGATCTGGTCGAGCACGCCGGCCAGCTCCGTCTCGTCGAGCGCCTCGATCACCCGGCCGTCCGCCGCGACGCGCTCGCTGACCTCGAACCGCAGCTCCGCGCCGACCAGCGGCTCGGGCCGCGCCGGGTGCAGCGCGTAGAGATCGGGGCGGGCCTGGCGGCCAATCTCCAGCGTGTCGCGGAAACCGCGCGTCGTGATCAGCGCCGTCGGCGCGCCGGTCCGCGTCAGCAGCGTGTTCGTCGCCACCGTCGAGCCGTGCACGATGTCGCTCGGGCTCCAGCCGAACTCGCGCAGGCCCTCGATGATCGCGCGGCCCGGGTCGGCGGGCGTGGAAGGGCGCTTCGCGATCCGCGTGCGCCCGCCTTCGACGTAGACAAAGTCGGTGAACGTGCCGCCCACATCGACACCGAGCACACGCCGCTGCCGCCGCTCCGCCATCCTGCTCGCTGCTTCCCTGTGTCCGGCGGGCCCAACGCGCCCAGCCTGCGGATCCACCCTGCCGGCTCCAACCGGCAGGGTGGTTGGGGCAGCCGCTGCGCAGGCGCTGTGGATGCGCCGCATTATATCCCCGCGGCCCCCCATACCGCTTGACCGCTCCGCGGCCTGCTCATAGCGTCGAGTTGAGCAGCAGAGGGCGGAGTTCGATGGCTGAGCAAGCGACACTGCAAGCGGCAAGGCGCAGCATCACCGGCAGCAAGGTGAAGCAGCTGCGCCGCAGCGGGATCCTGCCCTGCAACGTCTACGGGCGCGGGATCGCCTCGATCGCGCTGCAGACGCCGGTGCTCGAGCTGCAGCGGGTCTTCCGCGAAGTCGACCGCAACGCAGTCGTGCAGATGCAGATCGACGACGGCAGCGAGGCGATTCCCGTCGTGCTGCGCGAAGTGCAGCGCCACCCCGTGACGCACGAACTGCTGCACGCCGACTTCTACCAGGTCGATCTGACCCGCCCGATCCACAGCGAAGCACGCCTGATTTTGGTCGGCGATGCAGAGGGCACCACGCTCGGTGGCACGCTCGTGCAGTCGCTGGAGTACTTGCCGCTCGAAGCGCTGCCGCTGGAGATGCCCTCGGCGCTGGAAGTAGATGTCAGCGGGCTCGCCGATTTCGGCTCCAGCGTCCTGGTCCGTGATATCGCGCTGCCCGCGGGCGTGCGCGCGCTGGCCGATGAAGCGGTCGCGGTCGCCACCATGCTGGCGCCGCGCGTCGCCGAGGAAGACGAAGCAGAAGAGGAGCTCGCCGGCCTCGTCGCCGAAGCAGGCGAAGCGCCTGTCGATGCCCAGCCCGCTCCCGCCGATTCCAGCGAAGCCTGAGCCGCGCTCCAAGCTCCCAAGAGGCCTCTGCAACAGCCCGACTCCTCCCATCCACTGTGTGGCTCGTGTGGGGAGCGAGGCGCCGAAGCATGCCAGCAGTTCTTCTGTCTGTGTCTGCTGGCTGTGCAATCTGCGTAAGCCCTGCGCTTCAACTCAGGCGCTTCGGTCTCCTGCGGCCGGCCCGCGCAGCCGGTCTCCGCGCAGCTGGCCGCAGGCCGCGGCGATGTCGCTGCCCTTCTCGACACGCACATTGGCCGCGATCCCGCGCTCCTGCAGCGCTTGCTGGAAGCTCAGCGTCGAGCGGCGGCTGGGGCGGCGGCCGAAGACGCCGGCCGAGGGATTGAACGGGATCAGGTTGACCTGGCAGCGGATCCCCGCGATGCGCTCGGCCAGCGCGCGGGCCTGCGCGCGCGAATCGTTGACCCCGGCCAGCAGCACATACTCAAACGTCACGCGCCGCCCGGTGCGCTCGCTGTGCTCCCGCGCGGCCTGCACAATTTCGGCCGGCGCGGCCGGCGGCAGCGGCACCAGCTCGCGCCGCAGCTGTGCATCGGCCGCGTGCAGGCTGACGGCCAGATTGACCTGCGGATGATCCGCGGCGAGCCGCCTGATCTGGGCGGGCAGGCCCACCGTTGAGACGGTCAGCCGCCGCGGCGACAGGCCGAACGCATCGGAGTCCGAGAGCCGCTGCAGCGCCGCGCTGGTGACATCGTAGTTGGCCAGCGGTTCGCCCATGCCCATGAAGACGACGTGGGTCAGCTCTTCGCCTTGCGCGCGCGCCCAGCGCCGCGCCAGCAGCGCCTGCAGCAGCACCTCGCCAACCGAGAGCTGGCGGCGGAAGCCCTGCGCCCCGGTCGCGCAGAAGCTGCAGCCCATCGCACAGCCGGCCTGGGTCGAAAGGCAGACCGTGCGCCGCTCCCGCTGGCTGACATCGACTCGCCGTCCGGCGGCTTGGCCGCCGCCAAGCTCGTGCGGCTCGCGGCGAATCAGCACGGTCTCGATCATCTCGCCGTCGGCGAGCGGCAGGAGCGCCTTGGTTGTCGAGCCGTCGGCGCTTGTCTCCGTGCTGAGCGGCTCGGGCGCCGCGGCGCTGTGCGCGGCGAGCTGCCCGCGCAGCGGCTGCGGCAGATCGCTCATTGCCAGCGGGTCGAGCACGCCGCGCCGCCAAATCTGCCGATAGACCTGCCGCGCCCGATAGCCCGGCTGGCCCAGCTGCGCGAGCAGCTGCGTCAGCTGCTCCAGGCTCAGCTCGAGCAGCCCCTGCTCAGCCATCGAGCGGCCCCCGCTTAGCCATTGAGCTAGCCATCGAGCGACCGAAAGCGCTTGCCGACCAGCCCGCCGGCGCCGCGCACGAACTCCGTCGCCGAGAGCTCCCGCTTGCCGGCCCGCTGTAGACGCTCGATCACCGCGATCCCGCCCCCGGCGGCGACGCGGATCACCTCATCGGCCGCGATGATCACACCCGGAGGTGTACCGGGCGGCGCACCTTCAAGTACGCCGCCGTTGCCCTCAGCGGTCACGGCCGCCAGCCGCACGCGCTGCCCCTCAAGCTCGCAGAATGCGCCCGGCCACGGTGTGTAGGCGCGCACCTGGCGGGCGATCTGCGCCGCATCGGCCGTCCAGTCGATCGCGCCGGCCCGCTTGCGGACGCGCCGTGCACGGGTCGCGCGGCTGGCGTCCTGCGGCTGCGGCTCCAGTTCGCCGTCCAGCCAGCGCGGGATTGTCTCCAGCAGCAGCGCTGCGCCCAACGCCGCCAACCGTTCGCTCAGCTGCCCTGCTGTCTCGCGCTCCCCGATCGGCGTCCCGCGCTGGGCCAGAATCGGCCCTGTGTCCTCCGTCTCGTCCAGGAGCATGATCGTCGCGCCGGTCTGTTCGTCCCCGGCCAGGATCGCTGCGGAGACCGGTGCGGCGCCGCGCTAGCGCGGGAGCAGCGAGGCGTGCACGTTGAGCGTGCCCCAGCGCGGCGCCTGCAGCACGGCGGGCGGCAGCAGCTGGCCGTAGGCGGCGACGATCTGCAAATCGGCTTGCAGGGCGGCGACTGCGGCGATCGCCTGCGGATCGCGCAGGCGCGGCGGCTGCAGCACGGTGATCCCGGCCGCCGCCGCGAGCTCGGCGGTCGCCGGCCGCGCCGGCCGCCGACCGCGGCCCGCCGGCCGATCGGGCTGGGCGACCACGCCGAGCGGGCGGTAGGGGCTCTCGAGCAGCGCTTGCAGCGTGGGCACGGCGAAGTCGGGCGAGCCGAAGAAGACTACCCGCAGGCGCTCCGCAGCGCCGCTCATCCAGCACCGCTCATGGAGCGAGCATCGGCCGCAGCGTCAGAGCCGCACCGCGGTGATCGAGAGCGCCACAAACAGCACCATCAGCGCGATCGTGCCGCGGAACAGGGTGCGCTCGAGGCCCCGCCGGGTGCGGTACGTCTCGCCGCCCGCGCCGCCGAAGATGTTGCCCAAGCCCGCGCCCTTGGCCTGCATCACGACCGCGCTGATCACCATCAGCGCGACCAGGATCTGAAACAGATTGAGAATTTCCGAGCTGCTCATCGCCCACGCCCATTCATCACGCCGGCGAGCGGGCGGCGCTGCGCGGCTGGCGCCCCGGCAGGCGGCGCGGCTCGACGGCCGCCTCGCCGCGCTCATGGTACGTGGTCAGAATGGCAGCGGCGAGTTTGCCCGCGTCGTGCCGGTAACGGTTGCCCGTATCGACGATGTCGGCCTCGATGATCGCCGCGCCGTCGAGCGGCTGGCCGCCCTCGAGCTGTACCGGCTCGGAGTGCCAGCGGCGCGGCAGCCGCGCCGATGCGTTGCTGTTCGCCAGCACGAAGTCGAACGGCGTCCCGCCGATGTGGTCGGCGATCGTGCGCACGTGGTCCTGCACGCTGTAGTGGTCCGTCTCGCCGTGCTGGGTGGCCACGTTGGAGATGTAGAGCTTCATCGCCTGCGACTCCTGAAAGGCCAGCCGCAGGTTCGGCACCAGCAGGTTCGGCAGCACGCTCGTGTACAGGCTGCCCGGCCCCACAATGATCATGTCTGCGTTGGTGATCGCGTTGATCGTGTCGGGGTAAGCGGGGGGGCTCTGCGGCTCCAGAGTCAACTGGCGGATCTGCTTCTCCGCCGAGGTGATCCGCGATTCGCCGCGGATCATTTCGCCGTCGCTGGTCAGCGCGGCCAGGCGGATGTCCTCCAGCGTCGAAGGCAGAATCCGCCCGCTCACCGCGAGCACCCGACCGGTCTCCCGAATCGCATCCTCCATGCTGCCCGTGATCTCCGACATCGCTGCGATGAACAGATTGCCGAACGAGTGGCCGGCCAGTTCTGCGCCGGAGTCCTCGCGGAAGCGGTATTGGAAGAGCCGCGTCATCAGCGGCTCGGCGTCGGCCAGGGCGGCGATGCAGTTGCGCAGATCGCCGGGCGGCAGCATCCCCATGTCGCGCCGCAGCCGCCCCGATGAGCCGCCGTCGTCGGCCACGGTCACGATCGCGGTGATGTTGTCGCTGTACTCCTTCAGTCCGCGCAGCAGCACCGAGAGGCCGGTGCCGCCGCCCAGGCAGACGATCCGCGGCCCCCGCCCGGCGAAGCGGTAGCGGTGGATCAGCTCCACCAGCGGCTTGTCGCTGTCGCCGTTCACGCGCGCCGAGCTGCGCGCCGCGGCCACCACGTGGGTGGTGAACTTCCAAACCCCGACGCTGACGCAGAGCAGCGCCAGCGCGATCAGAATCCCGCCCCGCGCGGCGTAGGGCAGAAACTGCAGGGTGATGTAGTAGAACTCGTTCGGCAGCGCGGCCGACACATAGAGCTCGCGCAGCAGAAAGGCGACGCCCAACCCGAGCAGCCCGGTGCCCGCGAACAAGAGCACGAACCAACGCTTGACGCCGAGCCCGGGCACCAACCACTTGCGCAGACTTGGGTCCTGCAGACGGCGCGGCATCGGCCTCACTATATGCAGCCGCGCCCGCACGCGGTAGCGTGCAGCCCGAACCGCGGCGCCCCCGGCAGGCGCCCGCCCCGCCACCAGTAGCTAGTCCGAGGAGTGAGGAATCCGATGGAACAGCGGCAATTCGGCAGCAGCGGCCTGACCGCCTCGGCGATCGGCTTCGGCACCTGGGAGATGAGCACCACGATGTACGGCCACATCGATGTGGGCGAAGCCAGCCGTGCGGTCAACGCCGCGATCGACCGCGGCATCACGCTCTTCGACACGGCCGAGGTCTACGGGCCCTACCACTCCGAAGAGCTCCTCGCCGCCGCGCTCGGCGCGCGCCGCAACGAGATCGTGCTCGTCACCAAAGTCGGCTTCGAATACGACGACCGCCCCCAAGTCGTCGGCGTCAACGCCGCGCGCGAGCACATCATTGAGCGCACCGAGGGCTGCCTGCGGCGGCTCCAGACGGACGTGATCGACCTGATGCTGATTCACTGGCCGGACCACGACACGCCGCTGGAGGAGACGATCGAAGGCCTCGAACGGCTCAAGCAGGACGGCAAAATCCGCCACTACGGCGTCTCCAACTTCAACATCGACATGATGCAGGAGTGCCAGCGCTACGGCTCGATCGCGGCCAATCAGGTCGGCTACCACATGTTCGACCGCCGCATGGAGCACCGCGTGCTGCCCTGGTGCCTGGCCAACGGGGTCGGCTACATGGCCTACGGCTCACTCGCATTCGGTCTGTTGACCGGCGCCTTCCAGCCCGACCACAGCTTCGAGGAGGGCGATTGGCGGCGCGCCGGCACCGCCTTCAATTTGCCCCTCTTCGAGCGCGAAGAGTTCATCAAGGAGGTCGAGGTCACCCGCCGCCTCGCCGAGCTGGCCGACGGCTACGGCAAAAGCGCCGCGCAGCTGGCGATCGCCTGGGTGCTCGATCACCCGGCCGTCTCCTGCGCGCTGGTCGGCATGCGCAACGAGCGCGAGCTGGAGGAAAACGTGGCCGCGGCGGATTGGAAGCTGAACGACGAAATCCGCAACGGCGTCAACGCGATCTTCGAGGACGTCGGCGTGCCGACGTATCAGAACACTGCTCAAGTGCTCTACGCTGCGCGCGCCATTGGCCGCAACCGCTAACCCCCCCCTCCCGCAACAAGTCAAGTGGAGCCGGACGCCCCCGCCCGGTCCGCTCCACAACAGAAGTGCAGGAAGCCGCCCCGCGCCCCCCACGACAAGTGGGGGAGAGGGCGAAGGCGGGGGAGAGGAAAGTCTGCGCCTCCGCTAAACTCACTCCATGGTTATGGATAAGCCTGCCCTCGCCAGCGCTCTCACTGAAGGCGGCCTGGATTCAGAGTCTGCCCGCCGCTTCGTCGACCTGATCGAGCGCCAGCAGGCGGAGCTGGCCACCCAGGCCGAGGTCAACCGCCGCCTGGATGAGCAAGGCGAGCGGCTCGGCGACCGCATCGCCGCCCTCGAGCAGCGGTTCATCGACCTCTACGGCGGCCTCGAGCGCCGGCTCGACGACGCCAAGGCGGAACATGAGCGCCGCTTCGACGGCCTGGAGCGTCAGCTCGACAACTCCGAGGCAGAAAACGAACGTCGTTTCAACGGCCTGGAGCGTCAACTCGACAACTCCAGCGCGGAAACCAAGCGCGGCCACGACGGTCTGCAGCGCCAGCTTGACGACTCCAAGGCGGAAAACGAGCGCGGCCACGGTGGTCTGCAGCGCCAGATCGACGATGTCAAGGCGGAAATCAAGAGCAGCCACGACGGTCTGCAGCGCCAGATCGATGATGTCAAGGCAGAAGTTGATCGCCGCATCGACGACCTCCGCGACGCCGTCAATCAGCGCTTCAACCTCGTTTTCTGGACGATCGGCGCCAGCATCGCGATCAACGTCGCCCTCTTCGGCGTGATCCTGTCCAGGCTCTTCTAGCGCCCGCCTATTCGTAAAGCCGGTGTAACTCCGCCGCTGCTGTTGATTGTAGACAGAACGGGGGATACCTTCCCGCTCGGCACGGCCTGGCACAAGCGGGCCGCCGCAGCTTGGGCTGCACGGCGCCGCTGGACGCGGCGGAAAGGACCCTCTGGACTCATGCACGCGATGAACGGAATTATCGGCCGCCGCGCCTGGCTGCCGGCGCTGGCAACCCTGTCGGCGCTGCTCGCCGTTGCGGTGCTGGCGCTCGCCCCGGCGCGCGCCGCGCCGCCGGATAACCTGGCGCTCTCGCTCAGCCTGGTCGGCGATTCGGACAACGTGGTGCCGGCCGGCGGGAATCTGCAGGTCGCCGCGAGGCTCAGCTACACCGCCCAATACGCTCAAGATCTAGTAGTGACCGGCGGCGCGCTGCGCGTCGCCGGCGGCCGCGAGTGGGAATCGAACGGGCGCAGCTCGCTCGGCGTCGAGCCCGCCGACTTCGGCCCGAAGCGGTACTACGCAGGGGCCGGGAACCGCGTCGCGGTGCAGGAGCGCACGAGCGCTGAGGGCGGCAGCATCGCGGTCGTCGGGGCGCGCGGCGAAACCGTCAACACGCACGACGCCGCAGGCGCGGCCGACCTCTTCGTGGGCGGCCGGTTTGTCACGCGGCTGACCGCCGACGGCAACGTGCGTGCGGGCGCCATCTTCGGGCTGTCGGTTGCCGTAGGCGGCGGCTACATCGTCGTCGGCGCGCCGTTCGAAGGCGGTAGCGGGTACGACGTGAATGAGCCCCAGGGCGCTGTCTACGTTTTCGACGACACGGGCGAACGGGTCGCCAGACTCACCCCGGGCCTGAATGCGGGCGATCCGGGCCAGTATGTGGCCTGGGACACCAAGCCCAACCGACACCCGATTAACCGATTCGGCGACGACGTGGCGATCGACGACGCGGGCAATACCATCGTGGTCGCCGCCAAGTCGGCGAAAGCGCAGCGGAACACGGCGACCGTCTTTGTGTTCACGAAGCCGGCAGGCGGCTGGGCCGACAGGAGCACAGACGACAACGTTCCGTGGCTCTCATCGAGCGACCAGAACTACCGGTACCGTTTTGCCGCCCCTTCAGGCATCGACATCTCAGCCGACGGCAACATCATCGTTTGGGCCTTTGAGAATGTCTCCAAATCCATCATCGCGGTCCACGAAAAACCGGGAAGCGGTTGGGGCAACCTTCATCAAGGCTTTGTGACGCTAGACACCACGGAGGATTTTGACCAGCACCGCCCGGGCGAATCAATAGCCATCAGCGATGACGGCACCACGATCGCCGCCAGCGGCAACAGCCGCTGGGCGGCTGATAGCTATAATGAAGGCACCACGCCCGTCGGCCAGATCATCCCAAACCCGGGCCGCGCCTACGTGTGGGAGCGGGACGGTAGCACTTGGACCAACCATACGGACCACGATGCGCTGCTGAGCGACCCAGAGAGCGCCCATGGCGACCTGTTCGGCCGGAGCGTGGCGATCAACGGCGACGGCAGCACGATCGTCGTCTCGAACGGCTCGAAATCAGCCAACAACTACGCGGCCGGCGAGGCGCATGTGTTCGTACGGCCCGGCGCCGCCGGCACCTGGGCGGACGAGGACGAAGCAGACGTCGTGCTGCGATCGCCGCAGAGCGGGGCCCAGCTGTTATTCGGATTCGGCGTGGCGCTCGACGGCGACACGCTCGTCGTCGGCCAGGAGGAGTCGCTCACCATCTACCAGATCGCGACCGGCCACGGCCGCGCCTTCACCTTCGACATCTCGGCAACCCCGAATGAGGCCGCGGTGCAGCGCACCGGGGCCGAGCTGGTGGGGCCGGTGCGGTGGAACAACTGCACGCTGAGGTGGCTGGACGGGGTGAAGACCTATACCTGTGATCTCGCGACGGTGGCCGCCGCCGCCATCAACATCCCGGCCGGCACGCCGGACGGCACGTTCACGATCTCGGGCAGCGTCACCGTGGACGGCGGCGAATCGGGCACCGACGACGACGTGACCTACAGCGCCAGCCTGGAGGTCGAGGTCAGCAGTGAACCTGCGATCGCCGCCGAGTACGGAGGCTTGGCTTGGGACGCCGCGGCATTAATCCGATACGAAATCAATCAAGCGCTTCTCAGTATCGACGAGGGCGCCCCCGGATCGTACGGTTTCGACAGCGAGTCTTGGGTCTGCAGCAGCCGCTGCCGCTACTTGAACGTCACGTGGAGCGGTATCCTCCCGCGTGCAGAGCAGGGCAGGGCATACACCATCACCATTGCCCGTAACCGCATCCCGGCCGCGCAGGACCTCGGCATTACCGATGATGAATTCGGAAAAGTGCTGGTGCCGACGCAAATGTCCCTGTCCATATCCGGCAGCAGCACTTCCCAGCAATACGTGCCTATACCTTGGGCGGGCGAAACCGTGACCGTTACGGTCAGCGGAGACGGTGCGGAAGCATCCGCCGCCGTGAAGATTCCCGCTCCTGACCGCCCTGCTGTTTTCAGCTCCAGGGCGATGGCGGATCAGGTCGGCGCGACGCTGGCGGCGGATCCCGACGCCGCCGATCTGCCGATCGTGATGTCCGTCTGGCGCAAGGTCTCAGGGGCCACCCACTACGAAGTGCAGTACACCTTCCGGACCCGCTCCAGAGACGAAGAACGCCTGACGAAGGTGACCCGCATCGTGAGGTACAGCGATCTCTCCGACCAAAGCGGAGACTCTGGGCAGTATTCAAGCTTCAGCGCCAACTGGGATCAGCACCCGAACGCGTCGGTGCGGGGCTTGGAGGACAGCGACTTCGGCGAGGAGGGTGAATGGATGGGCGCGTTGATCACCCTGCCCGAGCTGCTGGCCGGCGAGGCCGGCTGGCCGGCGGATGCACTGGCTGCGAAGACCGAGATCACCGCGGCGCTGCGCGCAGGCAAGGAGAACGCGGTCGGCGTGCGGGTTCGCCCGCTGGCGGCCTGCGCCGCCCTGCTCATCCAGAGCGATCACTGCTTTGATCGGCACCTGCAGCAGCCGGGGGTCCTAGCGCTGTGGGGCAGGAAGAGCAAGATCACCTACGTGACGTTCAATGGCGCCAACGCGCAGGAGTGGATCAGCTCCGCCGCCGGCGGCTAGGGGCTGTTCACCCTGACAGCCCAACCTCCATCCCTGCTCCTCCGCTTGCGGGGGAGCAGGGATGTGTGCAGCGAATCTTCCCGGCCGGCAGGCCAATGCAGCATTAGCTTCGTCCGTCCGTTCGCCCTTCCCGCGGCGGTGGTAGCATCGCTCCATGGACAAGCTGCGCGTCTACGAAGCATTCCGGGCAGCAGGTATGGACGACGCAGCCTCAACGCGGCTGGCCGACGCTCTCTATGACGGCCGCTCGGGGCTGATCGCAAGCGGCGACCTGGAGTCCGCGCTCGCACGGCTCGGCTCCGACTTCGAATCCGCGCTCGCGCTGCTCAAGTCCGACCTTGAAGCCGCCGTCGCGCTGCTGGACCAGCGGCTGACGGCGCTGGAAGGGAAGGTTGACCGCGAGTTCGCCGCTGTTCGCAGTGAGATCCAGGATCTGCGTGAGGAGCTGCGCGACTTGCGCAGCGAGATGGTGGAGCGCGATGAGCGTCTGCGCGGTGAGATGGTGGAGCGCGACGAGCGTCTGCGCGGGGAGCTGCGCGACTTGCGCAGCGAGATGGTGGAGCGCGATGAGCGTCTGCGCGGTGAGATGGTGGAGCGCGACGGGCGTCTGCGCGGGGAGCTGCGCGACTTGCGAGGCGAGATGGCTCAGCGCGATGAACGTCTGCGCCGCGACATGACTTGGGCTTTAGGCGCGCTGTTTACCCTCATCGTGGCGCTGATGGGCATCGTGATCGGCTTCGCCGTCTGATTTTCCCCGCTCTCGCTTGCAAGCGGGGGCGGCAGAAAAGCCTGCAGTCTGTAGATGAGGGCGCCGCGCGGCCGGGGCTAGCCGCCCAGCGCTGCTTGGAGCAGCCCGCTTGCCTGCTTGGGATTGGCTTGGCCGCGGCTGAGCCGCATGACCTGGCCGACCAGGAATTTGAGCGCTTCCGGCTTGCCGCTGCGGTAATCGTCGGCCGCTTGGGAGTGCTCCTCGAGCACCTGGCGGATGATCGGGCTGAGCGCGTCCTCGCCGCTGATCTGCGCGAGGCCGAGGCGCTCGACGATCGCTTCCGCGCCCCCGCCCGATTGATACATCTCGGCGAACACGTCTTTGGCCTGGGTGTTGCTGATCTTGCCGCCCTCGATCAGCTGCACCAGCGCGGCCAGCTGTGCGGGCTGCAGCGCGATCGTTTCCAGCGCGCCCCGGCGCTCGTGCATGAGCCGGTTGAGTTCGCCGACGATCCAGTTGGCGATTGCCCGCGGGGCGGCGGCGGGCGGAGCGCTGCCGAGCGCGGAGACGGCGGCTTCGAACCAGTCTGCGCGGGCCGGTTCCTCGGTCAGCAGGCCGGATTCAAAGGGCGGCAGGCCGTACTGCGTTTCAAAGCGGGCGCGGCGGGCGGCGGGCAGCTCGGGCAGCGAGCGGCGCAGCTGCTCGACGGCGGCGCGCTCGATCATCAGCGGCGGCAGGTCGGGTTCGGGGAAGTAGCGGTAGTCGTGCGCTGCTTCCTTGGAGCGCTGCGAGACGGTGCGCTGCTCATCCTCATCCCAGCCGCGCGTTTCCTGCGCGATCGCCCCGCCGGCCTCGAGTGCCTGGGCCTGCCGCACGCTCTCGAACTCCAGCGCGCGCTGGACGCTGCGGAAGGAGTTCATGTTCTTCACTTCGACCTTCGCGCCCAGCTGCGGATCGCCGCGGCGGCGCAGCGAGATATTGGCGTCGCAGCGGAACGACCCCTTTTCCATATCGGCGCTCGAGACGCCGAGGTAGCGCAGGATCTGGCGCAGCTGGACGAGGTATTGGCGTGCCTGCCGGGGGCTGCGCATGTCGGGCTCGGAGACGATCTCCATCAGCGGCACGCCGGAGCGGTTGACGTCGACCAGCGAGAAGCGCTCGCCGGCCTCGTTGTCGCGGTGCAGCAGGCGGGCTGTGTCCTCCTCGAGATGCACGCGGGTGATGCCGATTCGGCAGAGGCCCAAGTCTTCGCTTTCAACGTCGAGCCAGCCGGCCTCGCTGAGCGGCATGTCGTACTGCGAGATCTGGTAGCCCTTCATCAGGTCGGGGTAGGGGTAGTTCTTGCGGTCGAACTTGGAGAGCTCGGGGATGCGCATGTTGAGCGCCAGCGCGGTGCGGATCGTCCATTCGACGGCGGCGGCGTTGATCACCGGTAGGGTGCCGGGCATGCCGAGGCAGAGCGGGCAGACATAGGTGTTGGGGGCGGCGTCAGCGTAGTCGGCCGGGCAGCGGCAGAACATCTTGCTCGCGGTGCGCAGCTGGGCGTGCACCTCGAGGCCGATGACGGTTTCCCAGTCGGCGCCGGCAGTGTTGGTCATGCGGACAGTCTACGACGGCCTGCGCTACGGGCGCAGAACGCACGGCTCGGCTAGGCTGCCCGCATGTCTATGTCTTCCACCTCTACCCGCTATGCCGCGCACGAGCGCTTGCACGGGTTGGCCGCCCCGCCCCGCCCGCTGCGCATGCTGCACACCTCCGATGTCCACCTTGGCGCCTACACCTCCGAGCCGCTGCGCGAGAACGGCGCGCTCGAGCCGGCCCTGCGCGCCTTCCAGCACGTGCTCGCGCTCGGCGCGGAGGCTGAGGCCGATCTCGTCGTGATCGCCGGCGACTTCTTCGATCACGTGCGCGTCAAGCGGCCCTACGTCGAGGCCGCCGGAGCTCTGCTCGAAGCGGCGGCGCGGCCGGTGGTGATCCTGCCCGGCAACCACGATCCGCACATGCCCGACGGCATCTACGCCAGGTTTCCTGAGGCCTTTCCCGCCAACGTGCACATCATCGCTTCCGCTGAGGGCGAGCTGATCGTGCTCGATGAGCCGGGCGTGCAGCTCTGGGGCCAGGCGCACGAGAGCTACAACGACTTCGCGCCGGCCGCCGTCTGCCCGGCCTGGCGGCGCGACCGCGGCCGCCCCCTCTGGCGCATCGCCGTCGCCCACGGCTACTACGTCGGCACCGGCGAATCGCGCTATTCGTACCAGATCCGCGCCTCCGACCTGGCCGCACTCGACGCCGACTACGTGGCGCTCGGCCACATCGACGTGCACGAAGGCGTGGGCGGCGGCGCGGTGCCGGCCTACTACCCGGGCGCGCCGCGCCACTCCGGCGGGGCGACGATTGTCGATCTATCCAGCGAGGGGGTGGTCGTGCGCCATGAGCTGCACGCGGGCCACAACGAGCAGCGCGCTCAGCACGCCGCCCCCATGTTTCCCGGCTCCGCCTGAGGAGGCCGAGGGAGGTGCAGCGTGGCGTTTCGCGCGTTCGTCGTGAACAAGAGCGGCAGCGATTTCAGCCTCGGCGTCGAAGCGCTGGATGAGTCGCAGCTGCCCGAGGGCGATGTCACCGTCGCTGTCGAGTGGTCCGACCTGAACTACAAGGACGGCCTCGCCTGCACCCCCAACGGGCGCGTGGTGACCAGCTATCCGATGGTGCCGGGGATCGATTTCGCGGGCACGGTGCTGGAATCGGTGGATGCCCGCTTTCGCGCCGGCGACGCCGTGATCGCGACGGGCTACGAGCTTGGTACGGGCCGCGCCGGCGGCTACGCCGAGCGGGCGCGCGTCCCGGCCGATTGGCTGGTGCACGCGCCCGAGGGGATGAGCAGCGAGGAGTCGATGGCGCTGGGCACGGCGGGGCTGACGGCGGCGATCTCGATCGATCGGATCGAGCAGGCCGGCATCGGCCCCGGCGACGGCCCGGTGGTGGTGACCGGGGCAACCGGCGGGGTCGGTTCGACTGCGGTGGCGATGCTGGCCGCGCGCGGCTACAGCGTTGCGGCGAGCACGGGCAAGGCGGACGCGCACGGTTTCCTGCGCGCGCTGGGGGCTGCAGAAATCCTCGACCGCGGGGAGCTGGCCGCAGAGAGCCGGCGCCCGCTCGAACGCGAGCGCTGGGCCGCCGCAGTCGACCCGGTCGGCGGCTCGACCACCGCCTCGATCCTGCGCCAGACCAAGTACGGCGGCGTCGTCGCGCTCTCGGGGCTGACCGGCGGCGTACAGATCGGCACCAACGTGATGCCGTTCATCCTGCGCGGCGTGCAGCTGGCCGGGATTGAGTCGGTCTACTACCCGCAGGAGCGCCGCCCGGCGCTGTGGCAGCGGATGGCGGACGATTTCGCCGCGGGCAGCCTGCTCGAGCTGGTTGAGGAACGAATCGGCCTTGAGTCGGTCGCCGATGCCGCGGCCAAGATTCTCGCCGGCGGCGTGCGCGGGCGGATCCTCGTCCAGCCCGGCTGAGGCTCCGACAGCGGCTGACAATTGACGATTGAGTAGGGAGGTGAATCATGAGGATCGGCATCTTCAGCGGCGCGACCGGGCCGGCGGCGCGGATCGGCGATCTGGTCGCCGATGCGCGGCAGGCGGAGGCCGAAGGCTTCGCCGCGTTTGCAATGGCGAACATCTTCTCGCACGACGCGATGGGCGCGCTGACCCTCGCTGCGGCGCAGACCGAGCGGATCGAGCTGATGACCGCCGTCGTGCCCACCTATCCGCGCCACCCGCACGCGATGGCGCAGCAGGCCGCCACGGTGCAGGCCGCGGGCGGCGGACAGCGCTTCGTGCTCGGCATCGGCCTCTCCCACGCCGTCGTGATCGAGGGCATGTTCGGCATGTCCTTCGACCGCCCGGCGCGGCACATGCAGGAGTACCTCGATCTGCTGCTGCCGCTGCTGGCGGGAGAGCGCGTGCAATATGAGGGCGAGCAGTACCGTGGCAACCTGTTCCTCGAAGTGGCCGATGCCGAGCCGGTCTCCTGCATGCTGGCGGCGATGGGGCCGGCGATGCTGCGCCTCGCCGGCGCGCGGACGGACGGCACGATTCTGTGGATGACCGCGGCCCGCGCGGTTGAATCGCACATCGCGCCGAGAATCAACGCCGCCGCCCGCGAGGCCGGGCGGCCGGACCCGCGGATCGTGGTTGGCCTGCCGGTGATGCTGACCAACGACAACGATGCGGCCCGCGAGGCGGCGGCCGCGCAGTTCGCCAACTACGGCAACCTGCCCTCCTACCGCGGGATGCTCGATATCGAAGGCGCGGCGCACCCTGCCGATGTGGCGATCGTCGGATCGGAAGAGGGTGTCGAGGCCGGCCTGCGGCGGCTGATCGATGCCGGCGCGACAGATTTCGGAGCGGTCACCTTCGGCAGCGAAGAGGAGTGCAGCCGCACACGCGCGTTTCTCGCCGATCTCGCCCCCGAGCTCTAGCGCCGCCTGCTTTTCCCATCTCCCCCTACACAAGCAAGTGGGGGCAAGTGGTGGGATGCTGCGGAGCGACGGGGAGGGGGAGCGCCCCGCTTCGAGCAGGCTGCCAAGCCACCCTCTGTCTCTTCGGCATCTCTCCCGCCAGTGGCGGCAGCAGCTCAGCGCCGCGGGCTTACTCGATGTAGTCGCGGAGGCGGGTCGCACGGGTGGGGTGGCGCAGCTTGCGCAGCGCTTTGGCTTCGATCTGGCGGATCCGTTCGCGGGTCACATCGAAGACTTTGCCGACCTCTTCGAGTGTGCGGCTGCGGCCGTCGTGGAGGCCGAAGCGGAGCTCAAGCACTTTGCGCTCGCGCGGCGAGAGCGAATGCAGAACCGCCGTGACGGTCTCTTTGAGCAGCTGCTGGCCGGCCGCGGCGTCGGGCGCAACCATTTTTTCGTCCTCGACGAAGTCGCCCAGGTGCGAGTCTTCCTCTTCACCAATCGGCGTCTCGAGCGAGACCGGCTCCTGCGAGACCTTGACGATCTCGCGTACGCGCTGGGCATCGACGCCCATGCCGTCGCCGATCTCCTCAAAGGTCGGCTCGCGGCCGAGTTCCTGGACGAGCCGGCGTGAGACGCGCACCTGTTTGTTGATCGTTTCGACCATGTGCACGGGGATGCGGATCGTGCGCGCCTGGTCGGCGATCGCGCGGGTGATCGCCTGGCGGATCCACCAGGTCGCGTAGGTGGAGAACTTGTAGCCCTTGCGGTAGTCGAACTTTTCGACGGCGCGGACGAGGCCGATGTTGCCTTCCTGGATTAGGTCGAGCATCGACATGCCGCGTCCGATGTACTTTTTGGCGACGGAGACGACGAGCCGCAGGTTGGCCTCGGTGAGGCGTTTTTCGGAGAGGTAGGCGTCCTCTTTGAGGATGCCGATGTGCCGCTCGCAGCGCGGGGCGATCGTTTCCAGCCGTTCGAGCAGCGGCTCGCGCGGCGGGATCAGCTTCTCGAGCCCGTCAGCGGCGGCGATCGCGCGGCGCACAAGCCGCGGCGGCCACAGGTGGGTGACGACAGAGACCTGCACGAGCCGCTCCTCGGCGAGCGCTTCCTCGTACTCCAGCTCAGACATCAGCACGCTGCGCAGGTCGGCGTCCATCTCGCCGTCGACGCGTTCGCGGAAGTCGGCGTCCTGGATCAGGTCGAAGAGCGGCAGCTGGTCTTTGCCGATCGCTTTGGCGACGGTGGCGATGTCGGGGAGCAGGTATTCAAGTTGGAGCAGCAGGAAGATGATGACCACGACGGCGCTGGGTGAATGGCCCTGGCGCAGCCGCCACTCCTCCTCGAAGTCGCGCAGCCAGTTGCCTTCTTCCATCTGGCGCGAGAGGTCGCGCTCGTCGGCCGCGGTGAGCAGATTGACGCGGCCAATCTCGCGCAGATACATCCGCACCGGATCGTCGATGCTCTCGGCCTCCTCGATGACCGATTGGCGGCCGATCGCGCGCATTTCGAGCATCCGGCGGGAGTCGCCGGGGGCGGGCAGCTTGACTCCCGCGGCGGCCTGCTCCTGCTTGCCTTCGGCCGCCGCGAGCAGCGCCTGCAGGCGCTCGAGGCTTGGTTGATCGGCGTCGGGCTTGAGCGTGAAGCGGGCGACGGCCGCGTTGCTGATCTGGCGCTCCTCGTGCATCTTCGCCTGGTTGCGGCGTTCGGCCGCTTTCTTCGGCGTGGGTGCGGCCTTGGTCGACTTCTTCGTGGTGCGCTTGGGCTGTTCGGCGAGGTTGATCGAGCGCCGCCCGGCGGGCATCGAGAACTCATCGACCGGCGCGGTCAAAGCGCGTACCCGCGCCTCGCCCTCCGATTTGGCAACCGCGCGCGGTTTGCGCTGTCCGGGCGCCTCGGCCGTGATCTGGCGATCCCGCATCTGCTCCCTGATCAGCATGCGGAGGGTGCCGACGGTGCCGTTGGTCTGGGCCACGCGCTTGCTGCGGTTGAGCAGCGCCTGCGCCGAGCCGGGCGCGGCGGCGCGGCGGCGGCGTTTTTTCGCTGCCTTCGGAGCTTGGGCCGGGGCGTCCTCGCCGCTCTTGCCGGCCTCAGCCTCAACAACGCCGTTGGCGGCGCCGTTCGCTGCAGCAGCGGGCGCAGGCTCAGCGGCCGCTGCTGCAGCCCCATTGGCGGACTCGGGGCTGGGCGCGGCAACCGTCACATTCGAGGTCTCGGGGCTGGCCGCTGCGGCTGTCTCGATAGAGGGCTCGGGGTTGGCCGCTGCGGTCGTCCCGTTGGAGGGCTCAGAGCTGGGTGCGGCGGCCGTCCCGTTAGCGGACTCCGGTTTGGGCGCTGCGGCCGGCGGCGCGGGGGCGGTTTCCGATGCGGCGGCGGGTTCCTCGCTGACGAGGCTCGGCGCGGTCGTTTGGGTGGTCATTGCTGGCTCCCTTTCACGGCTGGCCGGACCAGCGGCTGGGCGGCGTCTCTGCGCTGGCGGTGGTGCAGCGATAACGCGTCGTCGCGGGCTTGCACGACGCGGGCGGCGGCTTCACTGAGGTCGGGGTCGAGTTCGTCGGCGCCGCCGGAGCTGACGGCGTCGGCGGCCAAGGCGACGGCGGCGCGATCGAGCTGCGCTTCGATCTGGGCGATGCCCTGGGCCTGGAGGCGGAGCGACTCGCGGGTGCGCCGAGCGGCGAGGCGTCCGACCGCCTGGCGCGCGGCGGCGCGCGCTTCGGCGCTGCTGTAGGGCGGCAGTTCGCGCGCGGCGCCGCGCAAGTCGGCGATGCGTTCCTGCGTCGCCACGGGCAGCTCGCCCGCCCAGTCGGCGCTGTTGGGCTGAGCGAGCCGGGCGGCCAGAATTGTGCGGTCTTCAGCGTCGTCGATCAGCGCCGCTGCATCCGGGCTGCACGCTGCAAGCTCTGCAGCGGCTTCGCTGCGGCTCACGGCGAGGCGGAGCAGATACTCCTGCGCCGCGTCGGCGGCGCGGCGTTTGCCCTGTGCGGGCGGCGGCTCTGAGCCGTGCGGCGCGCTCGACGCGGCTGCGGGGCCGGTCCGGCGGGGCAGCGCGGAGACCTCGATGCGGCCGTAGGCGGCGAGGCGCTGCAGGTACTCGCCGCGCACCACGGGGTCGGCGACGGCCTGCACCAGCGGGGCCAGCTCGTTGACGAAGTTGGAGCGCCCGCGGGCGTCCTCCAGATCGTGCGTCTCGCGGCCGCGCTCGAAAAGCCAATCGAGGAACGCCGGGGCTTTCTCGACGAGCTCGGCCCAGAGCTGCGGGTCGCGCCGAATCAAGTCGTCGGGGTCGCGGCCGGCGGGCAGCTCAATGATGCGGATGTCGGCGGCCAGCTGATCCTGCCGGCGAATCAGCCCGCGGCGGTCGAGCACGGCCCGGCGCTGGACGCCCAGCCCGGCCCGCACCGTCTCGATCCCCCGCCGCGTCGCCGCCTGGCCGGCGGCGTCGGCGTCGAGCGCGAAGCGAATGTCGCGGGTCAGCGGCTTGAGCAGCGCGACCTGCGCGTCGGTCAGGGCGGTGCCCATCGAGGCGACCGTCTGCGGCGTGCCGTGCTCGTGGGCGCTGATCACGTCGGTGTAGCCCTCGACGACGATGACATGGCCGGCGCTGCGGATCGGATCGCGGGCGAGGTCGAGGCCGTAGAGCAGCGAGCGCTTCTCGAAGAGCGGCGATTCGGGCGTGTTGACATACTTGGCCGGCTCATCGATCAGCGTCCGCCCGCCGAAGCCGACGCACTCGCCGCGGGCGTTGCGGATCGGGAAGATCAGCCGGTCGCGGAAGCGGTCGCGCGGGCCTTGCTCGGTGACGACGATGAGGCCGGCGCGCTCCAGCTCGGCGCTGCGGAAGCCGCGCGCGCTGAGGTGGCGGGTGAGCTCGTCGGGCTCTGGGCCGGCCGCGCCGAGGCCGAACTTCTGCACGCTGTCGGCGCCCAGCCCGCGCTGCGCGAGGTGTTCGCGGGCGGCGCGGCCGGCGGGCTGGTCGAGCCGGCGCCGCCACCAGGCGAGGGCGGCATCGTTGGCGGCGAGCAGCCGCTCGCGCTCCTGGTCGCGCGCCGCCGCCTCGGGGCTGCGCGGCTGCAGCGGCACGCCGGCGATCCGCGCAAGGCGCACGAGCGCTTCGCGGAACTCGACGCTTTCACGCTTCATGACCCAGCTGAAGGCGTCGCCGCCCTCGCTGCAGGCGCCGAAACAGCGCCACGTTTGGCGGCGCGGATCGACGATGAAGGAGGGGGTTTTCTCTTCGTGGAAGGGGCAGCGGGCTTTGAATATCTGGCCGCTGCGCTGCAGCGCAACGGACTCGCCGACCAGATCGACGATGTCGATCCGGGCCTTGATCTCGTCGGTAACCGACACCGGCTACGCCCGCACAGTTGTGAGACTTATCAGGCAGGAAGGGGGCACCACTCAATCTTACCGCATTGCTGCGCAGTGAACAGTTGCGTGTTCGGGTCAGGGGCTGATTTCGACGCGGATCAGGTTGTTGGTTTCGTTCGATTCGGGTGTGCTGTTGTTAGGGTCGAGGACGATCACGACCGTACCGCTGTGGACGGCGGAGCCGGCGAGGATTTCGCTGCCGCGCGGCGGGAGCGGCGCGGCTGCCGCGCCGCGGGCGATCGTTTCGAGGATCTGGCCGTTCTCGGCGAGTATGTGGATGACGAACTCGTCCGATGCGGCCTCGCCGGCGTTGACGACGGTCAGCAGCGCGTAGCCGTCGTCGGTGAAGCGCGCTTCGAGGAATGCCAGGTCGGCAAGGCGGTCGGCGGGCTCGTCGGACGGGTCGTCGGCAGGGTCGGCGGGTTCGGAGGCTTGCTGCCCGCCGTCCGGCGCTGTTTCGCCGTCCTCGGCCGCAGGCTCGCCCTCGGGGCCGCTGCTGTCCGGGCTGTCGGCCGGTGAGAGCTGCAGCTGGAAGGTGTTGTTGCTGGCGTCGGCGTCGCGCTCCGATTCGAGCGCGAGCAGGGCGTCGGTCGGCTCAGCGACGCGGACTTGCAGGGGTACGTTGGCGCGCTGCTCGGGATCGAGCGTGAGCAGCGCGCCGGCGGAGGCGAGCAGGCTGGCGTCGCGGGTGCGGATCAGCGAGAGCGCGATCTCGACCCGCTCGGCCCGGCCGCCGCCGCTGTTGATGATCGTGACCGAAATGCCCTCAGCATCTTGCCGCACGGTCAGGATCGCCAGGTCGGCCGCGCTGCTGTCGATTGACTGCTGCGCCGCTTGCGGCTCGTCTGCCGACTCCGCCTGCGGCTCGTTGTCGGCCTGATCCGCGGCCGGCTCGCCGCTCACGACGATCCTGATCAGATCCTCGAAGCGCTCCTGGTCCACAGTCAGCGCGACGAGCTGCAAATCGTAGGGGCCGGCCTCTGTGAACCACGCCTGGACACCGCGGACGACCTCGCGGTAAACGCCGCCCGCGGCGTCCACGTCGGGGGTGGCGGAGTAGGCCAGCTGCGAGCGGCCGAAGGATCCATCGGCCAGCACGGGCGTGACATAAAAGAGCACGCTCGACAACGGGCCGGTGCCCGAGGTTTCGAGCTCGACATCGAAGCTTTCGCCGGAGCTGAGGTCGTAGCGGGCGCCGCTCTCGGGGCTGAGGATGCGCGCTGCGCCGTTGGTCGGCGGTGCGGCGCGGGGCGCGGCCGCGGCCTGTTCGGAGCCGCCGCCGTTCGCCCCGGCGGGCTGCGCCTGAGCGGTCGCCTGCGGCTGGGCGGCGCCGGCCTGCTGGCGCGCTTGCTGCCTTGCCTGGTCGACGCGCTGCGCGTCGTCGG
Organism: uncultured Dehalococcoidia bacterium; assembly: GCA_964347635.1. Lineage (GTDB taxonomy): Bacteria > Chloroflexota > Dehalococcoidia > Bin125 > Bin125 > CATQGW01. The sequence continues at coordinate 36,006 of CAYFZI010000009.1, forward strand.
TGACGTCGACGCGGATGCTGGTTTCAGGCTGCGCGCCGGCGGTGTCGGTGGCGACGATGCGCAGCGCGGCGAAGCCAAGCGCCTCGGGCGTCCAGAAGAGCACGGCGGTGTAGCGGCCCTGATCGTAATCGGCGATCGGGGTGGCCTGGGTGACGATGACGCCGTCGACGATCAGCGTGAAGATGGTGATCGGCTCGCCGCTGCGGACACTGACCTCGACTTCGAGCGGTTGGCCGAGCAGGACCGGCTGGTCGTTGATCAGGGAGACGAGGATGACGGGCTGTTCGGCGTCGGAGTCGCCGGCGAAGCGGGTCACGAGCAGGACGGCGACGAGGACGATGGCAGCGAGCGCGATCAGCACGATCAGGCTGCCGATGCGGCTTCCCATGCGCTGCTCTCGCTCTCGCCGCGGCCGCTGGGCTGCGGGCGTCAGGCGGGGCGCGCCGCTGCTAGCCGAGCACCCGCGCTTCGGCTGCCGCTACCAGCTGCCGGGTCTGTTCGATCATGTCGGGTGTGACAGAGATCGACGTGATCCCCCACTCGACTAGACGCTCGGCGAGGTCGGGATGTTCCGAGGGTCCCTGTCCGCAGACGGAAACGGTGACACCGCAGCGCTTGCCCGTCTCGATCACGCTGCGGATCGCCTGCAGCACCGCGGGGTTGCGCTCATCGAAGGTGTCGCTGAAGCGTTCGGAATCGCGGTCGATCCCGAGCGTCAGCTGAGTGAGGTCGTTGGAGCCGATCGAGACGCCGTCGACGCCCTGGGCGATGAACTCCTCGAGCAGCCAGACGTTGGAGGGCACCTCGACCATGATCCAGATCTTGAAGCTGTCCGAACGCTGCAGCCCAAAGCCCTCGACGAGGTCGATAACCTGGCGCAGCTCCTCGGGGGTGCGCACGAAGGGGATCATCAGGTGCAGCCCCGGGTATTGGCGACGGACGCGCTCGAGCGCGCGCAGTTCGAGCGCGAAGAGATCGGGCTCGCGCACGTAGCGGGCCGCGCCGCGGTAGCCGATCATCGGGTTTTCCTCGTTCGGCTCGTAATCCGCGCCGCCCTTGAGGTTGGCGTATTCGTTGGTCTTGAAGTCGGTCGCGCGGTAGATGACGGGGCGCGGGTGGAAAGCGGCGGCGATGCTGCGCAGCCCCTCGGCGAGGCCGTCGACGTATTCGTCGGCGCGGCCGCTGTCGAGGAAGGAGCGGGGATGCTCGCCGATGCGGGCGATGATGAACTCGGCGCGCAGCAGGCCAACGCCGTCGACAGCGCGCTGCGCGACGCGCTCGGCGATCTCCGGGTTGGCGAGATTCACATAAATCTTGGTCTGCGTGTCGGGCGCATCGGCTTGCCGCTGCTGCTGCTGGCGGCGCCACCACTCGATCAGTTCCGTCTGCTCGGCCTCGTAGACGCGCCCCGTTGCGCCGTCGACGGTGACGATCAGGTCTTCGGCGAGCCCGCGGGCGCCGGCGGCGCCGACGATGCAGGGCACGCCGAGTTCGCGGCTGATGATCGCGGCGTGGCAGGTGCGCCCGCCCTTTTCGGTGATGATCGCGGCGGCGCGCTTCATCGCGGGGACGAAGTCGGGCGTGGTCATCTCCGCGATCAGCACATCGCCCGCTTCGATCATGCTGGTCTGCGAGGGGTTGGCGACGACGCGCACACGCCCGGCGGCGACGCCGGGGCTGGCCGGCGAGCCGCTGAGCAGCGGCTCGCTCTGCAGCGCGGGCGCCGAGCCGAGGTCGCCGGCGGGCTGCGCGAGCGTGGTGATCGGCCGCGTCTGGAGCAGATAGAAGCGCCCCTCTGCCCAGCCCCATTCGATGTCCTGCGGTCCGCCGTAGTGGCGCTCGATCCGCTTGCCGAGCCGCGTCAGTTCGATCACCTGAGCGTCGCTGAGCTTGGCTCGGCCGCCGTCGGCCGCGCTGAGCGGCTGCCAGATGTTCGCTTCGCCGCCGCTGCCGTTGGGGTTGCGGATCAGCCTGCGCTCCTGCTGGAAGATCTGGCGCTGGATGATCGCTTCGCTGGATTTCTCGACTTCGAAGTGGTCAGGGCTGACCAGCCCGGCGACGACCGCCTCGCCGAGGCCGAAGGCGGCCTCGATGACGACGCGCTCGGGATCGTTGGTGATCGGGTCGATCGTGAACATCACGCCGGAGGCCTGAGACTGCACCATGCGCTGCACGGGCACGGCGAGGTCGACCTCGGCGTGCCCCCAGCCGGCGTGCTCGCGGTAGAAGACGGCGCGGGCCTCGAACAGCGAGGCCCAGCAGCGCTGGACGGCGTCGACGACATCGGCGGCGCCCTCGATGTTGAGGTAGGTGGACTGCTGCCCGGCGAATGAGGCTTCGGCGAGGTCTTCGGCGGTGGCCGAGGAGCGGACGGCGACGGCCCCCCCGCCGAGCGCGCGGTAGGCGCGCTCAATCTCGCCGCGCAGCTGCGCCGGCATTGCCGCCTGCTCGATCGCCGCCCGAATCTCGCAGCTGACGCGCTGCAGCGCCTCGTCGTCCTCGACGTCGAGCCCCTCGATCATCGCGGCGATGCGGCCTTCCAGGCCGGTCTCCACGAGGAATGCGCGGTAGGCGGCGGTGGTCACGACGAAGCCCGGCGGGACCGGGATCTGGGCCTGGGTCAGTTCGCCGAGATTGGCGCCCTTCCCGCCCACGAGCGGCACCGCCTCGCGGCCAACCTGGTCAAACCAGACGATCGAGGCGTGTTCGAGGGCGGAGTAAGGGGGCATGGTGTATCCCGTCGGAGTCAGGCGGAGGATATCACCGCATGAACCTGACGCTAGCGGGCGCTGGTGCTCCGCCGGCTGTTCCGTCGAGCAGAGAAGCGCTGCGGGCGGTGCTGCGCTGCATCGGCGGTTACTCGACGGTGACGGTCTTGGCGAGGTTGCGGGGCTGGTCGATATCGAGTCCGCGGCTGGCGGCGAGGTGGTAGGCGAGCAGCTGGATGACCGGGCTGAGGCTGAACGGCGAGAGCAGCGGCGGCGCCGCGGGGACGCCGATGAAGTCGTCGGCGAGCTCCTGCAGCTCGGCGTCGCCTTCGTCGCCGATCGCCAGGACCGGCGCGCCGCGCGCGCGCACCTGCTGAATCGCGCTGGTCATTTTGTCGAACAGCGGCCCGCGCGGCGCGAGCGCGACGACGGGAAAATCAGCGTCGAGCAGCGCGATCGGGCCGTGCTTCATTTCGCCGGCGGCGTAGCCCTCAGCGTGCAGGTAGGAGATCTCCTTGCACTTGAGCGCGGCCTCCATCGCCAGCGGGTACTCGATCCCGCGGCCCAGCACGAGCAGGTTCGAAGCCCCGCGCAGGCGCTCGGCGGCGGCCGCGCAGGCGCCGCCGGCGGCGATGCCGCGCTCGGTCAGCGAGGGGGCGGTGAGCAGCGTTTCGAGCGCGTCGGCCAGTTGGGCCTCGCTGAGCCGCCCGCGCGCGCGGCCGATGCGGCAGGCGAGCAGATAGAGGGCGGCGAGCGAGGCGGTAAACGTCTTCGTCGAGGCGACGCCGATCTCGGGTCCGCAGCGGAGCTGAATCACGTGCTCGGCGATGCGCGCCGCTTCGGAGCCGGGCACGTTGCAGATCGCGAGCTGCGGCGCCCGCCAGCGCCGGCGGACCGCGCGCATCGCGCCGAGCGTGTCGATCGTTTCGCCGGACTGGGTAATCGAGACGACCAGCACGCCCGGCCCGAGCAGCGGCTCGCGGTAGCGGAACTCGGCCGCGTTGTCGAAATCGGCCGCTACGCCGCCGAGCTGCTCAATCCACCAACGCCCGACCATCGCCGCGTGCATCGAGGTGCCCATGCCGATGATCAGCACGCGCGAGATGGCGCGCAGGAGGTCGTCGGAGAGCGTCAGTTCATCGGCCAGTGCGGTCGCCGGGTTGAGCCGGGCGCGGCCGCGGATCGTGTCCGAGAGCGCTCTCGGCTGCTCGTGGATCTCCTTGAGCATGAAGTGGCGGTGGGGCCCCTTGACCGCGGCGACCGGATCGAGCCCAACCTCTGTCGGCCGCGGCGCGCGCGGCGCTCCGCCGTGCGAGGAGATTGTGATCCCGCCCGCCTCGATGACGGCGATGTCGCCGTCTTCGAGATGGCAGACGCGGGTCGTGTGGGGCAGCAGCGCGGCCAGATCGCTGGCGACGAACATCTCATCCTCACCGAAGCCGACGACGATGCCGCCGGCGCTGCCGCGGCGGGCGGCGTAGATGCGCTCGGGCTCGCGCCGCCAGACGGCGGCGATCGCGTTTGCGCCTGCGATCGCATCGAGCGCCTCGCGCAGCGCCTCCGCGAACGGCCGCCCGCGCTCCAGAGCGAGCGCGATCAGCTGCGGGATTACCTCCGCATCGGTGTCGCTCTGGCAGTGGACGCCGGCCGCGGCGAGGCGCTCGCGCAGCTGGCGGTGATTTTCGACGATCCCGTTCTGGACGACGACGACCCCGCCGGCGCTCGAGCTGTGGGGGTGGGCGTTGCGGTCGCTCGGTGCGCCGTGCGTGGCCCAGCGGGTATGGCCGATCCCGCTGGCGCCGCTGGGCATCGTGCCGATCGAGCGCTGCAGATCGGCCAGCTTGCCGCTCCGTTTGAGCACCGCGAGCGCGCCGTCGCGGTCGACGACGGCGATCCCGGCGCTGTCGTAGCCGCGGTATTCGAGCCGCTGCAGGCCTTCGAGCAGGATGGGCCCGGCCGCCCGGCGGCCGACATAACCGATGATTCCGCACATGATGGTTCCCGCAGCCCCGCCCGCCGCTCAGCCGGCGCTGGTCCAGGACCGCCCGTTGGAGCGGGTCGGTTGGACGCTGGCCGCGCCGGCCTGCGCGATCGACTCTACGAGGTCGGAGAGGGTGTAGACAAACGAGAGCGGCCTGCCGAGCTTGGCTTCCAGCTGCTCGGGGGTCATGTCGTCGAGGAAGCGGCGGCCGAAGTAGTCGAGGCTGGCGCGGGGCAGAAAGACGCGGTCGCCGACCGGGCGGCCGCTCAGCGCGGCCTCAAAATCGCCGCCCGAGAGCAGCCCGGACACGTTCACCCGATCGCCGAACAGCGAGTTGGGTACGGCGATCACTTCGATCGCCGCCCCGAGCCGCGGGCCCGCGTCCTGGGCCAACCGCTCGAGTGTGGGCGCGATCAATGCGCCGCATGCGAGCGTCAGCCGCTGGGGGCGATCGCCGCTCAGCTGAATCCGCCCTGCCGCCAGCCGCCGGCGCGTGCGGGCCCAGTCGTCCAGCAATGTGCGCACCATGCCGATGCCGTTCTCCCACTGGGGAAAGCCGTCGTAGCGCGCGGCTGCGGGGATTCGGGCGCCGGCGGTGAGATAGAGCTCATCGGAGGGAAACACGATCGAAGCTCCGCGCTGCCCGCGCGCGCGCCGCTGCCAGCGGCGCAGCCGGCGCAGCGTGCGCCGCGCCGCGGCCGGCGTGCAGGCGCGCATTCCCTCGTCGTCGATCCGCGCTTCGCCCTGGATGCTGGAGCCGACCGGCACAACGCCGATCGAGAGCACATTCTCGTGCTCAAGCAGCGCGCCGACCGTCTCATCGAGCGCATCGCCGTCGTTGACGCCGGGGCAGAGCACGACCTGCGTGTGGGCTTCGATGCGCATTTGCGCCAGGCGGCGCAGCTGGCTGCGGATGTCGGGCGCGCGGGGGTTGCCGAGCATGCGGCGGCGCAGTTCGAGGTTGGTCGCGTGCACCGACACGTGCAGCGGGCTGAGGCGCTGCTCCTCGAGCCGCGCCCAATCGTCGCCGCTCAGGTTGGTCAGGGTGACGAAGTTGCCGTGCAGGAAGGAGAGGCGGTAGTCGTCGTCTTTCACGTAGAGCGGCCGCCGCAGCCCTTTGGGCAGCCCTTTGAGGAAGCAGAAGAAGCAGGCGTTGTTGCAGATCCGCGTGCCGTCGAAGGCGTCGTCGCTGAATTCGATGCCGAGCGGCTCATCGATCGGCTTTTCGAATTCCACGATCCCAGGCTCGCCGTCGTGGATCACATCGAGCGTGACGATGCTGTCAGTGGTCTGGAAGCGGTAGTCGAGCGGATCGCGCGGGGGCGCGCCGTTGACGCGCAGCACGCGGTCGCCGGGCTGGAGTCCGGCCGCGTCGGCGAGCGATTCGGGCTCGACCGACGCGATCGCGCCGCTGTTGCGTACCCGCCGGGCCATCCGCGCGGCCGCCTCAGGCGCTGGCGGCGAGCTGTGCGCCGATCTGCTCGATCCGCTCAGCGACGGCGTCGATCGAGAAGTCGGGCGTCGAGGCGCCGGCCGTCACGCCGATGTCATGGTGCCCGTGGAACCACTCGTCGCGGAGCTCGGCGGCCGTCTCGACGTGGTACGTCTCGACGCCGTTGGCCCGCGCGAGGTCGGCCAGGTGGCGGGTGTTGGCGCTGTTGTGCCCGCCGACGACGATCATCAAATCGACCTCCGTGGCTAGGTCGCGGGTCGCGGCCTGCTGTGAGGTGGTCGCGTTGCAGAGCACGTTGACGACGCGAATCTCGGTCAGCTGGTCGATCCGCTTGGTCATCAGGTTGGCCACGAACTGCGCGAAGCGCTCGGGCGTGTGGGTGGTCTGAGAGATCACGCCGATCTTGCTCGGCAGGTATTCGGGCAGCGTCTCGAGCGACTCGTCCGGGACAACGACGCCGCGTCCGCGGCACCAGCCGAGCACGCCTTTGACTTCGGGGTGGGTCGGGTCGCCGAAGATGATCACGGTGAAACCGCGGTCGGCGAGGTTGCGCGCCGCGCGCTGCGAGCGGGCGACGAACTGGCAAGTCGTATCGATGACCTCGAAGCCCTGCGCCTCGATGTCGCGCACGACTGTCTCGCCGACGCCGTGGGCGGTGATCGCGACGGTCGAGGTGCCGACGCCCTCGACGGTGCGGTTTTCATTGACGGCGATGCCGGTTTCTTCGAGCTGCGCGACGACCTGCGGATTGTGCACGACCTGGCCGAGCGTCGTCACCGGACGCCCCTCGGCGGCGGCCTCCTGCATCATGTCCACGGCGCGCCGCACGCCGAAGCAGAAGCCCATATCGCGCGCGCGGTGGATCCTCATCAGCACACCCCTTGATCGGCAGGCGGACGCGCCTCAGCGCGGCGCGCCGCGGCAACATCCAGATCCGCGTAAACCCCACGATACGATGCAGGCAGCTGGGCGGCAATCTCGGCCATCAGGCGGTTGTGCGCGCGGATCACGTCGGCGCGCCGAATGCGCGGGCCGCGGGTGAGCACGAACGGCTCGCCGGCCGCCAGCTGCACGGGCGCTTGACGCAGAATTGCCCGCCAGCCGCCGCGCAAGTGCTCGCTGCCCCAGATGCCGACCGGCACCACCGGCGCGCCGCTGCGCAAGGCCAGCAGAGCGGTGCCGGTGTGCGCCTCCATCATTGCGCCGGTGTCGGAGCGGTGGCCTTCGGGGAACATGCCCACCGCCGCGCCGGCGGCGAGCAGCCGTTCGGCCTCCCGCAGCGCCGCCCGGTCGGCCCGCCCGCGCCGCACCGGAAAGCCGCCCGAGAGCGCGAACAGATAGCCGATCACCGGCTCCTTCTGAAACAGCTCCACTTTCGACATGTAGCGCGGCGAGCGGGGGTAGAGCGCTGAGGCGATCATCGCCGGATCGGCGGAGGAGAGATGGTTGGAAGCGATGATCACGCCGCCTGCGGGGATCCGTTCGAAGTTGCGCCATTCGCAGCGGATGATGCGCAGGAACGCGAAGCGGGCGAAGAAGCCGGCGACGATGAACCAGGCCCGCGAGGCGTTGGGCATGCCTTCCAGGCCGATCTGCCGCAGCGCCTCGGATTCGCCGAAGAGGGCGCGGGTCAGCTGGCGGGTGACCCAGCGGTAGATGCGCCTGCCTCTGCCGAGCTGCCCGCTGCCGCTCTGCGCCGCCATCGGGGCTGCCTGCCTCAGCCTGCTGCGGGCGCCGCGTGCGGCAGGATCCGCTGGACGATCGCGTAGGCGGCATCGATCGCCGCGTCGAGCGTGAGTTCGCTGGTATCGAGCGTGATCGCGTCGTCGGCGGCGGCGAGCGGCGATGCGGCGCGGCTGCGGTCGTGGGCGTCGCGGCGGCGGGTGAGCTCCAGCACGCGCTGCTCATCGCTGCCCGCGCCGTTGGCGGCCTCGGCCGAGCGGCGCCGCGCGCGTACTTCATCGGAGGCGGTCAGGAAGATCTTGACCGGCGCGTTGGGCAGGACGACGGTGCCGATGTCGCGCCCGACAACCACCAGCCGCCCCGCCGCCGCCGCCTCGCATTGCAGCCGCACCAGCTGCCGCCGCACGCCGGCGACCGCCGCGACGGTTGAGACCGCCGCCTCGACGTGCGGCTGGCGGAGGCGGACGGTGGCGTTGACGCCGTCCAGCTCGATCTGCAGATCGGGCGAAGCGGCGTCGGCGGCGGCGCGGATGAGGCGCACATCGGTCTCGCGTGCGAGGTCGGCCAGCGCTACGCCGTCGTCGAGTGAGACGCCGCGCTCCAGCGCCAGCCAGGTCAGCGCGCGGTACATGATGCCGGTGTCGAACAGCCCCCAGCCAAGCCGCGCCGCAAGCGCGCGGCCGACGACAGTCTTGCCGGAAGCGACGGGGCCGTCGATCGCGACGAGTGGAGGAGCGCGCTCAGTCATCGCTGCGATCATAGTCGGCAGAGTCGGCGCGGCTGGCACGGCCGGCGCGGCTGGCAGTGCCGGCGGTTTGAGCGGCGCCGTCTTCGGCTAGGCCGGCGGCGCGGCGCAGCAGGCGCACTTCGCGCGCTGAGAGCGGCCGCAGCCGGCCGACTGGCAGGTCGCGCAGCAGGACCGGGCCGAAGGCGACGCGACGGAGCCGCACAACCGGGTACCCGACCGCCTCGCAGAGCCGCCGCAGCTCGCGCTTGCGGCCCGTGTGCAGCGTCAGCCGCAGCCAGGATGTGCGGCCCGCCGGCATCTCGCGGCCGGGTCGTTTGGAGCGGCGCGGCTTGGCCCGCAGCAGGCCGTCGGCCGCGTGTACACCCGCGAAGATGGCGTCGAGCGCGGCGTCGTCGGGCCGGCCCTGCAGCTCGGCGAGATAGGTGCGGGCGACCTCGCGGCGGGGGTGCAGCAGACCGTCGATCAGCGGCCCGTCGTTGCTGAGCAGCAGCAGCCCTTCGCTGTCGCGGTCGAGCCGTCCGATCGGGACGCAGCGGCCGGCGTCATCCGGCAGGAAGTCGACGGCGCTGCGGCGTCCGCGGTCGTCGCGGGCTGTCGAAACAACGCCGTGCGGCTTGTTGAGCGCGTAGTAGCGCAGCGGCTGCGCGGCCGGCAGCGGTCTGCCGTCGACCTCGATCGCCGCCGCGGCGGGGTCGACGCGAACGGCCGGATCGCGGACAACCGCGCCGTCGATCTGCACGCGCCCGGCGGTCACCAGCGCGTCGCAGGCGCGGCGCGAGCCGATCCCCGCCCGCGCCAGCACGACCGCCAGCCGCCGCGCGCTCACCGCTGCTCGCCGTCCCAGGGATGGGCGGGCTGTTCGCGGGCCGCCGAAGCTTCGGGGGGCGGGGCGTCTGCGGCGATCGCGCTGTAGTCGAGCAGCGCGGGCTCGGGCGGCGGCGGTTCGGGGAGCGGCGGCGCCTCCGCCGCTTCGCGCTGCCCGGGAGCCCAACGGCGCAGCAGCAGCGCGAGCAGCAGGCCGCCGAGCCCGGCGGAGACGACCATCCACGGGTTGATCCCGCTCTCGGATTGCAATTCGTGTATCTGGATCGGCTGCGGAGCCGCGCGCTCGACCGGTTCGACGACGACATCGAGCGTTTCGAGCGCCGGCGAGACGGCGGGGCCGCCCGGCGACGGGGTCTGGTTGGCGACCCAGACGCGCGGCGTGAGCGCCAGCGAGACGCCGGCGGCCGGGGCGGGGAAGGCCGGCACGCCGTACTCGATGGTCGCGACGATCGCGCCGTCAGGCGCGATCAGCTGCAGCGTGTCGCCGTCGTTGTTGAGCCCATTGCCGATCGCTCCATCGAGGATCCGAATGTCGGTCTCGGCGCCGAGCAGCGGCGCGGGGGCGAAGACGACGCGTTGGCCGGGTTCGAGCAGGCCCCACAGCTCGCGGCTGGAGCGCTCGTCGCCGATTCGCCAGCCGGCCAGGTCGACCGCTTCCAGACCGTCGTTGATCAGCTCGACCCATTCCGGTTGGCCGGGCAGCGGGCGGGGCATGAACTCGGCGACGCGAATACTGGCGGCGTTCGCCGCCGCTGCGGATTCAGCGTCCGCCGTCGGTGCTGGCTCGGCGTCGGCTGTCGGCGCGGAGTCGGCAGCGCCGCCGGCGGGCGGGCTGGAGGGCCAGGAAGCGGCCGCGGCGAGTTGGCCGTCGGGAGAACGCAGCTCGATGGCGAGATCGGCCGCCGCAGCGTCGATCGCGACCTGCAGCGCGCCGTTTGCGGGCGCGCTCCGGCCGGCCAGATTCAGGCGGGCGGCGCCGTGTTCGAGCGACCAGCCGTCGAGCGCCTGGTCCCACTCGCAGGCGTTGACGATCTTGACAACGCCGCCGCTGCCGGCCTCGATCTTGAGGCGGGCCGGGCGTGCGGCCGGGCGCGGCAGGGGAATCGGCGCCGCGCCGAAGTGCAGCGGCGCGCCGGCGGCGGGCGGCGGCGGCCCGCCGCCGCTGGCGCTGCCCCAAGAGACGGCGTCGATCAGGCTGCCGTTTCCGTCGCGCAGTTCGAGCAGGTCGCCGCGGTTGGCCAGGCCGCCACCGATCGCGGAGTCGCTCAACACGTCGTCCGCATCGGCCGCGGGGGCTTCGATCAGCGCCGAGCAGGCAGCGGCTACCAGCAGCGAGGCGCCCGGCGGCAGGATCCGATCGGCGAGCGGGTCGCTGCTCGAGTTGTCCGCCAGCGTCCAGCCGCGCAGGGCGGCGGGTTCGGCGCTCAGGTTGGTCAGCAGCACCCACTCATGGGCGGCGTCGCTGCGGCCCATGCCGGCGTTGATCAGCGCTGCAGTGATCTCGACGGGGCCGTCGCCGGCCTGGCCGCCGCGGGCGGCGGGCGGCAGTGCGGCGCCAATCAGCAGCGCCGCAGCGATCAGAGCGGCGCCGCGGGCAAGCCTAGGAGCGCACACTGATCCACTGTCGGACCGTGATCTGCTGCTCGATCATCGTGGTGCGCGTCACCTGCGGGCGCGGCTGCCGGCGGCCCTGCACCAGGCCGCGCGCCTGGCGCGCCAGCGCAGGCGCGGCGCAGCGCATCGTCCAGTCGGTCAGGGCGGCGGCGGCGATCACCGCAGCGGCGCTGCGCAGGGCCGGCGCGAAGGGCGCGAGATCGGCGCGCACGGCAGGCAGCAGCGCCATCCGCTCCGCACCGCTCCGGACCTCGGTGGGGATCAGCGCGCGGCTGGCCGCGCTGTCTGTGAGCGCGCGGCCGCAGGCGGGGCAGAAGTTGTCGTTGTCCGCGCCGCCGGCGCGCTGAGCACAGCGGGTGCAGGCTTGCAGCATGGCTGCGAGTATATGCGCGGCTCAGCAGCGTTTTGCAAAGTTCCCCCTCCGCAAGCGGCGGGAGCGCTGCCTTCCCAAACAGGTGGAGGGGGTGCGCATGCTCGCTGCGGCGGCTTCCCTGAGCTGCTGGCTGCGCTGCACGCTCCGCCCCGCCGCCCTATCCAGAGCCGTGCCCAGAGCGGTGCATTGCCGCTTCGACTGAGGTTGTGAGATCGAGCGGCGCGGCGGGCCGATCGAGGTCGGTGCGGCCGTCGGCGATCGCGCGAAGCGTCTCGACCACGAAGATCGGTTCACGCTCCGCGCCGGCGGCCCGGATCGCCTGGAACAGCGCCGATTGTTCATCTCCCGCCGTGTGTTCGGCCTGCCAGAGCGGGGCGAACTGGCCGCCGCGGATGCCGTAGCGGCAGAGGCTGACAACCGCGCCGCGATCGAGCGCGGCGTTGATCCGCTGGAGCATCATGCCGCTCTCCTGCGCGCGCTCCGCGATCAGTTGGTGAATCACCGCCTGCCAGGTCCCGATCGGGCCGTCGGGCAGCGCGGGGTGCAGGTTGAGCATCGGCAGCGCCTCGAAGAGCACATCGGTCGCGACCAGCATGTAGCCGGCCAGCAGCGCCAGATCGGGTCGGTGCGGCGAGATCTGTGCGAGCGCGCGGGCGTCGAAGTCTCGCCGCCAGGGCGCCAGCTCGCCATGGGGATCGGAGATTGCCCCGTGGACGCGCCGCCGCCAGGCGAGCGAGCTGCTGGTGATCAGCGGGATGCCGGCCTGCGCGGCATCATCGAGGAAGGCATCGGTCTTGGCCGATTGGCCGCGTTCGCGGTTGCAGAACACGCAGACGATTTCGGCGTCGAGGCGGCCCTCGGCGATGGCGTGCAGGGCGGCGCGAAGCAGCAGCCGCGAGCTGGTCCCGCGGGCCGATGCAAACCAGGCGATCCGCAGGGTCATTCATCCGTCTCATAGGCGGAGGCCTGCAGCTGCTCAATCCGCAGCTGGGCCTGGTCGAGCAGCTGCTGGGCGCGCGCGCCCAGCGCGATCCCCTCGCCGTAGGCCGTCACCATTTGGTCGAGCGGCAGTCCGCCGGCCTCGAGCTGCGCGATGACCAGCTCCAGCTGCGCAACGACCTGCTCAAAGCGCAGCGCCGGATCGACTGTCGTGTCGACCGCAGCGCCGACTGCAGTGCCGAGCGCCGGCTGCGCTGCGTCTTCAGCCATCCTGCCCGCCCTTCGGATCGTCTGCATCGACCGATTCAATCAGCGCGCCAAGCCGCCCGTCGTGCATGCGAATCCGCACGCGCTGGCCGGCTGTCAGGCTCGCCGCCGAGACGGCCGGCGCGCCGTCGGCGCGGCTGATCATCGCATATCCGCGCGCCAGCGTGGCGCTCGGGTCGAGCGCGGCCAAGCGTCCGCGCGACGCGGCCAGCGCTGTGCTGTGCGCGTTCAGCGCGCCCGCGGCGGCGCGCTCGACGCTGCGCAGCTGCTGGTACAGGCGGATCCGCAGCGCGCCCGGATCGGGCGCGGCGGCGGCCAGGCGCGCCTGCGACTCGGTCAAGCGCTGCTGCAGGCGCGCGGCGCGGCCCTCGACGATCTGCGAGCCGACGAGCAGCAACCCGCGGACGCGCGCCGCTTCCTCGACGCGGTCGGGCGCGGCCAGCTCGGCGGCCGCCGAAGGTGTGGGCGCGCGCACGTCGGCGACGAAATCGGCGATCGTGAAGTCGGTCTCGTGCCCCACCGCCGAGATCACCGGGATCGGGCTGGCGAAGACCGCGCGGGCGACCGGCTCCTCGTTGTAGGCCCAGAGGTCCTCGGGCGAACCGCCGCCGCGCGCGACGATCAGCAGATCGGGCGCTTCGCCGCGCTCGCGGTCCGCAAACGCAGCCAGCGCAGCGGCGATCGATTCGGCGGCGCCCTCGCCCTGGGTGAGGCAGGGGCTGAGGATCAGCGCCGCCAGCGGCCAGCGGCGCGCCAGCACCTGCTGGACATCGTGCCAGACCGCGCCGGCGGGCGAGGTGACGACGCCGATCCGCCGCGGGTAGCGCGGCAGCGGGCGCTTGCGCTCGGGTGCGAACAGCCCCTCCGCCTCCAGCATCGCGCGCATCCGCTCGAACTCCGCCTGCAGCACGCCGGTGCCGCGCGGGCGCACGCTGTCGACGATCAGCTGGAGATCGCCGCGCTCGCGGTAGACGCCGACCTGTCCGTGCGCCAGCAGTTCATCGCCCTGATCGATCTGCGCGCCGCGGTTGCGCCCGCGGAAGAACACGCAGGAGAGCGCGCCGTTCTCGTCGGCGAGCCGAAAGTAGATATGCCCCGCGCCCGAGCGGCTGAAGTTGCGCACCTCGCCCTCGACCCAGACGTCTTGCAGCAGCCGATCGGCTTCGAGCAGCCCCGTGATGCGGTCGACGATCTCGCCGACGGGATAGGACTGCGGAGCCGCCGCCGCCGGCTCGGCTGGTTCGGGGTCGCCGAAAGCAAGCTGGCGGCGGTCGGCTGCGCGCTGCGCCGCGCGGCGCGCGTGCCAGCTGCGCGGCGCTCGCCGCGGCATCGCGGCCCCCGCCTCAGGCCGACTCTGCCCGCTCCAGATACTGCCCGCTGCGCGTGTCGACCTTGACCATGTCGCCGGGGCCGATGAAGAGCGGTACGTTGATCGTTAGCCCCGTTTCCAGCGTGGCCGGCTTCGTCGCCCCGGTTGCGGTGTCGCCCTTGATGCCGGGATCACTGATGTCGACGCGCAGCGGCACGGCGGCCGGCAGCTCGACGGCGATCGGGTCTTCGCCCACGACCAGCACCTCGACCTCAGAGTTCTCCGCCATGTATTGCACCGCCTCGCCGACCACCTCGGCTGAGAGCGGCTGCTGCTCGTAGGACTCGGTGTCCATGAAGTAGAACAGGCCGCCGTCGCGGTAGAGGTACTGCATGGTCTGGTGCTCGGTGCGCACGCGGCGAAACTTCGTGCCGGCCTGGAAGGTGCGCTCGATTGTGTGGCCGGCGCGCACATCGCGCAGCTTGATCCGCGCCTGCGCCGAGCCGCGGCCGACTTTGATGTGCTCCCAATCGACGATTTGGTACTCAGCGCCGTCGAGCTCGATCACGAAGCCGCGTTTCAGGTCACCGGTCGAGATCATTGCGGGCCGTCCTTACATCACGTGCAGGCGCGTTAGGCCATGCGCAGCTTCGGGCTGGCTGCGAACGATACAAAGCCCTCAGCGGTCAGCAGGCCCATGTCTTCGATCCGCACACCGCCCCACTCGGGCAGATAGATGCCGGGCTCGATCGTGATCACGGAGCCTTCCTGCAGCACGTCTTCAGAGGTCTTGCCGATATGCGGCGCTTCGTGAATCTGCAGGCCGACGCCGTGCCCAAGTCCGTGCCCGAAGCGCTCGCCGTAGCCGGCCCCGTCGATCACGTCAAACGCGATCGCGTGCGCATCCTTGGCCCGCATGCCCGGCTCAACGAGCTGGGCGGCGGCGTCATGGGCCGCGAGCACGATGTCGTAGATCTCGCGGAAGCGCGCATCCGGCTCGCCGAGCGCGAAGGTGCGCGTCATATCGGCGCAGTAGCCGTCGATCCGCACGCCCATATCGATGATGATCGGCGCGCCTTCGCCGACCGCGGCGGCGCGCGGGCGGGCGTGCGGCCGCGCGCCCCAGGGGCCGGCTGCGACGATCGTGTCGAAGGCCATCGCCTCAGCGCCGCGGGTGCGGGCGTATTGCTCGATCTCCCAAGCCGTGCGGCGCTCCGTCCAGTCGGGCTGGATGTGTTGGCACGCATAGGCGAAGGCCTCGTCGGTCAGCCGCGCGGCGCGGCGCAGGGCGTCGATCTCGGCCTCGTCTTTGCTGCTGCGCACGCGCTCGATGATCGCGTTTGTCTGGACGAGCGCGGGTCGGCGGGAGGCGGGCAGCGCGGCGTTGGCCTCGCGCAGCGCCTTGTGCCCCGCGACGCTTAGCTCAGCTGCTTCAAAGCCCAGCCGGGCCCGTCCGATCGGCTTGCTGAAGTCGCTCCACCAGCTGCTCAGCTTGTCTTGGATGTGCAGGATTTCGAAGTCGGGCGCTTCGGCGGCGGCCTGCTCGAGATAGCGGAAATCGGTCGCGAGGGCGGCGTGCCCGCGGCCAATCAGCAGCCAGCCGCTGGAGCCGCTGAAGCCGCTGGCGTAGCGGCGGTTGTAGGGGCTGCCGATCAGCAGCGCCTCGATTTCGGCTTCGGCGAGGGCGGCGCGGATGCGCTCGAGTCGGTCGCTCATCGGCTCTAGCCTGACATAGGGGTTTGGCGCATTAGGAAGGCTTGGCCCGCTCTTGCAGCATCGGCACGAGCGCGTCGAGCGCGGCCAGATAGCCGCGCCAGCCGAGGCCGCAGACGACGCCGTCCATCACGGGGGCGGTCACGAGGTTGTGTCGGAACGACTCGCGCGCGTGCACGTTGCTGAGGTGGACTTCCATTTTGCCGCCGGGAAAGGCTTCGAGCGCGTCGCGCAGCGAGTAGCCGTAGTGGGCAAGCGCACCGGGGTTGATGATCAGGCCTTCGGCGCTGCGTTCCTGCTGGATGAAGTCGATGATCGCGCCCTCGTGGTTGGAGTGGTAGGGGCGGATCGCGACGCCCCACTCCTCGGCGCGCTTGCGCACTAGCTCCTCGATTTCGGAGAGCGTTTGGCTGCCGTAGATCTCCGGCCGGCGCTGCCCGAGGATGTTCAGGTTGGGGCCTGAAATCAGCAGCACCTTCATGCGTGTCCTCACTCCCCGCCTTCGGCCTCGGCCGGCCGGTTCGGGAATGCGCGGCGCGTCCGCTGCTCGCGCAGCAGCTCCGCGATGCCGTCCAAGGCATCCTCAACGGCGGCCCGCTTGCCGCGCTCGCTGACGTGCGTGTAGAGCTGCGTGGTGGAGACGCTGGCGTGCCCCAACAGCTCCTGAACGACGCGGAGGTCGGCGCCGCCGTCGAGCATATGAGTGGCGAACGAGTGCCGCAACAGATGCGGATGGACGCGGCCGCCAAGCCCGGCCTGGGCGGCGCAGCGCTGCACGCGCAGCTGCACCGCGCGGGCCGAGAGCGGGCCGCCGTAGCGGTTCAGCCAGAGCCAGTCGGCGCTGCGCTCGCCGGCCAGCGCCGCCCGCCCGCCCTGCAGGTAATCGCGCAGCGAACGCTCGGCCGGCCCGCCGAGCAGAGCGGCGCGCTCCTTGCCGCCCTTGCCGCGCACCACGAAGAGCATCGCGTCTGGGTCGTAGTCGCCGACCCGCATGGCGACCAGCTCGCTGACGCGCAGGCCGCAGCTGTAGAGCACATCGAGGATCGCGCGGTCGCGCAGCCCGGCCGGCGTTGAGCGATCGGGCGCCGCCAGCAGCGCCGCGATCTGCTCGGGGCTGAGCGTCTTGGGCAGCTGCACGGGGGCTTTGGGCGCGGCCGCCAGTTCGAGCGGGTTGCTGGGCAGCCGGCCGTCGCGGTGCAGGCGGCGCACGAACGATTTGACCGTGCCGGCGCGCCGCCGAATGCTGGCCTCAGCTGTCCCGGCGTCGTAGAGGTCGGCCAGATAGCGGCGGTATTCGCGCCGCGTCAGCGCGGGCAGCTCGATCTGCTGCCCGCTCAGCCAGCGCAGGAAATGGCTCAGATCGCTGCGGTAGTTGCGCAGCGTGTGGGGCGAGAGGCCGCGGCTCACGCGCAGCCGCTCCAGATAGCGCTCCAGCTGCCCGCGCCAGGGCTCTTCAAGGTCGGATGCAACGCTGTCGATGGCGCGTCCGCGCCCGCCAAGCCACGCTGCCTGAGCTTACACCGCCCGCCCGCAAGCTTTGCACAACGCTCACAGCGCCCGCTCCGCCTACCCCGCGTGCGAAGAGGCAGCAGCGGAGCCTAGCGCCGCCGAGCGCCGGCGCCGCGCCGGCCGCGCGCTCCGCTCCTGGGCCGCTTGGGCTCCGCCAGCAGCGCCAGCGCCCGCTCGAGGTCAATCGTCTCAATGTCGTCTGTGTCCTTCAGGTTGCGCCGCTCTTTGCCGCTTTGCACGTAGGGGCCCCAGCGGCCCGGACGCACGACGACCTCTTCGCCGCTGCCGGGGTGTGCGCCGAGCAGCTTGGGGAAGCGCAGCCACTCGATCGCGTCTTCGAGCGTCACCGCGTCGAGCTCCATGCCGGCGGGCACCGAGGCGCGGCGCGGCTTGGGCGCACCGCGCCCGCGCTGCGTTTCGCCGATCTGGACGAACGGGCCGAAGCGGCCGTTCATCAGCCACACGTCGTCCTCGTGTTCGGGGTGCCGGCCGAGCAGGCGGGGCAGCTGCATCGCGTTCTCGAGCAGCTCCGTCGCGGCGCTCAAGCTCAGATCGGCGGGCGCCATGTCGGGCGGCAGCGGCGCGGTGCGGCTCTGCTCGCCGGCGCCGCGGCGCAGAAAGGCCGAGCCGCCGCGCACCCGCACCTCGATGCGGTCGGGATCGGCGCCGCCGTTGCTGGGTGCTGTGAGCCGCAGGCCGTCTTCGCTGAGCTCCAGGGCCCAGAAAGGGATCGTGGCGATCTTCTCCTGCACCCGCGTTTTCAGGCCCGATTCGCCGTCGGGCCCGAAGTAGAAATGCGAGAGGTGGGTTTCGGAATCGGTCTCGCCGTTAGCGATCTGGTCCAGCTGGTCTTCCATCGCGGCGGTGAACTCGGCGTTGACGAGGTCGGCGAAGTGCTGGGTGAGCAGATCGGTGACGGCGAACCCGAGGAAGGTGGGGATCAGCGTCTGGCCCTTGCGGCTGACGTACTCGCGCTGGGTCAGCGTGCCGATCACGGCGGCGTAGGTGCTGGGCCGGCCGAGCCCGTCCTCTTCGAGCTTGCGCACCAGCGAGGCCTCGCTGTAGCGCGCCGGCGGCTGCGTTTCGCGGCCGCTCGTTTCGAGCGCTTCGAGCGCGGCCGGCTCGCCCTCGCGGAGCGGCGGCAGCACCGCGCCGCCGCCGCTGCCGCCGCGCGGCGGCAGGACGCGGTACCAGCCGTCGAAGAGCACGACCTGCCCCGAGGCGCTCATCTCGGCCGGGTCGTCGGCGGGGCGCTCAGGCAGCGCGCTGCTGAACGTCGCGGAGGTGCGTTCGACGCGCGCGTTGGCCATCTGGCTGGCCAGCGTGCGGCGCCAGATCAGGTCGTAGAGGCGGTACTCATCAGCCTCCAGCACGCCGCGCAGCGACTCGGGCGTGCGCGCCAGATCGGTGGGGCGAATTGCCTCGTGCGCCTCCTGCGCGTTGCGCGAGCGGGTGCGGTAGATGCGCCGCTCGGCGTATGCAGCGCCGAACTGGGCGCGCACGAAGCCGTCCGCCTGCTCGAGCGCCTGCTCCGAGAGCGTCACCGAGTCGGTGCGCATGTAGGTGATCAGGCCGACCCGCTCTGAGCCGGTGTCCTTGCCCTGATAGAGCGCCTGGGCGGCGCCCATCGTGCGGCGGGCCGCGAAGCCGAGCCGGTTGGAGGCGTCCTGCTGCAGCGTTGATGTGGTGTAGGGCGGGCGCGGGCGCAGCGACGCCTGGCGCCGCTCGATCGCGCTCACGCGCCAATCGGCGGCCTCGAGGAAGGGCGCGATCGCGCCCAGCGAGGCGCGCGTCTCGTGCCGCTTGTCCGCTTCGCTGAGCTGCCCGGCCGCGTCGAAGTCGGCGCTGGAGGATGCGAGCTGGCGCCCCCCGAGCGCCGTCAGCCTGGCGCGGACCACGCCCTGCTCGACGCGGAAGTCCGCCTCGGCGCCCCAGTATTCGGCCGTCACAAAGGCCATCCGCTCGCGCTCGCGCTCGACCAGGAAGCGCAGCGCGACGCTCTGCACCCGCCCCGCCGACGTGCCCTGGCCGAGCTTGCGCCAGAGCACCGGCGAGAGCGAGTAGCCGTAGAGGCGGTCGAGGATGCGGCGCGATTCCTGCGCTTCGACCAGATTGAGATCCAGGCTGCGCGGCTCCGCCAGCGCCTGCTCGATCGCGTCGCGCGTGATCTCGTGGAAGACGATCCGCTCGTGCGGCACCTTGGGCTTGAGCACCTCGACGAGGTGCCAGCCGATCGACTCGCCCTCGCGGTCCTCATCGGTGGCCAGCAGCACATGATCGGCGCTCTTGAGCTCCTTGCGCAGGCGCGTGATGTGGCTGCGGCTCTCGCGCGGCACGATGTAGTGCGGCTCGAACCCGTTATCGACATCGACGGCGAAGTCGGCCCACGGCTTGCCTTTGATCGCGGCCGGGCGTTCGGCGGCGCGGCGCGGAAGATCGCGAATGTGCCCGAAGCATGCGGAGACGACATAATCATCGCCCAAAAACTGGCCGATCGTGTCCGCCTTCGCGCCCGATTCGACGATCACCAGCGTCTTGCCGGCGGCGGCCTCCCCGCGCTGCTGCATGCGGCCCGCGGAGCGCCCGCGCTTAGCTTCGGACATAGAGCATCGGTCCCACCTGTCGCACCAACCCCTTCAGTTCGAGCATGGCCAGCGCGGCGCTGACCTCGTTGGCCGGGATCGCGGCCGCGCGCGAAGCCTCATCGACGTGCAGCGGCTCGGGGCCCAGCGCCTCGAGGACGGCGGCCTGCGTCGGGTCCTCGGGCAGCTGCTCGCTGAGCGAAATTTGCCGCTCGATCTGCTCGATCTGCAGCTCCTCGAGCATGTCCGCCGCGCAGGTCACGAGCTTGCCCAGGCCGCGTTGAATGATCAAATTGGCGCCCTCGCTCTCGGGCGACGTGATGCGCCCCGGCACGACGAAGACCTCGCGGCCCTGATCGAGCGCAGAGGTGACGGTATGCCAGGTGCCGGATTTCTTGCCCGCCTCGGTGACCAGCGTGCCCAGCGTCATGCCGGCCAGGATGCGGTTGCGGCGCGGAAAGTTGTCCGCCTTGGGCCGCGCGCCGAGCGGATACTCGCTGACCACCGCGCCGGCCCCGGCATCGACGATCCGCGCCGCCAGCGGCTTGTGCTCGGGCGGGTAGAGCTTGTCGATCCCGCCGGCCACCACGGCCACGGTCCGCCCGCCGCGGGCCAGCGCCGTCTGATGCGCGATCCCGTCGACGCCGCGGGCCAGGCCGCTGACCAGCGTGACGCCGGCGTCGGCCAGCTCGGCGCTGAGCGACTCGGTGACCTGCCGCCCGTAGGCGCTGGGGCGGCGCGTGCCGACGACGGCGATTGACCACTCGTCGCGCTCAGCCAGCTCGCCGTAGAGGTAGAGCAGCGGCGGCGGGTCGGCGATTTGACTCAAGCGCTTCGGATAGCGTTCATCATGCCAGCTGAGGGCCTGGATCCCGGCCTCCTCAACGCGGGTCCGCTCCTGGGCGGGGTTGAGCGCCGTCCGCGCGGCGCTGAGCCGCTCAACCGCCGCTGCATCGAGGCCCGCTTCGCGCCAGCCGCTTGGATCGCCGTGCCAGGCCGCCTCAAGCGTCTCGAAGCGCTGTTCGAGCCCGCGCATCCGCACCGGGCCGATCCCGGAGACGAAGCTGAAGGCGATGCGGTACGCGAGCTCGTCGGGCACGACTCGCTACATTACGCGCCGTTGCCGCCGCTGTCACGCCGCCGCGCCCGCCCTCACGCGCCGCTGCGCTCGGCGGCCGTCGCCTGCTCCTCGCGGCGGCGCGCCCGCACCGCCGCGATCCGCCGCCCGTCCATCGCCTCGACGCGCACCGCGATCGCGTCGATCTGCACCTCATCGCCGACTGAAGGGATCGCGCCGAGGCGGTCAAACAGCAGCCCGGCGACCGTGTCGTAATCGCCCTGCTGAACCTGGCAGCCGAGCTGCGTCAGCGCGGCCACCGGGGCGCGCCCGTCGAGCAGCAGCTCGCCGTCGATCAACTGGGCCGGCTCGCTCGCGGCGGCGGCGTCGTACTCGTCGGCGATCTCGCCGACGATCTCCTCGACCAGGTCCTCGAGCGTGATCAGGCCCGCCGTGCCCCCGTATTCATCGAGCACGATCGCCATGTGCACCCGCTCGCGGCGGAAATCGGTCAGCAAATCGTCGATCAGCTTCGATTCGGGAATCAGCATCGGCTCCCGCGCCAGCTGTGCCGCGCTCTCGCCGGATTCGTGCAGCAGCGCCGCCATCACATCTTTGGCGTAGAGGATGCCGGTGATGTGGTCGACGCTGTCCTCGTAGAGCGGGACGCGCGAAAAGCCGCGGCTGATGAAGAACTCGGCGGCCTCCTCGAGGCTGGTGTCGGCGGCCAGCGCGCCGATATCGGGGCGCGGCGTCATCGCTTCGCGCACGATCCGGTCGCCGATCCCGATCACCCCGGCGATCATCGCCCGCTCCTCGGCCTCGATGCCCTCCTGATCCTCCTCCAGCACGACTTCGATCGCGGTGGGATCGGGCGCCAGTTCGCGCTGCGAGGCGCCGATCCGAGCGAGCAGCCGGGCGGGCGCCTCGAGGATCGCCGCGGGCACCAGGAATGCGGCGTCGAGCAGGTCGATCGCCGGCGCAAAGCGCATCGCGAACGCCTCCGGCCAGGTCGCCGCCAAGCGCCGCGGCACGGATTGGATCAGCGCCGCGACGACCGCGCCGATCGCGCCGGTCGCGGCGACCGACGCCCACGAATCGCCGATCTCGTTGATCACGATGTAGTAGACCGCGGTGAAGCCGGCCGCCACGGCGACGGTGCGGCCGACGGCGATCGAGCCGAGCGCGCGCTCGCGGTCGGCCGTGATCGCCTGCAGCCGCTGCGCGCGGGGGTTGTCGGGTGCGCGTTCGGCCAGCAGGCGCGCGCGCGAGCGGCTCAGCGAGATCACGCCCGACTCGGCGATCGCCTCCAATGCCAGCAGCACCAGGCTGAGGATCAGGATCACCAGCGCGGCGATCGAGCCCCCGCTCACCGCTCACTCCGCTTCCGCCGCACGCGCGGCGCGAGCCGCGCCGGATGCCCCACGGCGTTGCCCTCGGCGGGCACATCCTTGGTCACCACCGCGCCCGCGCCGGTGCGGGCGCGGGCGCCGATTTCGAGCGGCGCGATGAGCAGCGTGTCGCTGCCGATGAACGCCTCCGCGCCGATCCGCGTCAGCCGCTTCTGCTCGCCGTCGTAGTTGCAGGTGATCGCGCCGGCGCCGATGTTCGCGCGCGCGCCGATCTCCGCGTCGCCCAGATAGGAAAAGTGGCCGACTTTGACTCCAGCTTCGAGCCGCGCGTTCTTCAGCTCTGCGTGCGTGCCGATCTGAACATCATCGCCCAGCACGCAGCCGGCTCGAATCGTCGAGTAGGGTCCCACCGCGACGCGCTCGCCGAGCCGCGAGCCGCTGACCGTGCAGGACTCCAGCGCGCAATTCGCGCCCAGCTCGGCATCGCGCAGGATCGCGTTGGGGCCCACGCGCGCGCCGGCGCCGATCCGGGTGCGGCCGCGCAGGTGGCTGCCCGGCTCGATCACCGCGCCGGCTGCGGCTTCGGCATCCACATCCGCCCAGGTGCTCGCGGGATCGATGATCACCGCGCCGCCCGCCGCGAGCCGCTGCAGCGTGCGCGTGCGTACGCTGCGCTCGGCTGCTGCGAGATCAGCGGGCGTCTCGATATTCAGGCGGCCTTCAGGCAGCGGGACCTCCACAGCAGCCAGACTGCCCGCCGCCGCGGCGTCGGCGATTACATCGGTGGCGTAGCGCTCGCCGCGGCCGCCGGCGCTGCGCTCGAGCGCGGCCCAGAGCCAGGCGCTGCGGAAGCGGTAGATCCCCACGTTGACTTCGTCGATCTGCAGCTGCTCCGCCGAAGCCTCGCGCGCTTCGACCACAGCGCAGACGCGGCCCTCGGCATCGCGCACGATCCGCCCCATGGCGGCCGGCTCGGCGACCCGCGCGGTTGCCAGCAGCGCGTCCCTGCCGGGCGCTGCGAGCAAGGGGGCGATCTGGCGCTCGGTCAAGAGGCCGAGGTCGCCGTTGACGAGCAGCAGCTCGCTGCTCTGCACCTGCGCCCGCGCCGCGCGGGCCGCGTCGGCGGTACCGGTCGGCTCGGGCTGTTCGGCGAATGCGAGGTCCAGGCTCGGCGGCGCGCGCCCGCCGAGCGCGGCGCGAATCTGCTCGCCGCGCGCTCCGCCCGGCGTGACCACGACGGCGCGCCCGATCCCGCTGGCGGCCAGCGCGTGCAGCACATGCCCGGCGAGCGGGCGCCCAGCGAGCGGCTGCAATACTTTGGGCGCCGCCGAGCGCATCCGCGCGCCGCGCCCGGCGGCGAGCACAATCGCCGTCGCTGCGGCGCCGGCAGATTGGTCGGCGCGGCGGGGCTGCGGCGGTTCGTGGGGATCGTCGTCAGCCGGCAAAACCAGGCCTGGAACCCTTCGCGGCGTGCGGCCGCCGCTGCGGCGGCCGCCGTGGCGCGACGCTAGCACGTTTTGGGGCCGCGCGGCTGCGCCGACTGCAGCTGCCGCAGGCGCACACCGCGATATAGTCGGCACTTGATGGGATCAGCGATGGACGCCCAGACAATCCGCGACACCTTCACCGACTTCTTTGTCGCGCGCGGCCACCTGCGCGTGGCCAGCGCGCCGCTGATCGCGCCGGGCGACCCGACGCTGCTGTTCACCTCGGCTGGGATGGTGCCCTTCAAGCCGTTCTTCGCCGGCGAGGCGCAGCCGCCGCACCACCGCTTGACCTCGATCCAGAAGTGCTTCCGCACGACCGACATCGATGAGGTCGGCGACGCCAGCCATCTGACGATGTTCGAGATGCTGGGCAACTTCTCGCTGGGCGACTATTTCAAGGCCGAGGCGCAGGCCTGGGCCTGGGAGCTGGTCACCGAGGTGCTGGGGATCGCGCCCGAGCTGCTCGTCGCGACGGTCTTCACCGACGACGACTTCGCCTACGAGCAGTGGCGCAAGATCGGCCTGCCCGACTCGAAGATCTTCCGCTACGGAGCCGATCAGGGCAACTTCTGGGCTGCCGGCCCGGAAGGCCCCTGCGGGCCCTGCTCGGAGCTGCACTACGACATGCAGCCCGACCCCCGCGCCCCCCAGGCCGGGCCGGCCGATGATGAAGCGCGCTTCCTCGAAATCTGGAACCTCGTCTTCATGCAGTACAACCGCTTGCCCGGCGGCTCGCTGGTCGACCTGCCGGCGCAGAACATCGACACCGGCGCCGGCCTGGAGCGCTGGGCGATGATGCTGCAGCACAAATCGAACCTCTACGAGACCGACCTGTTCGCGCCGCTGCTCGATTTCGTCGGCGAGCGCTGCTCGCTCGAGTACGCCAGCGCCGGCGCCGCACAGCGCCGCTCGATGCGCGTCGTCGCCGAGCACGGGCGGGCGATGACCTTTCTGATCGCCGACGGCGCGATTCCCAGCAATGAGGGCCGCGGCTACGTGCTGCGGCGGCTGATTCGGCGCGCCCTCT
This sequence comes from uncultured Dehalococcoidia bacterium, assembly GCA_964347635.1. Taxonomy (GTDB): domain Bacteria; phylum Chloroflexota; class Dehalococcoidia; order Bin125; family Bin125; genus CATQGW01. Next base: position 60,633 of record CAYFZI010000009.1, read on the forward strand.
ACCACGCCGATCAGCTCGGCCTCGATGCGCCGATCCTCTCCAGCGCCGCCGCGCAGGTGCGCGCCGCGATGGGCGGCGGCTATCCCGAGCTCATCGATCAGCAGGCCCTGGTCGACAATGTGCTCAATCAGGAGGAGGAGCGCTTCCGCCAGACGCTCGCGACCGGCCGCACGCTGCTCGAAGAGCAGACCATCCCGCTCAAGCGCCGCTTCGGCGAGATCACCGAACGGTTCACCTCGCTGCCGCCGGCCGAAGCCAGCGCCGCCGCCTGGCTCGCGGAGCTCGAACGCGCCGCTGCCGATCTGGAAATTCACAACCGCCGCATGGGCGCGATCACGGTCGGTGAAGTGCTCGCCCCGGCGCAGCAGGCTGCCGCCGATGGATCGTCCATCGACGGCGCGCTGGCCGCTGCGCAGCAGGCTGCCGGCCGCATCTCCGGCCAAGAGGCGTTCGTGCTCTACGACACCTACGGCGTCCCCCGCGAGCTCTCCGCCGCCGTCGCCGAGGCGGCCGGGCTGGGCTTTGACGAGGACGGCTTTGCGGCCGCGCTGGCCGGCCAGCAGGAACGCGCGCGCGAGTTCGCCAAGTTCGGCGCCGACGGCGAAGCGGCCGCGTTCGCTGAGATGGATGCCGCCTCCGGCTTCTCCGGCTACGAGCAGATCGTGGGCAGCTCCCGCATCGCCGCGATCGTGCGCGGCGGCAAACGCGCCGCGCGCGCCGCTGCGGGCGAGACGGTCAGCATCGTGCTCGAGCGCACGCCGTTCTACGCCGAGGGCGGCGGCCAGGTCGGCGACGCGGGGCTGATCAGCGCCGAAGGCGCGCAGTTCGAAGTCGCCGACACCCGCGCTTGGGGCGACGTGATCGCGCATGTCGGCGCGGTCACCGCCGGCGCGTTCTCCGTCGGCGATGCGGTGGAAGCCCGCGTTGACCGCCGCCGCCGCGCGGATACGACCCGCAACCACACCGCCACGCATCTGCTGCACGCCGCCCTGCGCCAGGTGCTCGGGGAGCACGTTCGCCAGGCGGGTTCGCTGGTCGCGCCCGACCATCTGCGCTTCGACTACACGCAGTCGGAGTCGCCGACGCCCGAGCAGCTGCGCGAGGTGCAGCGCGTGGTGCGCGCGCGGATCCGCGAGAATCTCCCCGTCGAGACGCTCGAATTGCCCTACGAGCGGGCGCTGGAACGCGGTGCGACGGCGATCTTCGGCGAGAAATACGCCACCGAGGTTCGCGTCGTCGAAATCTGCGACCCCAGCCCGCACGTGCACGACTGTTTCAGCAAAGAGCTCTGCGGCGGCACCCACGCGCCCGCGACCGGCTTCGTGGGCGACTTTCAGATCATCTCCGAGGGCAGCGTGGGGGCCGGGGTGCGGCGCATCGAGGCGCTCACCGGCGGGGCGGCTGAGGCTTGGCTCGAGCAGCGCCTGAGCACGCTCGACGATGTTGCCCAATCGCTCCGCGCGAGCGCCGAGGCGCTGCCCGGCCGGATCGAGCAAATGCGCGCTGAACTGCAGCAGCTGCGCCGCCGGCTCGCCGCCGTCGAGGCTCAGACCGGCGCCTCGATAGCCGAGCGGCTCGCCGCCAATCCGATAGAGGTCGAAGGCGCCGCAGTGGTTGCGGGCCGCGTCGAGGTCGACTCGGCCGCCGCCCTGCGCAGCGCCGGCGACGAGGTGCGGCGGCGCCTCGATGAGGGCGTGATCGTGCTCGGCGCGGTCGCCGGCGGGCGGCCCCGCTTCGTGGCGATGGTGACGCCCGGGTTGGTTGAACGCGGGCTGCACGCGGGGCGGCTGATCGGCGGGATCGCGCGGATTGCGGGCGGCGGCGGCGGCGGCAAGGCGGAGATGGCGCAGGCCGGCGGGCGCGACGCCAGCCGCCTCGACGCCGCGCTGGCGGCGGCGGCCGAGGCCGTGCGCGCCCAGCTCGCCGACGCCTGAGCGCCCGCGCCGTGCAGCGCCGCTGCGTGCTCGGCCTCGACCCCGGCGAGCGTTGGCTCGGTCTGGCCCGCGCCGCTGCCGATACGCGCGTCGCCTTCCCGCTCGGCACCGTTGACCTGGCCCAGGCCGCCGCTGAAGACGGCCCCGCCGCCGCGATCCGCGCGCTGCTCGGCGGCGAGCTGGTCGAGGCCGTGGTGATCGGGGTGCCGGTCCGCGCCGACGGCGCCGAAGACGCGCAGGCGGCCCGCTTCCGCCGCTTCGGCGAGCGGCTCGCCGCCGAGCTGGGCGCTGCCTCGCACGCGCAGAGCGAGCGCCACAGTTCGCTCGATACCGCGTTCGCCGCGCCGCAGCGCCGCCGCCCGCGCGGTGGCAAGGCGCGCCGCGTGCGCCGCCGCAGCCCGCGTGAGCAGCAGCGCGAACGGTGCGCCGCCCACGCCCGCGCCGCCGCGCGCATTCTCCAGCGCTGGCTCGATCAGCAGCCCGCCGCGGCGCCGTGAGGGCGCCGTGAGCTGGCCGCTCAATCTGCTCGCCGCTGTGATCGCCGCGCTGCTGTGCGCTGCTGCCACGCTCCTGATCACCGGCAGCCCCAACGCCGTCTTCGATTCTGCGCGGTCATCGGCCTCGACCCGCCCGGCGGCCGCGCCGGCCGGCGCGGTTGAGCTGCAGCCCGGCGACACGGCGGCGCAGATCGCGCAGCGGCTCTATGCGGCCGCGCTGATCGACTCGCCGCAGCGCTGGACGACGATCGTGCAGCTGCTCGGCTGGGAAGAGCATCTCGAAGTCGGCTCCTACACCTTCGAGGCCGGCCTGACCAGCTACGAAATCGCCCGCCGCATCCATAACGGCGAGCGCACCCCGCTGCGCGTGACGGTGCCCGAAGGGCTGCGCCTGGAGCAGATCGGCGAGCTGCTCGAAGCCGAGGCGGTGGTCAGCGCGGCCGACTTCCAAGCAGCGCTGGGCCGGGCCGAGAACGCCGCCGGGACACTCGCCGCCGCGCGCCCGCCGGGCATCGGCCTGGAGGGGTACCTGTTCGCCGGCACCTACGATTTTCCGCTCGCGGTGAGCGCCGATCAGGTCGTGCGCCTGATGGCCGAGCGGTTCGACGCCGCGCTCAGCCCGCAGCTGCTCGCCGCCGCGGCCGATTCGGGGCGTACGCTGCACGCAGTGCTGACCGTCGCCTCGATTGTCGAGCGTGAGGCTGTCGTCAGTGAGGAGCGCGCGATCATCGCAGCTGTGCTCTGGAACCGAATCGAGCTGGGAATGCCGCTGCAAGTCGACTCGACGCTGCAGTACGCCGTTGCCGAGGACCCGGCCAGCGTCGCCGCGTACGGCTGGTGGAAGGCGGAGCTGACACTCGAAGATCTCGCCGTGCCCTCAGCTTGGAATACCTACGCCGCGGCCGGTCTGCCGCCCGCGCCGATCGCCGCGCCGAGCCTGGACTCGCTGCGCGCAGCGGTCGCGCCGGCCGACGTGAGCTACCTCTTCTTCTTCGCCCGCGGCGACGGCACGCACGCCTTCGCCGACACCTACGAGGAGCACCAAGCCAATATTGAGCGCTGGAGCGCCGGATGACGGCGCGCGTCGGCGTGATCGGCCGCCCCGTCGCGCACAGCATTTCGCCGCGTTTCCAGCAGGCCGGCTTCGACGCGATCGGCTTCGACGCGCGCTACGAGGCGTGGGATACCGCGCCGCACGAGCTGCCGGCGCTGATCGAGAGTCTGCGCGGGCCCGGCGCGCTGGGCGCGAACGTCACGATTCCCTACAAGGAGGCGGCGGTGCGGCATGTCGACGGGCTGCACCAGACCGCACGGTTCGCGGGCGCGGTCAACACGATTGTCAACAACGCGGGGCAGCTGCAGGGCTACAACACCGATGTGACCGGCTTCCAGCGCTCGCTGGCGCAGGCCGGCTGCGATCCGGCCGGTGCGCAGGTCCTGCTGTGGGGCGCCGGCGGGGCGGCGCGCGCGGCCGCCTGGGCTCTGATCTGGCGCGGCGCTGCGGCGCTCACGATCGTCAACCGCACCGCGGTGCGCGCCGGCCGCCTCCGCCACGACCTCGCCTCCGCCTCTGCCGGGGTGCGCCTGCGCTCGCTCGGCGCCGACGCCGAAGAAGTCCCGGATGCGCTCGGCGAGGCTCAGATCGTGGTCCAGTGCACCTCTGTCGGCCTGCGCGGCAGCGCCTCTGAAGGGCGCCTGCCGTTCGACCCCGCCCTCCTGCACGCCGATGCGTTCGTCGCCGAGCTGATCGCGAACCCGCGCGAGACGCCGCTGGTGCGGGCTGCGCGCGCGGCCGGCCGCGGCGCGGTCGGCGGGCTGCCGATGCTGGTTTACCAGGGTGCAGCGGCGTTCGAGCTGTGGACGGAGCAGGCGGCGCCGACCGAGCTGATGCTGGCAGCGGCCGACGCGGCAATGGTGGAGGGCGGCGCATGAGCGAGGGCGTCACGATCGGCTTCGCGATCATCGCGGCGCTCTTCGCCGGGATCGGGCTGCTGCTGTTCAAGGAGGCCCGCACGCACCGCTTCTGGCGGCAGCTGGTCGCCCAGGACGACCGCGAGGCGATCCGCGGCATCCTCGATCAGGAGATCGAGCGCTGGAAGACGCAGCGCCCGCCCAAAGACGTCAGCGCCGTGGTCTGGGCCGGGGTGCAGGGCATGGATCTGGCCGCTGTCAGCGCGCGGTATGTACGCGTCAGCACTTCGGCCGAGCCGGAGTTCGGCGCGGTGGACGGCGTGCGCGAGCAGCTGGCCACCTCGCTGGATACGGCCTACGCCGTGGCCCTGCGGCTCGTTGAGATGATCTTCTACGACGTGCCCAACTTCCGCCCGGCGCATGTCCGGGTCGACGTCTACACCACCTTCCGCAGCGCGGCCGGAGCCGCGCAGGCGCGCCCGATTCTCTGCGTCGAGGCAGACCGCGCCGACGCCCTGAGCATCGACTGGAGCCAGCCGCCCCAGCACCTCCCCGCCGAGTTCAAGACATTCGCCGCCAGAGCGCACAACGGCGC
>CAYFZI010000010.1:0-64162 GCA_964347635.1 uncultured Dehalococcoidia bacterium
TGCTCGGCAATGTCGATCCGCTACCTCGGCGAGCAGATTGACCTGCACGGCGGCGGCATGGACCTGATCTTCCCCCACCACGAGAATGAAATCGCGCAGTCGGAGGCGTTCAGCAGCCGGCAGCCGTTCGTTCGGCACTGGGTGCACAACGCGATGATGCAGGTCGGCAGCGAGAAGATGTCGAAGTCGACCGGCAAGATCGTGCGTCTACGCGAAGGCCTCGACCGCTTCGGAGCGGACGGCCTGCGGATGTTTGTGCTGGGCGGCCACTACCGCTCGCCGCTGACCTATTCGGAGGAATCGCTGGCCGCCTCCGCCCGCGGCGCCGAGCGGCTGCGCCTGGCCGCCACCCTGCCAATCGCGGACGGCGCGGGCGGTTTCGACCCCGCACCCTTGCGCGCGCGCTTCGTGCAAGCGCTCGAGGACGACCTCAACACTCCTCAAGCGCTCGCTGTGCTGTTCGATCTGGCGCGCACCGTCAACCGCGCCCGCGCAGACGGCGAGCCGGCCGGCGTGGCGCGGGATGCGCTGGTCGAGCTGGGCGGCGTGCTGGGGCTGCAGTTCGCCGCCGCTTCGGGCGCGGAGGATGCCGCCCCGTTTGTCGAGCTGCTGATCGAAGTGCGCGCCGCGCTGCGCGCCGCCCGCCAGTTCGAGCTGGCCGACCAGGTCCGCAGCCGCCTCTCCGAATTGGGCATCGTGCTCGAGGACGGCCGCGAGGGCACCCGCTGGCGACGCGCCGAGCCAACCTTCGCAGAATCGCCCGAGCCGCCCGCCGCCGAGTCGCTGATCGAAAGCGCGCTGCGCTTCTAGGCCTGTTCACATTTAGGCATGGTCACATGCAATCGGGCGGATCAGCGCCTGCGCCCGCGCTGATCCGCTTCCGGGCTGAACGTGAACGGACCCTAGGCAAAGCGCAGCGCTGCCTCGAGCGGTGCGGGGTCAGCCTGCGGGCCGACGACGGAGAGGCGCAGCGCGTCTTCGCGGATGTACTCGTTGGCGACGCGCGCCAGGTCTTCGGCCGTCACCGCTTCGTAAGCGGCCGCCACTTCATCGACCGTTTTGATTTCGCCGCGCAGCAGCTCCTGGCTGCCGTTCCAGCCGGAGACAGCGCGGGTGTCCTCGAGCTGCAGCAGCATGCGCCCGTTGACGTACTGGCGGGCGCGCTCCAGCTCGTCGGCGGCGACGCCCTCGCGCAGGCGCGCGAGCTCGCCGAGCGACGCGTTGAGCGCCTCGATCGCCCGCTCGGGGTCAACCGCTAGATAGATGTGCATCGCGCCCGAATCGTGCAGCGCCGAGCCGTAGGCGTGCACGTCGTAGGCCAGGCCCAGCTCCTCGCGCACACGCAGGAACAGGCGGCTGCTCATGCCGTCGCCGAGAATGTCGATCAGCAGCGCCAGCGCGTATCGATCGGGGTGTACGGCAGAGGCGGAGGGCAAACCGATCACTAGGTGAGTTTGCTCGGTTTCCTTGCGGCGCAGCGAGACGCGGGCGCCGCCGGGCGCCAGCGGCGCCGCGCGCCAAGCGGCAGCCTGCTCGAAATTCCAATCGGCCGTGCGCTCGGCGGCCCGCGCGGCCGCGTAGGCGGGATCGAGCGCGCCGGCCAGCGAGAGCACGGCGTTGGGCGGCGAGTATTGGCGCCGCCAGTAGGCCACGGTCTGCTCGTGCGGAATCGCAGCGACGCTCTGCGGAGTGCCCGCGATGTCGCGCCCGATCGGCGTGTCGGCCCAGAGCAGCGCGTCCATCGCCAGACCGGCCAGCTGGGACGGCGAGTCCTCGACCGCCGCCAGCTCCTCGAGAATCACCTGCCGCTCCTTCTCCAGTTCGGCGCTGTCAAAGAGCGGACGGCAGGCGAGATCCAAGATCACGTCCAGCGCTGCATCCAGCTGCGGGGCGGGCGCTTTGGCGTAGTAGACGGTGTATTCGCGGTCGGTCGCAGCGTTGATCACGCCGCCCACGCCCTCGATCGCGATCGAAATGTCGGCCGGCTCCGGCCAGCCCGCGGTGCCTTTGAATACGCAGTGCTCAACCAGATGCGAGATGCCGGCCAGCTCGTCGGGCTCGTAGCGCGCGCCGGCGCCGACATAGCAGGAGACGGTTACTGAGCGCGTGTGCGGCATTGGCGTGCTGAGCACGCGCAGGCCGTTGGGCAGCACGCTCCGCTCGGGCGTCAGATCAGCGGCCGCGCCGTCTGTCGGCGGGGCGGCCACCTAGCCGCGCTGCCAGCTGGTGTTGCCCTGGCCGTCGCGCGTCAGGCTGCCGCTCATCAGACACTCGACCACCTCATCGAGGCTCTCTCGAATCGTGGTGTCCTCGCCGTGCCCGTTGAAGGTCATCGTTTCAGCGGGCAGCGCATACAGATCGCTCAGGATCGACCGAATCACGGTGCGCAAGTTTTGCTCGGAGGCGGTGAAGCCGGGCCCGCCGGGAAAGAGCGTGTCGCCGACGACACAGTAGGGCGGCGCGTAGAAGCAGATGCTGCCGGCGGTGTGGCCGGGTGTGTGCAGCACTTGCAGCTCCGTCTGGCCGAGCGGAATCGTGTCGCCGCCGTTGACATGCACATCCACCTCGAGATCCGCCTCCAGCCAGGCGTGATCGGCGTCCGCCGTCACATCGTCGGGGTGCATGTAGAACGGCACCGGCAGCAGCTCCCGCAGCGCATCGAACGATTCCAGGTGATCGGGGTGCGAATGCGTGAAGAGGACCATCTTCGGCGCCGCCCCGGCCGCACGCACGCCGGCCAGCACCGCCTCATAGTTGGCCACCGCGTCGATGATCGCTGCATCGCCGGTCGCCTTATCGACCAGGAAAAACGCGTTGTTCGAAGCCGGCCCGAACGGGCCCAGCTTGTATATGCGCAGCTGCTCCGACTCCTGGTGAACATCTATGTGCACATCCATGATCGCCTCCCTCACGCGCCGCCAGTCTACGCGAGCGGCGCGGCTGCTCGTCCTCTACCCGTACACTGAGAGCATGCAGCTGCCCGGAGCCGAGATTCTGCCGTTGACGGCCAGCGCCGACGCCGCCGGGCGGCTGGCGATCGGCGGCTGCAGCCTGCGCGAACTGGCCGACCGCTTCGGCACGCCGCTCTACATCTACGACGAGCAGACGCTCCGCGAAGCCTGCCGCGCCTACCGCCGCGCGTTCGAAGCCGAGCTGCCCAGCGTGCGCGTGCTCTACGCCGCCAAGGCCTGGCTCAGCCCCGCGCTGACGCGCATCCTCGCTGATGAGGGATTGGGGATGGACGTCGTCTCCGGCGGCGAGCTCTACAGCGCCCTGGCCGGCGGGATGCCCGCCGCACAGATCGGCTTCCACGGCAACGCCAAAGGCGCCGCGGAGCTCGCGCAGGCGCTCGATGCGGGCGTGGGGCGGATCATCATCGACAACGACGACGAGCTCGATGCGCTCGACCGGCTGACGCGCGGGCGCGGCCAGACGCAGGCGGTGATGCTGCGAATCACCCCCGGCGTCAACGCGCGCACGCACGTCAAGACGACGACCGGACTGCGCGACAGCAAATTCGGCTTCCCGCTGCCCAGCGGCCAGGCCGCGGCGGCCGCCGAGCGCGCGCTGGCCGCGCCCGGCCTGGACCTCACCGGCCTGCACATTCACCTCGGCTCGCCGATCTACGACCTGCAGCCGTACCGCGACGGGATCGCAGTCGCCGCCGGCTTCGCCGCCGAGCTGCAGGAGCGCCGCGGCTACCGCTGGCGCGAGTTCAGCCCCGGCGGCGGCTTCGCGATCGGCTACACCGCCGAGCGACTGCCTCCCGCCCACGCGGCCTACGCGGGCGCTGTCGGCGGGGCGCTGCGCAGCGCCTGCGAAGATCACGGCCTGCCAATGCCCGAAGTACACATCGAGCCGGGCCGCTCGATCGTGGGGCGCGCCGGCGTCGCGCTCTACTCCGTGGTCAGCCGCAAGCAGATCCCCGCCACGCGGACGTATGCGGCTGTCGACGGCGGCATGGCCGACAACATCCGCCCGGCCATGTACGACTCGCAGTACCAGGCGTTCGCCGCTGAGCGCATGTTTGCGGCCCCCGACCAGACCATCACGATCGCGGGCAAGTTCTGCGAGAGCGGCGACGTGCTCGTGCGCGACGCGCCGATGCCCGATCTGCAGGTCGGCGAACTGATCGCGGTGCCCGCGGCCGGCGCCTACCAGCTGGCGATGGAGAGCAACTACAACCTCGCGCTGCGCCCCGCCGTCGTGCTCGTGCGCGGCGGCCGTGCGCGCCTGATCCGCCGCCGGCAGACATACGCCGATCTGCTGGCGAACGAAGTGCTGGACACCTGAACGATGGCGGCCGAGACGAGCACCGAACTGGGCCGCTTCGGCGCGCACGGCGGCACAATCGCGCTGCGCTCGCTGGAAGCGATGCTCGACGCCGGACGCCTGCCCCACGCGCTGTTGATCAGCGGCCCCGAGGGCATCGGCAAGCACGAGTTGGCGCTGAGCATCGCGCAGGCCGTCGTCTGCGAATCAGCGCCCGCGCCCTGCCGCCGCTGCCGCCCCTGCCGCCGCGTCCACGACCGCGACCATCCGCGCGAGTCGATCCGCCACGCCGATGTCGCGCTGATCCAGCCCGGCGGGATCTGCGCCGCGGCCGACCACGACCACAGCAACTCCCGTACGATCGGCATTTGCCAGATCCGTTGGGTCGAGCGCACCACATCGCTCAAGCCGTTCGAGGGGCCCAACCGCGTTGTCATCGTCGATCCGGCCGACGCGCTGACTGCGGAGGCCGCCGACGCATTCCTCAAAACGCTCGAAGAGCCGCCGCTGGGCGTCTACTTCGTGCTGCTCAGCGCGCGCCAATCGCTGCTATCGGAAACGATCCGCTCGCGCTGCCGTGCGCTGCACCTCGCTCCGCTCAGCCAACCGCGCACCGAGGCCTGGCTGCGCGGCCGGATGCCCGATCTGGAGGACGCCGCGATCACCCAGCTGGCGCGTCAGTCGCGCGGCCGCGCGGGCTGGCTCGATCTGGCCCTCGAAGAGGGCGACCCGCTCGCGATCCGCGCCGCCCAGGTCGACGAGCTGCTGCGGCTGGCCGATACCTCGCGCGCCGAGCGGCTCGCGGCCGCCGAACAGCTCACCGGCCGGCGCGGACAGAGCGCACCGCAGGCGCTCGACGACCTCCTGCTCGTGCTCGGCGCATGGATCGAATGGTGGCGCGATCTCTGGCTCGAGCGCGTCGGCTTGCCTGAGCGCATCGTCCACACCACCCTCCGCGAGCGCGTGCGGAGCCAGGCCGCGCGTTACGCTCCAGAAGAGCTCGGCCGCTTCCTGCAGAGGCTGCAGCGCACCCGCAGCCGCCTGCGCGACGGGGTCAATGCGCGGCTCGCCTTGGAGGCGATGCTGCTGGGCATCCCGCCAAGCGTCCGCAGCGCCGACAACGGAGCCTGAGATGACCAGCGCTGAAGCTTCACCCGCCGAGGAGCAGCCGCCCGAGCAAGAGCGGGAACGAGAGCGAATAGTCGTCGGCGTGCGCTTCCGCGAAGCCGCGCGCATCTATCACTACAGCGCCGCGCCGCAGCAGCTTTTCCCCGGCGACTACGTCGTCGTCGAGACGGCGCGCGGCGAGGAGCTGGCGCGCGTCGTGACCGTGCCGGACGGCGAAGATGCGCCGCCGCGCAGCGCGCCCCGGAGCGTCCGCCCGATCATCCGCCAGGCAACCCGCAGCGACCGCGACCGCGCCGCCGAAGGCCAACGGCGGAGCAGCGAAATGCTCGAACAGATGCGGCAGATCTCCACCCGCGACGGGCTGGGCCTGTACCCGATCGCGGTGCAGCTCAACCTCGCCGGCAGCGAGGGCACCGGCTACTTCCAGGCCCCGGAGCACGTTGATTTCCGCACTGTCGTCCGCGAGCTCGAGCAGCAGCACGGCGTACGGCTGCATATGCAGCTGGCTGGCCCGCGCGACCGCGCCAAACTGGTCGACGGCTACGACATCTGCGGCCTGCGGCTCTGCTGCGCCTCTTGGATGACCAACTTCCCCAAGGTGGGGATCCGCACAGCCAAAGATCAAGACCTGTCGCTAAACCCGGACAGCATTTCGGGCGTCTGCGGGCGGCTGCTCTGCTGCCTCACATTCGAGCACGAGGTCTACCGCGAGATGCGCGGCACGCTGCCCAAACTGGGCAAGCGGGTCAGCACCCCGGCCGGCATGGGCCGCGTCGTCAAGCGCAACGTGCTCCAGCAGTACATCACGCTCGCGCTCGACGACCATCCCCAGCGCGTGGATGTACCGGCCGACGAGATCGGCCTGGCGGTGCGTACGGAGGAACAGCCCAATCAAGCGCTGATCGAAGCCGAACGCGAGCGCGAGCGCAGCGAGCAGCTGCGCCGCGCCGCCGCTCCCGCCGAGCCGGCGGCAGAACCGGACGCGGCAGCGCCGGAGACAGCAGATCAGCCGGCAGGTGAGCCGGCAGCGCCCGAGCGGCGGCGCCGGCGACGCCGCAAGCGGCGCGTGGTCAACCGCGACTCGGAGCCGCGCCCGCCCAGCGAGCAACCTCCGCGCGAAGAATCAGCCGCAGCAGCACCGCCGCCGCGCCGCCGACGACCTCGCCGGCGGCAGCGCCGCGCCGGCCCGACGCAGCCGCCGACCGATCAAAGCCCCGGCGGCGAGTAGCGCGCAAGCCCTTTTCCCCGCTTGAGCGGCGCTGTTTCACGTGAAACAGCGCTTGAGCACGGTGAGCATGTTGAGCGCGCTGAACATGCGCGCGGTCAGGCGGTGATACGGCCGGGAGGCTCAGACTCGGGCTGCGGCTCGGCGCTGGACTTCGGCGCTGCAGAGAGGCGCTGCACGAGGTCGACGAGCTGCTCGAACGAAGACCAGCGCAGCGAGATGCGGCCGCCGGCTTCGCCCTCGCGCGAAACCGAGACTTTGGTCCCAAGCGCGCGCTGCAGCTGCTCGGCCGCCTGCCCGCGCCAGCGCTGCCAAGCCTCCCGATCGGCGCGCCGCGCCGCTGCGACGGCATCCGCATTGGCGTCCGCGCTGTTCTCCCCGCCGGCCGCACCGCTGCCTTCCGCGGCCAGCGCACGCAGCCGGCGCGCTTCTTGCTCCACCTCGCGCACGCTCAGCTGCGCCGAGACTGCCGCCTCCGCCAAGCTTTCCCAGGCTTCCACGGGCGCCGCCAGCACGGCGCGGGCCTGGCCTTCGCTCAACCGCCCCTCACTCAGCTGCGCTTGCAGCGTTGCGGGCAGCTGCAGCAGACGCACCGCATTGGCGACCGCCGAACGGCTTTTGCCCAGCCGCTCTGCAACCTGCCCCTGAGTCAACCCGTTGTCGAGCAAGTACTGGAACGCCGCTGCGCGATCGATTGGGTTGAGATCTTCGCGCTGCAAGTTCTCGACCAGCGCGAGTGTCAGCATGTCTCGATCGGGCGCGTTGATCACGACAACGGGAACGCGCTCGAGGTTGGCCAGCTCGGCGGCGCGCCAACGGCGCTCGCCGGCGACCAGCTGATAGCGCCCGCCGGCGATCGGCCGCACGAGCAGCGGCTGCAGAATGCCGTGCTCGCGGATGCTCTGGGCCAGCTCGGAGCCCTGCTCGGTTGCAAACGACCGGCGCGGCTGCTGCGGATTCGGCTCGATCGCGTCGAGCGGCAGCTCCCGCACCGCCGATGGATCACGGCCCGCGGGGATCAGCGCATCCAGGCCGCGCCCCAGCGCGGGGCGGCTCATGCACCGGCCCGCGACACGACGGCAGCGCCGCTGCCGACCCGTTCCAATACCTCCTGCGCGAGCTGCCGATAGGCCTCCGCACCGCGCGACGCCGGTGCATACTGCAGCACCGCCATCTGGTGGCTGGGTGCTTCGCCGAGCCGCACCGAGCGGGGCACGATCGTCTCGAACAGCGTGTCGATGTGGCGGCGCAGCTCCTCGACCACACTGCGCGCCAGGCGCGTACGGCCGTCATACATCGTCGCCACCACGCCGAGCAGCGAGAGCGCAGGGTTGAGCTGGCCCCGCACGCGCGCAATCGTCTCGATCAGCGCCGCCAACCCCTCAAGCGCGAGATACTCGCACTGCACCGGGATCAAGACATGATCGGCCGCCGTCAGCGCGTTGATCGTGATCAACCCTAGCGAGGGTCCGCAGTCGATCAGGATGAAGTCGTAGCGCCCGCGCACTCCGTACAGCACGGCGGCCAGACGGTGCTCGCGCTCCGGCGCGCCGGCCAGCTCGATTTCGGCGCCGGCCAGGTCGAGCGACGCGGGAGCCAGGTCGAGTCGCTCGATCGAAGTACCGATGATGCAGTCCTCAAGCGCGCGGGCGCCGAGCAGCGCATCGAAGATGTTCGGCCGAACGCCGCGCGGCGCGCCGAGCGTGCTGGCTGCGTTGCCCTGAGCATCAACATCGACGAGGAGGACGCGCCAGCCGGCTTCAGCGAGCGCTGCACCCAGGTTGACCGCCGTCGTCGTCTTGCCCACGCCGCCCTTCTGGTTCGTGATCGCGACGATGGTCATCGTCCGGCATCCTGCTAGCCCTCAAGCGGTCTAGCCGCGGCGCGGCTGCTCAATCGTCCTCACGGTAGACGATTCGCACCCGCCGCGAACTCCCCTCACCGACCGATTCGGTCGTCAGCTCAGGGTCGTCCTGCACCGCGAGATGAATGATCCGCCGCTCAGCGGCCGGCATCGGGCTCAGCTCGACCGGCTCGCCGTAATCGCGCACCTCGTCCGTCGTGCGCCGCGCGATGTCCTCCAACGCTTCCTCGCGGCGGCGTTTGTAGCCGTCGATATCGACCGTGATCGGGTTGTTGCCCTCGAGCGCATGACTGAGGATCACGTTGACGATGTACTGCAGCGCGGCGATGTGCGAGCCGTGCCGTCCGATCAGCAGTCCGAGGTCGTCGCCCTGCTTCGGCTTCACATCGAGCACGGCGATCGAGTGGTGCAGTCCGTCCATCGCTGTCTCGGGCGTACGCGCTTCGACGATCGTGTCAAAGCCGATCAGATGAATGATGTCTGTGAGCAGCTCGACGGCGAACTCGCGCGGGTCGGCGGGCGGCTCGAAATCGGGGTCGGCGAGCAGCTCGAACGGGGCGATCGGCGGGCGCGGCTCGCTGCGCGGCCGCTCGCGCCCGCGCGGCCTGCCGCGCCCCCCGCCTGCAGCCGGCGCGTCGGTTTCCGCGCCGCCGCCTCGGTCCGGCCGGCGGTTGAGAACCTCCCGCGGCCGCCCGCGGCGGCGGTGATCGGGGCTTGCCGCCTCGCCGTCCTCATTCGGCCGATTGACAATTCGGCGCTGCGCCTCGCGGCGCCCGCCGCGACGGCCGGGCTCCAGCTCCTGCGGGTCGGCGTAGTCGTCAATGCGCGGCAGCGGCTCGCGCGGACCGGTCGGTTCGCCGCCCGGCGCCGCACCCGGCAGCGCTGTCACGCGCACTGTCGCGTTGGCGTTGCCGATCCCCAGAATGCCGCTGCGGCCTTCAGAAATCACTTCCACTTCGACATCGGCGCGCGAAAGGCCGAGCCGCTTGAGCGCGCGCTGCACAGCATCGTCGACCGTGCGGCCGGAAACTTGAACCTGCTCGCTGGCCATCAGTCCATCCTTCCGCTGCATCACCGAGGGCAGGAGTGCGGGGCTTCACCGCGTCGGCCGGCTGGCGCGCCGCCTCCGCCGCCGGCGGCGCGCGGCGCTGCTCGAGCCGCGCGCGCGGGGCGCCGGCACGGCCTCGCCGTTCTCGGACACCTCGCTGTCCGCCGCGGCGGCCTGAGCAGTGTCGGCGGTGTCGGGCGCGCGGCGCGCATCGCGCCCGTCCCGCCCGTCGGCCGCGGCGCGTGCGGCCGTACCGTTGCTGCCAACGGCGGCGGCCGGGAGCGGCTCGAGCGAGAGCAGCCAGCGCCAGGAGAACGGCTCCCGCGTGCGGTAGAAGTAGTAGTAATACGAAGTGATGATCGTGAAGAGGCTGGTCGCCACCCAGTAGAGCCCCAGGCCGGCGGGCACCTGGAAGGTGAACCAGCCGAACATGATCGGAAACAGCCACAGCATCATCCTGGTCGTCGACTGCTGCCGCTCATCGCCGGAGGCGGTGCGCGCGGTCGACAGCTTCTGCTGCACGAACGCGGTGACCGCCACGATCAGCGCCAGCGGCAAGTTCTGTTCGAAGGAGCGCGCGCCCAGATCGAGGAAGAGGAAATCGCGGTCGAGCGGGATCGCCTGGGTGATGTAGCTCCAGTCGTAGAGCCGCGTCGAGAGCGCCAGCAGCTGCTCGGGCGTGTCGCCGAGCGTGCGCCGAATGACCTGATAGAGCGCGATCCAGATCGGGATCTGCACCAACATCGGCCAGAGGCAGCCGAGCGGATTGAAGCCCGCCTCGCGGTAGAGCTTCATCGTCTCTTCCTGGCGGCGCTTGGGATCCTTGTACTTCTTCTGAATGCTCTGCATCTGCGGCTGCATCATCTGCATCGCGCGCGTCGCGCGCAGCTGCCGCAGCGTCAACGGGTAGGTCACCGCGCGCACGATCACCGTGAAGGCGATGATCGCCAGGCCGAAGTTGTCGCCCAGCGCGTTGGCGATGATGATCAACCCGTTCATGATCGGGTTGAGCAGAATGTCGTTCCAGATGAAGTCGAACATCTGCCTTAGCCGTCCTGCCGCGGCCAGAGCTGCTCGGCCGCGTTGATCCCCAGGATCACCTTAAAGAGGCGGCCCGATTCGTTGCTGATGTAGAGCTCGCCGCTGCGGTAGAGCACATCGGCCAGTACATCGTTGTCGACCAAGCTCGCGCTGCGCCACAAGCGGAGGCCCGTCGCAGCGTCGACCTGGTGCACGACGCCGTCGCGGGCGACGACGACAACAGTCGGCGGCGCATCGCCCCCGCGCACCACGATCGGCCGGCTGCGAATGCGCTCGCCGGCGTTGTAGGGCGAGCTCCAGCGCGCAGCGCCGCTGCGCGCATCCCAGGCGTAGAGGTTGCCGTCTAGGTCCGCGGCGTAGACCACGCCGTCATCGATGAGCGGCGTGGACCAGAACCAGTTCGCGCCCTGCGCCGACCAGATCGTGTCGCCGGCGCGGGGATCGAGCGCGTAGAAAGTGCGGTCGAACGCGCCGACATAGAGGACGCCCTCGCGGCCGACGATCGCCGATGCGATCCCGGCGTCGAGACGGCGCGACCAGGCGGCCGAGCCGACCGCCTCGCCGTCGAGCTGCAGCGCAGTGATCCGCCCGTCCAGCCCGGCCAAGACGAGCAGCCGGCGGCCGCCGCTCTCAATCAGCGCCGGCGCACCCCAGACAGGATGCTCCGATCCACCGTGCCAGCTCCAGACCAGATCATCAACGCTGCTCGGCGGCGACTCGATGTTGACCGCGCTAACCCGGTAATCGGTGGTCACGACGTACAGGCGATCGGGGTGCAGCGGGTCGATCAGCGGGTTGGCGACAATCCGCGCATCACCGAACAGCTCGGCCGCGCTGAAGACCACGCGCGCGCTGTGCCCAAGCGGGTGGAGCGCGTAGACAACGCCCTCGTCGTACTCGGCGACCAACCACTCACTGGTGAATTCGGACCAGACCGGGTCAGCGTAGAAGGCGGTCGGCTCTAGCTCGCCGTCGAGGCCGGTGAATGTGTCGTCCTCGCGCGGGAACTGCCAGGCGGCGTTTCGGGTCAACAGATCGAGCGCGACGACCCGCCCTTCGCCGGTCGGGATCAGGATCGTGTCGGGGTTCGCCGGGTCTGCTGTCGGGGCGGCCCAGCCGTCGGGCTGATCGGCGATCTCGCAGGCGATGAGGAGCGGCGCGAGCAGCAGGATCGGCAGCAGAAGCAGCAAGCGGCGGTGTTTCACGTGAAACTTCGCTTCTGGGAGGCCCGCACCGGGTCGTAGCCGCCGCGGCTGAGCGGGCTGCAGCGCAGCAAGCGCCAACCAGCGAGCACAACCCCGCGCAATGCCCCGTGCGCCTCGACCGCCTCGAGCGCGTACTGCGAGCAGGACGGCTCGAAGCGGCAGCGCGCGCCGAGCGCGCTGAAGAGCGGCGAGAGCCGCGATTGATAAGCGCGCAGCGCCGCGATTAGCAAGCGTGTTCCGCGTGCTTGAACCGCCGGTGAATCCATCAACCGCGGCCGCCCCTTCCCCCGCTGCGCCGCGCCGCTGCACGAATCAGGCCGCTGAGCAGCGTATGCAGCTCGCTGAAGCTGGCCTGCTCGGCTCCGCTCCGGGCGATCACGACGATGTCCAGGCCGGACGCGCCGCTGCGCCGCGCCGACTCGCGCAGTCGCCGCTTGATCCGGTTGCGCACCGCCGCACCGCCCAGCCGCGAGCTGACCGCGAAGCCGAAGCGCGCGGGCGCATCATCGCCGCGCTCTCGGGCCCGCAGCGCGAGCACACCGCGGCGAAAGCGGGCGCCCTCGCGGAAGACAGCGTCAAAGTCGCGCCGCCTGCGCAGGCGCTGATCGCGTCGCACGAAACGTTGAGGCGCAGATCAGACGACAGTGAGCCGCTTCCGCTGGCGGCGGCGGCGGCGTTTGAGCACTGCACGGCCGGCGCGGGTCGACATCCGCTTGCGGAAGCCGTGCTCCCGCTTGCGCGGAATCCGCTTGGGCTGATATGTGCGTTTTGGCATGAAATCACCTCCACGCGAGCCAGGGCGCACATCCCTGCTGGTGGATCTGGATGCAGTTGTAGGGCCTCAGTATATATAGGCGCGGGCGAGCGGCAAGCAGGAACCTCACACCTCGACGCTCGCACCTCATTGCCCCGCCGCCTCGGCGGCGGCCAGCGCACGGTAGACAGCCCAAGACTCGATCACGCTGCGCACATACATGTGCGTTGAGCTGAAATCCATCGCAACCAAAAAGGCGTCCACCTGCGCGTCCGCCGTCAGCGCCGACCCAGCCGCCGCGTCCTCCAGCCAGCGCGCCGCGTTGCCCGGGCCCGCGTTATAGGCCGCCAGCGCGACCTCAGCCGCAGCATCGAAGCTGCGCAGCTGCGCACCCAGGTACCAGGCGCCGTAGCGGATCGCCGTCTCTGGGCGCGCCAGACGCTCATGATCGTGCACCTCGCCGAGCGCGGCGGCAATATCCCCCCCGGTCAGCGGAATCACCTGCGTGAGGCCGATCTCGCCGGCCAGGCCGCGCGCGTCGGCGTCGTAGAGGCTTTCGCGCCGAATCAGGCTGTAGAGCAGCAGCGGATCGAGGCCTTCGCCCGCGGCAGCGCGGCCAACCAGATCGAACCAGGGCGTGGGGTAGGCGATGCGCACGAGCGCCGCCGGCGCTTGCCACCACTCTGCCCCAACCGCACGCAGGCAGGCCGTCGCGGCGGCCGCCGCCGCGCTCACCTCGCCGGCCGCGCTGAGCTGAACGGCGATCTCCCACAGCGCCCACGCATCGCCCTCGCGGTCGGCAACCCACTGGTCCAGGTGCGCGTCGGCGGCATCGTCGAAGCCGGCGCTGCGCAGCTGCTGAGCAGCCTGCCAGTGCTGCAGGTCGAGCGTGCGATCCTCAGGTTCGGGGCCGGCCTGTTCAGCGAGCCAGTCGCCGGGGTTGAGTGCGGCGTCGATCTCAGGCTCAGGAGCGCCCCAGAGCGCTGCAGCGCGCAGTGCGTACCAGTCGCCCGGCAGCAAGTTGAACGTGCGCTCCCAGGACAGCTCAGCGTTGACCTCGTCGCCCG
This sequence comes from uncultured Dehalococcoidia bacterium, assembly GCA_964347635.1. Classification (GTDB taxonomy): domain Bacteria; phylum Chloroflexota; class Dehalococcoidia; order Bin125; family Bin125; genus CATQGW01. The sequence continues at coordinate 13,605 of CAYFZI010000010.1, forward strand.
CTTGCCGGTAGGCGATGCCGCTCCAGAGCAGCAGCCGCTGGCGCACGGCGAGCGGCCAGTAGTCCGCGCCGGTATTTGCCGCGCCGCGGAAGCGCTGCGCCGCTTCAATCCACTCGCCCCGCCCGACCGCATACCAGGCGTGCCGCTCGGCGGCGGCCGGCGCAAACTCCGATCCAGAGTGCAAAGAAAACAGGTCTCGGTAGAGCGCCTCGCCGCTTTCGCCGCGCTGCTCCAACAGCTGCGCCGCCCACCAGTGAGCGTTGGCCGCAAGGACGTGGCCCGGATCGCGCTCGATCGCCGCCAGATAGCCGAGCAGCGCGCCATCCAGCTCGCCGAGATCCTCGTTGATCGCCGCGACGTAGTACTCAGCAGCAGCAGCCTCGGCGGAACTGGGCGGGTCGCTCAGCACCGTGATGAACAGCACCCGCGCGCTATCGAACTGGCCGTGCCGGTAGCGAACGATTCCGGCCGTGAGCGGATCAACCGCCAGCTCGCGGCTGCGCAGCTGCTCGAGCGCGGCGAGCGCTTCGGCGCGGCGCGGAAACTCCTCGATCAGCCTGCGCCAGGCTTGCTCGGCTGCCGCCGCGTCGTCCAACTCGAGGCTCAGCGCGGCAATCCGCGCTGTCGCCGCGGGGATGTCGGGGTGATCAGCCCACGGCGCCGCCTCGATCACCTCCTGATAGCGCGCAATCGCCGCCTCAGCCTCGCCGCCCGCGTCCAGCATCGCCGCCGTGAGCCAGATCGCGCGGCGGCGCTCAAGCCCGGGCAGGCTGGGATCCGCAATCGCGCGGTCCGCGGCGCGGCGGGCCTCATCGACCCGCCCCAGCAGCTCCAGCAGGCGGGCCCGCTGCAGCTGCACCGAGGCGCGCGCCGGTCCGTCGAGCTCGAGGTAGTCGCCCAGCGCGTCCAGCGCCGGGCCCGGCTCATCCAGAGCGATCGCCGCCCGCGCGCGGAGCAGCGCGTGGCGCTGGCCCAGATCGAGCGGCAAGCGCTCAACCGCAGCAGCGGCGCCGCGCAGCCGCTGCTCGGCATCGAGCGGACGATCAAGCCGCAGCAGCAGACGGGCCTGGTCCAGCTGCGCGTCGAGGCGCACAACCTCGGCCAGCCCGCCGCTCGAGTCGAGCGCGCGATCGCGGCTCGCCAGCGCATCCTCCCAGAAACCGTTGTGCTCGAGCGCATCAGCTTCGGCCAGCAGCAACTCGGCGGGGCTGCGGCCCGCACGGGACGGCGGGGATGCAGCCGCCGGCTCCGCCGGCAACGGATCCGGTTCGGGATCGGGCTCGACCGATTCAGAGGCCGAAGCCTGCGGCGGCTCGGCCTGCGGCGCGTCCTCACCGCCGCAGGCAGTCAGCGTCAGCAGCGCAACCGCTGAGCCGCAGAGCACGCACAGTACGAGGAAAGGCAATCGAATTGCGATGGGAAGCAGCCGCTCAGAGAAGATCCGCCCGCATCAGAGTAGCGCGAACACCGAACCCTAGCTGTGTTAACGTCAACTCCGACGCGGAGGTGGACCGGGGTAGGCGTGGACTCGGCAACCGGCTTGAGTTGGGTTGAGGTGGATCTCGCTGCGCTGCGGCACAACGTGGAGCTGCTGCGCCGCGCCGCCGGCGGCGCGGCGCTGGCGGCGGTGGTCAAGGCCGACGGCTATGGGCACGGCGCGGCCGCCGCCGCCCGTGCGGCGCTCGAAGCAGGAGCGGAGCGGCTCTGCGTCTTCACCGTCGGCGAGGCCGCCGCGCTGCGCCGCGCCGGCCTGCGCGCGCCGATCCTGCTGCTGGGGCCGCTGCTGCCCAACCAACTCGAAACAGCTGTACAGCTGGAGCTGGCCGTCACAGTGCGCACAGCCACAGAGGCCCGCGCGCTCGCGCAGGCCTCGCAAACCGCGGGGCGGCGCACCGCGGTGCACATCAACATCGACGCCGGGATGCAGCGGCTCGGCCTGAGCGCGGATGCCGCGGCCCTCACCGCCGGCGCGGTGCGGGAGTCCCCGCCGCTCCGTCTGGAGGGCGTCTACACACACCTGCCCGACGCATTCGGCGGCGATCCAGCCCCCACGCGGGCAGCCTTTCGGCAGTTCTTGCAACACGCGGCGCGGATCGGCGCGCCCATCCGCCACGCTGCCGCCAGCGCCGCGCTGCTGCGCTTCCCCGAGACAGCGCTCGAAATGGTGCGCCCCGGCCTCGCGCTCTACGGCGCAGGCCCGCTGCCCGGCGCAGCCGCAAGCGGCCTGCAGCCGGCTCTCTCGTGGCGCGCACCGCTCCTGATGGTGCGCACGGTGCGCGCCGGCCAATCGGTCTCCTACGGCGGCCGCTGGACAGCGCAGCACGACTCAGTGATCGGCGTGATCGGCGCCGGCTACGCCGACGGGCTGCGGCGCTCGCTGTGGAGCAGCGGCGAAGTGCTGATCCACGGCCGCCGCGCGCCGCTGGCAGGCACGATCTGCATGGACATGGCCATGGCCGACCTCACCCACGTACCAAACGCGGCCGCAGGCGATGTGGTCACGCTGATCGGCCGCGACGGCCCTGAGCACATCTCCGCCGCCGAAATGGCCGAGCGCTGCGGCACGATCGCCTACGAGCTGCTCACCGGAATCGCTCCCCGCGTGCAGCGCATCTACACCTAGACCCGTCGCCTGCCTCGCGCCGGAATCCGCCCAAGGTGAAGGTGAACGGGCTCTAGCAGGCCCCGGCTGGTTGTCTGGGCGGGTGCGGCTTCGTAGCATCTGCATTGGAGGTGGTGCGATGGTTTGGCGGCTGATCGTGCGGGCGTCGGTGCTGCTGAGCGTGGCCGCTGCAGCCTCGTGGCTGGTCGTCTCGAGCGCCGGCGCCGAAGAGTTGGTGCAAACCGAACCGCCCCAGGACGGCGTCACCGCCGAGACGCCGCATCACATCCTGCTGACATTCAACCGCGGGCTGGCGCTGCGGCTCAACGCGCACAGCGTCCAAGTGCTCGATGCAGAGGGGCATCGGCTCGACAGCGGCGAGGCCTCGATCGCAACCTACAGCACGCGCACCCTGATCGTGCCGCTCAGCGGCGAAGCCGAAGGCGAAGGCGAAGTCGAGGTTCGCTATGCGGTGCTGTTCGAGCGCGCAGGCGGAGAGCTGTATGAGGAGCGGGGCGGCTACCGATTCACGGTCAACCCGCTCGCGCCCGGCGAGGCCGGCGTCGCACAGCTGGCCGCGCCGCCCAAATCGAGCCAGGGCGTCGTGCTCTGGACCATCGCCGTGCTGCTCGGCGTCGCCTTCGTCGGCGCGCTGCTCTACTTCCTGCGCCTAGCCACCGGCAACGCGCGCAGCAGCCTCGAACCGCAGAACCGCACCCCGTTCGAAGACTGAATCAAAGTCCGGGCGCGTCGCGTCAACGCAGCGGCGCTAATCGTCGGCGTCTGCACCGAACGGCGGCGCCGGCAGCGGGACTCGGACATCAGCGGAGAGCTGCCGCCGGCTGCGCTCCGGCAGCGCGGCGATCCGCTCGCGCAGCGCGGCGACGTCGCCCGGCGTCGCCGGGTCCAGCAGCAGCACCGCCAGGCCCGAGTCGCGCAGCACCTGCAAGTCGCCGCTCGAAATGTCGGGCGGCGACTGCAGCGCGAAGGGCGCATCGAGCAGCACCGCAGTGCGGCGGATCTGGAGCAGATCGCTCAGCGAGAGCGGCAGCGCCGGCATCGGCAGGATCGCCAGAATCGGCCGCAGCGTGGCCAGCGAGCGAGCTTCGTCTGCATCCGGAAACCGGTCGTCGAGCTGCAGCGCGAAGTCGATTTCAGCATCCGCGATCGCGTCCCCGCGCGACTCCCGCGGGCGAAAGGCGATGAACGCGAGCCCCGCATCCTGCGCCGCTCGCACCGTCTCGACCGTCAAACAATCGACCTCCAGGCCGCACAGCGGCCTGTCGACCGTAATCCGTCGGGCGGGCGGCTTGCTGAAGATGCAGATATCGTGCCCCGCGACGGGGCCGCGGGTCGCGATCAAGACCGAAGGCGGCGGCGGGCCGCTGGCGGTGCGGAAGCCGATCGGACGCAGCGGCTGGCGCTGGTTGCCGCGGCGAATACGATCGGAGGGCATAGGGCGGCCGCTTTCTTCCGACCCGCGGCAGATTGACAGTTGCAGATCTGCGATAGGCGTTCACTCAGCCTACCCCAGAGCCTGCATTAGCGGAACGCGGGCTGTTCACCGCGCTACAGCTTCCGCTACCGTTCGGCGTGCGTGCGCTGGAGGAGAACGGGGAGCAGGCGATGGACGCGGCGGACTGGCTCGCACAACCCTGGGGCGAAGGCGCGCTCGAATGGGCTTCCGTAGTCCTGCGGATCGCGCTGGGCATCATCTTCGTCGACGCCGGACTGGGCAAGTTCCGCCGCGGGATCGGCGGCTTCAGCGGCTGGCTCGCCGACCTCGGCATCCCCATGGCGCGCTACGCCGGGCCCGGCGTGGCCATGCTCGAGCTGCTCGGCGGCTTGCTCCTGCTGGCCGGACTGCTGACCAGCTGGGTCGCGATCCCGCTCGCCGCCAACATGGTCGTGGCAACATGGGTGCAGAAATTCAAGAACAACGCACCCTTCCAGGGCGGCGACGTGCAAGGCTACGAGCTGGATGTGCTGATGGTCTTCGCCTGCGTTGCGCTGATTCTGCTCGGCGCCGGCCCGCTCTCACTCGATTCGCTGATCCGCTAAGACGCGGCCGGCACACCCGGCCCCCATAGCCCAAGCTCGGCCATAGGCTGGAGCCGCGCCGGCGCACGCCTCAGCGGAGAAGGCAATGCAGCGACTCGCAGACTTCGTCGCGCAGCACCCCCGCTGGGTGGTGCTCGGCTGGGTCGTGTTCACCGTCGTCCTGGCGATCGCCGCGCAGACCGCGGGCGGCGTACTGACAGACGCATTCTCGCTGCCGGGCGCCGAATCGCAGCGCGCCCAGGACGTGCTCGCCGCCGAATTCCCCGAACAGTCGGGCGTCGAAGTCAAAGCGGTCTTCCACACGCCCGACGGGCAGGTCAGCGGACCCGGCGTACCTGAATCGATCGCCGCCTTCCGCCGCGGCGCCGCATTGATCGAAGACGTCAACGCCGTCAGCGACCCGTGGACATCGCCCGGCGACATCTCGCGCGACGGCCGCACGGCGCTGGTGCGGGTCCAATACGGCCGGCTGGGGCGCGAACTCGATGAAGAGCACGTCCAGGCGCTGCTCGACCTCGGCGAGGCGCCCCGCCCGGCCGGCCTCGTGCTCGAGTTCTCGGGCCAACCGGTGCGCGAGCTGGAGACCCAGGAGACGCGCATTTCGGAGCTCGTGGGGATCGGCTTCGCGCTGGTCGTGCTGCTGCTCGCCTTCGGCTCGGTGATCGCGGCCGGCATGCCGATCATCACCGCGCTGGTCGGCCTCGCGATCGGCACCATCCTGATCCTGATCGCCGCGGCGCAGCTCGATATCGTCACCCTCGCTCCGCTCTTCGGCGCGATGCTCGGCATCGGCGTCGGGATCGATTACGCGCTGTTCGTCATCTCGCGCTTCCGCGAGCAGCTCGCCGCCGGCTATGACGTGCCCGATGCAGTGCGAATCTCCGTGCTCACCGCGGGCCGCGCTGTCTCCTTCGCCGGGATCATCGTCGTCGTCGCGCTGCTGGGACTGTTCTTCATCGGCATCCCGCTGGTCGCCAATCTCGGCCTCTCGGCGGCTCTGGTCGTGCTGATGGAGATGCTGATCGCGATCACCCTGCTGCCCGCCCTACTGCGCATGGTCGGACGGCGGATCGACCGGTTCTCGATTCCCGGCCTGCGCTACGCAGCGGGCGGCGAGCGGGGCCGCTGGTACCGCTTCAGCCGCCGCGTCGAGCGCCGACCCTGGCTCTGGCTGACCGGCGCCACGCTCCTGCTGCTCGCGATCACCGCACCGCTGCTCGATATGCAGCTCGGCGTCGCCGACGACGGCAACGTACCCGAGCGCTACACGACGCGGCGCGCCTACGACCTGATCGCCGAGGCGTTCGGACCGGGCGTCAACGCCGCGTTGATCGCCGTCTCCGAACACCGCAGCCCCGCCGCAGCACAGGAACTCGAGCAGATCCGCGCATCGCTGGCCTCGCTGGAGGGCGTCGCCGCTGTGCCGCAGCCGCGCGTCAACGATGCGCGCACCGCCGCCGTCTTCGTGATCGTGCCCACCGCCGAGCCGCAGGCGCCGGAAACGCACGAGCTCGTACGCCGCCTGCGCAATCAGAGCGTTCCCGCTGCGATCGGCGCGATTCAGACCGAGACCGCCATCTACATCGCCGGCCTGACCGCACTGCTCGAAGACCTCAGAGAGCGGATGATGCAGCGGATGCCGATCTTCTTCAGCGTCGTGATCGGCGTCAGCGTGCTGCTGCTGATGATGGCCTTCCGCTCGGTCCTCGTCCCGCTCAAGGCCGCAGTCATGAACATGCTGGCGATCTCCGCCTCGCTTGGCCTGCTCGTGCTGATCTTCCAGTGGGGTTGGGGGCTGAGCCTGGTTGGGCTCGATAAGACAGGACCGGTCGAATCATTCCTGCCGATGTTCATGTTCGCGATCCTGTTCGGGCTCTCGATGGACTACGAGGTATTCCTGCTCAGCCGCGTGCGCGAGCGCTGGGTGCAAACCGGCGATTCGGCTGAATCGGTCGCACACGGGATCGGCGCCAGCGCGCGCGTGATCACCGCCGCCGCGGCGATCCTTGCCGTGGTCTTCCTTTCCTTCGCCGTCTTCGGCGAGGAACACGCGGTCAAGCAGTTCGGAATCGGCATGGCCTTCGCGATCATCGTCGATGCGACCGTAGTGCGGCTGGTGCTCGTGCCGGCCTTCATGCAGATGGCCGGCCGCGCAAACTGGTGGATGCCCCAATGGCTCGATCGACTGCTGCCCAACGTGAGCATCGACCCGCCCCCGCAGGCGCTCGCACTTCCGCCCGTCCGTGAAGCGCCGGCACCGGCGCCCGCCGCCGCGCAACCGGTGCTCTCCTGGTCCTTGCCGTCCGCACCCGAACCCGAGCCTCAGCCGAGCGCCCCCCAACCCGCACCCTCCGCGGCGGAGCCAGAGCCCGAACCGGCCCCCGCGCCCGATCCGCCCCCCGCCGAACCGACACCGACACTGCGCGGCCTGGTCTCCTGGGCCGCGCTGGGCGCACTCACCGCATGCGCCTTCACCGTCGGCCTCCTGCTCGGCTCCGCCTGGGCCGGCGGCACGCGGACGCCCACGGACGACCCGCGCCGCTGACGCCTAATCGTTGGTCAGCAGCTCAACCTGCCACTGCTCAATCACGCCCGTGCCGCCGTGCTCGATCGTCACGAGCCATTCGCCGCCCGCCGCTTCACGCGGGTTGCCGCCCCCGCCGGCGATGCACGGCTCCGCGCCGGCGCAGGCCGCGGTGACCACGCTTTCAAACACGATCGCGCCGCTCGCTGCATCGCTCACGAGCACACGGGCAGTCGCTCCGCTGGCCGCGAGAATCGTGATAGAGACATCAAACGAGCCATCGGCGTCGCTCAGCGCCAACATGTTGTCGCCGGCATCGTGGCCGCGGCTGACCGCCTCGGTCGAGAGCTCCGCCTCGCCGCCCGAGCCGCGCATCGCGATCGTCGGCGGGTCGGGGAAGGCGGGGAAGCTCGGCGCCATCGCCATGGCCGGCTGTGCAGCGGTGCTGACCTCCGCCGCCTCCGGAGCCATCACGACATGGTCGATGCTGATCACATAGCCCCCAGCGCCGCTGCCCTCGATCGCACCCACCATGACCTGCAGGTCGCCGGCGGCGCCCGCCTCAATCCGCAGCGCCGCATCGGTACCGCTGAGACCGCCCAGACCATCGTCATCGGTCGCGTCGACGCCCGCACCGAGCGCATGCAGATAGACATCGGCGGCGAGGCTCTCGGCCCGCACCTCGAACACATCGCCCGGCCGGGCCGCAAGCGTGAAGGTGTCGATATCGTCGTTGCCGCTGAGCAGGCCGACGCTGCTCGTCTCCTCCGGCAGCCAGCGCCGATCGTCGGCGTCGGGCGCCGCGCCCATGGCCTGCTCCAGCTCGACCGTGTACCGCGTCGACTCTTCGGCGTCCGTACTGACCCACACGTAGTAGGGGCCGCTGGTCCCCAGCTCGGCCGCGATCACCGTCTCAGCGCCGCCTCCGACAATCGTCCCGCTATCGATCGTCGCATCGGCCGCGTCGGTGATTGTCAGCATGCCGCGCTGATCGCCGCTGATCGTCAGCGTCAGGCGCGGTCCGGGATCGGGCTCGGTCACGAACACCAGCGAGCGCTCACCCGGAACCGCGCTGACCAGCACAGACTGCGGCTCCATCGCCGTTTCGGCTTCAGCCATCCCTGCGTCGGCGGGCGCCAGCGGCAGATTGCGCGCAATGTCGCCGGTTGAGACGAACAACCCGCGCTCGGCCAGCGAAGCGGCCGCAATCCCGATCACCGTGCCCATCTCGTCGACCAACACCAAGCCTGCCTGGTCGGCAGCGATCGAGGCGTCGGTCGAGAGCATCGTCAGCTCGGCCGCCGCCCACTCAGCGCGGCGCGAGAGCAGGCCGGCGCTGATCGAAGCCCCAGCGGCCGCACCGGCGCGGCCGAAGCCGACGCTGTAGACCGCGCTGCCGATTGGCAGCAGCTCGCCGTCGCCCAAACCCAGCGCCGGCAAGCGCCGCGCCAAATTCGGCTCGATCGGCCCCAGCACCGCGATATCTGCCAGATTGTCGACCTGCGCCACCGCGATGTTCTCGATCACGTCGCCGTTGGAAAGCGTCGCCGTGATCGCTGCCGCACCCGCAATCGAAGATGCGCCAACCAAAATCTCGCCGCTGCGCGTCACAAACCCGGTGACCGCGCCATGCTCAGTCTGCACCAGCGCGAGGCTCGCCCGCACGATCGCGTAGATGGTCGCCGCATCGAGCGTGCTGGGCCCCATCATCGCCGCGGCAGGACGCGCCTGCGGCTCCGCTTCGGCCGCCGGCATCTGCTCGGCGGTCTGCTGCTCCGCAGCCTCGCTCTGATCGTCCTCATTGTCGACCAGGTCACAAGCCGAGAGCAGCAGCGCGAGGCCGATCAAGATCGAAACCGCGATTGCTCCGGCGCGGCCCACCGCTGACGTACGAACGAATTGATACATACGGCCCCCCGTAGCGCGGGGCAGAATCGATCATCCCCAGACGCCCGCGCAGTGTATCCCACACCATTCGCTCAAGCCGCTCAAGCTTGTTCCGCCGCCGGCCGCTGCGCGCAGCGCTGCAGAGCGCTCAGGCCAGCTGCCGCTGAACGAGGTTGCGGAATATGCCGTCGGCCGCGTTCAGCTCCTCGAAGCTGCCTTCCTGAACGATGCGACCGGCCTGCAAAACGTAGATCCGCTCTGCCTTGCGAATCGTCGAGAGCCTGTGGGCGATTACGATCCGCGTCGCGGCCAGGCTCTCGATACCCTCCATGACGCGGGCCTGGCTGCGCGCGTCGAGCCAGCTGGTGGCCTCGTCCAAAAAGACGATCCGCGGATTGCGGACCAGCGCCGCGGCAATCCGAATCCGCTGCGCCTGGCCGCCCGAGAACGTCGCGCTGCTGTCGCCCACGATCGTGAACATACCCATCGGCATCGCAGCGATGTCCTCATCGACGGCGGCGAGCCGCGCCGCACGCCAGGCGTCCTCGATCGTCAGATCGCCGCCGACGCCGATGATGCTCTCAAGAATATTGCCGGGCTGCAGCGCGCCGTCTTGGATAACGACGCCAAGCTGCCGCCGCAGCGTGCTGCGATCGAGGTGCGCGAGATCGCGGCCGTCGTAGTAGACGCCGCCGCCGGACGGCTCTTCGAGCCCCAGCGCGAGGCGAATCAGCGTGCTCTTGCCCGCGCCCGACTCGCCGACAACGGCGACAAACTCCCCCGGCCTAGCGTGCATCGAGACCTCGTTGAGAATCAGCGGACCCTCAGCGCTGTAGCGGAAACTCACGCGGTCGAAGCGGATACCGCCGCTCAGCTCGGTCAGAGCACCGCCCGCCGGCCGCGGCTCGGGCAGCGCCGCCAAGATCGGCTGCACCTGCTCGTAGCCGGGAATGACAGCGGCGATCGCCTCGAACGAGCGGCCCAACGCGGCGATCGCGCTGTAGAAAGTCATCGAAACCGCGTAGACAACGAGAAAGTCGCTGACAGCAACCCGCTCAGCCCCTTGCCAGAGCACGGCGGCGAAGAGCAGCGCGCCGACCAATGCGGGCACCGCGGCGTTGAGCGCAACCAGATGCTCGTTGGACCGCCTGAGCTGAATCCCAGCCAGATGCTGCTCGCGGTAGCCGCGCGCCCAGGCCGCGAAGGCCGAAGCCTCCGCGCCGGCCGCCCGCAGCTTGCTCATCCCGTTGATGAACTGAAAGAGCTGGCCGGCCAGCCGCCGCTCGGCCGCAAAACGGCGCCGCTGCGGAGCGAGCTGCAGCATGCCCGCGGCGCAGGTCAGCGCCAGCAGCAGCAGTACCGCGGCCAGGCTCAGCCAGGCCAGCGCCGCGTCATAGATGAACAGCAGCCCCAGCGTGGGCAGCAGAAACATCGATGAGAGCAGCGCATTGGCCACCGCGCCGGAGACGCGATCGCGCAGCAGCCGAAAGGCCGACATACGCACAGCCAGTTCGCCGGCTGTGAAGCCGCGGAAGAAGCTGGAGGGCAGCCCCAGCGCGCGATCCCAGAGCGCGGCCTCGGCACGCGCCGCGCCGCGCCCTTCGAGCCGCATCAGCGCCGTCCCCTGCAGCATCTGCAGCAGCACACCGAGCAGCGCGAAGGCCGCCAGCGCAATCACCGCCTGCACCAGCATGCCGCCCGATGCAGCAGGGCGCAGCCAATCGACAAGCATCCCCAGAGCGATCGCCGGCGCCAGCATCAGCAGGCTGGCGAGCAGCCCGGCCGCAGCGAAGCGGCCGAAATCGGCCGCCATGCCATGCCCAATCAGGCCCAGCACGTCGCCCGCCGTTGCGGCGCGGCCTTCGGGCAGCGGCCGGTAGAACAGCCACGCCTCGCGCTCAATATCGTCCGCGCGGCTGCGGTTCAGGCGGATCGACCGCCCAGAGGCGGGGTCAACGGCGCGGTAGCGGCCGGTCCAGCCGGGCAGCAGGGCGAGCGGGCGCCCGTCGCCGCTCTGAAAGCCAAGCAGCGCACCGCTGTCGCCCAGCCACCAACGCTCCTCACTCGACAACCGCACACGGCGCGCACGCACTCCGGACGCGTTGAGAATGCCGTGCAGCGAAGCTTCGGCGGCGTCCGCGCCGCGCCCCCGCGCGGGCTGCCGGAATTCGATCCCCTCGCGGCGCCCGATCAGCGCCAGTGCGGCCAACAGCGCCGAGCCGCGGTCCTGCAGCGGCGCCGCGGACGGCCCCAACACGCTGAACAAGCTCTGTCGAGCCTGCTGCTCATCGAGGCGGCGGTGCGCGGCGCGCGCAGTTTGCTCATTCGCCTCGTCGGCCAGCGCCAGCAGGCGGTTGAGCTGCTCGGCGCCGAGCGCCAGCTCGTGGAACTCAGCCAGCGCATTGAACAACTGACCCTCGCGGCCGAGCTGCACCGACGAACGCGCCGCCGCGCGCCCGGCGCGCTGCAGCGTGAGCCAGCTCTCGGCGGTCAGCGGCGCCAGCCCGCTGCCGCCCGGCGGCAGCACCTCGGTACCCAGATAGGCGACCGCGGACGGATCATCGACGGCAGCCCAGACGACGGCGCCCAAGCGCGTCGAGAGCACGCAGCCGTCCTCCGCGTCCAGCGGCTCATCCAGCGCCAACAGCCGATCGGGGCGGGGACGCGGCTCGATCCGGCCGGCGACCGCGGCGGCGAAATCCGAGAGCCAAGCATCGACTTGGGCGGCCAGCTCGTCGGCCGCGGCGCGCCGCTGCAGCTCATCCAGCCGCACACGGCGCAGCCTCGAGCCCGGCAGCCCTTTCGCAAACGCTGCCAGCGCCGAGCCGGGCGCTGCCGCGCCGAAGACCAGGCGGCCCGCTTCGGCCCGCAGCAGGTGCTGCGCGCTCGAGACAGGTTCGCCCGCTCCGTACTCGATCAGAAACACATCGAGCGCGCCCTGCTCCACAAACCAGGCCGCAGACGGATCATCGAGCGCGATCGGCCGGTTAGCGGCGGCGGCGGTGGGCTCGCCCAGCGCAGCGGCCAGCTCGGCAAGCGGCAAAGGTGCAGTCGCCGCGTCGCCGCCGCCGCTGAAGCGCGCAGTCACCGGGCGCGCCGTCAGTTGGCCTGCAGCAGCTGGCGGTAGAGGCCTTGCGCATCGGCGATCAGCTCCTCATGCACCCCGCGCTGCACCTCGCGCCCGCGCTCCAGCACCACAATCTGATCGCAGTCGCGGATCGTGCTGAGGCGGTGCGCAACGATCATGCAGGTGCAGCCGCGACGCCGCAGGCTGTCGTCGATCCGCATCTCCGTTAACGCGTCGAGCGTGCTCGTCGCTTCATCGAGCAGCAGCACGGACGGATTGTTGACCAACGCCCGCCCAATCTCGAGCCGCTGTCGCTGACCGCCGCTGAAATTGCGGCCGCCCTCTTCGACCAGCGCGTCGTAGCCCGCTGCGCGGCCCATAATGTCGTCGTGAATCAGCGCGTCTTGGGCCGCGGCCACCAGCTGCTGATCGGGGACAGTGGGGTTCCACATCGTCAAATTGTCGCGGACCGTAGCGGCGAAGAGAAAGATCTGCTGGTCGACAACGGCGACCGAGCCGGTCAGCACCTCGCGCGGAACCTCGCCGATCGGCACCCCGTCGAACAAAATCTCACCCGACCACGGCCGGTACTCGCCGCTGAGCAGCTTCAGCAGCGTCGACTTGCCCGAGCCCGTGGGGCCGATCACCGCGACCCGCTGGCCCGGCTCAATGGTCAGGCTGAGATTGTCGATCAGCGGCGCCTGCTTCGCCTGATAGCCGAACGTAACATTGCGCAGCTCGATCCGGCCGGCCAGGCGCAGACGGCCGTTCAGCGTCGCGATCCCGCTGCCCGCAGCGCCGTCCGCGGCCGACTGTGCGGCCAGCGCCGCGCCTTCGGGCGCCTCCATCACATCGCTGAGCCGCTGCAGGTCCGCCTCCAGAATCTGGAATGCGTCAGCGGACTGTACGAAGCGGCCAATCGGCTGCAAGAAGTTGACCGCGACGACATAGAAGCCCATCAGCACGCCGATCGTCATATCGCCCGAAACGACCCGCCAGCCGCCAAACCCCAGCACTGCCGCACCGCCCAGGATCAGGAACAGCCGCGGCAGCGCCGCGATCACATAGCCCGACTCCGCGAACTGCTGGCGGGCTGCGAGCTCGCGCGCCTGGTAACCGCTCCAGCGGGAGAAGAAATCGTCTTCCGCGGCCGTCGCCCGCAGCGATTCCATACTGCGCAGGCCGCTGGCGCCGACCCCAAAGAGCAGCGCCTGCTCGCGCCGCAGCTGGCGGTTCTCATCGCTGCGCAGGCGGCTGAGCACCCGCATCAGCGCCACGTTCGCACCGCCCAAGGCCGCGACCAGCAACGCCAGCAGCGGGTCATAGACGACCATCAGCGCCAGGAACAGCGCGCTCATCACCAGCTCGATCATGACCCCCGCAAACTGCCTCGAAGCACCCAGCGCCACCGCATCGTTCAGCTGCACGCGCGAGGTCAGATCGCCCGCGAAGCGGTGCGCGAAATACTGCGACGGCAGACGCAAGAGGCGCGATAGAAAGCGTTCGGAGTGCACCACAGAGAGGCGCACGGCGAGATTGCTCAGACTGTGCTGCTGAAACCAGATGAGCAAGTAGACGGCGGCGGCGGCAGCAGCAGCAGCGCCGACCAGCGGCGCCCCCCAGGCGGTCTCGACCCCGCTCAGCACATGGTCCACAAAGAGGCTCAGCAAAATCGGCAGCGCGAGTCCGGGCAGCGCCGCCAGCAGGCCGCAGAGCGCCGCGAAGGCCAGCGCGCCCCGCACCTCGCGCAGCCAGGGCCAGAGCTTGCGCAGCACGCCCGGCGGCGCCCCGCCGCGGCGAAATTCAGCGGTTGGCTCGGCAACCAGCACCACGCCGGTGAAGCCGCGGTCGAACGTCTCCTCGCTGACCGTCCGGCGGCCGTTGGCCGGATCGTTGAGGTAGTAGCAGCCGCGCCCGAAGCCCTCGAGCACGAGGAAGTGATTGAACTCCCAGAACAGAATCACCGGCAGCGGCAGGCTGCGCAGCTCGTCGATCTGCTTGCGCCAGCCGCTGATGCGCAGGCCGTAGCGGCGGCCGGCGGCGGCGATATCGGCCGCGCTGCTGCCGTCGCGGCCCACCCCGCAGTCCTCGCGCAGCTGCTCGAGCGGCTCCCAACGCCCGAAATGCGCGAGCACCGCGCCGAGGCAGGCCGCGCCGCATTCGGAAGCCTCGAACTGCGGAAAGAGCGGCGTGCGCAGGCGCCTCTCAAAAAACAGCACCGACCGCTTCTCCCGGCTTCCGCTCCGCCGCCTCAGCCTGCGCCGCCTGTGCTCAGCAGCTGCACCGGCCGTTCGGTACCCAAGACAACGCGGAGATCGCAGGAAGCGCCGTCGCCGATCGCCGCTGGCGGCTGCTCATCGAGCGACAACCGTACCAGGTGGCTGCGCGCGGGCGCGTCCAGGCCGGCGGCGCTCAACCAGGACGGCGGCGCGGACAGCTGAGGCGAAACATCGCGGATGGAGGCGGCCAGCGCCTCCCCCCCGCCGCTGCTCAAGCCCGCAGTCAACACCTGAGCCCGCATCCCGGCGTGCAGGCGCTCTGCGCTCTGCGGCTCAACGTAGGAGACAACCTCCAACGCACCGCTGTCGGCGCCGCCGGCCCGCACAACCGTCGCGGCCTCCGCACCAAGCTCCACAGCTTGCCCCGGCCTCAGCCGCAGCGCCGTGATCTCGCCGGCGTACGGGCTGGCGATGACCCCGCCGTCCGCCTGCAGACGCTCCAGCTCCCGCAGCTCCGCGCGGGCCGCGGCCAACGCCGCAGGTGCAGCGCCGTCGGCCGCCTCGAGCGCCTCGAGCCGTACGCGGGACAGCGCCACCTGGCGCCTCAGATCAGGCGCGCTGACGCGGGCAACCGCTTGGCCCGCCGCCACGGCATCGCCCTGCTCAACCAGCACCTCAACAACCGCGCCGCCCCGATCGGCAATCACAGCGAACCGCTCGCCGGGCCGCACCAAGACGCAACCGGCCGAGAGGCTGCGCTCGATGCTGCCGAACACAGCCCACAGCAGGGCGCCAAGCAGCGCCAGCCCCAGCCCAGCGACGATCACCCATTCATGCGGCGCGGTAACGCGCAACAACCCGTCAAGAGGCTCAGGCTGGCCGCGGCGGGCGATCGCTTCCCTGCGAAAGAGACGCCTGCGCGGGGAAGCCATCAGCAGCCTCTATACGCGCGCACACCAGACCCCTGGGCGACTCTAGACGGACGCCGGCAGCAGAACCGCCACAGATCGGCCGACGGCCGAGACGACTTTGCGGCTACTCTCCGAAGCCGCTGCCCGAACCGTCGGGCAGCTTGTGCCAGCGGTCGTATTCGTCCGGCGCCGCGCCGCCCACGACATCCTGCAGCTCGGCATCGTCGAGCGGGCGTTCGCCCCCAGCTTCGCCTCCGCCGGCCGGCTCGCGCTCTTCCTCGACCTGCGGCTCAGAAGCCGCAACGGTGCGTTCTGTCTCAGGCATCACACTCTCCTCGCTGATCTATCCGAAGCCCAGTGTACCGAACATCCTGACGCCCCTGCAGACCGGGCGGGTGGGGCGTCGGACGGCGCCTACTCTCCAAGCCCGCTGCTCGAGACTTCCGGCGGCTTGTCCCAGGAGGCGGGTTTGTCCGACGCCAGCTCGCCGCCCACGATCTGCTGCAGCTCGGCATCATCGAGCGGGCGTTCATCCCCAGATTCGTTCCCGCCGGCCGGCTCACGCTCTTCCTCGACCTGCGGCCCAGAAGCCGCAGCGGTGCGTTCTATCTCAGGCATCGCACTCTCCTCGCTGATCTATCGGAAGCCCAGTGTACCGAACATACTGACGACTCTGTACGACCGACGACACCAGCCAACTCGGCGTCCCAACTCGGCGCCACCGAACGGCTGATCAGCCGCGGCCCGGCGCTGCCGCCTCAGCCGTATCCGCCCGCTCGCGCTCAGGCTCCGCCGGCGCTGCCAGCGGCAACGCCACGATCATCTCGGTGAACTCGCCGGGCTCGGTCTCGACGCGGATCGCCCCGCCGTGCTCGCGCACGATGTCGCTGCACATCGCAAGGCCGAGCCCGGTGCCCTCGCCCGGCGGCTTGGTGGTGAAGAACGGGTTGAAGATGCTATCGACGACGTCGGGCGGAATGCCGCCGCCGTTGTCGCGAATGCCGATCTCGAGCTGCCCCCCGCTGCGGCGCGTCCTGAGCGTGAGCGTCGGCATGTACGGCTCGCCGCCGCCGCCCGCAGCGATTGCGCGGCGCTTCTGGTCGGTCGCGTAGCAAGCGTTGCCCACGATGTTCAGAAAAACGCGCCCCAACTCCTCCGGCACAACATCCAGCTCGCCCGCGTCGGGGTCGAACTCGCGGCGCAGGTCGAGGTTGAAGTCCGCGTCCGCCGCCCGCGCGCTGTGATAGGCGAGGCCGGCGTACTCATCGAGCAGACGGTTGATCTCGGCGCTCCGCCGCTCGCCCGATCCGCGCCCCATCATCAGCATGTCGTGGACGATCCGGTTCGCGCGTTCGCTGTGCGCACGGATGCGCCCGAGGTTGCCGGTCAGATCGGCCGAGATCTCATCGATCAGCCCCCGTTGTTCAGCCCCGATCTGCCCGCCGGCCTCCTCCAGCACCTCGCCCATCTCCGTGAGCAGCTCCTCCGAGACTTCAGAGAAGTTCTTCACGAAGTTCAACGGGTTCCTGATTTCGTGCGCCACGCCGGCGGTCAGCTCGCCCAGCGCGGCCAGCTTCTCGCGCATGACGATCTGATCCTGCGCGCGCTGAAGCTCGGCGAGCACGCGCTCAAGCTCCTCATTTTTGCCTTGCAATTCCTCGGCCAGCCGCTCGACCAGATTCAGCCGCTGCGCCTCCAGCGAACGCTGGCGGAAGACTTCGAGCGCGGCCCCCATCTCCGCGATCTCATCGCGCCCGCCGATCTCGGCGGTCGCCTCGAGGTTGCCCGCTGCCATGCGGCGCATCCAGTCCGACATCAGCTGTAGACGGCGCAGCAGCACCCGGCCGACGAAGAGCCAAGCGATCAGCAGCGCACCGCCGACGCTGACCGCGCTGATCGCCAGCAGCAGCGTGCGGCCGACAAACATCGCCTGGTTGGACTGCGCGGTCGCCTCCTGCGCACCGGCCTGCGCCGCGCTGACGATGCTGTCCATCTCAGCGAGCAGCGCAGCGGCAACGGCGCTGTTCTGATCAAGCAGGGCGCGCTGCCGCTCGAGCAGCCGCAGCTCCCGCTCAATCAGATCGAAGCCGTCCCCGTCGCCGATCCCAAGCGCAAACAGCGAAGCAAGGCTCGGGCCGACCGCAGCATGCACCGGCGACGACGCCAGCGCCGCCAGATTCCGCTCGATGCGCCCGCGGGCCGCTTCGAAGCGCTCCCGCAGCGGCTCGATCAGCGGCGCCGCCGAAATCACGAACGCGCTTTCCAGCAGCTGAATCGCCGTGTTCGCGTCCGCCTGCAGCTCCGCCAGATGGCGGTAGCGCGAGAACTCCTCCTCCGAAAAATGCTCAGCGCGCGGCGCCGGCGGCGCACCGAGCTCGCGGTAGCCGCTGATCGTGTAGAACAACTGGTCGTCAACGGCCGCGATCAAGACGTTGTCGAGCGCCGCCCGCAGCGCGGCCAACTCGATCCGCAGCGCCTCCTTCTGCATCGTCAGCGCGAACAGCTCCGCCATGTCCTCTTCGATCGCCTCGATACTGCGGATCAGCGATTCTTCGTGCGCTCGAATCCGCTCGGCCGGGCCGCCCCCGGCGCCGCTCGGCTGCGCCGCGCCCAGCTCGGCCGCCCGAGCCTGCAGCGCCCGATGCGCTTCATCGATGCCCGCCGACACCTGCGCCAGCTCGCCGCTGCCGGCGGCCGCCGTCAGGCGCGGGGCGGCCGCGACCAGCGTGCTGCTGTGCTGCGCCGCGCCGAACGCCGCAGCCAACTCGGGCACGCTGCGCTCGTTGACGCGGCTCTGCGCATCACCGACGCGGTTGAACGAAAACCAACCGATCAGGCTCGCCGTCACCGTCAAGACGACAGCTCCGCCGATCGCCGCGTAGAGCTGCATAGAGAGCTGAAAGCGTTTCTCAAACAGCGCCGCCAGCGCGGCCCGCACATCGCGAGTCACTCGCCGCCCAACCCGCCGTCCAGCTGGCCGTCCAACGGGCCGCTCAGATTGCGCACGGCCAGGTAGCCGCCCTGCGGCCCGATCATGGTCAGAAACACCGCGTCCGAACCCTGATTGTCGCGCTCGCCGTAGCGGAGCGTGAATCCGCCCAGGTTGATCTCGCCCGCGCCGCGCAGCGCGGCGAGGAAACAGGCGCGGCTCAGCTCAGCGCCGCAGCGCTCCAGGCCGAAGATCGCCATGCGCCCCGCCAAATAGCCCTCCAACGACACAAAGCCCGGCGCCGCATCCGGTGCGTAGGCCGCCAGAGCCGCCAGGTAGGCGCGCACGATCGGCCGCGACTCGTCCTCTGGAAACGGCACCACCTGAGTGACAAACACCCCGGCCCCGCCCGCCCCCAGCTTCTCCGCCAGCGCGTTGCTGCCCACAAACGAGACCGTCATAAAGACAGGGTCCAGCCCGGTATGCCGCGCCCAGGCGATCAGCGCGGCGACCGGCTCATACGCGCCGATCATGATCACCGCCTGCGGGTCGCCGCGGCGCAGATCGAGCAGCGCCGTTTTGACCGCCGTCGTGTTGCGCGGATACAAGCCGATCGAGACCGGCTGCATACCGCGCCGCTCCAGCGCCAGACGCACGCCGCGGTAGCCCGCACGCCCGAACGAGTCGTCCTGATACATCACCGCGATCCGCTCGATCTGCAGGTCCGCCGTCAGCCGCGTGACCATCTCTTCTGTCTCCTGGTAGTAGGAGGCGCGCAAATTGAGCACGCTGCGCCAGGCCGCGTCGCGCAGAAACTCGGCGCCGGTGAAGGGCGCGATATAGGGAATGCCGGCCTCCTCCGCCACCGGTGCGGCGGAGCGCGATGTCGGCGTACCGACAGCCCCGATCAGCGCGAACACCCGCTCCTCCTCGATCAGCTGCAGCGTGTTGGCAACCGCAGCCTCCGGCTCGTAAGCGTCGTCCAGCGAGACAAGCGCCAGTTGGCGGCCGTGCACCCCGCCGGCCGCGTTGCGCTCCTGGAAGGCGGCCTCGATGCCCAGCCGCATGTTCTCGCCCAGCGCCTGAGCGGGGCCGCTGAATGCGGCCGACTGGCCGAACAGGACGCGCTCCTCGGAGATGCCCGGATCCGCCTCTGCCCCCCGCTCCTGCCCCCCGCCTGCCGCGGCGGCGGGGGGCGGCGCGGCAGCGCGCTCTTGCATGTCATTCGCCGCGCTGCAGGCCGTCAAAACAACCGTGAGCACGGCGGTCAGGGCGAGCGCCGCAGCGGCCCGCCGCGCGGACGTTCCAGCTATCCCGCGCCGGCCGCTCATTCGGACCTGCGCAGCACCAGCGTCAGATAGTTCCTGTCCCGCTCGCGCCGATAGCTCATCTCATCCGTCATCGAGCGCACCAGGTGCACGCCGAGCCCGCCCACCGGCCGCTCCTCCAGCGGTGCATCCAGATCGGGCGCGGGCGCCTCGCGGAGCGGATCGAAGGGGCGCCCGTCGTCGCTAACCTCGATCGTCAGCACGTGCGGTTCCGATCTCAAGCGGCACTCGATCTCGTGCAGCCCGCCGTCGAAACCGTGCTCGATGATGTTCAGCACCACCTCCTCCAGCGCCAGATTGGCGCGGAAGGTCAGATCCGCGGGCCACTGCTCGCGCTCGCTGATCGCCTCAACCGCAGCAGCGATCTGGGTCAGCTCCTCGCGCCGCGTCTCAATCGTCAACGACAGGTCGGCGCTCAAGCTCAAGCCTCCGTGCGGCGGAACACCATGCAGGTGATGTCATCGGATTGCGGCGCCCCGGCCGCGAAGGCCGCCACCGCAGCCAGGATCGCGGCGTTCACATCGTGCGGGTCTTCCAGCGGCGTCGACGCGAACACGCCGCGCAGGCGCTCAACACCGAACTCCTCTCCAACGCCGTTCATCGCCTCCGTGACGCCGTCCGTGTAGAGCACGACAGTGTCGCCCGGCGCGAGCATCACCTCCGCCTGCTCATAGCGAAGGCCGGGCATCAGCCCCAAGGCGATCCCGCCGGTCAGCGGCAGGGGCGCCGAGGCCCCGTCGGCGTGCACCAGCAGCGGCGGCTGATGGCCGCCCGCGGCGTAGCTGAGCCGCCCGTCGCGCGGGTCGTAGACCGCGTACAGCAAGGTCACGAACATCGCCGCCTCGTTCTCGGCGCTGAGCAGCTTGTTGACCTCGCCGAGCACATCGGCCGGTTCGCTCTTGCCGATCGCCGCGCCCTTCAGCAGGGTGCGGCTCGACATCATGAACAGCGCGGCGGGCACGCCCTTGTCGGAAACATCGGCCACGGCCAGCCCAATCCGCCCATCTTCGAGCCGCAGGATGTCGAAGAAGTCGCCGCCCACATTGCGCGCCGGCTCCATGCTGGCGGCGACCCGGTAGCCCGCGCCGGTCGGAAACTCGGCGGGCAGGATCGACTGCTGGATCTTGCGCGCCACATCGAGCTCGTTCTGCAGCGCGACCAGCTGGTCGCGCGACTGCAGCGCTTCGCGCCACTCCGCCGTATTGCGCAGCGTGCGGTCGATCGTGATCCGCAGATCGCCGAAGTCGATCGGCTTCGTCACAAAGTCGAACGCGCCGCGGTTCATCGCTGTGCGGATATTGCCCATGTCGCCGTAGGCGGAGATGATCACCGAGCGCATCTCAGGGTCCACTTTGGGAATCTGCTCGAGCAGCGTCAGCCCGTCCATCTGCGGCATATTGATGTCCGAGAGGACCATGTCGATCTCGGCGCCGCTGTGCAGCAGCTCGAGCGCCTCCACACCGTTGCGGGCGAAGACGAATTGATAGCGGCCGGCGCGAATATCGCGGCGCATCCGCTGCAGCATCAGCGGCTCAAGATCCGGCTCATCGTCCACGACCAGAATTTTGGACGGACCCGCCATCCCCGCGTCAGTCTCCCGGCTTGGGCGCGTGGATCGGAATCAGCTTGTCGAAACCGCTGATCTGAAAAACCTCCAAGACCGGGCCCGGCAGCGATTGCACGCCGAACTCCGTGTTGCGGCTCTGCAGCATCCGCGCGGTCAACAGCAGCACCCGCAGGCCGGCGCTGCTGATGTAGGACAACCCGGCCAAATCCAGCCGCACGAGCGCGTCCTGCTCCTCGATCGCGCCCTCCAACGCAGTCTGAAACTCGCGCGCGTTGGAGCCGTCGATGCGCCCGGAGATCAGCGCAGCCAGCATCTGCCCGCCCCGCCTCGCCTCGATCTTGAGATGCACGCTGTCGATCAACGTCCAGCGCTCGGGCGCATCGCCTTGCGGTTCACCGGCGGCTGTCATCCACTCACACTCCCGTCGCAGATCTGCGGCGCCCCTCATCGTACAACCGCCCGCAGCACCCTGCGCGCGCAGCGCTCCCGTGCAGCCGCCGCTCCGAACGATCCCCAGCAGCAACACTGCGGCGCATACCCTGCCCTGCAGTATGAGCAGCGAAGGAGCGGCCGATGCAGTACATCCTGCTGATCAACCTTTCACCGGAGAGCGCCAGCGCGGTCGTCGATGATCCGCTGCTGCCGCTCAAAGTCGACCGCAGCGTCATAATCCCGGGCGTCACTGCGCTGGGCGTCTACGGCGTCCTGGGGCCGTACGACTACGTCGCCATCCTCGAAGCGCCCGACAACGACGCCGCAGCGCGCTGGTCGTTGACCTTCGGCAGCCGGATCAAAGCCAGCGTCACCACCATGCCGGCCGTGCCAATCTCGCACTTCGGCGAAGACCAGGGCGGCAACGGCCGCGAATCGGCCGAACAAACGATCGGCGGGCAGAGCGCGGTGGACTGATGGAGCCGGCGGGGGGATTCGAACCCTCGGCCTACGGTTTACGAAACCGTTGCTCTACCTCTGAGCTACGCCGGCTGAGCAGCCGCAGGCGGGCGGCCTCCGCCCGGCCCGGACGCGCTGTGCGGCCAAAGTATCTCATAGGATGCTCAAATGTTCCGCGTCACCATCTGGTCGCTCGACGACGAGTTTGCACTGCCGCTCGAAGAGCCGCTCCAGCGCAGCGGCCTGCAGGTGCTGCGCGCCGCCCCCGTCGAGGGCTGGACGCCCGATCCGGCCGCCGCACCCGATGTCCTGGTCGTGGACTGGCGCGACGCCGTGCCGCGCGCGCGCGGCGCCGCCTTCGAGGCCTGGCCCGACAGCCTGCGATTGGCCGTGATCCGCCCGCGCGGCATGGACGAGCTCGACCCCGCCCACCAGCTGGACGACTTCGCCGTCGCGCCGCTGCGCGAGACCGAGCTCGTAGTCCGCATTCAGCTGCTGCTCTGGCGGCACGGCCGTGCCGTCGGCCGCAACACCCTCTCCGCCGGCGACCTGGTGCTCGACGTGAGCAACTATCAAGTCTTCGAGGGCGGCCGCGCCGTCACGCTGACGTTCAAAGAGTTCGAGCTGCTGCGCTTCCTGATGACCCACGCCCAGCAGGTCTTCACCCGCGAGACGCTGCTCAACCGCGTCTGGGGCTACAACTACTACGGCGGCTCGCGGACGGTCGATGTACACATCCGGCGGCTGCGCTCCAAACTCGAAGCGCGCGGGCGCACCTACATCGAAACAGTCCGCAACGTCGGCTACCGCTTCGCCGCCCCCCTGCGCTGAGCCTCCCCGCCCCTCGCCTGCAGGAAGAGGCGCCGCCGGCAGCGAGAGAATTCATAGGCTCGTAACCCGCCCGCGGAGCCTGCGGCGGAAGCGGCGCATACGCTGGCCCCCGACGCCGTGCGGCGTTGCAACCGGCAACCGCGGACAATCCGCCGCCAACCTTGGGCGGCGCGGAGAGGGAGCTACCGATGACCACGCTGGCCGACGTGCAGGCCCTAATCAACGAGCAGAGCATCACCCGGGTCGACCTGCTGGTGACCGACCTGATCGGGCGCTGGCAGCACTTCTCGATCCCGGCCGCAAAAGTTGATGAGGACCTCGTCGAGCGCGGCCAGGGCTTCGACGGCTCCAGCCTGCGCGGCTTCCAGGCGATCGACGAATCGGACATGCTGCTCCGCCCCGATCTGGACAGCGCACGGATCGACCCCACCGAAAGCACGCCGACGCTGAAGCTGATCTGCGATGTGCACGACCCCCTGAGCGGCGCCCGCTACTCGCGCGACCCGCGCTACGTGGCCAGCAAGGCCGAAACTCACCTCAAGGCGACCGGCATCGCCGATAAAGCCTTCTTTGGGCCCGAGCTCGAATTCTTCGTCTTCGACAACGTCCAGTTCGGCCTCGAGCAGAACTCCTCCTTCCACGTGATCGACTCCGATGAGGCCGATTGGAACAGCTCGCGCGACGAGGACGGCAGCAACCTCGGCTACAAAATCCCACCCAAGCAGGGCTACTCGCCCACCGCCCCCTTCGACACCCTCTCAGACATGCGCTGGGAGATGGCCGAAGCGATGGGCGCAATCGGCATCCAGTTCGAAGTCCACCACCACGAAGTCTCGACCGGCGGCCAGGGCGAAATCGCCACCCGCTTCAACACGCTCCGCAACAAGGCCGATGAGACGCAGTGGTACAAGCACATCGTCCGCAACGTGGCCCGCGCCCACGGCAAGACAGCCACCTTCATGCCCAAGCCGATCTTCGCCGACAACGGCACCGGCATGCACGTCCACCAGTCGCTCTGGCTCGGCGACGACCCGCTCTTCTTCAACGCCGAAGGCTACGCCCAGCTCTCCGATACAGCGCGCTACTACATCGGCGGGCTGCTCGCCCACAGCCCTTCCCTGCTCGCCTTCTGCGCACCGACGACGAACTCCTACAAGCGCCTCGTGCCCGGCTTCGAAGCGCCGATCTACCTTGCCTACTCGCAGCGCAACCGCTCCGCCGCAGTCCGCATCCCCACCTACGAGAACACCCCGGCCAGCAAGCGGCTCGAGTTCCGCCCTCCCGACGCCTCCGCCAACACCTACCTCGCCTTCTCCGCCATGCTGATGGCCGGCCTCGACGGAATCCAGAACCAAATCGACCCCGGCGACCCAACCGACACCGACATCTACGAGATGTCCGCCGAAGAGGCGGCCGGCATTCGCTCCGTGCCCACCTCCATGGAAGAAGCGGTCTCCGCTCTCGCCGATGACCACGACTATCTGCTCGCCGGCGGCGTCTTCACCCAGGACGTGATCGACCAATACATCGATTTCAAGCAGACCGAGGCGCGCGACGTCTTCCTGCACCCGGTGCCGGCCGAGTTCTTCCACTACTTCCACATCTAGGCGCCCGGCTGGAGCGGGAGGGCCCAGCATGGCGGCCGACGCTCAGCGCCAACCAGTCGAGTATCAGCACGTCCTGCACGCCT
The DNA here is from genome assembly GCA_964347635.1 of uncultured Dehalococcoidia bacterium. Classification (GTDB taxonomy): domain Bacteria; phylum Chloroflexota; class Dehalococcoidia; order Bin125; family Bin125; genus CATQGW01. Next base: position 38,112 of record CAYFZI010000010.1, read on the forward strand.
GCCGCGAGCAGGACGTGAAGTTCGTGCGGCTCTGGTTCACCGACATCCTCGGCTCGCTCAAATCGGTCGCGATCACCGTCGATGAATTGCCCAAGGCGCTCGAAGAGGGGCTCGAGTTCGACGGCGCATCGATCGAGGCCTTCGCCCGCCGCGACGAGGCCGACATGGTCGCACGGCCCGACCCGGAAACGTTCGTCGTGCTGCCCTGGCGGCCCGAACAGCAGCGCGTGGGGCGGATGATCTGCGACATCCAGCGGCGCAGCGGCGAGCCGTTCGACGGCGACCCGCGCGGCGTACTGCGCCGCCAGCTGCAGCTGGCCGGCGAGCGCGGATACACCTTCTACGTCGCCCCGCAGATCGAATACTTCTACTTCAAAGGCCCCGACGACCCAGCCCCGCTCGACGCCGGCGGCTACTTCGACCTCACCCCGCTCGACGTGGCCAGCGACCTGCGCCGCGAAACGGTGCTGACGCTCGAAGAGATGGGCATCGCGGTCGAATACTCGCACCACGAGGCCGCCCCCAGCCAGCACGAGATCGACCTGCGCTACACCGACGCGCTGACAATGGCCGACGCCGCCATGACCTGCCGCCTCGTCGTCAAGGAAGTCGCGCTCAAGCACGGCGTCTACGCCTCATTCATGCCCAAACCGCTGACCGATGAAAACGGCAGCGGGATGCACGTCTACCTCTCCCTCTTCGAGGGCGAACAGAACCTCTTCTTCAACTTGGATGCGCCCGCGCACCTCTCCGACACCGCGCGCTCATTCATCGCCGGGCTGCTCGCCTACACGCCGCAGTTCACGCTGATCACCAACCAGTGGGCCAACTCCTACAAGCGCCTCGCGCGCGGCACCGAAGCGCCCGTCTACCTGACCTGGTCGCGCGCCAACCAGAGCGACCTGGTGCGCATCCCCGAGTATCACCCGGGCCGCCCCGAGGCGACGCGCGTCGAGTACCGCGGCGCCGACAGCGCCACCAACCCCTACCTCGCCTTCAGCGTGATGCTGGCCGCCGGGCTGCGCGGAATCGACCAGCAGCTCGAGCCGCCGCCGCCAGCCGAGGACGACGTCTACGAACTCTCCGCCCAGGAGCGCGCGCAGCGCGGCATCAGCGCCCTGCCGCGCTCACTCGGCGACGCCATCGACGAGTTCGCAGCCAGCGCGCTGATGCGCTCCGTGCTCGGCGAGCACGTCTGGTCCACCATGCTGGAAAACAAGCGCCTGGAGTTCGAAGCATTCCGCTCCCAGGTCACCGATTACGAGCTGCGCCGCTACCTGCCGGTGCTCTGAGACCCACCCTGCGCGCCCCCCGCCGTCCTCCTGCGGCGCTCAGGCGCGGCGGACACAACAACGGTCGGCGGGGTCGGCGAGGCCGCTAGCGCAGCACAGCCGCGCTGGCCTCGATCGCCTGCTCAAAGAGGCCGGCGGTGGAATCGTCGATCACATCGAACAGCGGCGTCGGGTAGAGGCCGAGGAAGAAAACCCCCGCGGTCAGCACGGCGATCGCCAGCGCGAGCGGGCGGGGCACGCGGAAGCGGGCCCGATCGGCCCCCTCAGGCTCGTAGAGGTACATCTGCTTGATCACCATCAGGTAGTAGTAGAGCGAGACGAACGAAGCGGTCACGCCGACCGCGCCGAGCCAGAGGAAGCCGTTCGAGAAGGCGGCCTGGAAGATGATGAACTTGGTCGCGAAGCCGGCAAACAGCGGCATTCCGGCCAGCGAGAAAAGCCCCGCCGCCAGGACGAAGGCGAGGAACGGCTGACGCTCCGCCAGCCCGCGCAGATCAACGATGTCATCGCGCCCGCTGCGGTTGTAGAAGGCGATGATCGCGGTGAAGACGGCGATGTTCGTCGCCACGTAGCCGATCAAGTGCAGCACCAGCGCCGCCGCCGCGTCCTGCGACTGCCCGACCGTGGCCGCGTTGAGCGCCACGATCCCAATCAGCAGATAGCCGACCTGCGAGATCGAGGAGTAGGCCATCAGCCGTTTGAGGTTGGTCTGCTGCAGCGCCATCAGGTTGCCGGTAATCATCGTCGCCGCGGCGATAATCGCGACAAACCAAGACCACTCGGCGGCGGCCGGCAAAAACGCTTCGCTGAACAGGCGCAGGAAGAAGGCGAAGGCCGCCGCCTTGCCGCCGGCGCTGAGGAAGGCCGTGATCGGCAGCGGCGCGCCCTGGTAGGCGTCCGGCGTCCACTGGTGGAACGGCACCGCCGAGACCTTGAAGCCCAGACCGGCCGTGATCAGCACCAGCCCGATCAGCAGGCCCGGCCGCGTCGCATCGGGGTCGGGCAAACCCGCGTCGCCGCCGCCGGCGAAGTTGGCCAGCTGGCCGGCAATCGAGCGGGCGCCCGAGCCGTCGGGGTCGATCGCGCTGTACGTCGTCGTGCCGGTCACCCCGTAGATCAGGCTGATCCCGTAGAGCAGCAGCGCCGATGAAAACGCGCCCAGCAGCATGTACTTCAGCGAGCCCTCGTTGGAGAACGGATTGAGCTTGTTGAAGCCGACCAGGATGTAGAAGGAGAACGAGAGCAGCTCGAGCGCCAGATAGGCGGTGAGCAGCTCGCGGGCCGCCCCGAGCAGCATCATCCCCAGCGTCGCAAACAGAATCAGCCCGTAGAACTCCCCGTGGTTCTTGAGCCGATCGCCGGCGAACTGGATCGAGGCCAACACCGTGAACAGCGCAATCCCGAGGAAGAAGACGCGGAACAGCACCGTGAAGTGGTCAACGGCCAGCACGTTGGCGAAGTCGTCGTTGGTGTCCCAATAGAACACGGCGGTGAGGATCGCCAGGATCAGCAGCGCGCCGGCGGTGGCGTAGCCCCAAACCTCCTGCCGCACCCCGCGGAACAGCAGCGCCCCGGCGACGACCAGCGTGGCTAGAATCGCCAGCACGAACTCAGGGATGATCAGGCCGTATTCGAGGTCCATCAGCGCATCTCGTGATTCGTCGCGATGGGCACGGTTAGTTGCCGATCGAACTGAGCGTGAAGAGGCCGCCGATCTCCTCGACGTTCGGCAGCTCGCTGACAGTCTGCGCGATCCGGTCGATGAACGGGTCGGGCCAGACGCCCATAGCGATGATCGGAGCGATCAACACGAGGCCGGCGAGCACTTCCTTGCGCGACATCTCCTTGAGGTTTTCCCAGCGCGGGTTGAACGGCCCCAGCGCCGCGCGGCCCATCAGGCGCAGAATGTAGACGGCGGTCAACGCGGCCGAAAGGATGCCCAGCGCTGCGAACAGCGGGAAGGCGTCGATCGCCCCCACGAAGATGTGGAACTCGGCGATAAACCCGCTCAGCCCCGGCAGCCCGATCGAGGTCAACCCGGCGATCCCAAAGAAGATCACAAACAACGGCATCTTGCGGATGATCCCGCCGAAGACGCGGATATCGCGGGTGTGGGCCTGGTCGTAGACCGCCCCAACCATGGCGAACAGGAGGGCCGTCATCACGCCGTGGCTGAACATCTGCAGGACCGCACCGTTAACGCCGATGTTGTTCATCGTGCCCAGCCCCATCAGCACGAAGCCCATATGCGAGACGGAGGAATAGCCGATCACGAACTTCAGATCGGTCTGATGAATCGCGGAGATCGCGCCGTACACAGCCGCCACCCCGCCGAGCACCAGCAGCACCGGCATCCAGAAATCGGTGCCGGCCGGCAGAATCTCCATCCCCAGCCGAATCACGCCGAACGCGCCCAGCTTCATCAGCACGCCGGCGTGCAGCATCGAGACCGCCGTGGGCGCCGCGACATGGCCGTCGGGCGACCAAGTATGGAAGGGGAACAGGCCGGCGAGCACACCGCAGCCGATCATGAAGAAGGGGAAGAAGGTGTTGGCGAAGCTGCGGTCGAAGTTGATCTCGCGCAGCACTGCCATATCGAAGGTGCCCGCGCCGGCCTCCGCGAAGACCGCAAAAATGCCGACAAAGATCAGCACCGAACCGCCGACCAGCACCATGGTCAGCTTCATCGCGCCGTATTCCTTGTTCGTGCTGCCCCAGATCACGATCAGCAGGTACATCGGCAGCACGGCCAGCTCATAGGCAAAGAACCAGAAGAACAGATCCTGCCCGATGTACACGCCGTAGACGCCGGTGAAGAGCGCCAGGAAGAGAATGAAAAAATCCTTCGGGCGGTGGGTGATCTTCCAGGACACGAGCACCCCGGCAAAGCCGACCAGCCCGTTGAGCAGCACCAGCGGCGCCGCGATCCCGTCCAGCGCCAGATGCAGCGAAATCCCGTTCTCGCCCAGGAACGCCACGTTCTCGATCCAGGCGTACTGCAGCTCGAACTGGAACCCGCCCTCGCCGAAGTCGTAGACGGCGAAGACCCAGATCGAGTCGATCAGCGTGGCGGTTGTGGCGGCCAGCGCGATCCAGCGCACCGCGTCGACGCGGTGCGAGGGCACAAAGATCGTCAGCAGCGCCGCGCCGCCGGGGATCAGCAACAGCAGCAGGAGAGCTTCGCCAGCGTCCACGTGCGTCCTCTCTCAGCCGCTAGCCGCCGCGCAGCAGGAAGGCCAGGCCGCCCGCGGCGGCCACGCCGATCACCATCAGCAGCGCGTAATCGGGAATTCGTCCGGTCACGTGGTAGCGCAGCCAGTAAGCGGCGTAGCGCGTCGCGTCGGCCGGACCATTGATCCCAGTGTCGTTCACGATCATGCGGTCGAACCAGGCCACAACCCGCGCCAGCGGCAGCACGGCCCGATCGATCGCCCACTGATAGGCCTCGTCGAAGTAGAACTTGTTCTCCACGATCGCCGCCAAGCGCGGCTGGAACGCCCGCAGCGCCTCCGCCCGCCGGCGGTTGCGGCCCCAGAAGAACCACCAAGCCGTCCCGAAGCCCAGCAGCGAGACGGTGCCAGTGACCGCCGCGATGTCGTTGTGGAAGTGGAACGCCTCCGGCTCCGGGAAGTAGATGTAGCTGTTGATCCCGCCGGGGAAGCCGAACACCTGCCCCACCTGATCGAAGGCAAAGAAGCCGACCACCAGCGTCAGCACAGCCAGGAAGACGAGCGGAATCAGAATCACCGCATCGGCCTCCCGCGCGCGCCGAATCACCGCCGCCACCCTGGGCGGACCGAAGAACGTAATGATCACCAGCCGCGCCATGTAGAGCGCCGAGAGGAACGCCGCAACGCCGAGCAGAATCACGACCGCGGTGTTTGCGCCGCCCAGCGCGGCGTTGAAGATCTCATCTTTGGAGAAGAAACCCGAGAGCGGCGGAATCCCAGCCAGCGCGACGGCGGAGATGATAAATGTGCTCGCGGTCACCGGCATCCGCCACCAGAGCCCGCCCAGCCGCCGCGCATCCTGCTCCTCCGTCATGTGGATCACCGAGCCGGAGCCGAGGAACAGGCAGGCCTTGAAGAAGGCGTGCGTGAGCAGGTGGAACATCGCCACGCCGACCGCCCCCGCACCCAGGGCGACGAACATAAAGCCCAGCTGCGACACAGTGGAGTATGCGAGCACCCGCTTGATGTCGTTCTGCGCCAACGCCATGATCCCGGCCAGCAGCGCTGTGATCAGGCCCACAGCGAGCACGACGTTGGCCGCGCCGGGTGCAACCTCGAAGACGGGCAGCATCCGCGCAACCAGGTAGACCCCCGCGACGACCATCGTCGCGGCGTGGATCAGAGCGCTGACCGGCGTCGGGCCCTCCATCGCGTCGGGCAGCCACACGTGGAACGGCACCTGCGCGCTCTTCCCCGCCGCGCCAAGGAACACCAGCAGCGTCGAGAGCGTCAGATAACCGTCGCCCATCACCTGCGGCAAATCATTCACACGCCCCGCTTCAGCAGCCTGGATGATGTCCGAAATCTGGAACGAGCCGGTCGCGCGCCAGAACAGAATCAGCCCGATAAACAGGCCAACGTCGCCGAGCCGCGTGGTCACAAACGCCTTCTTGGCCGCCTCGACGGCGCTGCGCCGCTCGTAGTAGAAGCCGATCAACAGGAACGAGCAGAGGCCGACGCCCTCCCAGGCGACGAACATCAGCAGCAGATTGTCGGCCAGCACCAGCGTCAGCATCGCCGCGGCGAAGAGCGAGAGCACCGCGAAATACCACCAGTAGCGCGGCTCCGCCTTGCCGTGGTGGCGCAGATAGCCGGTCGAGTAGAGGTTGACCATCAGCGCGACCGTCGAGACCACGAAGAGCATCACGATCGCGATGCTGTCCACCGTGAAACCGAGCCGCACGACGAAATCGTCGAACCGCACCCAATCAGTCCCGGCGTTGGCGATCCCGCCCAGCCCCGCGGCGACCAAGTCGAGGTGCGACTCGATCACGAAGAAGAAGAGAATGAAGACAGCGAGCATCGCGCCGACCGAGATAAAGTCGCCGCCGCGCGGCAAATAGCGGCCGAAGGCAAACAGCACGAGGAAGGCGATCGCCGGAATCGCGGGCAATATCCAGGCGTGCTCCGCGAAGTACACCTAGCCCACCTCTCCGCTGCGGACAGACGCGGCTACCACTTGAGCAGGTTCACTTCGTCGACGTTGGCGGTCGCGCGGTTGCGGAAGGTGCGCACCACGATGCCAAGCGCGAGCGCCACCTCCGCGGCGGCGATCACAATGATGAAGAAGGCGAACACAATCCCCGTGATGTTGCCGAAATCGATGTGGCCGTAGACCGCGAAGGCCACCATGTTCAGGCTGACCGCGTTGAGCATCAGCTCCACGGAAAGCAGAATCAGCACCGCGTTGCGCCGCGTGAGCACGCCCATCGCGCCGATCGCGAAGAGGACCGCGTTGACGATCAGGACGTGCTCGAGCGCCGGCATGGCTCCGTCCTCCGCTCAATCTTCTTCATCCGGCGAGGCCAGCATGATCGCGCCGTCGAGCGCGATCGAAAGCAGCACGCCGACAATGATGAAGGGCACAATCCAAACGGTGAAGATCACATCGCCGATCTGCTGCAAAGCGATCGGCTCGAAATCGGCGCTCGAGCCCGGCGTGACCCAGTGGGTGGCGACGATCCCGCCAACCAGCGCGGCGAGCAGGCCCGCCGCCGCCGCGACCCCGAGCGGGCGCGTTCTCCCGAACAGCGCCTGCGGGCGCTCCCGCGCCCGCGTCAGCATCAGCGCGAAGAGAATCAGAATCACCACAGCCGAGCCGTAGATCAGCAGCTGCACGAGCGCGATGAACTCCACGGTGAGAATCAAATAGATCCCGGCCACGCCGGCGAGCGCAGCGATAAAGAAGAGCGCGGCGTAGACGATGTTGCCGGCCGTCACCACGCCGAGCGCGCTGACCAGCATGACGACAGCCAGGATCCAGAAGACGACCTGCGTCGCGGTTACACCATCGCCCACAAATCCGCCTCCTCTCCGCCTATCGCTGCGATGCCGCTAGTCGCCGCCGCCGGATGCTTCGACGGGGGTGACTTCGGGGCTGGTGAGCACGCGCGGCCGCGCGGGCTCCAGCTTGATCGTGCGCGCTGTGTCGCCCTGCCGCGTCCGCATCAGGCGGAAGACCAGCCCGAAGAGCGCCGCCGTCAGGCCCAAGGAAACCAGCCCGAGAACCCAGTCCGGCCCGCCGTAGGCGAGGATGATCCCGTTCGCCAGCACCTGCACGATCGCGAACGGCAGCAGCACTTTCCAGGAAAAGGCCATCAGCTGGTCGATCCGCAGGCGCGGGAAGAGCGCGCGCGAACCGATCACGAGCACGATCATCACGGATGTCTTGACCAGTGTCAGGGCGACCTGGAGGCCGAGGCCGACATCGGCGCCGAACGGCCAGTTCCAGCCGCCCAGGAAGATCGAGGAGGCCAGCAGCACGATCAGGAACAGCGCGGTGTATTCGGCCAGGAAGAACATGCCCCAGCGCATACCGGAATACTCGACGAAGTAGCCGCCGACCACCTCCGACTCGGCGATCGGCATATCGAAGGGCGGGCGGTGCAGCTCGGCCAGCGCGCCAATCAGGAAAATCACGAAGCCCAGCGGCTGCAGCAGAATGTAGGGCGTGGTCGTCTGGTCGGCGACGATCCCGTTGATGCTCACGGCCGCGGCCAGATCACCGTCGGCCGCCAGGCGCCCGGCCGCGACCATCACGACGCTGACGACGATCAGCAGCATCGGAATCTCGTAGGAGATCGCCTGGGCGGCGGCGCGCACGCCGCCGAGCAGCGCGTATTTGTTGTCTGAGCCCCAGCCCGCCATCACGACGCCAACGATGTTCAACCCCAGCACTCCGAAGACGTAGAGCAGCCCCAGGTTGAGGTCGCGGATGAACCAGGTCTCCGTGAACGGCATCGGCACAAAGATCAAAAAGACCGGCACGAAGGCGATGTAGGGCGCGAGTTCGAACGCCCAGCGGTCGGCGGTGCTCGGCCGCACGTCCTCCTTGGTCACCAACTTGAGCGCGTCGGCAATCGACTGCAGCGTGCCGATCGGCCCGGTGCGGGTCGGGCCGACGCGCGCCTGCAGGCGGGCCAAGATCTTGCGCTCGAGATAGATCAACGCAAACGCGTTGATGGTCATCAGCGCGACGATAAAGATGATCCGCAGCAGAGCGTCGGCGAAGTCAGGCATGTTGATGCCGGCGAACTGGCCCAATACCAGGCCGGATACAAGGTCGGGCATCACGCGTCGCCCCCGCTGCGCAGACTGTGATAGCGCCTGCCGCGGCTACGCGCTATGCGGCGCGGGCGGGCGGCGGCGCGGCGATTAACGATCCACCTCGCAGAGCACGATGTCGATCGAGCCGAGCGCCACCACAGCGTCGGCGAGGTAGGAGTTGAGCACCTGCGGCCTCAGCGAGGAGAGGTTGTGGAAGCAGGGGCTGCGCATCTTCACCCGCCACGGCTTGTCGGTCCCGTCGGCGACCATGTAGATGCCGTATTCGCCGCGCGGATTTTCCTGGCGCATGTAGATCTCGCCCGGCGGCGGCCGCAGCCGCGCCGGCAGCCGCTCCGCCGTAATCGGCCCCGAGCTCGGCATCTGCTCGAGCGCCTGGCGCAGAATCCCCACCGACTGGCGCATCTCCTCGAGCCGTACCAGGTAGCGGTCGTAGACATCGCCGCGCTCGCCGATCGGGATCTCCCAGCGGAAGCGGTCATAGATCGAGTACGGCTCATCAACGCGCAGGTCGAACGAGACGCCCGCAGCGCGCAGCATCGGGCCGGTCACGCCGAACGAGATCGCCTCCTCGGCCGACATCACGCCGATGTCGCGGCAGCGGGCCACGAACACCTCGTTGTCCGTCATCAGATTGTCGACGTCGCCAATCCCCGTCTCGACCTGGTCGAGCACCCAGTACGAGTCCTCCACGAACGACTCGTGCGGCTCCCAGGCGAGCCCGCCGACGCGGAAATAGTTGTACATGATGCGGTCGCCGCACACGGCCTCGAAGAGGTCCTGAATCCGCTCGCGCTCCTTGAACGTCCAGGTGAAAGCGGTGCCGAAGTAGCCCACATCGGTGCCGAACGCGCCCATGAACATGAAGTGCGAGAGGATTCGGTTGAACTCGGCGAGAATCAGCCGCACATATTCGGCGCGCTCCGGGATTTCGATCCCCGCGAGCCGCTCGACCGCGTTGCAGTAGACCCACTCCGAGTTGAACGCGGCCAGATAGTCGGTGCGGTCCTGGTAACCCAGCGCGCCGCGGTAGTCGAGGTTCTCCGAGAGCTTCTCGCCGCCCCGGTGCATGTAGCCGATGTAGGGAACCGCGTCCTTGACGATCTCGCCGTCAACAGTCAGCACCATCCGGAAGACGCCGTGCGTGGCCGGGTGCTGCGGCCCGATGTTGATGTTCATATCGACCGTTTCGAACTCGCGCTCGACAACGACCGGCTCAGTGAGAATTTCGCCTTCGACAGTCTGTTGCTGCGTCATCTGCTCACGGCCTCACTGGCTGCTCATGCTGCTCATTGGCCGCGCAGCTGCGCGCGGCGGGCAGCGGAAAGTTCACGGCCAATGCGGACCCGCTCGGCCTGCGCCGCCGCGCGGCCCTCGGGATCCTCTTCCGCATCGGGGATCGCCGGCAGGTCGGGCGGCGGCGCCGCCGGCGGACGCTCGGCGGCGGGCGGCGCAGCAACGGCCGCGGCGGGCGCTGCCGGCGCGGGGGCAGGCGCAGCGGCGGGCGGCGGAGCAGCGGGAGACGGCGCAGCGGCGCCCTCGGGCCGCGCACCGCCGGCCGGCGGCGCGCCGGCCGCGCGTTCGGCCCGCCGGGCGGCGGCCAACTCGCGCGCGCGCGCCACGCGCTCCGCCTGCGCGGCGCGCTTGGCCGCGCGCTCCGCCTCGCTCAACTCCGCATCCGGCCGCCGCGCCGGACGCGCAGCCGCGGCGGCCTCCGCGTCCTTCTCCTGCGGGCTCACCGGCTGCTCGGGCGGGAACTGCTTGGTGAAATACTCAACATCCACGCCCTGCTCGATCTCGATCGGCGCGAGCGGGTGGCTCTTGCGCAGCGGGTGGATGTCGAGGTCTTCATCGAGCAGCAGATTGCGCGGATCGGGATGGCCGATGAACTCGATCCCGAACATCTCGCGGCACTCGCGCTCGGCCCAGTCGGCCGTCGCGTAGAGGTCCGTCGCCGTCGCAACCGCCCCGCCCTCGCTCGGCAGCCAGGCCTTGATCGCGGCCGCATGGCGGTGCTCAATCGAATAGAGGTGGTACACCAGCTCCAGCCCCCGCTCGACCCAGTCCACGGCGGTCAGGTTGCGCAGCAGGTTCATCCGCAGGCGCGCGTCGTCGCGGCCGCGCTGGAGCACGTTGTGCAGCTGCGCCGGCGGCACCGTCAGCGCGACATCGCCGCCTTTGGTCAGCGCGGCATCGAAGTCGACCAGCGGCATCACCAGCCGATAGGTATCGGCGATCGAGCCGGGCGGCGGCTCGCTGCTGCTCGTGCTGTCGTCGCGGTTGCGGGTCGTCATGGCGGCGCCGTCAGTATCCGCGGCCGCGTTCTTCGACGATCTTCTCCTGCAGAGCCAGCAGGCCGTCGATCAACGCTTCGGGGCGCGGCGGGCAGCCGGGCACATAGACATCGACGGGCACAATGCTGTCGACGCCCTGCACGACGCGGTCGTACTGCGTGTAGGGCCCGCCGTTGGTCGCGCAGGCGCCCATTGAGATCACCCATTTGGGATGCGGCATCTGCTCGTAGAGCAGCTTGACCGCAGGCGCCATCTTCTTGGTCACGGTGCCGGCGACGATCATCACGTCGCTCTGGCGCGGCGAGGGCCAGGGCACGATCCCGAAGCGGTCAAGGTCGTGGTTCGCCATATAAGTCGCGATCATCTCGATCGCGCAGCAGGCCAGGCCGAAGGTCATCGGCCAGAGCGAAGACTTGCGCGCAGCCGAAATCAGAGCCTCGGCCGGCGCCTGCATCACGCCCGGCAGCACGATCTTGTAGGGCACCGTCGGCGGCGTGTCGTCGACCGCGGTCAGCCGCATCGCCTCGGGCGAGATGATCACCGGCGTCGGGTCGGGCATATGCGGAGCGTCGGCCATTTAGTTGCTCTTCCACTCGAAGACGCCCTTGCGCCAGGCGTAGGCGAGGCCGACGAGCAGCGTGCCGATGAACAGCACCATCTGCCACAGCACAGTGCGCCCGATGTCCGAAGTGTCGACAAGCCCGAGAAAGCTCACCGCCCAGGGAAAGAGAAAGACGATCTCCACATCAAAGACAAGAAACAGGAGCGCATAGGTGTAGTAGCGCACATGCACCTGAGCCCAGTTGCGGCCAATCGGCAGCATCCCGCACTCGTAGACCTGGCCCTTGAGCGCGGTGCGGCGCTGCGGGGCGAGCAGCTTGCTGGCGAGCAGAGCGGTCAGCACCAGCATGGCCCCGACCGGAATCGCAATCAGCACCGCACCGTAGTTCGCGAAGAGATCTGACACGGAGTCCTCTTGCAGTGCCGCGGGGCGCTGGCGCGCGCCCCGCGCGGCGCCTCCCCCGACGCCAGATGGATCGTAGTCGCGCCACTTCCACAGGGTCAATCGCAGCGCCGCCTCGGCTCGCCTCAGTCAAGGGGCGGCAGCCCTTCGAGGGAACGCTCGTAGCGGTATTCCGTGGTCGCGTTCACGTCGTCCAGGTCGCGCACGCCGGTCCGTTCAAAGCCGAGCCGCGCGTAGAACCGGCGGGCGTCGTGGAAGCGGGTGTCGGCCCAGAGCAGCGCCTGCGTGCAGCCCGACGATCGCGCCCAGGCAAGCGCCTGCAGCAGCAGCCGCCGCCCGTGCCCGGCGCCCCGCAGCGCTGCATCGAGATAGAGGCGGTGCAGCTCAACGGCGGCCGCGTCGATCCGCTCAGCCGCGATCGAGCCGACAACGCGGCCGTCGGCCCCGCGTGCGACCCAGAGCGCACCGCGCGGGGCCAGATAGGGAAAATCATCCGCGAGCAGATCCCAGAACTCGTCCTCAGGATCCCAGATGAGGCCGTATTCATCGAAGACGCGGTGAATCAGCTCGATCACATCGGCCGCCTCGGCGCGGCCGCCCAGTTCAATCGTGATTGGCCCTGCAGTCATCTCGGCAGTCATCGCGGTATCTTGCCCTGGCGCGCAAGATACGCAGCGCGCGCAGAAGGGGCATTGATCATGGGGCCGCTTGCAGGCATTCGGATTATCGAGTTTCAGGGAATCGGGCCGGGCCCGTTCTGCGGAATGATTCTCTCGGATATGGGCGCCGATATCGTGCGCATCGACCGCGCCGCCAATGTACCGGGCGAGGCGCCGGCGCAGCCGCCCGGCGACCTGCTGGCGCGCGGGCGGCGTTCGATTGCGCTCGACCTCAAACAGCCCGACGGGGTCGAAGTGGCGCTGCAGCTGATTGAAGGCGCCGACGCGCTCTTCGAAGGCTTCCGCCCCGGCGTGATGGAGCGGCTGGGGCTGGGCCCGGAGGTCTGCCTGGCGCGCAACGAGCGGCTCGTCTTCGGGCGCATGACCGGTTGGGGCCAGGAAGGTCCGTACGCCCAGATGGCGGGGCACGACATCAACTACATCGCCCTGGCCGGCGCGCTGGCGCCGATCGCGCGCCCAGGCCAGGCGCCGGTGCCGCCGCTGAACCTGGTCGGCGACTTCGGCGGCGGCGGAATGTATCTGGCCGTGGGGATGCTGGGCGCGCTGCTCGAGGCCCAGCGGACCGGCAAAGGGCAAGTCGTGGACGCCGCGATGGTCGACGGCGCGAGCTCGTTGATCACGTCGGTGCACGCCGGGCTCGCCTCCGGCTTCTGGAACCGCGGACGGGCCTCGAACGTGCTCGACACAGGAGCGCACTACTACGACGCCTACGAAACGCTCGACGGCAAATACATCGCGCTGGGCTCGATTGAGCCGCAGTTCTACGCCGAGCTGCTCGAGCTGACCGGGATGGCGCAGGAAGCGCTGCCCCAGCAGAACGATCGCACCCGCTGGCCGGAGATGAAGGCGCGCGTGGCGGCAATCGTGCGCACCAAATCGCGCGCGGAGTGGGAGGAAATCTTCGAAGGTAGCGACGTCTGCTTCGGCCCGGTGCTGGAGCCTTGGGAGGCGCCCGAACACCCCCACGCGCGCGCGCGGCACTCATTCCGCGAAGTCGCCGGCGTCGTCCAGCCCGCCCCTGCCCCGCGCTTCAGCCGCACCGAAAGCGAAATCCAGGGTCCGCCGGCCTGGCCCGGCCAGCACTCGGACGAGATCCTGAACGAGATCGGCCTCAACGGCGCGCGGGCCGATCAGCTGAAAGCCAGCGGCGCCGTGCGCTGATCACGCCGCCCGCGCGGACTCCCCCGCCCTGCTGCGTACGGCGGCCGCTGCCCCCTCTTGCCAGACGGGGCAGCGGTCTCCCGCCCACCCAGACAAGCGCGCGGCAGCCCTCCATGTTACTTCGCCGTACATCGCCAAGCGATGCAGGAACTACGCTGAGCGCCCCCCCGCGAGCCCGGCGAGGCGTTCCTGGAGCAGGCTGCGTTGGCGGTTGAGGTCGGCCGCGCGGGACTGCTCGGCCGCAACGACGTGCGGCGGGGCCTTGCTGCGGAAGCCTTCATTGGCCAGCTTCGACTCTGCCCGGCGCAGCCGACCCTCGATGCGCCTCAGCTCTTTTTCGAGCCGAGCGCGCTCCTGAGCGAGGTCGACCAGCTCGCCGAGCGGGATCATCACCTCGGCGTTGGGCAGCACGACAGACGCTGTCTGCTCGCGGGGCGCCTCAGCGCGGCTGGGGACGACGTGCAGCGGGCGGCAGCGGGCAAGCTGCTCGATGATCCCCGCAGCCGCGCTGACCGGCGGCCCCGCCGCCTCGCGCGGGGCAACCCACGTTTCGACCCAGCGGCCGGCCGCAACCTGGTAGTCGGCGCGTGTTTGGCGCACGGCGCGGACGATTTCCTGCACCGCGCCGAAGGCCGCTTCGGCGCCGCGGTCGCGCGCGCCGTCGCCCGCTTGCGGGTAGCGGGCAACGATCAGCGCCTCGCTGTCTCGATTCGGCAGGCGCTGCCAGAGCGCTTCGGTGATGAACGGCATCCAAGGGTGGAGCAGGCGCAGGCCGCAATCGAGCACATGGGCGAGCACTGGGATCGGTGTTGGGTCGGCCGCGCGGAGGCGGACCTTGCTCGCCTCGACGTACCAATCGAAGAACTCGTTCCAGAGAAAATCGTGAATCCGGCGGCCTGCCTCGCCGAGTTGAAACTGCTGCAGCAGCTCGTTCACGCCGGCGGCCGCGGCTTCGAGGCGGGAGAGAATCCAGCGGTCTTCGAGCGGCAGATTGGAGCGCTCGACGGGCAGCGCGGCCAGCGCCGAACCCGGCTGTTCGTGCTGTGCGATTTCGCCCAGCACGAAGCGCGCGCCGTTCCAGAGCTTGTTGGCGAAGTTGCGCGAGCCTTCGAGGCGCTCGTCGGTGAGGCGCATGTCGTTGCCGGGGCTCGAGCCGGTGGCGAGCGTGAAGCGCAGCGCATCCATCCCGTATTGCTCGGCCTTGTCGAGCGGGTCGATCACGTTGTCGAGGCTCTTGCTCATCTTGCGCCCCTCGGCGTCGCGCACCAGGCCGTGCAGGTAGACGGTGCGGAAGGGCGCGGCGCCGATGTTGTAGCAGCCGAGCATGATCATCCGCGCGACCCAGAAAAAGAGGATGTCGTAGCCCGTCTCCATCACGCTGGAGGGATAGAAGCGCCCGAGCTCCTCGCTGCGGTCGGGCCAGCCCAGCGTCGAGTGCGTCCAGAGCCCGCTCGAAAACCATGTGTCGAGCACGTCGGGATCCTGGAGCAAGTCCGCGCCGCCGCACCTCGGACAGCCGCTCGGGTCGTCCGCGCCGACGATCGGGCGGGCGCCGGCGCCGATCGTAATTTCGCCGTCGTCGGCGGCGATGATCGCCTCGGCGTCGCAGCTGCGGCAGTACCAGGCCGGAATCCGGTGCCCCCACCACAGCTGGCGCGAGATGCACCAAGGGCGGATGTTCTCCATCCACTGCAGATAGACCGCCGCCGAGCGCTCGGGCACGATCCGCACCTCGCCCTCGCGGACGACGCGGGCCGCCTCAGCGGCCAGCTCGGCGGTATCGACAAACCACTGATTGGAGACGAGCGGCTCGACGGCGGCGCCGCTGCGCTGCGAGTGGCCCACGTTGTGCGGGTGCCGCTCGGTCTCGACGAGGTAACCGTCTTCGGCAAGATGCTCGACGATCCGCTCGCGGGCCTCGGCGCGATCCAGGCCGACATAGATGCCGCCCTCTGCGGTGATCGAGCCGTCCCAATCGACCACGCGGATTGGCTCCAGCCCGTGCCGTTCGCCGATCTCAAAATCGAGCTGGTCGTGGCCGGGCGTGATTTTCAGCGCGCCGGTGCCGAATTCGGGGTCCACCGCCCGATCCGGCACGATCGGCAGCAGCCGATCGAAGCCGCGCAGCGGCAGGCGCACCCGGCGCCCGTGGTGGGGCTGCCAGCGCTCATCGTCCGGGTGCACCGCGATCGCAGTGTCGGCGGGAATCGTTTCGGGGCGCGTGGTGGCGATCACCACACCGTCGCCGAGCGCTTCGCCCCGCTCATCGACAAAGGGGTAGCGGACGTGCCAGAGATGCCCCTCGATCTCGCGGTATTCGACCTCGACATCGGAAAGCGCGGTCATCATCTGCGGGTCCCAGTTGATGATCCGATCGCCGCGGTAGATGCGGCCGTCGTTGAAGAGGTCCACAAAAGTCTTGCGCACCGCGCGGCGGGGGGTCTCGTCGAGCGTGAAGACGGCCCGGCTCCAGTCGCAGGAGGCGCCCATGCGACGGGCCTGATCCTCGATCCGCGAGCGGTAGCGGTGCACCCAGCTCCAGACGCGCTCGACGAACCGCTCGCGGCCCAGGTCATGGCGCGTCTGGCCCTCCCGCGCGAGCTGCTGCTCGACGACGCTCTGCGTCGCGATCCCGGCGTGGTCGAGGCCGGGCAGCCAGAGGGTTGGGTCGCCGAGCATCCGATGCCAGCGGGTCAGCGCGTCCTCAATCGTGAGCGTGATCGCGTGGCCCAGATGCAGCGCCCCGGTCACGTTGGGCGGAGGCATGATGATCGTGAACGGCTCGCGCCCGCCGCCGTCGGCCTCGGCGGGGGCGAACCAGCCGCCCTGCTCCCAGAAGCGGTAGATCGGGGCTTCGGCGGCGCGCGGATCGTAGGTCGGCGGCAGCGGGGCGGCGGGGGCGGTGCTGGCTGAGGTCACGGTGCGGCTCCGGGCTAACGCGTGCAGCAGGGTTGGGGATGGAGTCGGGCCCGGCCGGCGCGGAGATCGCGCGCCCGCCAGACCTAGCCTACGGCTACGACGATGGAGTCAATCAGATCTTCGGCGGCCTCAGGATCAGCAGCGCTGCGGCCGCCGCCCGCTGCGGGGTCAGCGCGGCGGCGCTGGGCGGCGAGTTCGAGCTCGCGGAGCATGTCCAGCCCGCGGCGCGTGTCGCTGGCCACGCGGGCCGGGTCCTGGCGCTCCACGCGCCCGCGGAAGAGCCAGTACGTGAACGCCTGCCACTCCTGCTGGCTGATCCGCTCTGTATGGGCGCGCTCAGTCTGATCGCGGAAATCGCTGAGCAGCTCATCCTGGGTGCGGCCGTAGATGCGCGAGTGCAGGTCGCGCTCGAGGTCGCGGCGGGCGTGGGAAAAGGTCAGCCCGCCGCTCTCCTTCTGCAGCGCCCGCTCAGTGGCCAGCTGCAGCGCCTGCTCGACGCGCACGCCGTAGAGAAAATTGAGATGCGCCCAATACTTGGCCGGGCCGATGCGGGCCTGGAATTCGCCTTCGCTCAGCGGCTGCGGCGGCGTTTCGCGGGTCAGCAGCGCCTCTACCTCGGCGCGCGGCAGCAGCTCGGGCGGCGCCGCGTCGCAGAGCCGTTCGCAGAGCAGCAGCCAATCGAACGCTTCACGCTCGATTAGATAGACATACTCGCGTCCATCGACAACCTCGCGGGGCAGATCCCAGCGCCGCACAGCATCCAACAAGGCGTCGAACCAGGGCTGGCCCGAGCGCAGCGCGATCTCGAACGCGGCCAGGTGCGAATCGGCGCTGATCGGCGCGGGATGAAGCGGCCCCTCATCGCTGGCCCACTGATCATCGGCGGCGGCGCGCAGCCGCTCGGCGTCCGCGAGATTGGGCAGTGCTATGCCGCTCGACCGTGGCATCGCTTGTATTTCTTGCCGCTGCCGCAGGGGCAGGGTTGGTTGCGCCCCACTTTGGGCGCGGCGCCGGCGGCCGCCGCAGCAGTCCTGCCGGCGGCTGCGCCGGCCGGGCCCGATTCGCGCACGCTGCGCGCTCCCACAGCATCGGCCGCGCTGCGGATGCGCGCTGCCGGCGGAAGGTTAACCCGCCGCACCCGCCGGCCCGCGCCGCCGGCGCTGCCGCCGTTGCCCGCTTGCTGCGCTTGCGCCTGCTCCTGCGCCAGCGCGTGCATCGCGGCGGCGGCCGCGCCGCGCCGCACCGCAGCGACCAGCTGATCGAACATGTCGAACGCTTCGCGCTTGTAGGTCACCAGCGGATCCTGCTGCCCATAGGCCTGCAGGCCGACGCCCTGGCGCAGCGCGTCGATCTCGGTCAGGTGGCGGATCCAGAGGCGGTCCATGGTTGAGAGCACGAGGCTGCGCAGCGATTCGCGCCAGGAATCGGATTGCAGCTGCCCGCTCAGCTGCTCCAACCGGCGCTCGGCGTGATCCCGCAGCGCATCGGTGCATTCATCGAGCTCCGCGCCGTCCAGCGCCTCGAGATCGAGCCCTTCGAGCGGCATCAGCTGCACCGCTTCCTGCCAGAACTCGTCAGCGACGCTGCGGTCCCACATCGCGTCTCGGAAGGAGCCGCTGAGACCGTCGATCGCCTGCTCCAGCATGCCGCCGACGATTTCAGCCAGGTCTTCGCCGGCGGCGAGGACTTTATCGCGCTCGCGGTAGATCACGTCGCGCTGACGGTTGATCACATCGTCGTAATCGACCAAATGCTTGCGGATATCGAAGTGGTAGGCCTCGACCTTCTGCTGGGCCTGTTCGAGCGCCTTGCCGACCATGCCCGATTCGAGCGGCTCGCCGTCTTCGAGGCCGACCTTCTCGAGCATTCCGGGCAGCCAATCGGGCGTGAAGCGCTTGATCACGCCGTCTTCAAAGGAGACGTAGAAGCGCGAGGAGCCAGGGTCGCCCTGGCGGCCGGAGCGGCCCCGCAGCTGGTTGTCGATGCGCCGCGATTCGTGCCGCTCGGTGCCGATCACGGCCAGGCCGCCGGCCTCGGCGACGCCGCCGCCCAGCTTGATATCGGTGCCGCGGCCGGCCATGTTCGTGGCGATCGTGACCGCGCCGGGCTCGCCGGCGCGGGCGATGATCTGCGCTTCGCGCTCGTGCTGCTTGGCGTTGAGCACTTCATGGCGCAGGCCGCGGCGGTTGAGTAGCTTGGAGAGCTGCTCGGAGGTCTCAACCGAAGCGGTGCCGACCAGCACCGGCCGGCCGGCGCTGGTCAACTCGGCGATCTCCTCCAGCACCGCGTTGAACTTCGCCCCCTCGGTGCGGAACACGAGGTCGTCGTGATCGCGCCGAACCATCTCCTGATGGGTGGGAATGACGACGACTTCAACGGAGTAGATTTTGTGCAGTTCTTCTGCTTCGGTCTCGGCCGTGCCGGTCATGCCGGCGAGCTTGTCGTACATGCGGAAGTAGTTCTGGTAGGTGATCGTGGCCAGCGTGACCGACTCGCGTTCGACGCTGACGCCCTCCTTCGCCTCGATCGCCTGGTGCAGCCCCTCCGAGTAGCGCCGCCCGTCCATCATGCGGCCGGTGAACTCGTCGACGATCACCACTTTGCCCTGGCGCACCACGTAGTCGCGGTCGCGCTGATAGATGAACTGGGCCTTGAGCGCGGCGTCGAGGAAGCGCGTCAGGCGCGCGTTTTCGCCTTCGAAGAGGTTGTCGATGCCGAGCAGGTCCTCAACTTTGGCGATGCCCGGCTCGGTCAGCGCGACGGTGCGCGATTTCGGGTCGGGCGTGAAGTGCTCGCCGGCCTGCAGGCCGCGCACGAGGGAAGCGAAGACGCGGTACGTGTCGAGCGATTCTTCGGCCTGCCCGCTGATGATCAGCGGCGTGCGCGCCTCATCGATCAGAATGTTGTCAACTTCGTCGACGATCGCGTAGGCGAGCGGCCGCTGCACCTTTTCGCGCCGCTCGAGCACCATGTTGTCGCGCAGATAATCAAAGCCGAACTCGTTGTTGGTGCCGTAGGTGATGTCGGCGCGGTAGGCCTCGCGGCGCGTGCAGGGGCGGAGCATCCGCAAGTCGCCGAGCTCGCGCCGCCGCCGCCGCTCCTCTGGATCCAGCTCCGGGCCCTCGTCCTCTTCCTGCAGCTGCTCGGCGTTGGGGTCGAACAGAAAGGCGGCGCGGTGCTGGAGCACGCCGACAGAGAGGCCCAGCGCGTGGTAAATCGGCCCCATCCACTGCGCGTCGCGCTTGGCCAGGTAATCGTTGACGGTGACGAGATGGGCGCCGTCGCCTTCGAGCGCGTTGAGATAGAGCGCGAGCGTGGCGACGAGCGTCTTGCCCTCGCCGGTGCGCATTTCGGCGATTTTGCCCTGGTGCAGCACGAGCCCGCCGAGGATTTGCACGTCGTAGTGGCGCATTTCGACGTGCCGGCGGGCGGCCTCGCGGACGACGGCGAAGGCTTCGGGCAGGATGTCGTCGAGCGACGCGCCGTCTTCGAGGCGGCGGATGAACTCGCTCGTCTTTTCGCGCAGGGCGGCGTCATCGAGCCGCTCGATCTGCGCTTCCCACTCGTTGACAGCGGCGAGGGCCGGGCCGAGCTTCTTGATCTCGCGCGAGTGCGAGTCGCCGAACAGCCGCCGCGCCCTGCCCGCTACCCGGCTCAGCAACGCCATCTACAGCACCAGATTCGATACTCTGCCACGCACATACTGCTCTCCATCATATTCCATACCGCCCTCGATCGCGGCGCTGGCCGCGATCAGGCCGGCCGGCCCAGCCGACTCTCCAAGCCGACTCCCGCACGCCTGACAACGCGGCATGGCGGGAGGGGGCGCCCCGCAGAGCGGCGCGGCTCCACCCAGGTCAGGTGAACAGCGCCCCCACCGATTCGCCTTCGTGGATGCGGCGGATCGCTTCGCCCAGCAGGGAGGCGATCGAAACCGTCTCGAACAGACCGCTGCGGCACTCCGCCGGCTTCGGCAGTGTGTCGGTGGTGACGATCGAGCTGATCGGGCTGCGGTTGAGGCGCTCGAGCGCGGGCGGCGAGAAGAGGCCGTGCGTGGCCGCCGCGCAGATTGTTTGCGCGCCCTCCTGACGCAGCATCTGAGCAACTTCGCAGACGGTGCCGGCGGTGTCGATCTCGTCATCGATGATCAGCACATCGCGGTCGGCGACGCTGCCGATCAGCTGCAGCATCTCGGCGCTGTCGTTGTTGCCGGCACGGCGCTTTTCGGCCACGGCGAGGGGCAGGTCGAGCAGCGCGGCGACGGAGCGGGCGCGCTTGGCGCTGCCGAGATCGGGCGAGACGACGACCCCGTCGAACCCGCGCCGGGCGAAGTGCTCGGTCAGCAGGCGCTGGCCGGTCAGCTCGTCGGTGGGGATATGGAAGAAGCCCTGAATCTGGCCCGCGTGCAGGTCCATGGTCAGCATCCGGTCGGCGCCGGCGGTCTGGATGAGATCGGCGAAGAGCCGCGCGGTGATCGGCACGCGCGGCTGATCCTTTTTGTCCGAGCGGCCGTAGGCGAAGTACGGCGCCACCGCCGTGATGCGGCCGGCCGAGGCGCGGCGCGCGGCGTCGATCATGATCAGCAACTCAATGAGATGCTGATTGACCGGCCGCGCGCCGGGCTGAATCAGAAAGACATCGCGCTCGCGGATGTTCTGCAGCAGCTGGACAAAGGTGTTGCCGTTGGCGAATTCGAAGACGTTGGCGGCGCCGAGCGGCACATCGAGGTAATCGCAGACATCGCGCGCCAGCTGAAGGTGCGCGTTGCCGGAAAAGATCACCGGCGGGCCGATGAAGCGGCTCAACAATCGCCTCCCTGCCGGGCAAGTATCGCACGCCCGCGCGATTCGCTCCGCGCGCGGCGCACGGAGCGCTGGGCCGCTCGGAGCCCGACAGGCGCGCCCGCGGGCGCGGCGCAGGCCGGCGGCTGTGCAACGTTGCGCAGCTAACGCAGCGGCGGGAAAGTCTTGCGCGGGGCGGGCGGCGTGGGTAGGCTGCCCTCGTTAGCACTCGCAGGGTTAGAGTGCCAGCTGCGCTGCAACTGGCCCCGGCGAGCAGCCACCCCACGGATTGCGGCGCGCCGCGCCGGCACGCAGAGGAAAGCAGAAGGAACGCGCCAATGGCAGAGGGAACACGTCTGGAGCCGCTGAACGACCGCCTGGTGATCACCCCGCTCCACCAGGAGCAGGTGCTCTCGAGTGGGATCGTGATCCCCGACTCGGCCAAAGAGAAGCCGCAGCAGGGCGAAGTGATCGCGATCGGCCCGGGCAAGCGCGACGACGACGGCAAGCGGATCCCGCTCGACATCGCGATCGGCGACCGCATCCTCTACAAGAAGTACACCGGCCAGGAAATCCAGATCGACAACGAAGATCTGATCGTGCTCGAAGAGCGCGAAGTCCTGGCCAAGGTGGTCGTCTAGCGCGCCCCCCGGCAACCTGCACCTGAGTTTGGGGCCAGCTCGGAGCGCACCGCGCAGCGGTGCGGCTGGCCAATAAGGAGAGACGATGGCAGCTAAGCAACTGGCCTTCGACATGGAGGCGCGCAAGTCGCTCCGCGAGGGCGTCGACGCGCTCGCCGACACGGTCAAGGTGACGCTCGGCCCGCGCGGCCGCAACGTGGTGCTCGACAAGAAGTTCGGCGCGCCGCTGATCATCAACGACGGCGTCACGATCGCCCGCGAGATCGAGCTCGATGAGCCGTTCCGCAACATGGGCGCCCAACTGGCCAAAGAAGTCTCGATCCGCACCAACGACGTGGCCGGCGACGGCACCACCACGGCCACCGTGCTGGCCCAGTCGATCGTCACCGAGGGGCTCCGCAACGTCGCCGCCGGCGCCGACCCGATGGCGCTCAAGCGCGGCCTCGACAGCGGCCTGCGGGTCGTCGTCGATGAGCTGCGCGAGATGGCCAGCCCGGTCGAGCAGAAGAACGAAATCGCCGCAGTCGCAACGATCTCCGGCGACAACGAAGAGATCGGCGCAATCATCGCCGATGTGATGGAAAAGGTCGGCAAAGACGGTGTGATCACCGTCGAAGAAGGCCAGGGCATCCGCATGGAGACCGAGTTCACGGACGGGATGCAGCTGGACCGCGGCTACGTCTCGCCCTACTTCGTCTCCAACCCAGAGCGGATGGAAGCCGGCATCGACGACCCCTACATCCTGATCACGGACCGCAAGATCTCGGCCGTGCAGGATGTCGTGCCGCTGATGGAGAAACTGCTTCAGATCACCAAGAACTTCGTGATCATCGCGGACGACGTCGACGGCGAGGCGCTGGCGACGCTGGTCGTGAACAAGATGCGCGGCACGATCAACGTGCTCGCAGTCAAGGCGCCGGGCTTCGGCGACCGTCGCAAGCAGCAGCTCGAAGACATCGCCGTGCTGACCGGCGGCACCCTGATCACCGAAGAGCTGGGCCGCACCCTGGAGCAGACTCAAGTCGCCGACCTTGGACGCGCGCGCCGCGTCGTCTCCAGCAAGGACGACACGACGATCGTCGAGGGCAGCGGCTCGGACGAAGCGATCCAGAACCGGATCAAAGAGATCAAAGCCCAGATCGACGGGACCGCCTCGGACTTCGACCGCGAGAAGCTGCAGGAGCGAATGGCCAAGCTGGCCGGCGGGGTGGCAGTGATCAAGGTCGGTGCACCGACCGAGGTGGAGCTGAAAGAGAAGAAGGCGAAGCTCGAGGACGCACTCTCGGCGACCCGCGCAGCGGTCGAAGAGGGCATCGTGGTCGGCGGCGGCTGCGCGCTGCTGCGCGCCGACCGCGCGCTGGCCGACCTCGACCAGTCTTCGCACGGCGACCAGCGCACCGCGGTGCGGCTGCTCCGCACCGCGCTCGAATCGCCGCTTCGCCAGATCTCGCACAACGCCGGCCAGGAAGGCTCCGTCGTGATCGGCCGCATCCGCAAGCAAGCAGACGACAGCTACGGCTACGACGCCAAGCTTGACCAGTACGGCGACATGCTCGAGTTCGGCATCGTCGACCCGGTCAAGGTCGTCCGTTCGGCGCTCGAAAACGCAGTCTCGATCGCCGGCATGGTGCTGACCACCGAATCCCTGGTGGCCGAAATCCCAGAGCCGCCGGCCGCCCCGGCCGCCATGCCGCCGGACATGGGGATGGACTACTAACCGGCCGTTCCCAAGAGCCAACGAAGCAGCCCGTGCGCTAAGCGCACGGGCTGCTTCGATCTCGGCGCTCTACTCACTGCTCCCCTGCCACCGGGAGAACCGGCCCGCAGTCAGCAGCGCCCCCGCGGACCCGAAGCAGCGGAAGTTAGGGCCGCATCCCGTAGCGCACCCGTACACCGAGCTGCGCCGGCAGCTGCTGCTCGTAGGCAATTTCGAGCCACTCGGCGAGCATGCGGCGGGTGTCGCGGGGGTCGATGATGTCCTCGACGGCAAACGCCTCGGCGGCGCTGAAGGGGCTGCGCAGGGCGATCAGCCGCTCCTCGATCTCCGCGCGGTGCGCGTCCGGGTCTTCCGCCGCTTCGATCTCGCGGCGGTACGCGGCCGCGACGCCGCCCTCGATCGGAATCGAGCCCCACTCCGCCGAGGGCCAGGCGACGCGGAAGCAGAAGCGGCTGAAGTCCTGGTGCGCCCCGCCGGCCACGCCGTAGAGCCGCCGCACCACCACTGTCGCCCACGGCACCTGCGAATCATCGATCGCGGCCGCCGCGCGCACCCCCGCCCGCAGCGCCCCGCCGCCCTCGCCGGGGCGGCCGATCAGAAAGCCCGGCTGGTCGGCGAAGTTGACGATCGGCAGGTGGAACACGTCGCAGAGGTCGATGAAACGCTCAAACTTGCGCGCTTCGGGCGCGCCCATCGCACCGCCGTAGTGCATCGGATCGTTGCCCAGCACGCCGATCGGCAACCCGTTGATGCGCGCGAACCCGGTCACCTGCGCGCGCCCGTAGTAGCGGTTCAGCTCGAAAAACGAGCCGCGGTCGACAACCAGCTCGATCAGCCTGCGCGGGTTGTATCCGCGGTTGCGGTGGCGGGGAATGATCGAGACCAGCTCCTGCTCGCGGCGGGCGGGCGGATCATCGGTTGCCTGCCGCGGCGGCAGCTGATGCACGTTGGTCGGCAGATAGGAGAGAAACGCGCGAATCTGCGCCATCAGATCCTGCTCGTCCTCCGCGTCGTTGTCGACCACTCCGCTCTTGCGCGCGTGCACCTCGTAGCCGCCGAGCTCCTCCTTGCTGATCGTCTCGCCCTGCGAGCGCGCCACGAGCGGCGGCCCGCCGGCAAAGACTTGGGTGCGGCCGCGCACCATCACCGCGAAATGGCTGGCCGGCACCTCGGCGGCGGGCAGCCCGGCGACCGAGCCGAGCGCGGCGGAGACGACCGGCACCTCGGCCATCAGCTTGGCCCAGCGCTGCGGCCAGAAAAGTTCGGGCAGATAGGTGCGGCCCATCTGCGCGGTGGCGCGGATATCCGCACCGAAGCCGTCGATCAGCCGAATCAGCGGGATCTTCAGCTCGAGCGCCATGCTCTCGGCGCTGCCGCTCTTGTCGCCGCCGCCGCCGTGCACGCGCAGCTTGCCCCGCTCGACCTCCGAGCCGCCCTTCAAGCGCGCCGTGTAGTCGGCGCCGCGCACGACCACGGGGCGCCCGTCGATCCACGCTGTACCCATGACCGTGCCCGAAGGCAGAAAGCCGACCAGCTCGCCGTCCTCGTACATCCCGGCGCCGGCCAGCGCGCCGCGTTCGCGGAAGGAGCCGTCGTCGGTCAGCAGGTCGATCCGCTCGCGCACGCTGAGCCGCCCCAGCGCGTGCTGTTCGGCGACCCGCTCGGGCCCGCCCATCCGCTCGGCCAGCGCACGCCGCTGCGCGATCTCCTCAACCTCAGGCTCCCAGGACATACCAGCCCCCTTCGCTCGCCGGCTCGCTGCTGCCCCGCCAGTATCGCGCAGCCTTGGCGCCGCGGGGCGGCGGCGCTATACCCCATGGCGTGCTTGACGCAGCGGACGACAGCGAGACGGAGGCGCTGCTGCGCGACAGGCGGGCGTCAGCGCGGGAGCTGGGCGTACAGCGGGCGGCGCGCGAAGGGACAGCGCTGCATCTGCCGGCGCTGGAGCGGCTGGCGCGCGGCGATCCTTCGCAGCGCGTGCGGCGCGAGGCGGCGGCCGCGGTGGGCCGCCTCGCGCGCGAACTGCCGCAAGCCTTCGGGCTGCTCGCCGGCCTCGCCGATCACCCCGACCCCGGCGTCGTTCTGCAGGCCGCGCGCGGCCTGCTTCGCGGGCTGGCAAACAACGCCGACTGTACGCGCCGCGCCGCCGCTGAGCCGATCCTCGAGCGGCTCGCCGCGCACCCGAACGAGATCGTGCGCGATTTTGTCGCGATCGAGCAGACGCGGGCCCGCCTTGACCATAACGGGGGGGGGGGGGGGGGGGGGTTAAGGGGGGGGGGGGCCCGCGGGGGTGGGACACCGGTGTGG
>CAYFZI010000011.1:0-62564 GCA_964347635.1 uncultured Dehalococcoidia bacterium
CCCCCCCCGCCCGCCCCCCCCCCCCCCCCCGCCCCCGCGCAGGCAGGTGCCCGTGCACGCGGTGGTGGAAGAGCATCGCCATCGCGACAACGAGCAGGCCGCGCTTAGCGGCCGGGAAATAGCCGTCCTGGCCGGCGGCGGTTTTGCCGCGCGGGAGATCGAGCCGCTGCGCCAGCGCGCGGCGGGCCGCAGTGCCGATCCCCTGCACGGCGGCGTCCAAACCGTCGGAGAGCAGCTGCGCCGCCTTGTCCGCGTCTTCGACCGCGCCGGGCGCCTGCCGCACCGCCTCGCCAAGCTGGGCGGCGCTGCCCTGCGACCAGCCGCGTGCGACGGCGCCGCCGAGCGCTTGCTCGCGGGTGCGCAGCTGCCAGGCCAGCTCGGCGCTGCTGAGGCTTTCGACGGTGGCGCCCTCGGGATAGCAGACCGCAAAGGCCAGCGTCGCCAGGTCCTGCTTGAAGCGCGCGTCGGCGTCCTTGATCGCCTGCCGCCGCTTGCCGAAGCCAGTCTCGGCTTCGAGCGCGATCTGCAGCCCGTCGACCGTCGCGATCAAGTCGACGCGGCGCTTGCCGCGGCGCTGCTCGGCTGCGGCGGGGACACCGGCGTCGGTCAGCAGGCGGGCCAGCTCGCCGTTGAGCAGGTCTTCTTTGTCATGCAGGGGCGGCATGGCCGGGCGGCTGCGCGTTATGCGCGCTACTGATTGAAGATCGGCTGCCGCTTCTCCAGGAAGGCGGAGACCGCCTCGCGGTGCGAGGGCAGGCGGCGGCACTCGCGGTCGCGCGCGCCTTCACGCTCCATCACGCGGCTCAGATCGGGATCCGAGACGTTGTCGCTGAGCAGCCCCTTGATCACCCGCACCACCGGCGTCGGATTGTTGGCGATCTCCTCGGCCTTTGCCAGCGCCGTATCGAACAGCGCTTCGGGTGCCGTGACCGCGCTGACCAAGCCGATCCGGTAGGCCTCCTCGGCCGGCACCATCCGCCCGGTCAGGCACATCTCGCTGGCCGGGCCGAGCCCGGCGATCTGCGCCAGCAGCCGCGTCGAGCCCAGCTCCGGCACCAGACCGACGCGCACGAACCGAATCGAGAGCCGCGCGCCTTCGGCCGCGTAGCGGATGTCGCAAGGCAGCACCATCGTCAGCCCCACGCCGACCGCGTAGCCCTGGATCGCGACGACCACCGGCTTCGAGCTGCGGATCAGATCGGTCCAGTTGATCCGCATCCCAGAGTGGCCCGAGGCTTCGGGATCGTCGGCCAGACGCTGATTGAAGCCCTGCAGATCGGCCCCGGCGCAGAACGCGCGGCCCTCGGCCGCGAGCAGGATCGCGCCGATCGCGTCGTCCTCGTTCCAGGCCTGAATTTGCTCGGTTAGCTCGCCGGCCATCTGGTCTGTCCAGGCGTTCAGCTTCTCTGGACGGTTGAGCCGCAGCACCCCGACCCGCCCGCGGACCTCGGTCAGAATCTGCTCGTACGCCATTCGGTTGCCTCCCTCGCTGCGGCTCAAGCTGCGGACAGTCTATCGCCCGCGACACACTGCGCACCAACAACCCCTGCGGCGGCTGGCTAGGATCGGCCGCATGGCTGATGCACCGCTGCAGCTCGAGCTGGACGGCGCGACCGTGCTGGAAGTGATCGCCGGTTCGGGTCGGATCGAGGTGACAGCCGACAACGAGCCCGGCCTGGTGACCGTGGAGGGCCTGCAGCGGGCCCGGCGCGGCTGCCAGGGGCAGATCGTGCAGCGCGACGGCCGGCGCTGGGTGATTCACCCGCGCCGCAGCAGCCGTTCGCTGCAGGTGCGCTGCCCGGCCAACCTGAATGTGACACTGAGCACGCGCTCCGGGCGGATCTCGGTGCAGGGGCCGCTGGGCGAGGTGCGGGCCTCGACGATCAGCGGGCGAATCGAGGCCGCCGCGGTCGAATCGCTGAGCGCGCGAACGCGTTCGGGCCGCATTCATGTGCGCGACTGCGAGGGGCGGGCGAAGCTCGCCGTGATGAGCGGGCGGGTGCAGGTCGAGCGGGCCGGCGCCGTCGAGCTGCTGGCGATGTCGGGCCGAGTGAAGCTGAACGAGATTGCCGGCGAGGTCAAGGCCCTGGCGGTCAGCGGCGCCGTGCAGGTGCAGACGGACGGCGGGGGCGATGTCGCGATTGCGACGATCTCCGGCAACATCCGAGTCCATCTGCCCGCCGAGATTCGCCCCTGTGTGCTGGCCAAGCAGATGAGCGGCAAGCTGAACATCGATACGCCGGAAGGAGACGACATACGGCTGCAGTTGCGCACAGTGAGCGGCAACATCGCCGTCGGTTCGGCTTGATGCCGGCGGCGGCTGCGAATTTCGCCGAAGCGCCGGCGGCGATCGATGGGGCGGTCGTGTTCACGGATATCGTCGGCTTTACCGAGTTCACCGCCGTCGAGGGCGATGCAGCGGCCAACGCGCTGCTCACGGCGCAGGAGACGATCGTCGATGCAGAGCTGCCCGCCGGCGCGCGGGTGGTGAAGGAGCTGGGCGACGGGCTGATGCTCTGGTTTCCCGATGCGGGCGCCGCGCTGGTGACCTGCCTGGCGCTGCTCGACCGCTTCGAGCGGCATTCGGAGCAGACGCTGCAGCCGCTCTGGGTGCGGATGGGGCTGCACTGGGGCCGCCAGACCCAGCGGCGCGATGACCTCATCGGCCATGATGTCAATCTCGCCTCGCGGATCGCCGACCAGGCCGGGCCCTCGGAGCTGCTCATTTCTCAGGCGGCGCTCGAGCAGCTGGGCGCTGAGGCGCCGCAGGAACGCTTCGAGGAGATCGGGCCTGTGCTGATGAAGGGCATTCCCGATCCAGTCCGCCTGTTCCGCGCCTTGCCGGCGTTCGCGCAGGAACCGTTCTAGGCAGGCAGGCGCGCGCGGCGCGAATGCGCGATGATGCATGGGTATGTCCCACGCATCCGCCGAACTGCAGGACCCCAGCCGCCCTTGGCGGCGCAATCTGCGCCTCTACCCCTGGTTCTACTTCTTCCATGACCTCCAGGTCTGGATGCCGATCTGGGTCATCTTCAGCACCGAGCAGATTGGCCTCAGCTTCTCCGAGCTGACCCTGATCGGCCCCTTCTTCTACCTGATCATCTCATTCGGGCAGGCGCCGGCGGGCGCGCTGGCCGACCGCTTCGGGCGGGTCAACGCGATGCGCACCGGCGTGATCATCTATCTCGGCTTCATCTTCATCTACGCCTTCTCGGCCGATATCTGGTGGGTCGCGCTGGCCTGGCTCTTCTGGGGCGTCGCGATCGTCATGGTCGTGGGTGCGGACAGCGCCTTTCTGCACGACAGCCTGCAGGCGCTGCGCCGCGAGCGCGAGTTCGAGCGCCGCGCCGGGCTGGTCTTTGGCGTCCGCTCGCTGGCGATGCTCAGCGCCACGCTGGTGGGCGGCGAGATCGCCGCGCGCATCGGCCTGCAGAACACCATCCTGCTCGGCGCCGCCGCGATCCTGATCTCGCTGCTGATCGCCTCGCAGTTCCGCGAACCGCCGCGGCGCGTGCACCGCAGCGTCAACGGCCCAGCCGCAGCCGGCTACCTCGCACTGATCTGGGAGACGCTCAAGCTGGCCTGGAAACGCAGGACGATCCGCTACGCGATGATCTTCGTGGCGATCACCACGGCCGCGGTGGTGCCGGCCGAATACCTGCTGCAGCCGCTGATTCGCAGCCACGACATCGAGATCGGCTGGCAGCTCTCTTTTCTGCAGGCGCCCACCCGCTTGCTCGCCGTGCTCGGCGCCGTCACCGCGTTCTGGTGGGCCGTGCGCTTCGGCCAGCTGCGCAGCATGCTGCTCATGCCCGTCTTGATGATCTGCGGCTTCCTCTGCGTCGCGCTGATCGACCACGTCGCGGCGATCATTCCCTTCGCGCTGATCGGCTTTTCGCAGGCGGTCACGCGGCCGCTGATCGAGGGCTACATCAACCGCCGCGTGCCCTCGCACCTGCGCGCCACGATGCTCTCGCTCAATCAGATGGGCTGGGCGCTGGTGCTGCTCTTCGCCCTCCCGCTGCTGTTCGGCCCGGCGGTCGACCGCGAACCGCTGCAGACCGTGCTGCTCGGCCTGGGCAGCGGCGTCGCCGCGGCCGGGTTGCTGCCCGGGCTGCTTTGGATCTTGGCCCACCGCCGGGAGGCCCGCCGCCTGCGCATCGAAGCCCCAGCCCGCGACGGCGTCGCCAAGCCGCAGCACATCGCCGCGGAGCGCACCCGCCCCGCCGCCGGCCGGATCGAGATCAGCTAAGGAGCAGCGCGATGACCGACCGATTGAAGGACAAAGCGGCGATCATCACCGGCGCCGGCTCGCGCGCCCCGGGGATCGGCAACGGCCGCGCCGCCGCGATCCTGTTCGCGCGCGAAGGGGCAAAGCTGCTGCTCGTCGACCGCGACGAGCAGGCCGCCGCGGCGACCCTCGAAATGATCCGCGCCGAAGGCAACGACGCAGCGATTCACATTGCCGACGTGACCAACAGCGAGGACTGCCGCGCGATGGTCCGCGCCGCCCTCGACCGCTGGGGGCGGCTCGACATCCTGCACAACAACGTTGGCATCGGCGGCCGCGGCAGCGTCGAGGAGATCAGCGAAGAGGATTGGAGCACGTCCAGCGCGTCAACGTGACCAGCATGATGCTGACGGCCAAGCACGCCGTGCCGGCGATGCGCGCCTCGGGCGGCGGCGCGATCATCAACGTCTCCTCGATCGCCGCGCTGCGCCCGCGCGGGCTGACCGCCTACAGCGTCAGCAAGGGCGCGGTCGCGACGCTCACCCAGGCGCTCGCCGTCGACCACGGCGCCGACGGGATCCGCGCCAACTGCATCATGCCCGGCCCCGTCTATACGCCGATGGTCTACGCCGCCGGCATGAGCGGCGAGCTGCGCGAGCGGCGCCGCAACGCCTCCCTGCTGAAGATCGAAGGCGAAGGCTGGGATATCGGCTGGGCGGCGGTCTTCCTCGCCTCCGACGAGGCGCGCTACATCACCGGCGTCATCCTCCCCGTCGACGGCGGCGTCGTGATCCGCGGCCCCGCACGCTAGCCGCGCGCAGCGTTCTGGCGGGATGTTCGAGCAAGACCCGCACGCGGGGCTCGGCTCAATCTCCTTCTCCCCGCTTGCCAAGCCGGGGTGCCGCGCGTTGTTCCGCTCTTCCCCCGCAACACAAGCGGGGGCGAGGGAAGATGTGCGCGGCATCCGTTGCAAGTGCGCCGGCAGGAAATGAGCTGCGCCGCATCCGCCGCAAGCGTGCGGCACAAGCGTGTGGGAGCGGGCGGCGCGGGCGCGGTTATTCGAGCTCGTACGCGGCGGCGGCGCCGGCGTCCTCGCCGGCTTCGGCGTCGGCCAGCCAGGAGCCGACCACGATCAGATCGGCGTGTACGTCCGTCACCCAGCCGAACTCGGCCTTCTCGCCGGCTGTGAGCGGATCGACGGGGCCGACCACACCGCGCTCGACCCAGCCGCCGTCGGCAAGATCGAAGATGTAGGCTGCTCCGGTCCGATACAGCCCGGTATCCGGATCAGCGCGGTGTGGCGCGCCGACTACCAACCGCTCCCCCTGCATCGCCGGCGCGTATCCGAACCAGTCGCCCTCCGCTGCGTCGGAGGGCGACAGCCGCGTGTGAAACTCCCACTGGCTGCCCAGCCGCCAGAGATACAGCGCACCCGCATCCCAGCCGTCCGCATCTTGGTTGTGCGCTCCGGCCGCGAACCAGGGCAGGCTCAGCGCGACCTGCGTACCGAGCGCGTCGCCCCCGCTGCCCTCCGGCGCGACGAACTTCCCGGCGTAGTTCCAGGCGAAGTTGAACTGGTGGTAGACGTAGACCGCACCGCTGTCGGAGTACTCCCCGTCGTCGCCCGGCGCGCCGACCACGAGCACATTCTGTTCGAGCTCAATATCGCGCCCGAACTGGTGCGCGGGCTGCGGGTCGGGCGGCGTCACCCGCGCTTCCAGCCGCCAGACCCCTTTGGCCTCGCGGTAGACGTAGACGGCCCCGGCGGCTGCTTCGCCCACCGTCTCCGACCAGGCGGAGACTGCGAGCCGATCGCCGTCGATCGCGACCGACCAACCAAACGAAGCGCCGGCCTGCAGCGGTTCGGGCAGCAGCGTCGCCGTGCGCCGCCATTCGCCGCCGACATGCTCGTAGATGTAGGCCGTGCCGACATCGGTCAGTGGCGCGCCGCCCTCGGCCGGTCTGACATCCTCATAGGGCGCGCCGATCAACAGCCGCCCGGCATCGAGCGCCAGCCAGCGGCCGAACCAGCCGGCGGATTCACCGAAGGGCGGAAGCAGCTTGGCCGTTTCGACCCATTGATCAGCGCGGCGCTCGAAGATGAACACCGCGCCCGCATCCTGGGCCACCGCATCGTGATAGGGCGCGCCGACCGCGATCGTGTCCTCGTCGATCGCCGCCGACCAGCCGTACTCGTCGCCCTCCCCTGCGGCGCTGGGCAGCAGCGCGAAGCCGTCGGCCAGCGCCTCGCGGGGCGGCGCGGCGCTCTGCGGCGGCGCGGCCGCATCGCCGTAGGCATCCTGCTGCAGTCCAGCTTGCTGCTGCTGCGGCTGCATCGCGGGCCGATCGGCCTGCGGCTCGGCGGTATCCGCATCAGCATCCGCGGGGGGCGGCTCAGGCTCGGCCTGCTGCGCGGGCGGCTCAGCGGCTGTGGGCCGAGCCGGCTGCGCCTGCTCCTCCCCCTGCTGCTGCTCCACCACCTGAGCGGCCTGCGCGGCCGCTTGCTCACGCTGCGCCTGCTGCGCGGGGAGATCGTCGGAGCAGCCCAACGCCGCCGCTGTGAGCGCACAGACCACCGCCCAGCGCCAGCGACGCCGTCTCATATGCGCGAAGCCTACCGCGCCAGCCCGCTCTGCGCCCAACGCTCCTAGCGATCGAAGCGCGGCGGCCGCTTCTCGCGGAACGCAGCCTGGGCCTCGGCCGCCTCGGCGCCCGACATCGTCATCCCCTCCATCGCCAGCGAGACCGGCAGCACCAGATTGGAGACGAATTTGATCCACTTGTTGACCGGCACCTTGGAGGCGGAGATCGCGCGCAGCGGCCCGCTGCTGAGGCGCTCGGCCAGCGCCAGCGCTGCCGGCATCAGCTCGTCGTCCTCCACCACCGCGTGCACCAGGCCCAGCGCCGCTGCGTCTTCGGCGCGGATGTGTTCACCGGTCATCAGGTAATACTTGGCGCGCGACGGGCCGATCAGCATCGGCCAGAGCACACCGCCACCGTCGCCCGCGCCGATACCCATGTTCACGTGCGTGTCGCCGAGGACGCCGCTTTTGCCCGCGTAGACCACGTCCGCGAGCAGCGCAACGGTCGCGCCCAGCCCCAGCGCGTAGCCGTTGACGGCGCAGATCACCGGCTTCTCCATATCCAGCCAGTTGTCGACGATCAGCCGCGCCTCGTTGAGCGGGTTGAGATAGGCGCCGCCCATCGGTTCACCGCGGTCGGCGCTGAAATCGCCGCCGGCGCAGAACGCGCGCCCAGCGCCGGTCAGCACGAGCACCCGCACACCGCCGTCGCGGTTGGCGTCCAGCGGCAGCGCGACCAGCTCGCGGTGCATCGCCGCGTTGACCGCATTCAGCTTCTCGGGGCGGTTCAACACGGCGATCGCGACGCCGTCGCTGCGCTTCTCGATCGCGATGGTCGTGTAGTCGGCGGGGTCCAGCATCTCGGCCTCCTCATTCAGCCTTAGCCAGCGCGGCGGCAGCGAAGATACCGCTCAGAGCGCTCAGAGCCCCAGCTGCGCCGCCAGATCGTGAAAGTCGCGGGCAACGATGTCGAAGGACGGGTCGGGCGTCAGATCGGCGGGGTGGTTGGGGCCGGCCTCCTGCGGGCGCGGCACGAACGCGGTGCGCATGCCCGTCTGCGCGGCCGCCAGCAGGTCGCCTTGGTGGGCGGCGACCATCATCACCTCGCCAGAGCCGCAGCCGAGCAGCTCGGCGGCGCGCTCATAGCAGCGCGGCTCCGGTTTGAATGCGCCGGTCAGCTCCGCCGAGAGTATGCAGTCCCAGGGCAGCCGCCCGAACCGGGCCATGTTGACCAGCAGCTCGACGTTGCCGTTGGAGAGCGTCGCCACCACGTAGCGGGCGCGCAGCCGCGCCAGCCCCGCGGCCGAATCGGGCCACGGCTCGAGCCGATGCCAAGCGCGGTTCAGGTCCGCGGCCTCAGCGGCACCGATCTCCGCGCCAAGCTCCGCGAGCAGAATGTCGAGCATCCGGCGGTGCAGCGAATCGGCCGTTTGGAACGGCAGCTGTCCGCCCCGCACCAGCTGCATGCCGCCCGCGTAGCCTTCGCGCCGCCAACGGTCGGCGAAGACGCCCCAATCGCTCTCAATGCCGTGCCGCGCGCCGAACGCCTGCAGCTCGCCGATCACCGAGGAGCGCCAATCGACCACCGTGCCGAAGACATCGAACGTCAGCGCGCGCACGCCGCTCAGCTCTGCCGTGTCTGTCATGCCTGCCATGCGCGGCCTACAAAATCTGGCTGAGGAACAGCTTGGTGCGTTCCTCGCGCGGGTTCTCGAAGAAGTGTTCCGCCGTGCCTTGCTCGATCAGCGCGCCCTCATCGAAGAAGACCAGCCGATCGGCGACTTCGCGCGCGAAGCCCATCTCGTGCGTCACGACCATCATCGTCATGCCCGATTCAGCTAGCTCGCGCATCACATCGAGCACTTCCTTGATCATCTCCGGGTCGAGCGCTGAGGTCGGTTCGTCGAACAGCATGATCTTCGGCTGCATCGCCAGGGCGCGGGCGATCGCGACGCGCTGCTGCTGGCCGCCCGAGAGCTGCGCGGGGTATTTGTCGGCCTGCTCGGGAATGCCGACCCGCTCGAGCAGTTCCTGCGCCAGCGCGTCGGCCTCATGCTTGGGCAGCCGCCGCACCTTCTGCGGGCCGAGCGTGATGTTGTTCAGCACCGAGAGATGCGGGAACAGGTTGAACTGCTGGAAGACCATCCCCACCTCGGAGCGGATCGTCTGCATGTTGCGTACGTCTTCATTGAGCTCGATGCCGTCGATCACGATCCGCCCTGCATCGTGCTCCTCGAGCCGATTGAGGCAGCGGATAAACGTCGACTTGCCCGACCCAGAGGGCCCCAAAATCACGACGATCTCATGCTCTTTGACAGACAGCGTGACATCATCCAGGGCCTGGAAATCGCCGAACCACTTGTCCACGCCCTCGGTGATGATGATGTCGGGAGAATCGACCAGACGCTCCGGCACGAAGCTGTCGCCGTCGGCGCTCGGCGCCGCCGCTGGGTCATTGGCATGGGGGTGATCGCTCATCGGAGGCTCCTCGCTCGAGCGATGGTACCGCCCCCTGCTCATCGGACGCGACCCCGCCTCAGCCGCACCGCTGCTGTGTACCGTGCAGCAGCGGCACTGACCGCCCAATTACCCAATTTGAGCAGCCAAACGCGGGGAATGCATCCTCTCCCCGCAAGCGGGGGAGACGGGCACTCCCGCGCCAAGCCCGTCTAATCTCAGGCGAACAGGACCGGGGATAGACAATGCAATACGTCATCGTGATCGAGCAGGCGGCCGACGGCTGCGCCGCCTATGTTCCAGATCTGCCTGGCTGCGCCGCAGCCGGGCGGACGCATGGCGAGACGGCGGCGTTGATCCGAGAAGCGATCGACTTTCACCTCGCTGGGCTGCGCGAGGACGGCGAGCCCATCCCGGCGGCAGCGGCCAGCCTCGAACAAGCTGTGCAGGAGCACATTGAGCTGCTCCGAGAGGATGGCGAGTCGAAGCGCGAAGCGGCGACCATCCTCCGCACCAGCCTCTAGCGTTCGCCCAGACCCTGGGCGCGCTCAACCCGCTGCGAGATGCGCGACATCGCGAAGGCCACGATCCAGAAGATCAGCGCTACGAACACGTAGGCCTCGATCCGGTCGTCGATGAAATCCACCTGTGCGATCGCCGAATCGGCGTTGCCTTTGAACTCGCGCAGGGTCAGGATCACGGTGACCAGCGTTGTGTCCTTCCAGATCGCAATCGCCTGGCCGACCATCGGCGGAATCGAGATACGCAGCGCTTGCGGCAGGATGATCAGCTGCATCGTGCGCATCCGCCCCAGCCCCACGGCATGCGCAGCCTCGTATTGGCCGCGCGGCAGCGCCTGCAGCGCGCCGCGGATGTACTCCGCCATGTAGGCGCCGGTGAAGACAGCCAGCACGACCATCGTGCGCACGATCAGATCGCCGCCGATGATGTCGTCGAGGATGAAGAGCGCCACGAACAGCCAGCCGAGCAGCGGCGCACCGCGCACGACCTCGATGTAGGCCGTGCAGGTCCATTTGATCGCGCGCATCTCGGAGGCGCGTCCGAGCGCGAGCGGAATCGCCACCACCAGCCCGCCGACGATCCCGACCGGCGCGAGGATCAGGTTGAGGACGAAGCCGTCGAGCTGGCGCGCGCTCGCGCCGCCGCCGGCGAGCAGGATCACCAGCACGATGGGCAGCGAGAGCGCGAGCAGCGCGCCCACAACCCGCACCTGCAGCTTGCGCTGCGGCGAGTCGTCGCGCGGCAGCCAGCGGGTCGCCGCGTAGCCCAGATAGAGCGTCGCGATCGCGATCAGGAACCAGAGCGTCGACCAGATCGCCGCCCCGCCGTGCGCCATCAGGAAGACGACGAACGCGCCGGCCGCCGCGATGAACAGATGGTCGCGGCGCCCAAGGCTGGACCAGGTGCCGTAGGCCAACCCGATCAGAGAGAAGGAAAGCGCGATCCCGGCCCACAGCCGCCATTCCTGATCGTGCGGGAAGCTGCCGGCGAACAGCAGCCAGCGGTTCTCGGTGATCACCCTCCAGTCGGCGTCGAAGAAGACGAACCAGAGCACGCCGGCCAGGAGCAGCCCGAGCAGGGCCGCGCTGATCAGCGAGAGCAGCGCACCGCCCGGCGAGGGGAAGAGGTTGCGCCGCATCCACTCCCGCGCCCGCACCGACCGGGGACGGTGCGCCCGGCGGCGGTGCGGGGGCAGCACGATCCGGCCCGGCGGCGCCGCCGGCTGGGCGGGCATATCGGCCATCGCCGCCCCTCCTTAGACCTCGTGCGCGGTTACCCGCGCGTTGAAGAAGTTCATCACCGCCGAGAGCACAAACGAAATCAGCATGTAGGTGATGATGATCACGAAGAACATCTCCAGCGCGTGGCCGGCCTTGTTCTGCACGATCGTGGCGACGCGGAAGAGGTCGTCATAGAGCACCGCGTAGGCCAGCGAGGAGTTCTTGTTCACGTTGAGGAACTGATTCGTGACTGAGGGGATCATCTGGCGCAGCGCCTGGGGGAGGATGATCAGGGTGAGGCGCTGGTAGCCGCTCAGCCCGATCGCGCTGGCCGCCTCCGTCTGGCCGCGCGGCAGCGCCTGGATGCTGCCGCGCACGATCTCGGCGATGAACGCGCCCGTGTAGATCGTCAGGCCGAGCGCCAACGAGGCAAACTCCGGCCGCACGACCATCCCCTCCGCGTGGTCCAAGCTGAACCCTGTGTCGGTGATGATCGGCCGGTCGATGCTGACCGGCGCTCCGAGGATCAGGAACGCAATCAGTGCGCCGGCGGCGAACAGCGCGAGCGCGTAGCGGTTGGGATTAAACGGTTGGCCGGTCTCGCGCTCGCGCTGCTGGCGGGCGCTGCGCACCCGCAGCGCCGCGTAGCCCAAGACGGCCAGCACGGCCACCCAGACGCCCACGAACCAGTCGGGGGTGCCCCACAGCCCGCTGCTCGGCACCGGCCAAGGAATGCCCACGCCGCGGCCGGAGAGGAAGAAGAAATCGCCGACATTGACCGCATGCTCAATCGTTGGCGCGCCGACCGCGAAGATCGCGTACCAGAGCACGACCTGCACGAGCAGCGGCGTGTTGCGGAAGACCTCCACAAACAGCATCGCCATCCGCGCGACCAGCCAGTTCGACGAGAGCCGCGCCACGCCCACAGCGACGCCGACCACACTGGCCAACAAAATGCTGACCAACACGACGCGGATCGTCGCCCACACGCCGACCAGGTACATCGTGATCCGTGAATTCGTCACGCCGTCGACATCGGTCAGCCACTGGCTGCCGACAGCGAAGCCGGCCGGGTCGTTGAGGAAGCCAAAGCCGAATTCGCGCAGATCGAGCTCGGAGATCACGTAGGCGAGCACGACCGCTGTCGCCGCCACATAGGCGCCCTGCGAGAGCAGCCGGCGCACGCTGCGACGGTAGATGACCGGTACGTCGCTGCTCACGGGAGGGGCGTCGGGCGGCATGGGGTCAGTGGTTCGCGGCCTGTGCGCAGAGCGGACGCTCAGCGGATTGGGAGGTTAACGCAAGAGAGGGGCCGCCCCGGCGGGCTGGCCCCTCTCCCCGATGCGCCGGCTGCGCGGCGGTCTAGCGGTAGGGCAGCGCGTACTGGATCCCGCCGGTGCCGGGCGGGCAGTTGCGCTTGTCCTCGGTCGCGAGGGCGTTCAGCGTGCAGGCGCGCGGCACAGCATTGCCAACCGTGTTGGCGTAAATCTCGCCGTAGTTGCCGACGGCCGCGATGGCGCGCTGTAGGAACTGCGCGTTGACTACGCCGAAGCCGAGCGTGGCCACTTCGCCGCCCTCATACGAGGCGCCCAGCAGGCGGGCGATCGTGGTGTTCGGCGGGTTCGCCGCCATCGCCGCAACGTTGCTGCTCGTGATGCCCAGTTCCTCCGCCGCGATCAGGCCGTGGACGACCCAGTTGACGACGTCTTTCCAGTCGCTGTCGTAGTCGCGCACGCCCGGCGCCAGGGGCTCCTTGGAGATCAGCTCGCCGAGGATGGTGAATTCGTTCGCGTTGGGCAGCACGCCGATGCGCGAAGCGAGGTTGCTCTGGTCGGCCGTCCAGACATCGCAGCGCCCGGCCAGGAATGCGTCCTGCGTCTCCTGGTCGCCGCCGCCAAGCGGCGTGTAGCTGAGACCCAGGTCGGTGAAGTGGTCGGCCAGATTCTGCTCGGTCGTCGTGCCCGACTGCACGCAAATCGTGGCGCCGCCCATGTCGGCGGTCGATGCGATGCCCGAGCCGGCGTGCACCGCGAAGCCCTGCCCGGTGTAGAAGGTGGTCTGCGCGAAGTCGACGTTCAGCTCCTGGTCGCGCGAGGCGGTGATCGTGGTCGTGCGGATCAGCACGTCGATCTCGCCGTCGGCGAGCAGCTCGAAGCGCGTCGATGCGTCGGAAGCGTCAACGAACTCCACTGCGTCGGCGCTGCCCAACACGGCCGCGGCGATCGCCTTGCAGAACTCGATGTCGAAGCCCTCGACATTGCCGTCGGGGTTTTTGAAGCCGAACAACGGCTGGGTCTGCTTGACACCGCAGAGCAGTTCACCGCGGTCGATCACGGTCTGCAGCGTGTCGCCGCGCCCGCCGCTGCCCGCTGCCTGTTCGCCGCCGGCCGCCTGTTCCCCGTCGTCGCTGCAGGCTGCGATTGCGGCCGCCGACAGCGCTGCGAGCAGCGCGAACAGCACGATCGCGCGCTGCGACAGCCCGCGGCCTCGATTCAGTAGATCCAGCATTCAGCCCCCTCTTGATTCAACCGTGCGCAGCGATCGGCGCTGCCCGCGGCCCATGCCGTTGCAAACATTGTTAGCAGTCTAACCGCCCCCGCTCAAGCGTTGCAGGCGGCCTGCCGTCAGCGCTTGTCTGCCGGGACCGCGAAGCCGAAGATGCGCGCCCCGTTGAGGCCCAGGATTTTGGCCCGCTCGCCGTCATCGAGATCGCCCATCGAGCGCTCGATCGCCGCTGCCGAGTGCGGCCAAGAGCCCTCGTGGTGCGGGTAATCGTTGGCCCAGAGCAGATTGTCGATCAGGCCGTGTTTGCGCGCCAGATCGATCCCCGGCGCGTCCTCCTGGAAGGAGCCGAAGCAGTGCGCGCGGTAGAAATCGGAGGGCAGCATCTCCAGCTTGGGGAAGGTCCACATATGGTGCTTGTGGTAGGCCTCGTCCATCGCTGTCAGCGCCCAGGGGATCCAGCCGATGCCGGCCTCGATCGTGCCCGCCTGCAAACCCGGGAAGCGTTGGAAGACGCCTGAGGCGCACATGTTGATGATCGGTTCCATCGTCATCGCCAGCGAATGGAAGACGTAGTTGGTCACCGCGCCGCCGTTGCCGCGCGCGCCGCGCGGGTCGCGCCCGGTTGAAACGTGGAAGGTGATCGGCAGGCCGGTCTCCTCGACCGCCGCCCAAAGCTCATCGAACTCGGGCAGGTTGTAGTTGCGCGAATCCTCGCCGGTCGGCCCCCAGACCGGCTTGGCCGGGAAGGAGAAGCCGCGGAAGCCGCGCTCGGCCGAGCGGTAGACCTCCGCGACCGCGCCGGGGATGTCGCCGGTCGCCGCGCAAGCCAGCGGCGAGGAGCGGTCGTAGCTGCCGCCGAACGTCTCCCAGGCCCAATCGTTCCAGGCCGCGCACATCGCGTTGCTGAAGACGGGGTCGGCGGTGGCCCACATCGAGAGGCCCTTGTTGGGGAAGATGATCTCGCAGTCGACGCCGTCGAGATCCATGTCGCGGAACCGCTCGGCCGGGTCGGCGTTGCCGTGCTTGTCACGGACCAAATCCTCGCCGGCCAGCTTCAGGTCGCGGATCTTGGTCGGCCGGTGCCCCTCGGTGACCTGCCAGCGCACGCCGTCTTGATCGACCTCGATCCGCGGCAGCCGATGGCGGTACTTGGGTTCGACGCGCCGCTCCCAAAGGTCAACCGGCTCGTGGACATGGCAGTCGGCCGAGACCATGAAGTATTTGTGCGGGTCGCCGGGCCGCGCCGTGCGGCGCCAGCCCTCAACGCCCGGCGTGCTCGTGCGGTGCGCGGGAATCTCGTAGTCGGGAACCGTGCGATCGATCGTGACCATCCATGCATCCTTCCAGGCCGCGCCGATGCGGCCGCTCGCTGCAGGCTAGCCGATGCTGCCGCCGCTGCGAATTTGCCCGCTGAGGCGCGAATGCGGGCCGGGCCGATCGAAGTCCAGATGAGCGGTGTCGATCATGTGGGCCGCGGCAGCGGGCGGCAGTTCGATATCGATGTACTCCGGATCGAGCCCTTCGGCGGGCCAAAAGCGCAGCCGCACGCCGGTCGCAGCGGGCGGCGCTTCGTGCTCCGTCAGCGCGCCGCCGCGGCCCGCGTGGAACCACTCGCCCTCGAGCCCCTCAGCGCCGAGCAGCCACGAGCCGAACCAAGGCATCGAGAGCCCAAAATCCGAAACCGCTTCGTGCCAGCGAATCCGCACCCGCATGCGCGCATGGTAGTTAGGCGCCGCGGGCGGAGCCGGCTTATGTATCTGTGAACTGCGGGCGGCGCTTTTCGGAGAACGCTTTGGGCCCCTCGATCGAGTCGTTCATACCGCGCAGATTCTGCTCGAGCGCGGCGCCGAACTGCTGCGCGGTGAGCGGCTCCATGTAGTAGCCGCGGTAGAGCGCCTGCTTCATGTTGCGCACCGCCGCGGGGGCGAGATAGAGCATCCGCCGCGCGTAGGCGAGCGCCGTCTCGCGCAGCAGTTCGTGCGGCACGACGCGCTGCACCCAGCCCAGCTCGTAGCAGCGCCGCGCGTCGTACTGGGTGTCGCCCCAGAGCGTCAGCTCGAGCGCCGAGCCGAGCCCGATCTGGCGCGTCAGCGGCGCCATCCAGCCGGCCCCGCCCATGTTCCAACGCGCCTCCGCGATGCCCACGCGGGCCTCCTCGGACATGATCCGAATGTCGCACTGCATCGCGTACATGAAGCCGCCGGCCACCGCCCAACCGTTGATCGCGGCGATCGTCGGCTTCCAGAGGTTGAGCGACTCCGAGAGCGGGACGGGGTTCTTGCGCCGCATGATCGGCGCAACCGCGGCAGGGCGCCGCTCGCGCTCGGCTTCGCGCGCCTCGGCGGTGTTGATCAGGTCCGCGCCGGCGCAGAAGGCGCGGCCGGCGCCCGTCAGCACTGCGCAGCGCGCGCGCGGATCATCGCGGTACTGCACGAACGCGTCATAGAGCGCCTCCGCGAGGCCGTCGCCGATCGCGTTCAGCCGGTGCGGGCGGTTCAGCGTGATCAGGTGGATGCCGCCTTCCTCCAGCACATCCACCTTCACGACGGGGCCGAACAGCTCTTGCGGCGTCGAGCGGTTGTGCACCGCGGGGTCATACGTCTCGTACTCAGGCATCGCCCACCCATTTTCTGCACGCCGCGCAGCCAGGCCAACCTTGCCAACCTTGAGGGCTAATCATGCTCGGCGCGCCGTATGCTATGCCAACGGCAGTGAGGCGGGGCAGCAGGGCGGCGGCGGCAACCGCCGCTTCCGGCCGCTGCGGCCCGCACGGCTGAGCGCCCGCGGCGCGGCGCCGCTCGGTCGCATCCAGGCGGAAGCCAGGCGCCTGCAGCGGCCGGCGGTGCGCGCAGGAGACGAGAGAGGGAGGCCGAGATGGCTCCGCAGGCCAGCACGACGATGGGTGCGCTGCGCGGCGCCGAGGACGCGGGCTGCATTGTCTTCCGCGGCGTGCCGTTCGCCAAACCGCCCGTCGGCCCGCTGCGCTGGCGTCCGCCGGAGCCGCTTGAGCCGTGGTCCGGCGTGCGCGGCGCGACCGAGTTCGGCCCCTCCGCCGTCCAACGCGCCCTGCCCGGCGACCTCGGCGACCTGATCGGCATCCCCAGCCAGGAGATCAGCGAGGACTGCCTCTACCTCAACGTCTGGACGCCGGCGCTCGACGACGCGAAGCGGCCGGTGATGGTCTGGATCCACGGCGGCGGCAACGTGGTCGGCTCCGGCACGCAGCCGCGCATCGACGGACGCCGCCTGGCGCTCGGCGGCGATGTCGTCGTCGTCACGCTCAACTACCGGCTCGGCGCGTTCGGCTTCCTGCACGCCCCGGTGCTCGGCGCCTACGGCAACGAGGGGCTGCTCGACCAGATCGCCGCGCTCTTTTGGGTCCGCAGCGAGATCGCGGCGTTCGGCGGCGACCCAAACAACGTCACCGTCTTCGGGCAGTCCGCCGGCGGTTTCGACATCGCCCATCTGATGGCCATGCCCGCAGCGGCCGGCGCGTTCGACAAGGCGATCCCGATGAGCGGCTCGCTGATCGCGACGATCCCCAAGCGCGAGGCGCGCCGCGTCACCGAGCAGTTCCTGACGCAGTTCCGCGCTGTCGACGAGCCGCAGCGGCTGCGCGCCGCACCGGCCGCGGCGATCCTCGACTACCAACTCGAGCTGAGCGGCGGCGGCCTCGGCGGGGCCCGCTTCGGTCCAACCGCCGACGGCTACGCGCTCGGGCTCGACGCCGAATGGCGCATCGCGGCCGGCATCCAGACCCGCGGCATGCCCCTGCTGATCGGCCACACGCGCGACGAGTTCGCGATCTTCACCGCGACCAACGAAGCCTTCGCCGATTTCGATGAGGCGGCGCTGCTGAGCACCGCCGCACCGCAGTTCGGCGCGCACACGGCCGAAGCGCTCGAGCGCTACCGCACGGCGCGGGCGGAGCGCGGCGAGCCGACCGACCCCGTCAGCATCTACAACGCCGTCATGACCGACGCGATGTTCCGCCTCCCGGCGATCAAGACAGCGGAGGCGCAGTCCGCGCATACGCCCGATGTCTGGGCGTACCGCTTCGACTATCCCTCGCCGGCCTACGACGGCAGGCTGGGCGCCTGCCACT
Organism: uncultured Dehalococcoidia bacterium; assembly: GCA_964347635.1. GTDB lineage: Bacteria > Chloroflexota > Dehalococcoidia > Bin125 > Bin125 > CATQGW01. The sequence goes on from CAYFZI010000011.1 coordinate 17,623, forward strand.
CGCTCGACATTCCCTTCATCTGGGGCACCTACGAGGCCGAGAACATGCGCCGCTTCTGCGGCGAAGGCCCCGCGCTGGCCGCGCTCAGCGAAACGATGATGCAGACCTGGCTGGCCTTCGCCAGGAACGGCAACCCCAACTGGGAGGGGCTGCCCGCTTGGCCGGCCTACACCGCCGACGAACGCGCCGTGATGTCGCTCGGCCTCGAAGCGGCCGTGGAGTATGCGCCCGCTGAGCCCGAGCGCCGCCTCTGGGCCGAACTCGAGCAGCGGAGCAGTACACTCGAACCCGCTTCGATCCCCCTCTCAGACCACTCGGACAACGGCGATGGAAGGACGACCTGATGAAGATCGAAACCGGCTTTGGCGGCGGCTGGCTGGGCGGCATTCCCGAACAGGTCCGCAAAGCTGAAGCGCGCGGCTTCGACGCCGTCGTGACGCCCGAGACGAAGCACGACTCGGTGCTGGCGATGGCGCTGGCCGCCGAGCACAGCGAGCGGGTCGAAATCGCCAGCAGCGTCACGATCGCCTTCCCGCGCACGCCGATGATCCTCGCCCAATCGGCCTGGGATTTGCAGCAGCTCTCCGGCGGGCGGATCAACATCGGCCTCGGCAGCCAGGTCAAAGGCCACAACGTGCGCCGCTTCGGCGGCAGCTGGTCGCCGCCGGCCAAGCGGATGGAGGACTACATCGGCATGATGCGCGCTGTCTGGCACTCCTGGCAGACCGGCGAGCGGCCCGAATACATCTCGGACAACTACACCTACACGTTGATGACGCCGATGTTCGACCCCGGCCCGATCGACTACCCGCACCCCAAGAGCTCGCTCGCCAACGTCGGCCCGCTGCTGGCCCAAGTCGCCGGCGCCTGCGCCGACGGCCTGCGCCCGCACGGCTTCATGACCCACAAGGTGATGCTGGACACGGTCCTGCCCTCGGTGCAGAAAGGCGCCGACCGGGCGGGCCGCAGCATCGACGAGATCGAAGTGTCCGTCGGCGGCTTCACTGCCTTCGGCGAAACCGAATCCGAAGTCGAGCAGGCGATTGACGCGCTGCGCCAGCCGATCTCGTTCTACGGCTCGACCCGCACCTACCACCACATCTTCGAGGCGCACGGCTTCGACTCGCTCGGGATGCAGCTGCACGAGCTGTCGCTGCGCGGCGAGTGGGACAAAATGCTCGAGGCGGTCAACTTCGAGGTCGCCGCCGAGATGGCCCACGCCGTGACCTGGGACAACCTGCCCAAGTACGCGCGCGAGCATCTCGGCTACGCCGGCCGCATCAGCCTCGGCCAATACGCGCGCAGCTCGGATCGCGACCGCCAGGGCAACTTCGCCTACCCCGGCAGCGGCCGAGGCGTCACCCAAGCGCCCGGCCTCTCCGAAGAGCGCCTGACCTGGCTGATGCAGGAGCTGCAGCCGATCTAGGCGGCACCGGCGCGAACGGATCGATGCGCAACATCGAACAACAGGGGCCGCGGTGCATAGCCGCATGCACCAGCGTCTGACAATCATCGCCGTCATCGTTGCACTGACCATCCCTCTATTGTCCGCCGCGTGCACAGAGGGATCGCAGCACATTGAGCGCATACCGACGGATGCCGAGAGGGAGCAGCGGGAAGCGCGCGCGGAGCAGCTGCGCGACCAACTGGACAACGCATCTCACTCGGCAAGCGGGCGTGACTGGGGCCCTGCATTTTTCGACCTGCCAACAGGGATCTACGTGTGTTCGGCGCATATTGACCCGCCGCGCCCGTTTCTGTATTTCCGAGTGCTCCAGTTCGACCGAGGAGATACACGAATCCTCGTGGACGAGCTTCCGGAATCTGAGGCCGCGTTCAGTTTTTCGCTTGAGCTGCGCGACGATTCGGAAGACTTTGCCGGACGGGCCTGGCTCTCAGTGGAAGCAACAGGAGACTGGCGCATTAGCTGCGAGTAGCGGCTGGCCCGCATCAGGCAGGAGAGGCAGGATGCAGCATGTCCATACGCTTCGTGTATCAACCGGCCTTCGCCGCATCACTCATCCTCGTCAGCCTTTGCATTTTGTCTTGCAGCGGAGGCGGGGAGGCCAGAATTCTCGACGTTGGCGACTACACGATTGCACGCATCGACTTCTTCCGGCCAGGAGAGTACAAAGTCGAGGCCGCGCACGATGAATACGGATGTGAAATATGGGTCCTCTCGAAAGAGAACCCCGTTGGCCGGGACGGCGTCTCAGATATGGCATATATCTCGGAGTCACTGAAGACGGGGCTGCCAGAGGGAGCCGATCCATCGATCTTGATTATTCGCGACGGCGATCGGTTCATCGAAGTGCGGAATGCCGGTTGTAAGGTCACTCGAACAAGCGACTGAGCCCTCGCAGCTAAGCAAAAGAAGAACATGTCCAACTGGTCCGACCTGCTTGACGATCTCGCTGCGGAGCAGCGCTACCTCGACGCGGCGCTTGCGCCGACTGCGGACGACGTCTGGGAGCGGCCTACGCCCTGCGAGGGCTGGCTCGTGCGCGATGTGATTGCGCACCTAGCAGAGGTGGACGACAGCGCCGCCGCAGTTGCGGCAGGTGCGCCGCAGTATCCCAACGGCGGCGGGCGCTCGGACGACGGGCTGCGCTCCGAGCGGCAGGACCGGGCGCGCTCCATGACGCGCGTGCAGCTGGTCGATTGGTGGCGGGCGGCGCGCGGGCGGCTGGCAGCCGCGCTGCAGCCGCTCGACCCCAAGGCGCGGCTGCCCTGGGCCGGGCCGCCGATGAGCGCCCGCTCCTTCGCCACAGCGCGGCTGATGGAATGCTGGAGCCACGGCCTCGATGCGCTCGACGGCGCCGGCACCGCGCCGGTCGACAGCGACCGCCTGCGCCACGTCGCCCATCTCGGCTTCATCACCCGCGCGTTCGCCTATCAGACGCGCGGCCTAACGCCGAACAGCGAGCCGCTGCGCGTCGAGCTGCTGCTGCCCTCGGGCGCAGCCTGGAGCCGCGGGCCCGAAGACGCGCACAACCTGATCAGCGGCCAGGCCGGCGACTTCTGCCGCGTCGCCGCGCAGCGCATCCACTACCGCGACACCAAGCTCAGCTGGCGGGGCGCAGCGGCCGAGGAGTTCCTCCAAGTCGCCCAGGCGTTCGCCGGCCCGCCCGGCCAGGGCCGCCCGCAACGTTCCTAGGGTCCTAAGGCCTGTTCACGTTCGGTAGGCTCGGGGTAGACAGACCCAGTAAAAGCTCAGTACAAACAGCCGGACACGAACAGCTCCTAGAAGAAACAGTTCCTACTGCCTATACCTCCTAGAAGATCACCCGCTCGACCAGTAGGTCGATATAGCGTTCATCGTCGACGCCCCACTCGCCCTTGATGACCTCTTCGTTGTGCTCGCCCAGCTGCGGCGAGCCGCGCCGGCCCAGCCGTTCGCCGTTCCAGGTGAACGGCTGGTGCTGGATCATAAACGGCACCTCGCCGCGCTCGAAGTGGAAGAAGTAGGGTTGCAGGCCGTCGTCGTTGAGCACCAGGTCGCGCGCTGTCTCGGCGGGCGAGGCGGGAATCCCGCGCGCCTGCAGCAGGTTGGCGGCGCGCCAGGGGTCGAGCTGGCCCGACCAGACGGCGACGGCCGCCTCGATCTCGTCCTCTGCGGCCTTGCGCCCGGCGAGCGTGCGCAGCTCGCTGCGCTGCTCCAGATCGGGACGGCCAATCAACTCGCAGAGCTCGCGCCACTCGCGCGTGCTGCGCACCGCCACCGCTACCCATTCGTCATCGCCGCTGGCCGGAAACAACCCGTGCGGCGCGTACTCGGCCGAGCGGTTGCCGATCCGCGGCGTATCGACATCGTTGACCAGCGCGTCGACCAGCTCCGTATCGAGCAGATGGACGGCCGCCTCATACTGCGCGATCTCGATCTCCTGCCCTTCGCCGCTGCGTTCGCGTTGAATCAGGGCGGCGATGATCTGCGAGGCGGCGATCGGGGCCAAGGTGAAGTCGGTGTGCAGCGAGCCGAGCCCGATCGGCGCGCGGTCGGGCTGCCCTGTCTGCCCCACGACGCCGGAAAGGCCGGTCACGCCGTTGCCGATGCCGCGCCAGGCGCGGTTCGGCCCCCACGCGCCCATCACAGGGAATGAGGCGTAGATCAGGTCCGGCTTGATCGCGCGCAGCTGATCGTAGGTCAGGCCGAACTTCTCCATCGCGCCGGGCGCGAAGTTATTGGTCACGATGTCGAACTGCGGCAGCACCGCGCGGATCAGCTCGAGGCTCTGCGGCATGTGCAGGTTCAGCGTGATGCTGCGCTTATCGGTGTTGGTGTCGTTGAAGAAGGCGCCGGTGTCGATCGTGAAGCCGCGCGGCGGATGCGAAAACTCGCGCACGCTGTCGAGCCCCGAGGCGGATTCGACTTTGATCACATCCGCGCCGAGATTGGCCAACATTTCGGTGATCAGCGGGCCCGCCGCCATCCAGCAGAAATCGAGCACTCGTATGCCTGCCAGCGGCAGCGGGTCGGCGCTGCCGGCGGCCGCGATCGCCGCTGCGGAGGGCCCGGCGCCGTTGGTGCTGTTGCCGTTGGCCCGGTTCGCGCCGTTGGTGCCGCTGCGCGGCGGGCGGCTGCCGCGCACGACGCCGGTGTCGATCAGCGTGTTGATCGCATCCGCGCTGAGGCCGCCGATCTCGCTCAGCACCTGGGCGCTGTCGGCGCCGAGCGCGGGGGCGGGGCGGGCGGGCGGCTCGAAGGCCGTCGAGCGGTAGGGCGAGCGCGGCAGCGTGATGCTGCGCCCGAGCTGAGGGTGCTCGACCGCGCGGAAGAAGCCGCGCGCGTGCAGATGCTCGTCGCCGCTGAGGTCGTAGGCCGTCTGCACCGGCAGCCCCAAGTCGCCCTCCGCCTGCGCGCGGCGGACCAGATCGGCGCGGTCCTGCGCGGCGCAGAAACGCCGCGTGAACTCCCGCATCTCGTCGCGGTGCGCGACGCGGTAGGCCTGCGATGTCCAGGGATCGCTGAGCAGCGACCGATCACCGGTTACCTCGGCGTACCAGGTCGGGAAGTTTTCCCAGGCTGTGCTGGTTGGGTTGCCCAGATAGGTCACCCACGATCCATCGCGGCACTGATATGTCGCGCCGGGCGTATCGATGAAGATGATCTCGCCGTCCTCGAACGCGCCCTGTTCATACGAACCGAAGCCGGAGCCGACCACGGGGTACTTCAGCCCGCCCGTCCCGTCGCGCTCGGCGACCATCCCGTGCCAGCGGTAGAGGTTCTGGTTGGCCGCCTGGATCATGGTCGAGACGACCGCCTCCTGCATGCTGACGACGCTGCTGCCGGCGCCGCCGCCGCGCCAACGCTGCCAGATCGAGGCTGCAGCGGCGGCCACGGCGCAGTAGGAGGTCTGCTTGTAGCCGAGCTTGCCGGCCGGGTAGTCGGGCGCGGTCTCGGGGAAGCCGTTGCAGACCAGCTGGCTGCCCGCAGCCATCGCGATCAGATCGGTCGCCGCCTGCTCCGGAGCGGCGCGGCGAAACACGATATCGATCACGCTGGGCGCGCCGGGCGCGTTCTGCTCCGCGCAGCGCTGCAGCCGCTCGAAGCTGCGGCGCGCGCGCTCCGACTTTTCGAGCGGGCCGATCACCACGTCGGCCTGCTCGGCGAGTAGGTCGATCAGATCCCAGGCCTCCGCGCTGTCGAGCGCCAGCGCGAGCGACTCTTTGCCCTGGTTGTAGAGCAGGTGCCGCAGCGCGCGTTCGATGCCCGGCTCGCCTTCCACCCAAGGGCCGATGCGGCGGATGCGGTCGCCGTCCGCCGATTCGATCCGAATCACGCGCGCGCCGAGGTCGGCCAGATAGCGGCCCGCGGCGACCGCCGGCTCATCGGCGAGGTCGAGCACGAGCGCTCCTTCGAGCGGCAGCGGGGCAGTCATGGCGGCACTCCGTTCTGGCGCGCTCAGAAGAGCGCAATGGGGTTGATCGGCGAGGCGGTGCCGCCGGCTAGGCGCAGCGGCGCGATCGTGAGCAGGAACTCCCAGCGGCCGCGCGCGGCGCAGGCCGCGCCGAGCTGCCCGAGCCGCGCGTTGTCGATCAGGTGCACACCCATGTAGGTGATGATCACGTGATGGATCGGCAGCGGCGAACCCTCGACATGCGAGGGGATCATGTCGGAGACGCCGTCGCAGCCCAGGATCGCCACTTCGCGCTCGTGGATCCAGGGCAGCGTCTCGAGCGTGAGGCCGGCCATGCCCTCAAAGGGCGGCCAGGCGCCCTCGGCCTCGCGGCGGCTGTCGCGGCCGGTGCGAATCAGCAGGATGTCGCCCGAGCGCACCCGCACAGACTGGCGCTGCTCGGCGGCCTCCAGATCCGCCGCTGTGATCGGCGCACCCGGCTCCAACCAGTCCAGCCCGTGCAGCGCCGCGATATCGAGCAGCACGCCGCGGCTGGCGATCCCGTCCTCGGCGGCCGTGATCGCGTTGCGCAGCGCGCCGGTGCTGAGCACCTCGCGGGCCTCGAAACCGTTGTACATCTTGCCCTGATCGAGAATGTGGCAGAGCGCATCGAGGTGCGTGTTGGCCATCCCGTGCGGGGCGATCGCGAAGTAGTCGCCGGTCGCTTCGAGCCCGCGGATGCCCGAGCGGCCGCTGACATCGCCGGCGCCGGTCATAAAGTGCGCCACCGGCGTCGGGTTGTCGGCGGCCGGCGTCTTGGCCAGCTCCAGCGCGCAGGAAACGGTCACGCCTTCGCTGACGAGCGCGGCGGCGGCCGCGGTCACCGCGGGCGTGATGAAGTTCAGCGCGCCGCGCTCATCTTCGGAGCCCCAGCGGCCCCAGTTGGAAAGCCGCTGTGCGAGTGCGTCGACATCGGCGCGGCTGCCTTGCGAATCGGGTGAGTCGGCCATCGGAGCCCTCCCAGCCCCCTCCCAATTGAGGGGCGCGATCGCGCCTGCGGGCGGCAATTGCGGCGCAGTATGACAGAGCTGCGGGCGGCGCGGTGCAATCCAGGGCCGTTCGTATACTCGCAAAGTTGCGCGCCTGCCCGCCCAGCCGCTGCGCCGCCCGCCCGAGCGTGAGGACACGCCTTGCCATTTCGCGCCCCCAGCATCTTCTACGGCTGGTACATCGTGGGCGCAGGAATCGTGCTCAACATGCTCATGGGCGGGCTGATCATGCACGCCTTCCACTTCTACGTGGCTGAGCTCAAGGTCGAGTTCCTCTGGCCGGCGACGCTGTTCGGCCTGGCCTTCATGCTGACCCGCATCGAATCAGGCGTGCTCGGCCCGATCCAGGGCTGGCTGATCGATCGCTTCGGGCCGCAGACGATGATGCGGCTCGGGATCCTCTCCACCGCGCTGGGCCTGCTCGCGTTCTCCCGCCTGTGGAGCCAGGGCACGTTCATCGCCTTCTACTTCGTCGTCGCGCTCGGCGCTTCGGTGGGCGGCTTCATGACCGTCTCAGTGGCGGTCGTGACTTGGTTCGAACGTCTGCGCTCGCGGGCGCTTGGTTACATGTCCACCGGGTTCGCGCTCGGCGGGTTTCTCGCAACTCCGGTGGGATACATGATCCAGGAGATCGGCTGGCGCAACGCCGCTTTGGTTTCGGCCCTCGTACTGTTCGCAGTCGGCCAGACGCTGGCCACCTTGTTTGTGCGGCGCCCCGAAGACCGCGGATTGGTCAAGGATGGCGGCCCTACACAGCCGCAAGAGCAGACCGCCCCGAACGGATCAGCGCCGCTGCGAACCGCCGCCAATCCGCACCGCCACCGCGATTTCACGGTGCGGGACGCGCTGCGGACGCGGGCATTTTGGGGCTTAGCGCTCGCGCACGGCGCTCCGCTCCTGGTGATTTCCGGCGTATTCGTCCACTTCACGCTCCTGGTCACCGATATTGAGGGGCTGACGCTGACGCACGCCGGAATCGCGTACACCGTGATGAACCTCTCCCAGCTGATCGGTCAGCTCGTGATGGGCTATCTCGGCGATCGGTTCTCCAAACGGCTGCTGTTAATTCCGGCAATGTTCGGCCACTGCGCTGCCGCGCTCGTATTGGCTTTTGCTGCGTCGTATGAAGCCGTGCTGCTGGCCGCGATCATTAACGGCTTGGCCTGGGGTTCCAGAGCGCCGCTGATCACGGCGCTGCGGGCCGACTACTTCGGAGCTTCCAGCTTCGGCCAGATTATGGGCTGGTCGTCGATCGTGATGTCCGCGTTCATGACGGTCGGCGGGTTTCTCTCAGCCGTCTTGTACGATGCCACCGGCAGCTACGCGATCCCCTTCACCGTGCTTGGTCTGGGCGCGCTGACCGGTGTCATCTGGGTGCTGATATCAAATCGGCCGACGCTGCCGATCCGCCGTCCGGCGGCGAATACGAACATGATCGGCGTTGCGGCGCCGCAGCGGCAAGCTCGATAGGCTCGACAGGAGAGAACGATGGAATACGACGTGATCGTGGTCGGCGCCGGCTCGGCGGGGGCGGTGCTCGCCGCGCGGCTCAGCGAGGATCCAGCACGCTCGGTGCTGCTGCTGGAGGCCGGCCCGGACTACGCGACCGTCGAGGCGCTGCCCGAGGATGTCGCGAGCATCCACGAGCCCTCGGTGGAGCGCCACGACTGGGGCTTCTCGGCCGCCTACGTGCCCGACCGCGTCCAGCCGATGCCGCGCGGCAAGCTGGTCGGCGGCTCTTCGGCGATCAACACCGGCGTTGCGATCCGCGGCGCGCCTGGCGACTACGACCGCTGGGCGGAGCTGAGCGGCGACGAGCGCTGGTCCTGGGCCGAGTGCCTGCCCTATTTCCGCGCGCTCGAGGACGACCAGGACGAGGGCGGCGACTTTCACGGGCAAGGCGGGCCGATCCCAGTGCTGCGCTGGAAGCGTGAGGAAATGCAGCCCGTGCAGCGCGGCTTCTACGACGCCTGCGTCGCCGCCGGCTTCGAGCAGACCAACGACCAGAACGATCCAGAGAGCAGCGGGATCTCGCCGCTGGCGATGAACCGCCGCGGCATGGTGCGCTGGTCAGCCAATCTCGGCTTCCTGGCGGGCGCGCGGCATCGGCTCAATCTGACGCTGCGCAGCGGCTGCCTGGTCGACCGCGTGCTGATCGAGGACGGCCGCGCAACGGGGCTGCGGGTCGACTCGGGCGGCGAACTGCAAACGGTCCGCGGGCGCGAGATCGTGCTCTCGGCCGGCGCGATTCAAAGCCCCGCAATCCTGCTCCGCTCGGGCGTCGGCCCGGCCGAAGAGCTGGCGGCGCTGGGGATCGAGGCGGCCGCCGATCTGCCCGGCGTCGGCAAGCGGCTGATGGACCACCCGATGACACCGATGCTCTTCCGCGCCCGCGCGGGCGTCGCGGACCCGACCAAACCGCTCACCCAGGCGCTGCTGCGCTACACGGCGGAGGGCGGCGAGTTCAACGATATGCAGGTCTACCTGCTCGGGCATCTGAGCGCGGGGCTGAGCGATCTCGACACAGTCTTTGCGATTGCACCAGGCGTGCAGCTGCCCAACTCCTACGGCGCCGTCACGCTGGCCAGCGCCGATTACCGCGATCATCCGCGCATCGACGTGCGTTTCGACGAGAATGAGGACGATCGGCGGCGGCTGCGCGAGGGCGCGCGGCTCGCTTGGCGGCTGGCCCAGCAGCCGGCGCTCGCGCAGTACCACGACGGCGCCGTCGACTTCGATGAGGCGACGGCGAACGACAACGAGCTGCTCGACGCCTGGATTCACCGCACCTGCACCAGCATGGCGCACCCCACCTGCACCTGCGCGATGGGCCGCGGCCCGGCCGAGGGCGCCGTTGTCGACAGCGAGGGCCGCGTCTTCGGGATCGCCGGCCTGCGCGTCGCCGACGCCTCGATCATGCCAACGCTGATCCGCGCCAACACCAACTTCACCAGCATGGTGATCGGCGAACGGATCGCCGAATGGATGGCGGCCGATTAGAGGCGCAGATCAAAGCGGCGGGCTCGGCCGCGCAGACTAGTGCTAGTGACATAGACGAACGGCCGTCCGCCCTCAGCGTTGATCCGCGGTTTTCGTCGAAGAAAAGCGTCAAGCAGCGGTCAGGAATTCGGCCGCCTGCCTGACGATCTGCTGGTTGAGGCCGAGATCGTCCGCGATATATTCGACTGAGTATGAATGCTGCAACCGGCTCCGAATCGCGTCGGCAGTTACACCGCGATCGATCACGGTGATCTGCCCGCCTGCAAAGCGCGGGTCCACCATCAGCGGCACTGCGCGGCCGAAGGGGTGGATGCGCCGCGCCCAGCAGAGATCGGCAGCAGCGCTCGCCGGACCGTAGTCAATCCATTCGATCGCGTCCTGCACGAGCTGTTCAAACATTCACTCGGCGCCGCCGCTGTCGACGGCGAGGAGGGCACCTTCCTCCACGTTCGCATCGGCGTCTGCGCAACGGTGCGTGACGCGGCCCCCATAGCTGCCGAAACGTTCTTCCGCAAAGGGGTAGTCGACGCCGAGCTCTTGCAGCGCCCAGGCGCGCGCGCCGCGCAGGCGCTGCAGCGAGACACCGCCTTCCCGCAGGCGGGCGGCGACGAACGTTTCGACCAGCTCTAAGAAGGAGAGGCTCAGCGGTTGGCCGGGAGCGCGCAGGCGGTCGCCGAAGAGCGCGGCGGCGCGGCGTTCTGCTGCGTTAGCACCGCGGCCGCGGAACCAGGCGTGGATCGTGTTGGGGTGCAGCCCGTTGATCTTCCCCGCCTCAGCGGCGCTATAGAGCCCGCAAGTGAGAAAGGGGTCGCTCTCAGCCATACTGCGCCACCGCGTTCCCTCTACGCTTGCTCTTTCGGGCAAAAGTTCGGGTCGGTGCGGGAATGATAGCCCGCGCCGGACGGCCTCAGCTCAGCGCTCCGAGAGCGGCCAACGCGGCGATCCGCTCCGCGTCGTAACCAAGTATCTCGCGCAGCACCTGTTCGGTGTGCTGGCCGACTTGGGGGGCGGGCGCGGCGGGGGCGCCGGGCGTCTCGGAGAGTTGATAGCGTGGCGCTTCCACGACCGTCTCGCCGTGGAGCGGGTGGGGCAGGCGCAGGAAGTGGCTGCGGTGCGCGAGCTGCGGGTCGCGGGCCGCATCTTCGCTGCTGGAAAGAGCGTGGGCGGGCACGCCAACGCCCTGCAAGGCTTGCTCAGCCTCGAGTGCTGAGCGCTGCGCCGTCCAGCGCTCAATCGCGGCGTCGATCAGGCCCGCTTGCCCGCGCCGCTCGGCCAGCGTGAGCGATTGCTCGAGGCCGCCGATCAGCTCGGCGAGGCGCCGCCAATCGGCGCTGCCCCGCACCGCGATCGCGACCCACGCTTCATCGCGGCCGGCGGAGGGCTGCGAGGGATAGACGCCGTGCGGCGACATCTGCGCGTCAGCGTTGCCGCGCCGCTTGAGTGTTGCGCCGCCGTTGACGTGATCGATCAGCGCCGGCGCGAGGAACTGCAGCGTCGCCTCAGCCTGCGCCTGGTCGATGTGGACGCCCTGGCCGCTGCGCCGCCGATGCTCGAGCGCGGCAAGGACGCCGACAAGCGCGAAGCGCGGCGCCGGATAGTCGGTGTAGGGGCCGAACGGCCCGGCCGGCGGCCTATCGGGCCAGCCGGTCAGGTCGAGCACGCCGGCCATACCGGCGCCCTGCGTGCCAAAGCCTGAGACTGTGCGCTCAGGGCCGTACTGGCCGAGCAGCGTGCTGCTGAGCATGATCAGATCGGGCTTGATGCGGCGCAGCGCCTCGTAGTGCAAGCCCCACTTCTCGAGCACTCCAGCGGTGAACGATTCGCACACCAGATCGGCCCAGCGGACCAGATCGCGCAGCACATCCCGCGCTTCCGGAATGCGCAGGTCGAGCGCGGCGCCGAGCTTGCCGGCGTTGACGTTGCTGTAGAGGCCGGAATGCTCGATGCCGGGCAGATCGCCGTGATAGGGGCCGACAACCCGCGCGGTATCGACGCGCGCCGCCGATTCGATGCGGATCACGGTGGCGCCGAAGTCGGCCAGCGCGCGGCCGACGGTAGGGCCGGCGACGATCCAGGAGAGGTCGAGCACTTTGAGATCGGCGAGGATGCCGGGCATCAGATCACGCCCTCCCTCCGCAGATCGGCGAGCTGATCGGCGCTGAGGCCGAGCTCCGCCCAAATTTCGTCGTTGTGCTGCCCCAGCGTCGGCGGCGGGCGATCATCCCAGCGCTGCCGCGAGCCGTCGACCGTAACCTGCAGCGGCGCGCCGGGGAAGCGCACGCTGCGCGCGCCGCCGCCGCGCTCGGCGAGCTCGAAGCTGCGCCAGAAACCGCGCGCGTCCAGCTGGCGGCTGGCGCCCAGATCGGCGATATCCAGCACCGGCACCAGCAGCAGGTCGTAGGCGATCGCCGCATCCAGCATCTCGCGTTTGGTCTTGCTCCGCACATGCTGCTGCATGATCTGCTGCAGGCGCGGCAGCAGCTCGGGATCGGCCTCGCCGGCGGCCAGACGGTCGGGGTAGCTGACGAAATCTTCAGCGGCCAGCTCGGGGCCGACGCGGCCCTCATCGATCAGCCAGCGCACCGCGTGGTTGACGAAGTGGCCCACCGCTGGGCCGGGTGCGAGCATCAGCACAATCCAGCCATCGCGGACGTCCGTGGTGCCGCGAAATGCGGTCCCGCGCACCTTGACGCCGCCGGCGTAGCGCTCCGGCTCGGGCGCGCCGAGCGAGTAGGCGAGCACTTGGCCGAGCGTGGCCTGCGCGGCGGAGACCTGCGCCGAGACATCGACATGCTGGCCGCGGCCGCTGCTGTGGCGCGCCTGCAGCGCCAGCATCGCGCCGCCCGCTGCATCGGCCGCAGCGTGCGACCAGGACTGCGGCACGGAGACGCGCAGCGGCGCGCGGTCATCGTCGCCGCTCATCAGCAGCGGCGTGCCCGCCGCCCAGATCACCAAATCGGCGGCCTGGTAGCCGGATTTCGGCCCGCTTTGCCCGAACGCCGTGATCGAGGCGTAGATCAGACGCGGATACTGCTCCCGCAGCTGCTCGTAGCCGAGCCCCAGCGAGGCCATCGCGCCGGGCTCGCTCGACTCGAAGAGTATGTCGGTGGTCGCGAGCAGGCGGTGCAGCAGGCGGCGGCCGGCCGGCTGCCGCAGATCGCAGGTCGCGCTGCGCTTGTTGCGCGTGTAGGCCGACCAGAAAATCGAGCGCTCAGCCTCGCCGGCGCCGCTGCCGAAGAACGGCGCGAGCCGCCGCCCGCTGGAGCCGGACGGCGGCTCGACCTGAATCACATCCGCGCCGAGGTCCGCCAGCATCTGCCCGGCGAGCACGCCGCGCTCATCGCAAAGGTCGAGGACGCGCAGATGATTGAGCACGAGGGCAGGCTAACCGCCAGCGCAATACCGCCAACATGATCGCCAACACGACCGTCAACATGATCGCCAGAACAGACGACCGCCGCCTGCGGCGGAGACACGGAACCCTCTCCGCCCGCAAGCGGGGGAGAGGGGAGAGGGCGCTCCCTCCGCAGGCGAGGGGAGCGCGGAAGCGGCGCGGCGGGGTTCAGCGCCTGACGATGCCCCGCTCAGCGCCGCCCTTAGAGCACATCGTTGCCGCTCTCGCCGGTGCGGACGCGGATCGCGTTTGCGACTTCGCTGATGAAGATTTTGCCGTCTCCGATCGCGCCGGTGCGGGCGTTGGCGATGATCGTGTCGACCGTCTTTTCGAGCCATTCATCGCTCGAGACGACGATCGTCAGCTTGACTTTCGGCAGCATGTCGACGGTGTAGGGCTGCCCCCCGCGGCCGCTGCGGCGGAGGCCGCCCTGGTGCCCGTGGCCGACCACGTTTTCGGCGTGCATGCCGGTCACTTCGATGCCGATCAGCGCCTGCTTGACCGTCTCCAGCGCCTCGGGGCGGATAATCGCTTCGATCTTTTTCATGACCAGATCCTCCGCAGCGCCGCGAGGCCGGTGACCGGCTCGCCGCGGCTCTCTTCGCTCGCCGCCCAGCTGACTCCGATCTCATCGAAGCCGTAGGCGGGCTCGTTGTGGCTGCCGCGGTCCAGGCCGAGCAGCTCTTCCTCGGCGTCGACGCGCAGCGGGATGAAGCGCCCAATCAGCCAGAACAGCGCCGCCGAAAGCACAAGCGACCAGCCCAGCGCGGCCAGGATGCCGACGATCTGACGCCACAGCAGATCGGCTGAGCCTTCGATCGCTCCGCTGACGCCGCCGACCGCCTCAACCGCAAACAGGCCCGTGGCAAACGCGCCCCAGATGCCGCCCACGCCGTGCACGGCAAAGACGTCGAGCGTGTCGTCCATGTCGCGCCAGTTGTGCAGCAAGCGCACGGCGTAGAAGCCGGCCACGCTGGCGCCCCCGCCGATCAGCAGCGCCGGCATCGAGTCCAGATAGCCGTCGGTCATGGGCCAGAGGCCGACGAAGCCGGCCGCGGGCGTGATCGCGACCAGGCCCGCGACCGCGCCGGTGGCGGCGCCCACGATCGAGGGCTGGCCGGTGTAGCGCCAGCTGAGCAGCATCCAGGCAACTGCGCCGGCGGCGGCCGAAATCTGTGTCTGCACGAAGGCGTTGGCGGCGCCGCCGTCGGCGGCCAGCGCAGAGCCGGCGTTGAAGCCGAACCAGCCGAACCAGAGCAGCCCGGCGCCGAGCACAACCTTGGAGACATCGTGCGGGCTAGTCTCGGCAACGCTGTCGCGGCGGCGGCCCACGAAGAGCGCGCCGGCCAGCGCCGCAGCGCCGGCGTTGATGTGCACCACTGTGCCGCCGGCGAAGTCGGCCGCGCCGATCTCGCTGGCGATCCAGCCGCCTCCCCAGACCCAGTGCGCGAGCGGCGCGTAGATCACCGTCACCCAGAGCACCGTGAAGACCAGCAGCGCGCTGAAGCGGATGCGCTCCACGAACGCGCCGGTGATCAGCGCCGGCGTGATGATCGCGAACATCAGCTGGAAGCCCATGAAGACTAGGTCGGGCAACCCGTCGGACCAGTTGCCGATTTCGTTCACGCCGCGCAGGCCGAAGTTGCTGAGGCTGCCGACGAAGCCGCCGACATCGGGGCCGAAGGCGAGGCTGTAGCCCCACAGCACCCAGACGACGGTGACGACGCCGATCATGATGAAGGACTGCATGATCGTCGCGGCGGCGCTCTTGGTGCGCACCAGGCCGCTGTAGAAGAAGGCGAGGCCGGGCGTCATCAGCAGGACGAGCGCCGCCGATGTCAGAATCCACGCCGTGTGGCCAGAATCGACCATGGGTACCCCCTCATCAACCGCGCGGGGCCGCGCGCCCCGCGCCGATTCGCCCGTATGCGCTGACCGCGCTGGGACCGGTTCGCCGCCCCGGGGGAACGGCGGCGAAATTGTCGCACCGGCAGGGGGCGCTTAGGTTACATCCACGTGAACCGCCCGCACGCGCGGCTGATACGCTGAGAGCCAGCGCGGCCAGCTTTGCCGCCGACGGAGCCCCCGCGTGGCAGAGCCCAGCCCACATGCACCTTCGCACCAGGATCTATCCGGGCGCGTCGCCCTGGTCACCGGCGCCTCGCGCGGGATTGGCCGCGCGATCGCGCTCGAGCTGGCTGCCCGCGGCGCCGACGTCGCCGTAAACTACGCCCAATCAGCGGCGGCCGCCGCCTCAGCGGCGGCGGCGATCGCGGCGCTCGGGAGGCGCAGCCTGGCCATCCAGGCGGACGTCTCCGACCCGCACGCGGTGCGGGCGATGGTCGCGCAGGTCGGCGCGGAACTGGGCCGGCCCGCCATTCTGGTCAACAACGCGGGCATCACCCGCGACAGGCTGGCGCTGCGGATGGGCGATGAAGACTGGGCCGCGGTGCTGGCGACCGACCTGACCGGCGCCTTTCTGGTCACCCGCGCCTGCCTGCGCGGCATGGTGCGCGCGCGCTGGGGGCGGATCATCACGATCGGCTCGGTGGTCGGCACGATGGGCAATCCGGGCCAGGTCAACTACGCCGCTGCGAAGGCCGGCTTGGCCGGCATGACCCGCTCTTTGGCCAAAGAGCTGGGCAGCCGCGCGATCACCGTCAATCTGGTTGCGCCGGGCTTCATCCAGACCGATATCACCGCCGGCCTGACGCAGGAACAGATCGAAGCCGTGCTCAGCCAGGTGCCGCTCGAGCGTCTGGGAGAGCCGCAAGACGTCGCGCCGCTGGTCGCGTTCCTGGCCGGCGAGGGCGCGCGCTACATCACCGGCCAGGTGCTGCACGTCGACGGCGGCCTCGTCATGTCGTAGCCGCCGCCCGCTCACGCCGGCCGCGCTGACGATACAATCGCTGGAGCATTGTCAGAGCGGTCGGTGCAGACCACGCCGATTCAGCAATGACCCGGGAGCAATCATGGACACCCAAGCAGGAGCTGCGGCGAGTGCCGCGGAAGGCGAGGAATACGCGATCGTCTTTCCCGGCCAGGGCTCCCAATCGGTCGGCATGGCCGGCAAGGTGCTCGACGTCTATCCCGAGTCCGAGCGCTGGTTCCAGCGCGCCAACCAGATTCTCGGCTACGACCTGCTGGAGCTGATCGAGCGCGGCCCGGCCGCCGATCTGAACGAGACCGAGCATTCGCAGCCGGCGATCTTCGTGGCCAGCGTGGCCTGGCTCGAGGCGCTGCGCGGCAAGTGGAGCGCAGCCGGCCGCCGCCTCTCGCCAACCGTCGTCTCCGGGCACAGCATGGGCCAGATCACGGCGATGCTCTCCGCCCACGCGCTGGACTTCGATGAAGCGCTGCAGCTGGTCCGCCGCCGCGGCGAGCTGATGCGCGAGGCGAACCTGCGCCGGCCGGGCGGGATGGCCTCGATCATCGGCCTGCGCGATCGGGTGCTGCGCGGGCTGCTCGGCGAAGCCGCGAACGACGGCACGATCGTGGTCGCCAACGACAACTGCCCGGGGCAGACGGTCGTCTCCGGCGATGTCGCCCCGCTGCGCCGCCTCATGCGGCTGGCCGAGGACCACGGCGCGCGCCGCGTCGTGCGCCTGCCGATCTCGATCGCCTCGCACTCGCCGCTGATGGCAGACGCTCAGGCGCAGTTCCGCCACGCTGTACACGCGGTCAAGTGGCGCGACCCGATCGTACCGGTCGTGAGCAACATCAGCGGCGGGCTGATGCACCAGCGCGGCCAGCTGGTGCACGAGCTCTCCGATGCGCTGACCGCGCCGGTGCAGTGGCAGACCGCGGTCAAAACGATGGCCGCGCAGGGCTCCACCCTGTTCGTCGAGGCCGGGCCGGGCGATGTGCTCTCGAAGCTGGTGCGGCGCATCTCGCGCTCCTCATGGACCTTCCCCCTATCCGACGACGACGCCGGGCTGAGCACGCGCGATTACCCCGACAAGAGCGACGGGATCCCCAAGTGACCGCGCCGCAGACGCTGTCCGCGGGCGCATCGGGCTGAGCGCGATGCGGCGCACTGTGATCACCGGCCTCGGCGCCGTCACCCCTGTCGGCAACAGCATGCCCGCGACCTGGGATGCACTGGTCGGCGGTGCGAGCGGGGTCGGGCGGCTCGAGCGCTTCGAGCCTGAGGCGTTCGGTATCCGCATCCCGCTGGCTGCCGAAGTGCGCGGCTTTGATCCCGAGGCGGTGCTGCCCGACGCCAAGACGCTGCGGCACATGGACCGCAACGTGCAGTACGGCCTGACTGCCGCGCTCGAAGCGCTGAACGACTCCGGCCTGGAGATCGGCGAAGACAACCGCGACCGCGTGGGCGTGATCTTCGGCAGCGGCGGGGGCGGGATGCAGCTGGTGCTGCACTGGGAACAGGTGATGCAGAGCCGCGGCGCGCGGCGCGTCTCGCCGTTTGCGATGCCCAACCTGATCGCCGACGCCGCCAGCGGGCACATCGCGATCGCGGCCGGCGCGGCCGGACCCAACTACTCGCCGACATCGGCCTGCGCGACGGGCGCCAACGCCGTCGCCGACGGGATGCTGCAGATCGGCGCCGGGCGCGCCGATGCGCTGCTCGTGGGCGGCTCGGAAGCGATCATTCTGCCGCTCTTTCACGCCTGCTTTGAACGGATGGGCGTGCTGGCCGTGCCGGCCGAGCCGCTCACCGCCTCCTGCCGCCCCTACGATCTGCACCGCAACGGCTTCGTGCCCGGCGAGGGCGCGGCGGCGCTGATGATCGAGGAGCTCGAGCACGCCCGCGCGCGCGGCGCGCATATCTACGCCGAGCTGGCCGGCGGCGGCAGCGCCAACGACGCGCACGACATGGCCCAGCCCGACGGCGACGGGCTGGGGCTGATGGTCGCTGTTGAGCAGGCGCTCAACGAATCGCAGCTCGATGCCGCGCAGGTCGGCTACATCAGCACGCACGGGACCGGCACCAAGCTCGGCGACCGGGTCGAAACCACCGCGATCAAACGACTCTTCGGCGCGCACGCGGCAGACCTGGCGATCTCCTCGATCAAGCCGGCCACCGGCCACATGATGGGCGCCAGCGGAGCGCTCGAAGTGATCGTCTGCGCGCTGGTGCTGGACCGCGGGATCGCGCCGCCGACGCTCAACTACGAAACGCCGGACCCGGACTGCGATCTCGACTGCATCCCCAACCAGGCGCGCGCGCTCGAGAGCGAGGCCGCGCTCTCCATCTCCGTCGGCCTGGGCGGCCACAACGCCGCCGTGCTGCTCAAGCGCTACCGCGAATGAACCACTCCGACCAGCGCGCCGACCAGCAGGACAGCCGGCGGGTCGTGATCACCGGGATCGGCCCGGTGACGCCGATTGGGATCGGCGTGGAGGCCTTCTGGGAGTCGCTGCGCGAGGGGCGCTCGGGTGTGCGCCGCGTGCCTGATCTGGCCGAAGCGGGGCTGAAGGTGCAGATCGCCGCCGACATCCCGGAGTTCGACCCGACCGATTTCATGGCGGCCAAGGCGGCGCGGCGGATGGCGCGCTTCGCGCAGCTCGCGGTGGCCGCCGCACGGCTGGCCGCCGCCGACGCCGGGCTGGAGCTGGCGCAGCACGACTCCGAGCGCGTCGCCACGGTGATCAACACCGGCGGCGGCGGCGTGACGACGATCGCCGACCAATCGCATGTGCTCAACGATCGCGGCCCGGGCCGCGTCTCGGCGCTCTTCGTGCCGATGATGGCCGGCAACATGGCCTCCTGCCAGGTTTCGATCCAGCTCGGGCTGCGCGGCCCCGCGATCACCTCCCTGGCAGCCTGCGCGAGCAGCATCTACGCCTTCATCGACGGCCGCCAGCTGCTGCTCGGCGGCGAGGCGGAGCTGGTCCTGGCCGGCGGCACCGAATCGAACGTCTCGCCGCTGGGAATCGCCGGCCTGGCCAACATGCAGGCGCTCTCGCGGCGCAACGACGAGCCGACGCGCGCCTCGCGCCCTTTCGACCGCGACCGCGACGGCTTCGTCTTCGGCGAGGGCGCGGTCGTCTGCATCCTCGAAACGCTCGAACAGGCGCGCGCGCGCGGCGCGCGGATCTACGCCGAGGTGCTCGGCGGTGGGCGCACTGCAGACGCCTTTCACATCACCGCGCCGGACCCGCAGGGCGAGGGCGCGGCACGGGCGATGCGGGCTGCGCTGCGCAACTCCGGCCTGCAGCCGCAAGACATCGACTACATCTGCGCGCACGGCACCGGTACCGCGCTGAACGACGCGATCGAGACGCGCGCGATTCGCGATGTATTCGGCGCACACGCCGACCGGCTCGCAGTCAGCTCGCCGAAGAGCATGACGGGGCACCTGATGGGCGCGGCCGGCGCGCTCTCGGGCGCGGCCGCGGCGCTGGCGCTCTACCACGGGATCCTGCCGCCGACGATCAACCATGAACACGCGGACCCCGATTGCGACCTCGATTACGTGCCGCAGCGCGCGCGCGCGGCCGCGCTGCGCGCCGCGCTGGTCAACGGTTTCGGCTTCGGCGGGCAGAACGGCGTGGTCGCGCTCGCGCGCGTCAGTGGATAACCTCTCAAGGCCGGTCAAGGCGGGTTCTCGCTGCACTCATCCCGCCGGGGAGCGCTCATGAGCAGTGTCCAGGAACGCGTCCAGCAACTGATCGCCGATCAGCTGCGCCAGCCGCTCGCAAAGGTCACCACCGAGGCTCACCTGGTCGACGATCTCGACGCTGACTCGCTCGATATCGTCGATCTGACGATTGCGATCGAGGAGGAGTTCTCGACCGACGACAACATGATTGAAATTCCCGAAGAAGACGCGGCCGAGATTCGCACAGTGCGGGAGCTGATCGATTACCTGGCCGCGCAGGGGATCGCCTGAGCGCCGTGCCGCTGCAGCGGATCCGCGCCGAAGCGATTCCGCAAACGGGGCTCTCGCAGCGCAGCGCCGAGCTCAACGCTGAGGGGATCCGTCTGCAGGCGGGCCGCACGCTGCTGAACCGCTCGACCGCCTCGCCCTCGGCGCTGATCGTCGTGGAAGGCGCGATGCACATCGGCGTGGTCGATGACGACGCGGTGCTGGCGCAGGGCGAGGGTGTGCTGCTGCCGGCCGGCGCGACCTATTCGGTGCGCGCCGAGCGCGAGTCGGTCGCGTTTCTGTTTTCCACCCGCAGCGGGTGAACAGACACTAGGCCGGCCGCAGCACCTTCTCTGGTTTCCAGCTGCCCGGCGCCAGTGGATCATCGTGCAGCACAGCGACGACGGCGCCGGTGCTGTCGAGCGCGAGGGCGCGGCTGTGGTTGGGGCTGGGGCGGGCGCGGATCGGCTGGCCGCGGCGAATCCGGGCCAGCTGTTCACGGCCCAGATCGAACTGCGGCCAATCGCCGAACAGCCGCGCGGGCGACTCGGCCAGCGACCAGATGCGCCCGTCCTGGGCGGCCGCTTCCAAGGCACTCGTCGTGTGCGCGTCGGCCGTGCTGAGCGCGCCGATCTGGGTGCGGCGCATCTGCGTGACGTGGGCGCCGCAGCCCAGCGCGAGGCCGAGGTCGCGCGCGACGGCGCGCACGTAGGTGCCGGTGCTGACCCGCATCGCAATGCGCAGCAGCGGCAGTTCGAGCTCGAGCAGCTCGATTTCGTGGATCGTGACGGTGCGCGGCTCGATTTCGAGCGGCTCGCCGGCGCGGGCGGCGCGGTGCGCCGCGACGCCGCCCACCTTGACCGCGCTGTAGCGCGGCGGCGCCTGCGAGATTACGCCGCGAAACGCGGCCAGCTCCGCCTCCAGATCAGCGCGCGTCAAGCCGGGCACATCGGCGGTTGCGATCACCGCGCCCTCGCTGTCGTCGGTGTCGGTGCTGGCGCCCAGCAGCACGGTCGCTTCGTAGGATTTGGCGTAGGCGGCGAGATACTCGTTCAGCCGTGTGGCCGCGCCGACGAAGATCGGCAGCAGCCCGGTCGCCAACGGGTCCAGCGTGCCGCCGTGGCCAACGCGGCGCAGATCGGTCCAGCGCCGCACGTCGCGCACGACGTCGTGCGAGGTTGGGCCGCTCGGTTTGTCGACCAGGAAGATCGCGCCGGGATGGTTCGGCTCGCCGCGCCTGCTGCGGCGCCGGCGGCCGCCTCGGCGGCGGCCGTGCGCCGCCGGGGCGGGCCCGCGGTCCGCTTCTGCGCCGCTCACGCGGACGCAGCCTCCCCAGTTTCAGCGCTGCCCGCTGCGGTATCCGCCGCGATCAGCCGGCGCAGCCGTTGGTTGACCTCGGCCGAGATTGCGATCCGTTCGTCGCGCTGAAACTCGATGATCGGGATGCGCTTCATCCGCAGGCGCTTGCGCAGCATCCGATGGACAAACGGCTCAGCGCTGCGCAGGGCGGCAAGCGCATCCTGCAGCGAGGCTGCCTGCTGCTCGGCGGGGTCGTTCGGTTCGGTCATCACGGAGACGAGTGCGCGCGCATAGCGCAGGTCGCGGCTCGCGCGCACTTCGGTCACGCTCAGCAGCGGCACATCGAGGCGCGGGTCCTTGAGCTCGCCGGCCACCACCTCGGCGACGGTGTCGCGCAGCAGGTCGTTCACCCGCGCCATGCGATCGGTCATTGGGGCCGCCTCCGTCAGCGTGCGGCCGCGCGGATCTGGCCGCCCGAGGAGACCCGCGACTGCGTCTCGATGTGGTAGAACTCGAGCTGGTCGGCGGCCGCGAAATCGTCGAAGCTGCTGAGCGCGATGCCGCACTCCTGGCCGGCTTCGACCGTCTGCACATCATCCTGAAAGCGCCGCAGGCTGCTGATTTGGCTGTCCGCGATCAGCTCGCCGCGGCGGTAGACGTGCACCTGCGCGCCGCGCTGGATCGTCCCATCGAGCACCCGCGAGCCGGCCACCCGGCCGATGCCGCGGATCGGGAAGACTTGCAGCACTTCGGCGTGGGCGTCGACGACTTGCATCTCGACCGGCTGGAGCATGCCCGTGATCGCCGCCTCGACCTCTTCGATCACCTGGTAGATCACATCGTAGCTGCGGATCTCGACACCTTCGGTATCGGCCAGCCGCGCGGCGCCCGGCTCAACCTGGCAGTTGAAAGCGATCACGATCCCTTCCGAGGCGAGGGCGAGGTTGACATCGCTGCCGGAGACCGCGCCGGCGGCGGCGTGAATGACCTTGACGGCGACCTCTTCGTTGCTCAGCCGTTCGAGCGAATCGCGCAGCGCCTCGACGCTGCCGACCACATCGGTCTTGACAATCAGATTCAGCGAGCTGACGCCGCCGCGCGAGATTTCGCCGAACAGCGCGTCGAGGCTGGCCGAGTGGCGCAGCTGCGCCTCGCGCGCCTCGCGCTCGCGTTTGGTCTGCGCGTAGATGCGCTTGGCTTCGCGGTCGCTGGCGGCGGCGCGGAAGGCGTCGCCGGCGTTGGCCACGTCCTGCAAGCCCAGCACAACCACCGGCGCCGAAGGGCCGGCCTCGCGGATGCGTTTGCCCGCGAAGTCGGTCATCGCTTTGATTCGGCCCCACGTGTGGCCGACAAGCAGCGCATCGCCCTGCCGGAGCGTGCCGCGCTGCACCAGCAAGGTGGTGCGCGGACCCTGGCGGCGGTCGAGCTCGGCCTCGATCACGACGCCCTCGGCGGGGCGCTCAGGATTGGCTTCGAAGCTGCTGATATCGGCCACGAGGCCAAGCGTGTCGAGCAGGTCGTCGAGCCCGTCGCCGCGCGTCGCCGACACGGGCACCAGCGGGATTTCGCCGCCGTACTCCTCGATCTGCACGTTCGCATCGGCCAGCGCGGCCTTGACCCGATCGGGGTTGATGTTCTCCAGGTCGATCTTGTTCAGCGCCACCACCATGGGCACATCGGCGGCCTGAATGTGGTCGATCGCTTCGCGCGTTTGCGGCATGACGCCGTCGTTGGCGGCCACAACCAGCACGGCGATATCGGTCGCGTTGGCTCCGCGCGCGCGCATTTCGGTGAAGGCCTCGTGGCCCGGGGTGTCGATGAAGGTGAGCAGCCGCCCGCCGGCCTCGGCCTGGTAGGCGCCGACGCGCTGGGTGATCCCCCCGGCCTCGCCGGCGGCCACGTTGGACTGGCGAATCGCGTCGAGCAGACTGGTTTTGCCGTGGTCCACGTGGCCGAGCACGGCGATCACCGGCGGCCGCGGCCGCAGCGCGGCCGCATCTTCCTCGTCCTCAGCGCCGGCGGTGCCGAGAATCTCCAGCGTCGAAGGCGCCTCCGGTTCGGCGATCACGTCGCCCTGCTCCTGCGGCTCGAAGCCGTGATCGAGCGCCACCACGGCGGCCGTGTTGTAGTCCAGCGTCTTGCTGACATCGGCCATCACGCCGTTGACCATCAGCGTTTTGATCACTGCCACCGGCGTATCGCCGAGCAGCTCGGCCAGCTCGCGCACGGTCAGCGTGCGCGGGATCTGGATGGAGCGCGAAGCGTGCTGCTGCGTCGTCATGCGGCCTCCCGCCCGGGTCCGTAGACACGGGAAACTAGATCGAGCAATGGTTGGCTGATCGGCGTGCGCAGGGCCCGCGCGAGCGGACGCGGGTCGGCGGCCAGCGCGGCGGCGCACTGGCCGCGGCAGACATAGGCCCCGCGCCCATCGGCCGCGCCGAGCGCCAGGGCGCCGGCCGGCGTCCGCACAATGCGGCCCAGCTCGGCTTTGGCGGCCGTGCGCCGGCAGACTACACAGCAACGCTGCGGGCGGCGCGGCGCGGAGGGCTGGGCTGGAGACGACACGGGCCTTCACTCCCTCGATGCGGCGAGCGCCGGCCGAGGAAGCCCGCGGCGCTCCTCCGTTAGTGCACGGCTAGAACTCGTCCTCGTAATCTGCGTAGGGGTCGTCGTCGAGCCCTTCGTCGGTCTCGACGTAGCGCTGGCGGCGGCGCTGGCGGCGGCGCGGCTCCTCCGGCTCGCGCCGCAGCACGTCTTCGCCGAAACGAATCTGGCCCGGCTGCGAGGAGGCGGCCGGCTGCAGCTCGGTCGCGGCCAGCACCGGCTCCGGTTCGGGCTCTTCTTCGGCCGCCGGCGCGGGCTCGGTGATCGGCTCCGGGGCGGGCTCTTCGGCCGGCGCCGGCGCCGCTTCTTCGACCACCGCGGGGGCGGCGCTGAGCGGGCGCGGCGGCGCCTCCGGCTCCGGCGCGATCTTCAGTTCTTCCTGCGGGGCGAACGCGCCGCGGCCTTCGCCGCGCATCTTTTCGGCCACGGTTTGCGGTTTGATGTCGATGCGGAACCCGGAGAGCCGCGCGGCCAGCTTGGCGTTCTGGCCTTCGCGGCCGATCGCGAGACTGAGCTGCTGGTCGGGCACGGCGACTTCGGCGGTGCGGGTGTCGGCGACGATCCGCACGGCCAGCGTCTGTGCGGGGCTGAGCGCGTGCTCCACGAAGGCGCGCGGGTCTGGATCCCACTGCACGACATCGATCCGCTCGCCGCCGAGCTCGTTGACGACGTTCTGGATGCGGATGGCGCGCATGCCGACGCAGGCGCCGATCGGATCGAGGCCCTCCTGGCGCGAGAAGACAGCGATTTTGGTGCGGTGGCCCGCTTCGCGCGCGACGGCCCGAATCTCGACCAGTCCGCGGGCGATCTCCGGCACCTCGATCTCAAACAGCCGCCGCACGAACTCGGGGCGCCGCCGCGAGATCACAATCTGCGGCCCCTTGTTGGCCTGCAAAACCTCGATCATCAGCGCCTTGACGCGCTGACCGCTGCGGTAATGCTCCATCCGCACCTGTTCGCTGCCCGGCAGCACCGCTTCGGCGCGGCCCAGATCAACGATCACCTGGTGTGCGTCCACACGCTGCACCAGGCCGGAGACAATCCCGCCCTCCTGGCCGGAGTATTCCGCGAAAATCGCGTCCCGCTCCGCCTCGCGCAGGGCCTGCAGCACGACCTGCTTGGCTGTCTGAGCCTCGATCCGGCCGCCGACGTCTTCCACTTCGTGCTGCTGGCGCAGCACCGAGCCGATCACTGCGCCGGCGTCGAGCAGCCGCGCTCTATCCAGGTCGATCTGCAGGTCCTCGTCGGCGATGTCTTCCTCGATCTCGACGACTTCGCGCTCCGACCAGACATCCATCGCCCCGTCGTAGCGGTCGATCTTGACAGAGACCGCGCCGGGCAGCTCGTAGCCGCGCTTGACGGCGGCGGCCATGCCGCGCTCGACGGCGTCGAAGACGATGTCTTCGTTCAGCGCCTTCTCGGCCGTCAGTTGCTTGATCGCCAGGAGGAAGTCAGTTTTCATCGCGTGTACCCGGTCAGGGCGCCGCCTTCGGCCCGCTTGCGGCCAGCATACACCCGCGCGGGCGGCCGACTCAGGCGTTCAGCGCGGCGAGCGCATCCTGTGCGACGGAGGCCGCCGCCTCGAGGGAGACATCGCGCGGCTGCGCCTGAGCGCGCGGCTTGAGCTCGACTCGGCCCTCGCGCAGGCCGCGCGGGCCGAGCGTGATCCGCAGCGGGACGCCGATTAGGTCAGCGTCGTTGAACTTGACGCCCGGGCGTTCGTCGCGGTCGTCGCTGATGCAGGACAGGCCGGCCGCCTCGAGATCCGCCTCGAGGCGCTCGAGCGCTGCAGCGATCTCGGGCCGATCGGCGCCAATGGCCACGATGTGCACGTCGTAGGGCGCGACGGTCGGCGGCCAGACGATGCCCTGCTCATCGTGGTTGGCCTGCACGACCGCCGCCAGCAGCCGCTCCAGGCCGATCCCGTAGCAGCCCATCACGGGGAGGACGCGCTCGCCGGCTGCGTTGAGGTAGGCGGCCTGCATCGGTTCGGCGTAGACCTCGCCGAGGCGGAAGATGTGGCCCAGCTCAACGCCGCGCCGCAGCTCCAGCCGGCCGCCGTCGGGGCATGCCGCGCACGGGTCGCCGGCGCGCGCGAGGCCGATATCGACCACCGCCGCGGCCGACCAATCGCGTCCGTAGTTGAGGTTGCGCAAATGGAAGCCTTCGCGGTTGGCGCCGCCGACCAGGTTGGGCGCGTCGACCGCGCTGGGGTCGGCGACGACGCGGGCCGGGTCGACGCCCACTGCGGAGGCGTAGCCGGCCACCCAGCCGGCCGCCTCGACCTCGTGCGGCAGCAGCGGTCGCGCTTCGCGCGCGCCGAGCGCGTTGAGCAGCTTCAGCTCGTTCACTTCGAGATCGCCGCGAATGACAGCGAACGTCGGCTCGCCGTCGACAAGGAAAAAGGCCGCCTTGGCCGTGGCGCTGGGCGCGACGCCGAGGAAACCGCTCAGATCGTCGATCGTGGCCATGCCGGGGGTCGCTACCTCCGCGGCGGGCAGGGCCGCCTGCGCGGGCGGGCGGCCGCGGTCGAACTCGGCGCGCTCCTGGTTGGCCGCGTAGCCGCAGGCGGGGCAGAGCGCGATGTTGTCCTCGCCGATCTCAGTCAGATAGATGAACTCTTCCGATTGCTTGCCGCCGATCGCGCCGGAATCGGCCTGCACCGCCACGACAGGCACGCCGCAGCGCCGATACACATTGTGATAGGCGTCCGCCATCGCTTGGTACGTCGCCTGAAACGCCTCGTCGTCGGCGTCGAAGGAGTAGGCGTCTTTCATGATGAATTCGCGCACCCGCACCAGCCCGCCGCGCGGGCGCGGCTCATCGCGGAACTTGGTCTGCATCTGGAAGACGCGCTGGGGCAGGTCGCGGTAGGACTGCACCGTCTTGCGGAAGAGGTCGGTGACGGCTTCTTCGTGGGTCGGCGCGAGCACCATCGGGCGTTCGCGGCGGTCGCGCAGCTGGAACAGCACCGGGCCGTAGGAGCGGTCGCGGCCCGTCTCCTGCCAGAGTTCGAGCGGCTGCATCGCGGGCATGCGGATTTCCTGCGCGCCGGCGGCCTCCATCTCCTCGCGGATGATCTGCTCGAGCTTGCGCAGGCTGCGCCAGGCCGGCGGCATGAACGAGTAGACCCCGGCGGCCAGCTGCACGATCAGGCCGGCGCGCAGCAGCAGCTGGTGGTTGGCGCTGTCGGCATCGGCCGGCGCCTCGCGCAGGGTGCGGCCGAACATCGCGCTCATTCGTGTTGGCATGGTTCTCGCTCCGCCTGCGCCTGCTCCGCTTGCGACTGTATCGAGCCGCCCTGCTCTGTGCAGCGCGGGCGGCGCGCAAGCGGGCGAAACAGCCGGCCCAGCGCAAACAGGTCCCAGACGCTGTAGGCGAGCGCGGCGAGTGCGGCGCCGCCGGCCAGCGCCGTGATCATGCTGACGCCGATGCCCAGCGCAGTATCGAGCCCCAGCAGCGGCGCGGCCGCGCCGCCGCCGATCGCGCCGAGCAGCGCCGGCGGCAGCGCGAACAGTGCGCCGACCGCGCGCCGCCGCAGGCTCAACGCGATCCAGGCCAGCGCCCCCAGCACAGCCCAGCAAAGGAGAAACAGCGTGAGAAAGATCGCGGCCGCCGGCACCCGGCCAGCCTATGCGGGGATGACGAGCGCTCCGCGCGCTGCGACACTGAAGCTGTGAAGCGATCGCGGGAGCACTCCCGCGCCAGCACCGCTGAGGAGCCGCCGTGGCCGCACGCAACCCCACCCGCCCGGTTCGGGTCGGCAACGTCACCATTGGAGACGGCCATCCGATCGCCATTCAGTCGATGGCTGCGACCCGTACGCAGGACGTCGCAGCGACCGTTCGCCAGGTGCAGCTGCTAGAGCGGGCGGGGGCGGACCTGGTGCGGGTCGCGGTCGATTCGCGCAAGGACGTGGCTGCGCTCGCTCAGGTGCGGGAGCAGACGAGCGCGCCGCTCTCTGTCGATCTGCAGGAGAACTACCGCCTCTGCAGCGAGGTGGCGCCGCACGTGGACAAGATCCGTTACAACCCCGGCCACCTCCACCACCACGAGAAGCAGAAGAGCGCGGCCGCGAAGGTTGCCATGATCGCGGAGACCGCCGCCGCGCACGACTGTGCAATACGAGTCGGCGTGAACTGCGGCTCGATCGACCCGCGGATGCTCGAGCGGTATCCGCGCGACCATGTCTCGGCGATCGTGGCCAGCGCGGCGGAGCACTGCGCGCTGCTCGATGATCTGGGCTTCGAGCGCTACGTCGTCTCGCTCAAGGACTCCGATTGGAAGCAGGTCGTGCAGGTCAACCGCCGCTTCGCGGCGGAGCGCCCCGATGTGCCGCTGCATCTGGGCGTGACCGAGGCCGGGATGCCGCCCGAAGGGGTGATCAAGACGCGCGTGGCCTTCGAGCAGCTGATCTCGCAGGGGATCGGCGACACGGTGCGCGTCTCGCTGACGGTGCCCTTCGACGACAAGGGGCTGGAGATCGAGACGGCCCGCCGAATTCTCGCCGATATCGAGGCGGGGCGCTTCCGCTCAGTGCCGCCGCGCTTCGACGAGGGCCTCAACATCATCTCCTGCCCATCCTGTTCGCGCGTCGAGAACGAGAAGTTCGTGGAGCTGGCGCAGGATGTCAAAGTGATGACCGCGTACGCGCGGGAGCACGACATCACGATCGCCGTGATGGGCTGCCGCGTGAACGGCCCGGGCGAGACAGACGACGCAGATCTGGGTCTGTGGTGCGGCCCGGCAGCGGTCAACCTCAAGCGCGGCGAGGAGTCGCTGGGGCACTACTCCTACGAGGAAATCCTGCCGCGGCTGAAGCAGGAACTCGACCAAATCATCGCTGCCCGCTGACTCCCGCGCCGGCGGTTCTGGTGGTTTCGTCCGAAATAGGCGAACGGGAAACGGCTGGGCGCCTCCAGCCGCTCTGGGCGCGCCTACTCCGCGCCGAAGGCCTCGCCGTCGAACCGATCGATCGTCGTAAACCCCTCGACCGGGCCGCGCTTGAGGCGCGTGAGCTGCTGGACCGGCTTGCCGATGGGGAGGAAAGCGCAGACGGCGTAGTGGTCGGGCAGGTTGAGCAGCTCCTTGAGGCGCGGCTCTTCGGCGATCGGGATCGTCGTCAGCGTGCCGCCGAAGCCTTCGTTGCGCGCCATCAGCAGGATGCTCCAGACGAACGGGTAGATCGACGCGCCGGAGATCACGCCGACGCGGTCGAGCTCCTTATCGACGGAAGCGACGACGCCGAGGTCGACGCAGATCGCGAGCAGCACGGGCGCGTTGACATAGGGGCCAGTGAGGAGGCCGGGCACGCGGACGGCGGCGGCTGATTCATCGGTCACGGACGAGGGGAAGGCCGCGTTCCAGGGGCCTTCGCCGGCGCGCTGCATGGCGACGTAGCGGCGCGCGGGGCGCTGCGCGCATTCGGCGATCTGCGCCCGCGTCTCGGCGTCGCGCACGATGATCACATGCCAGCCCTGGCGGTTGCCGCCGCTGGGCGCGAAGCGGGCGTGCTCCAGGATGCGTGCGAGCGCCGCATCGGGCACTGGGTCGTCGGTGAACTCGCGCGCTGCAAACGTCGTGCGGATGACTTCGGTGATCTCCATGACGGCCCTCCTGCTGCCTCCTGCTGCCCTGTTGCCGCCGATCGGCCGCGACATCCTATGCTGCCGCGGGGCGGCTGCGGGGGATCATAGGCTGCGTGTCGATCCTCGAAGTCATCATCCTGGCGCTGATCCAGGGCCTCACCGAGTTTCTGCCAATCAGCAGCAGCGGGCATCTCGCGCTGGCGCGCTGGCTGTTCGGCTGGGACGACCCGGGGCTCGATTTCGATGCCGCGGTGCACGGCGGCACGCTGCTGGCGATCATCTGGGCGTTTCGGCGTGAAATCGCCGCCGTGCTGGGCGGGCTGCGGCGCAATGCGCCGCGCGTCGATGCGCTGACGCCGAGGCGGCTCATTGGTCTGGGCTTCATTGCCACGCTGCCGCTGGCGGTGATCGGGGCGCCGCTCTACGAAGCGCTCGAATCCGAGCTGCGCGGGCCAACCGCGGCGGCGGCGTTTCTGCTCGCCACCGGCGTGCTGATCGCCGCCGCTGAACGGCGCGCGCGGCGCGGCGGCGCGGAATCGCTCGCTGCGCTGACGCCAACCCGCGCCGCTCTGATCGGGGCCGCCCAGGCGCTTGCGGCGCTGCCCGGTGTCTCCCGCTCGGGGATATGCATCGCGGCTGCCGTCTCGCTCGGGCACAGCCGCGGGGCAGCAACCCGCTTCGCCTTCTGGCTCGCCCTGCCGGCGCTCGCCGGGGCCGCTGCGCTGGCCGTTCGGGCCGTGCTGGAGCACGGCGCGGCGAGCCCGGTTGAGCATCTGGTCATCGGCGCGGCGGCGGCCTGCCTGGCCGCGCTGGCCGCGATCCGCGCGCTGCTCTGGCTAGTGCGCTCGCGCTCGCTCGCCCCCTTCGCGGCCTGGTGTCTGCTGGCCGGCGCAGCCGGCCTGATCGCCCGCGCCGCCGGCGCTTGAGCGCACCCCGCACCGCGGCAGCGGCTGCAGCTAGCCTTCGGCCGATCAAGAGGTTCAGGAGGCACACCATGGCATCGGCCTCTACGAGCGCCTTGCCGAGTACGAGCGCATTGTCGGGACTGCGGATCGTTGACCTCGGCGAGGGGCTGGCGGCGCCCTTCGCGGCCAAGCTGCTGGGCGATCTGGGGGCGGATGTGATCAAGATCGAGCCGCCCGGCGGCGATGCGGCGCGGCGGCGCGGGCCGTTCCCCAGCAGCAACGCGGTCGACAGCGAAGCCAGCGCGCCGTTCCTCTACGCCAACACAAGCAAGCGCAGCATCGTGCTGGACCCCGACAGCGCGGCTGACCGCGCCGTCCGCGAGCGCTTGCTCGCCGAGGCGCAGGTGGTGATCGCGGGCGAGACGGAGCCGCGGCTGGCCGAGCGCGGGCTCGGCTTTGCCCAGCTCAGCGCGCTCAACCCGAGCGTGATTCTGACCACCGTGACCGGCTTCGGCTCCGACGGCCCCTATGCCGACTGGCAGTGGAACCATCTGACAGCCTGCGCGCTTGGCGGCTTCGCGCACCTCTGCGGGCGCGAGCAGCGCGAGCCGCTGCAGCTCGGCGGCTCGGTGCCCGAGACGCTGGCCGGCGCCTATGCCGCCACAGCGACGCTGATCGCGGTGCACGGTCAGCGCAGGCGCGGCCGCGGCGACCATGTCGATGTGAGCGTGCTCGAAGCCGCCGTCAACATGGCGCTGCTCGTCACCCAGCGCTACGACTACAGCGGCGACCTCGGCGTCCGCCGCGCTGACATCGGGCCGGCGCCTTCGTTCATTCTGCCGACCGCCGACGGCTATATCGGCGCGAACACGCTGACACAGGCGCAGTGGGAGGTGATGTGCCAGTTCTTCGGGCGCCCAGAGCTGATCGATGACCCCAAGTTTGCCGACGCCTGGGGGCGCACTGAGAACTCGCGCCAGCTGGCCGGCGAGTTGGCCGCGCTGACCCGCGGCCGCAGCGCCGACGACGTCTTCCACGAGGCGCAGGCCTGGCGGATTCCGTTCGGCCTGGTGCCCAACCTCGCGGAGGTGCTGGATCTGCTCCCGCACCGCGAACGCGGCTACATCTTCGAGTTCGAGCATCCGCGCGCCGGCCGCGTGCGGATGCCGGGCGTGCCCTGGCGGTTCGGCGCCGAGCGCCCCCGCGGCGGACGCCCGCCGCTGCTCGGCGAACACAGCAAGGCGATCCGCAGCGGCCGCGCCTGGCGCAGCGCCCCAGCGCCGCAATCCGAAGCGGCGCGCGGGACGCCCGAACGGCCGCTCGAGGGGCTGCGCGTGATCGACCTCTCGATGTTCATGTCGGGCCCGATGACAACGCTGATCTGCGCCGACGCCGGGGCGGATGTGATCAAAGTCGAATCGGTGCAGCGGATCGACGGCTGGCGCGCCGCCGGCGGATCGAACGGCGATGACGCCTTCTGGGAGCTCTCGCCCGCCTTCAACTGGGTCAACCGCAACAAGCAGGGGATCACGCTGAACCTGACCGACCCGCGCGGCGCGGACGTGATCCGCCGCCTGGTGCGCGAGGCCGATGTGATCGTGGAGAACTACACGCCGCGGGTCATGGGCAACTTCGGCCTCGATTGGGAGACCCTGCGCGGGATCAACCCTGCGCTGATCATGCTCTCGATGCCCGGCTTCGGGCTAACCGGCAGCTGGACGCATTACACGGCGTTCGCCAATACGACCGAGCAGATGTCGGGGCTGCCGCACCTGACCGGCTACGCCGGCGACCAGCCGATCTTCTCCGGCACGACCGGCGGCGACCCGCTGGCCGGGGTGATGGGCGCGCTGGCGCTGCTCTCGGCGCTCGAACGCCGCCGCCGTCTGCAGGCCGACGGCCACCCCGGCGGCTGCCATATCGACCTCTCGCAGACTGAGACCGCCGCCGCCTATCTGGGCGAGGCGCTGACCGCGTTCGCGATCAGCGGGCGCGACCCCGGCCGCACGGGCAACGCGCACCCGCGCATGGCGCCGCATAACACCTATCTCTGCCGCAGCGGGCGCTGGGTCGCCGTCGCCTGCCCCAGCGATGCGGCGTTCGCCGCCCTCGCTGCCGTCTGCGGCCGCCCCGAGTGGGCCGCGGCGGGCGGCCGCTGGCGCACGCTGGCGCAGCGGCAGCGCACGCTGACGGAGCTGGACGCAGCGATCGCGGAGTGGACGCGCGGGCGCGAGGCGAACGAGATCATGCAGCGCCTGCAGGCCGCCGGCGTCCCAGCCGCGGCCGTCTACCACGGCCGCGACCTGCTGGAGGACGAGCATCTGCAGGCGCGCGGGTTTTTCATCACCCAGCAGCGCCGCCATGCCGGCCGCAAGCGCTACCCGCTGCAGCCCTACCGCTTCCGCAACTGGCCGGGGCCGCGCGCCGATCAGCCCGCGCCGACGCTCGGCGAGCACACCCGCGCGGTGTTGGCGCGGCTGACCGAGATTGCGCCCGAGACGATCGACGAGTGGGAGCGCGGGGATGTCGTTGGAACGGTCCCGATTGCGGCCCGCTCCGACTGACGGACGGCGCCGCGGGGGTAATCTGCAGCAGCATGAGAGGAGCGCCCGATGCGCTTGGCCAGCTTTGCTTTTGAAGACCGCGAACGGGTCGGGATTGTTATCGACGATGAGGTCGTCGACCTCTTTCTCGCCGAGCCCGAAGCACCGACCGATATGTGCGAGTTTCTCGCCGCCGGCGAGGAGGCGCGGGTGATGGCGGAGCTGGCCGTGGAGCGCGGCGGCAACCGCCGCCCGCTGAGCGAGGTGGAGCTGCTCGCGCCGGTGCCGAAACCGCGCAAGTTCCTCGCCGTGGGGCTGAACTACGCCGACCACATCGCCGAGACCGGCGCGGAGACGCCGCGCTTTCCGACGATCTTCACCAAGCAGGTCTCATGCGTGAACCGCCCCGGCGGGGCGATTCAGATTCCGCTCGCCTCGAAGGCGGTCGATTACGAAGGCGAGCTGGGCATCGTGATTGGCCAGACCTGCCGCCACGTAAACGCTGCGGACGCCGCCGGCGTGATCGCCGGCTACACGATCGTCAACGACGTCTCGGTGCGCGACTGGCAGAACCGCACGCGCCAGTTCACGATGGGCAAATCGTTCGACACGCACGGCCCGATCGGCCCGCTGATCGTGACCGGCGATGAGCTGGGCGACCCGCACAAGCTTGGCATTCGCACGTTCGTCAACGGCGAGCTGCGCCAGAACTCCAACACCGAGCACCTGATCTTCGACTGTTACGACATCGTCGAGTACCTCAGCACCGCCTTCACGCTGGAGCCGGGCGATGTGATCGCCACCGGGACGCCGTCGGGCGTCGCAGCAGCGATGACGCCGCCGCCCTGGCTGGCCGCCGGCGATCTAGTGCGGATCGAAATCGACGGCATCGGAGCGCTGGAAAACATCTGCGCGCCCGAGCCCGAGGCGGCGCTCGAGGGCGAACACCACTAACCTAATACCTATGGGGGCGTTCCCCCGATCTGTCTGTCTGCATCTTCCATCCGCCGTAGGATTTCCTCCGCGAGCAGCTTGAAGTCGTTGCCGGCGTCGAGAGCGGCCGTAGCGTGGCCGCCGCGCGCACCATCCGCAGCAGCCAAGTGAAAGATCGGCTTGCGCGCATCCTGGGCAAGGGGAATTAAACTGCGGTAGTGCTTTACCGTAGCGATTCGATTCGAATCTTCGGACCACTGCGGCTGCTCTGTCGAATTATCGCTGAGAATACTGCGGGCGTACTCGCCGGGCATACGCTTGATCCAGCGGTCATAGGCTTGCACTGGCCGGTCGAGCCGGATGCCGGGCTGTTGAATGAGATAGCCAAGCGGCCGCATCGCCCCAGTGGGGAGTTCAAAGTCCGGCTCGGGCCAATGCTCCCGCCGCTTGCTCCACTCGCCGCGCCATTTTCGCAGCGCCGGGCCGAGGTTTCGTAATCCTTGCAGCGAGAACAAGTCGGCCGCGAGCGGCACAATAACAAAGTCAGTAGCGATCAGGGCAGAGCGGTTGATCGCGCCCAAACTAGGTCCTACATCAACCAAGACGAGGTCCGCACCGCAGCGGCGGGCACCCATTTGGATCATCTGCCAAAATGCCGTGATCACACGAAAAGAACGATACAAATCCGCACTGCCCAGGGAGTTCGGCCATTCTGAGGCGAGATTATCTTCGAAACTTGACAGGGACCAATCTCCCGGCAGCAAGTGCAACTCCGGTGAGATCCATTCGAGTTCGGGTTCACGGATGTCGCCCACTCGGGTGAGCGGCTGTACGCATTGGTAGACCGTGCCGGCTGCTTCAGGCGTTGGATCTCCCCACAAACACTCGAGCGCATCTTCATCCAGGAAGGCTGCAGTCAGGTTGGCCTGGGGATCGAGATCCACGACCAGAACAGAATGGCCGATCTCGGCCATCATCCAGGCAATGTGATAGACGAGTGATGTCTTACCGACGCCGCCTTTGTTGTTGAAGAAGGTGAGGACGGAAGTGGTCATGGCTGAGCCCACACTGTGCAAAACACTCGGTCGGCTGCTACGCGAAATTCCGGCGGCGGCTGGCCGTTGGCTGCCAGTTCCCGCCTTGCAGTAGCGATGCCAGCACCGAACCGCTGCACCAGCCCCAGCACCTTCATCGCTTCGGCGAGGTTGAGATTGCGGTAGGCGACCAGGCCGGGCTGGCCCAGAGTTGCAGAGCTGATCCCGCCATAGGGGGCGCCAGGACTGATGATCTCCACACGATTATCGAACCAGTAGGTCAGAACTTGACTGTTCGCGGCTTCATATACGCGGTGCATGACGGCGTTGCGAGTGAGTTGTCGTAAGGCTTCTGGAGGATATGTGGAACGGCGAGTTTCCAATGGGCCAGAAGCAAAATCTACGGCCGTCCGATTATGGCTGATCAGTTTCTCATCCAAGTGTCGGAGCTGATCAGCGATCGAGCCGTCACAGCGGCCTTCATCAAGCACGGGGCCGCCCCACTCCGTACCGCCGATGCGAAGAAACTGGATATAGGCGTCGGGCAGGTAATCCTGCGGGTGTTTACCCAATACGAGCAGTCCAGTCACTGTTGGAACAGGTTCATCTACCGAAGCGATCATCTTCAATGCGGCGAGCCGTTCTTCGATGCTGCGGGTGTTCGACTCAAGCGCATCTCGGCTGACTGCTCGCGGCAGGTAATCCGATTCGAACCGGTGTATATCCAGATCGTCGATCACGGCGGTAGGGACGGGGAGTGCATCGAAGTGCCTGTCCAGCGAGCGCCGCCGCTCGTTGAGTATCCGCTCATCCTGTGCACTCGCGGTGGCGCGCCGCGGCCCCACCCGTACCCATATTTGGCCGCGGTAGCGCACCGGTGGGGAATCTGACGGCTGAACGATGATCACCGCGACCGCCCGTGCGTCAAGAGCCACCTTGCGGACTGACAATGTCGGCGGCGGCACGATATTCCCGTCGCCTTTGATGTCGGCGAGTTGTCTGAGCAGTTCATCGGTGATTGGCAGACTGGCCGGAACTCCATCATCCCGCACGCCGACAAACACCAGCCCCGGCCGTCTGTGTGCAGGCAGATCGTTGGCGAATGCGCACACCGCTTCGCGAATTCGCGACGGCGCATCCCCCCGCAGCGACTCTTTCCGCTCCACAAGCTCGGACTCAAGGTCCGCCATCAACTGCTCAAGCTCAGCGTCCGAGTACGCGCCGCCCATACACGCACTTTACTCTGCGTTGCGCAGACTGGCTGCCTATTCCCTCAGCCGCGCCGCGACCGGCGGCCACAGCTGCGCCAGCCGCGGCATCGCCCCGCGCGGCGTTGGCCGCGCCTCAAAAAATTTGCCGCCGGGGCGGGTGCGCAGCTCGATCAGGATCGGGCCGGGTGCGGCCAGCAGGTCGTCGAGCGCGGCATCGAATTCCTCCGCGTCGGCGAAGCTTGCGGCGCTGCGGTAGCCGGCGCCCAGCGCCATGGCGGCGAAATCGACGCGCTGCTGCGCGGGCAGCGGCTGCGCGCCCGAGGTCTCATAGACCCCATTGTGAATCACGAAGTGGACGAAGTTCTCGGGCCCCGCGCCGGCGATCGTGCCCAGCGAGCCGAGCTGCATCATCAGCGATCCGTCGCCGTCGATGACCCAGACCTCGCGCTCCGGCTGGGCCAGCGCGACGCCGAGGCCGAGCGCCGATGCGCCGCCCATGAAGCCGATGCAGGCGAGGTTGAGGCCGCCGGGCGCGCGCTCCAGCCACGGGCCGTTGGCCGTCATCGTGCCGACGACCAGCTGATCGGCCCAGTGCCGCGCCAGCGCATCGAGCGCCGCTTCCAGCGACATGCGGCCCGCTTCGCCGCGCGCGGGATCCTGCGCGCTCATGATGTCGCCGCCCCGACCAGCAGCGCTACGGGGCCTTCGCGCTCAGCGGCCTCCGCAAACGCCTCGGCGACGAAATGCAGATCTTCTGCGCCGTCCAGCAAATGGCTGGGGATGCCCAACGTTTCGAGCAGCGGCTCGGCCAAGCGCACCATCGAGCCGCCGTCCTCGCGCGGCGCAAGCTCGGGGTCGCGCCCCAGCAGGCCGACCAGCATCACGATCGGGAAGCGGCCGTCGAGGCCCACGCCGCGCAAGTTGTTCACGCAGGCGTAGAGTCCAGCGTGCTGGATCTGCATCATCGGCCGCCGCCCGCCGATGATCAGGCCGGCGCTGACCGCCACCGCCTCGTCCTCGGTCGAGCAGTGCACGGTGCGGATCTGCGCATCGGCCATCAGCGCGTCGAGCAGGGTGCGCTGATGC
The DNA here is from genome assembly GCA_964347635.1 of uncultured Dehalococcoidia bacterium. Lineage (GTDB taxonomy): Bacteria > Chloroflexota > Dehalococcoidia > Bin125 > Bin125 > CATQGW01. Next base: position 54,939 of record CAYFZI010000011.1, read on the forward strand.
GTGTCGGGCACCAGCACGACATCCTGCACACCGGCGGCGCGGATCGCGGCGAGAAACTGATCGGCGGGAATCGATTCTGCGGCCATCGCCCCTCCCCGTCGGCTGCGTGGCAGCATAGCCGGCAGCGCAGGGGGAGCAGTGCGGATGAGACAGTGAGGAACAGCCCGTGAGCGAGACGCCGTCTGAGCACCCCAACCGCCCGCGCGAGTACCACGGTGCGCGCACCCTGCTCGCCGGCCTCGGGGTGGTCGCGATCATCGCGCTGATCCTGTGGCTGGCGTTCTTCCGTGGCGGCGGCGCGCCGTCGCAGGGCGGGATCGTGCCGCTGCCGTCCGCACTGCAGCCGGCCGAGCTGGCGGTGGCGCCGCGGATCGGCGCGCTCGCGCCGGATTTCGAGCTGGAGACGCTCGACGGCGGGCGTTTCCGCCTCTCGGATCTGCGCGGGCGGGCGCTGGTGATCAACTTCTGGGCTTCCTGGTGCACGCCTTGCCGGCGCGAGGTGCCGGCGCTGATCCGCGCGCAGCAGGCGCACGCCGCCGCCGGGCTGCTCGTGATTGGAGTCAATATCGAAGAGCCGCGCAGCGCCGCGCAGACCTTCGCGGACGATTTCGAGGTCAACTTCGCCATCCCGATGGACTTCGACGGGAGCGTCTTCCGCGCCTACGGCCGGGACGGGCTGGCCGGCCCGCCGCGCACCTTCTTTATCGATCCCGGCGGTGTGATCACATTGATCTACGCCGGCCAGGCGCCCGACGAACAGATCGCGCGCGACGCTGCGGAGCACGCCGCCGCGTACGGCCGATAGCACTCTGTTACCCGCGCACCATCCTCGGCGCGGGCGTACCCGCGCCGCCGACGCTCCGATCTACATTGGCTCCAGAGCGCAATTCTGGAGGCCGAACTCATGATCACCATCGAACGCATTGAGCGCCCCGGACACGAAGAGGTACTCGTTTGGCGCGATGATCGAGCCGCGCTGGAGGCGATCGCCGCGATTCACTCGCGCGCGCTTGGGCCGGCCGTCGGCGGGACCCGCTGGCAGCCCTATGCCAGCACCGAGGATGCGATCGAGGACGCCCTGCGGCTCTCCGCGGCGATGACCAAGAAGTCGGCCGCCGCCGGCCTCGCCTTCGGCGGCGGCAAAAGCGTCGTGATCGGCCCGCACACGGCCAAGACGGAGGAACAGCTGCGCTCCTACGCGCAGTTTCTCAACCAGCTCGGCGGGCGGTTCGTCACTACAACCGATGTCGGCACTACGACAGCGGAGATGGACCGGCTGCGCGGCTGGACGCCGTTCGTGGCCGGCCTCTCTGAGGCGTTCGGCGGCGGCGGCGACACCTCAGCGCTGACTGCGGAGACCGTGCTGGCGGGGATGCGCGCCAGCTTTGAGGCGCTGGACGGCGAAGGCCGCTTTGGCGGGCGGCGGATCGTGATTGTGGGGATCGGCAAAGTGGGGGAGAAGATCGCCCGCCGGCTCGCGGCGGACGGCGCACGGCTGACGATCGCCGACATCCGCACCGACGCCGCAGAGCGGCTGGCCGACGAATTGGGCGCGGACGCAGCGCCGCTCGATGCGGCCTGGCGGCTGCCCTGCGACCTGCTCTCGCCGAACGCGCTGGGCGGCGCGTTCAACGCGGAGACGATCCCCGCCCTGCGCTGCCGCGCGATCTGCGGGGCGGCCAACAACCAGCTTGCCGATGAGACCGCAGACGCCGAACGGCTCGCCGAACGCGGCATCCTCTTCGCCCCTGATTATGTCGTCAATTCAGGCGGCCTGATCAGCGTCGCCGGCGAGCTCTCGGGCTGGCCGCCGCCGCGCACACAGCGGCGCGCCGAGCGCGTCTACGAGACGGCCGCAGCGGTGCTGCGCGAGGCCGCCCAGGCCGGCATCACCCCGCTGGCCGCCGCGGAGCGCCGCGTGGCCAGAATCCTCGCCGCCGCCGCCGCGTAGCCCCCAGCCGCGTCAACTGGCTCGCTCCCCCACTCCCCCCGCGAGCGGGGGGGGGGGGGGGGGGGGGGCCCGGGGGGGCGCCCCCCCCCCGGTTGGCGGGCGGCGAATTTTGGGGGGCACCCCCCCCCAAAAGCCCCACCCGGCGCGCCGCCCCCCCCCCCCCCCCCCGCCCGGGGGGGGGGCGGGGGGGGGGGGGGGCGGGGCAATGGGGCGGCATCCCCCGGCCGTTCTGCGGCAGCTAGTATTGGGCTGATCGAGCCCGCCTAAGGAGCAAACCCATGTCCCTCACCGTGCACGGCATTCCCGTCATCGACATCGACAGCCACTACACCGAGCCGCCCGACCTCTGGACCTCGCGCGCACCGGCCAAATACAAAGACGCGGTGCCGCACGTCGTGACCAACGACCAGGGCGAGCAGCGCTGGCAAGTGCTGGACGACATCGACTTCGGCCCGCCCGGCTTCACGGTCGTGCGCGACGACGGCAAGAAGGAGTACGGCACGATCTCGCTCGGGTCGTTCGAGCAGATGAGCAAGGCGGCGACGGAGCCGAAGCCGCGCCTGCAGCTGCTCGACGACCTCGGCATCGCGCAGCAGATCGTCTACCCCAATGTGGCCGGCTTCGGCTCGCAGAACTTCATCCGCATCGAGGACGCCGAGCTGCGCAACCTCTGCTGCACGACCTACAACGACGCGGTCGCCGAGCTCCAGCAGGAAGGCGCCGGGCGGCTCTTCCCGCAGGGCTTGGTGCCCTTCTGGGATATCCCCGCAGCGGTCCAGGAGCTGGGCCGCATCCATGACCTGGGGCTGACCGGGATCACGATGTGCGACACGCCCGAGGCCTTTGACCTGCCCTATCTGAACGATCCGGCCTGGGACCCCTTCTGGGACACCTGCGCGCAGCTGGATATGCCGGTCAACTTCCACATCGGGGCCGGGGCCGGCGTGGCCGACAAGCTGATCTGGGACGGCTACGGCCCGCAGCGGCGGCTGGCGATGGGCTCCGTCTGCCTCTTTATCACCAACTTCAAGGTGATCATCAACCTGATCTTCTCCGGCCTCTGCGAGCGCTACCCGACACTGAACTTCGTCTCCGTCGAAAGCGGGATCGGCTGGGTGCCGTTCCTGCTGGAGGCGATGGACTACCAGTTCGAGGAGACGGTGCCGACAGAGCGCGAGGGGCTGAGCCTGAAGCCCTCGGAGTACTTCCGCCGCCAGATTTTCGCTTCCTTCTGGTTCGAGGACTTCGGCCCGCGCGCCACGATCGAGGCGATCGGCGAGGACAACGTGATGTTCGAGACCGATTTCCCGCACCCCACCTGCCTCTACCCGCGCGCCCAGGAGCACGTCACCAACGTGCTGACCGATCTCGATCCGGGCATCCGCGAGAAGGTGCTGCGCACCACCGCCGAGCGCATCTACCACCTGCCGCCCGCACCGACCGCCAACTAGCCGAAGCAGCGCACGATGGCAGGCAGGCTGGCAGGCAAAGTCGCGATCATCACCGGCGGCGCCGCTGGGATGGGCGCCGCCGAAGCGCGGTTGTTCGCCCGCGAAGGCGCGGCTGTACTGATCGCCGACATCAACGACAGCGACGGGATCGCGCTGCAGAACAGCATCCGCAGCGCCGGCGGCGAAGCGGAGTTCGTCCATACCGACGTCACCAGCGAGGCCGATTGGGAGGCGCTGATCACGCACATCTTCGATCGTCGCGGCCGGCTCGACATTCTGGTCAACAACGCCGGCCTGAGCAGCACCTCGCAGACCGACGAGAGCAGCGCCGAGGGCTGGCGGCGGATCATGGACGTCAACGCGACCGGCGTCTTCCTCGGGGTGAAACACGCCGCCGAGGCGATGCGCCGCACCGGCGCGGGCGGCTCGATCATCAACATCTCCTCGATCTACGGCCTGGTCGGCAGCGCCGGCGGGCACCCCGCCTATCACGCCTCGAAGGCCGCAGTGCGCAACTTCAGCAAGGCGATGGCGGTGCGGCTCGGCCCCGCAGGCATTCGCGTCAACTCCGTGCACCCTGGCTTCATGCCGCCGATGCGCAGCAGCGCCGGGATGACCGCCGAAGCCCGCGCGCGCCTCGAACGCGCCGTCCCGCTGGGCCGCACCGGCGAGGTCGACGAAGTTGCATACGGCGTCCTCTTTCTCGCCTCCGACGAAGCGAGCTACGTGACCGGCGCCGAGCTGGCGATCGACGGCGGCTTCGTGGCGCGCTGACGATGCCGGCGCGGCGCCCGCGTAAAACGCGCGTTGCCCAGATACAGACCAGATACAGATTGGTGCCCGCGTAGCGTCTCCACGCCGTAAACTGCCCATAACGGTCAAGTCGGCCAGCGGCACTAAGGGGGGTCCAGAATGCGTGAGCGTCTCATCAATCGAACCGGCGGCTGGGCGGCGTTGGCCGCCCTTACTGTCGCGCTGCTGCTGGCCGCAGCACTGGCGCCCCGCGCCGCAGCGCAGGAGAGCGGCGGCCCCGCGCCGCCGCCGCCGCACTGGTTCTTCGGCGTCAACTACGACGACGATAAAGGCGCCTCGATCCGAGCGATCGACCAAGACGGCAACGCGATCACGTCGGCCACCGCCACCGTTGACAATGACGGCAGCTGGTCGCTCATCGTTGACCTGGACAGCGCCGAGAGCGTGACGCTCCGGCTTCAGTCCGGCAGCGTGCTGCGTGAGACCAAGGCCTACACCCTCGCGCAGGGCAGCCTGACCGAGGTGCTGGCGGCCGATTTCGTCGGGGCTGAAGCGGAAGCAGTGGAGACCGCCGCGGTGCAGGTGCGGGCGCGGGTCTCGCCGCCCGGGGAGCCCGGCCGCGGCCGGATCGAGTTCGGCGCGGGCCTGGTCGGCGGCGAAACGGTGACGCCCCGCTCGCGCTACTGGCCCGAGACGGTCACACACACCCGCTGGCTGCGCAGCTCGCCGATCGATCTCGGCAACGGCATCGTTGTCCGCGTCATCGCGCGCGTGAGCGACAATCCCGGCCGCGAGGGCAGGATCGAGTTCGGCCTCTACGTGGACGGCGTCGACGCCCCGATCGCCGACTTCAACGAGGGCACCGCGGACCCAAGGTTCCTCCCGCCGGCGCGCTACTTTCCCGAGCCGCGCCCAACCCACGACCGCTGGCTCGTCAGCACTCCCGTCGAGATCCCGGGGACAGGGCAGTAGCAGAGCGCTGCAGAACAGCTCCGCCCTAACAGCTCCCCCCGCGTGCGGGGGGAGCTGTTGCGCTGTCTCCCGCCCTTCTCGCCCGGCAGGGGGGAGGGAAAAGGAGCTCAGAAACCCCGCTTCTGCGCGGCTGGGCGCGCTGTCATCACCACGTCCAGCGCCGCCGCCAGCAGCGCTCTGATGATTGGCCGCCGCTTGCGGGGCAGCCGCAGCAGCAGACACATCAGCGCCGAAGCGGCCCAGAGGCCAGAGCAGGTGTAGAAGGCCACTTCATACGAACCGAGCAAGTCGCGGGACAACCCAACCAGCACCGGGGTCACGGCGCTGATCCCCATCGCGACCGGAAAGCCGACGCTGCGCACCGCACCCAGGTAGCGACGGCCGAAGTACTCGGCCCAGAACACATCCTGAATCGGGATATTGCCGCCGATGCCCAGCCCCATCAGGGCCAGCGCGCCGGCGATCAGCCACCAATCGCCGGTCGGCGCCGCGTTGATCACCAGCACGAAGCCGAAGGCGCCGACAGCAAACGAGACGAAGCCCACGAGCCGCGTGTCGAAGCGGTCGAGCGCCCAGCCCCAGGGCGGCTTGGTCAGCATGGAGAGCAGCGAGAAGGCGGCCACCGCCTGAGCCGCCGCAACCGAGCTGAAGCCGTGTTCGCGCAGGAAGAGGACGCCGTTGAGCAGAATCGCAAAGATGCCGACAACGGAGACGCCGAAGATCAGCACGATCAGATAGAAGCTGCCGGTACGCAGCGCCTCGCGCCGGGTGAGCGAGGTGACGTCGTCGTGCTGGGCGGCGCGGATCTGTTCGGCGCTGAGCTGGGTCGGGCCGCCGTCGGGCAGCAGGCCCTGATCCTCAGGCCGGCGGCGCATCAAGAGCGCGGCCGGGATCAGGATCGCGGCCAGGCAGGCGCAGAGCACCATCCAAGCGGTGCGCCAGCCCAGCGGTCCGATCAGCAGCGCGGCAGTAAAGGTGGGCCAGAAAAAGCCGGCCATCGAAACACCCATCGACGTCCAGCCCAGCGCCTGGCCCCGCTTGACCACAAACCACTTGGAGACGGCAATCGAGACGACGAGAAATCCGGCGACGGACGCCGAGGTGACGAGAAAGACGCCGCGCACCACGAGGTAGTGCCAGTACTCCTCCACCTGGCTCATGAGAAAGAGCGCGGGGATGCAGACCGCCGCCGCAGAGAGCATGATCGGCCGCGCGCCGAACCGATCGACGCGCGGCCCGAGCACGAAGCCGATCAACATCAGCAGCGCTTGCCCCAGCGAGTCGGCGGCAAAGAACTGGGTCGTCGACCAGCCGAACTCCTCAATAAATTCCGGCGCAAAGACAGCGACGACCGACGTCTGCACGCCAACTGTCACGAACTGTGCGGTAAACGCCGCCGCGACGATCACCCAGCCGTAGAAGATGACGGGGCGGCGCAGCAACGGTCAGGCGGGGTCGGGTACGTCGATGCCGAGGCTGCGGAAGACGTCGATGAATCCCTCGCCGAAGTCGGCCTGGCGGGGCCGCCCCAGCGTGAGGCCGCCGTCGACGATGAGCGAATGCCCAGTGACGAACGACGAGTCGTCGCTGGAGAGCCAGAGCGCGGCGTGGGCGATGTCGGCGGGGCGGCCGGCGCGGGCGATCGGCTGGAACTCGCCCATCAGCCCGGCCACCGCCTCGACCGTCTTATCCGCGTCTTCGGCGCTGAGCCCGAGCGACTTGCCGAAGATTGGCGTGGCGATCCCGCCCGGACAGATGCAGTTAACGCGAATGTTGTGCTCGCCGAGCTCATAGGCGGCGACCCGCGTCAGATGCATCACCGCGCCCTTGGCCAGGCTGTAGACCGACGGCCCGTTGCCGGCGCCCACGCCGGCGACCGAGGCCGTGCTGACGATCGCACCACCCCCGCCCTGCGCCGCCATCACCTGCGCGGCGTGCTTAATCCCGAAGAAGACGCCCTTGACGAGGACATCCATCGTCTCATCGTAGTCGGGCTCTTCGACCTCCATGAGCGGCGCCAGCACGCCCGCGTACCCGGCGTTGTTGAAGATCGCGTCGAGCCGCCCGTAGCGCTCGACGGCGTGTTCAACGGCGCCGCGCACGTCGGCTTCGAGCGCCACGTTGGCATGCACATAGGACGTGCCGCCGCCGATCGACTCGACCAGCGCGCGGCCCCGCTCATCCTGGATGTCGGCGACGACGACGCGCGCACCCTCCTCGGCAAAAAGCCGCACCGAACCCTCGCCGATCCCGCTTGCGCCGCCGGTGATGATCGCGACTTTGCCGTCCAATCGGTCCGCCATTGCGCCCTCCGCATCCGTCCATTGCAGCCGTTGGCGTGGAGGATACTCGCGGCCGCGCGCGCCGTGACACCCTAAACTGCGGCCGACCCCGCACAGTCCATTCACCCAGTCCAGACAACCAGCCAGCCAGCCAGACTCCAGACAGCCAGCATGCGAGGAGTGCAGCAGATGCCCCGTCGAGTCGTTGGCAAAGTAC
>CAYFZI010000012.1:0-57720 GCA_964347635.1 uncultured Dehalococcoidia bacterium
GAGTCCTCCAGCTACGACAAAGTAGAGCTCGTCTGGCCCGGCAAGACGACCGAGGTTGAGCGCGTCTCGCTCCCGTTCCAAACAATCGAGCGGGTCAACGAAGTAACCCGCTCCGCCAACGGTCAGGCCCGCCTCCGCAGCGGCGCCGCACTGCCCGATTGGTGGCCCGAAGGCTGGCGCAACAAGCTGATCTGGGGCGACAACAAGTACGTCCTGAGCAGCCTCTTGGAGGAGTTCGCGGGGAAGGTGGATCTGGTCTACATCGATCCGCCGTTTGCGACGGGGGCTGACTTTTCATACCGTGCACGAGTCGGCGGCGCCACCATCGAAAAGCAGGCTTCCGCATTAGAGGAGATCGCATACCGCGACACGTGGAAGGCCGGCCTTCAATCTTATCTTTCGATGATGTATCCGCGTCTCAAGCTGCTTCGTGAACTGCTGAGCCCGACAGGTTCGATCTATGTGCATTGCGACGACACTGTCGGACATTATCTGAAGCTCATGCTCGACGAGATCTTTGGCCGCGACCGATTCCGCAACGATGTTGCGTGGAGGCGGGCCGTTGCACACAACGATCCAAGTCGGTTTGGCAGGATTCTTGACCACATCTTGTTTTACAGGCGTTCGGATATATCGTACTGGGACCAAGCCGCCGCCGCCACCGCGAAGACTCAGGCTGAGTTGGAAGCTATGTATCCGCTATCCGATAGTCGTGGAAGGTACCGAAGATCTGACCTCACAGGTCCAGCTGGTACGAGTACGCCAGGCGGCGAATCAGCCCGCCCATGGCAAGGGTATGATGTTTCAGTGCGAGGCCGCGTCTGGAGCACACCGCGTGTAGGGCAGTATGCAAAATACATTGCGGACCACTTTATTCCTGGCTACCACACTATCGAAGGTATTCACGGCCGCCTCAATGCACTCGACGCTGCAGGCCTCATCGCTCATCCAAAGAGGGGGTTCTGGCCGCAACTGAAACGGTATGCAGCAGCGGATACCGGCAATCCGATCCAGAACCTCATTCTGGAACCGACCGGGTTCACGATCTTCAACGTAGACACTTTAGGTGCTGTCGGGTATCCCACCGAAAAGCCGGTTGCCCTGCTGGAGAAGCTGATTGCTCCTGCTTGCCCTCCCGGTGCGCTTGTGCTTGACGCGTTCTGCGGCAGCGCCACGACGCTGATGGCCGCTGAGAATACCGGCCGCCGCTGGATCGGAGCGGATATCGGCCGCTTTGCCATCCAGACCTCGCGCAAGCGTCTGCTCGGCGTGCCCGACTGCCGGCCATTCGAGATTCTTAACCTCGGTCGCTACGAGCGCTCGCACTGGCAGGGCGCCGATGTCGGCGAGCGGATCGGGGAGTACTACGACTTCATCATCAAACTCTACGGCGCCAACCGGCTGGACGGGTTTCACCACCTGCACGGCGCGAAGGACGGCCGCATGGTGCATGTGGGCGCGACTGATGCGCCGGTGACGGCGGAGGAGCTGGAGCTGGCGGTTGAGGAGTGCGCCTGGGCCTCCACGCTCGGGCTGGATGTGCTCGGCTGGGAATGGGAGATGGGACTCAACCCCTCGCGCAAAGACGAGCTCGCGCACGAGTACGGCGTCGATGTGCACCTGCTCAACATCCCCCGCGAAGTCATGGACCAGAAGGCCGTCGAGGCCGGCGATATCCACTTCTTCGAGCTCTCTGTGGTCGAGCTGGACGCCGTCCAGGACGACCGCGGCTGCATCGTGGAAATCACCGCATTCATGCCGTCCATCGACGAATACATGCTGCAGAAGGTGCGCGGCAAGATCGAGCGGTGGTCGGACTGGATCGACTACTGGTCGATCGATTTCGAGTACGACGGCGAGACGTTCATCAACTCCTGGCAGTCCTACCGCACGCGCAAGAATTCCTCGCTGAGCCTGATCAGCGATCCGCACCATTATGAGACGGCGGGGCGCAAGACGGTGGTGGTCAAGGTGATCGACATCTTCGGCAACGACACGACGCGCGAGCTGACGATCGAGGTCGAATAGCGGTGTCCAGCCCGCGCCTGCTGCCGGCCTACCAGGTCCCGAAGCGCCAGCGGCCGTCGGAGGCGGCGCTGGTGCCGAGCATCCGCCGCGCGGTGCACGCCTGGCGGGCCGGCGGCTACGACGGCGCGACCAACACATCGAAGGCGCTGCTGCGCCACTGGTTCGAGACCGACCACGAGGTCGGCGGCCAAGCCTGGCTCTACTACTACTGCCAGCGGGAGGCGATCGAGACGATCATCTACCTGCACGAGGTGCTGCAGGCCAAATCACTCTACACGCTGGCACAGCACTTCGACGCCGACCGGCGGGTGCGGCTCAACCCGGCCCAGGACCGCTGGCCCCGCTATGTCTGCAAAATGGCGACCGGCTCGGGCAAGACGAAGGTGATGTCGCTCGCCGTCGTCTGGGCCTACTTCAACGCACGTTTCGAACCGGAGCGGGGCAGCGGCTATGCCCAAACGTTCGCGCTGATCGCGCCCAACGTGATCGTCTATCAGCGCCTGCTCGACGATTTCCGCGACGGCCGCATCTTCCGCGAGGACCCGTTGATTCCGAAAGCCTGGCAGGCCGACTGGAGCCTCTCCGTCGCGACGCGCGATGACCCGCTCAGCGTCTCGACGGCGGGCGCGCTCTACCTGACCAACATTCACCAGCTCTACGAATCGCGCGGACGGCGCGGCGCGGGCGGCGAACCGGCAGCCATCTCCGCCGTGCTCGGCGGCCCGCGCGCGGACGACGGCGAGAGCGCGGGGCTGCGCTTCCGCCGCGCACTCGCATCGCGCGGCGAGCTGATCGTGCTGAACGACGAGGCCCACCACATCCACACCGACGAGCTCGAATGGTCGCGCACGATCGAGGCGCTGCACAAAGACCTGGGCGGCAACCTGCGCCTGCAGCTCGACTTCACCGCCACGCCCAAGCACAACAACGGCCGCCTCTTCGACGAGATCGTCGTCGATTACCCGATCGCCCAAGCGGTCGAGGACGGGATCGTCAAGCGCCCGATTCTGGGCTCGCTCAGCGGCGCTCTGGAGTACGCCGCGGACAACGCGGCCGACCGCCACCGCGACAAGCTCAACGCGGGGATCCGCAAGTGGCGCGAAGTCCGCGCGGCGCTCGACGGAGTCAAGCGCAACCCGCTGCTGTTCATCATGGCCGAGAGCACCAAGGCCGCGGACCAGATCGGCGGCTGGCTCGCAACCCAGCCCGATTTCTCGGAGGAATCGGTGCTCGTCATCCACACCAACCGGCGCGGCGAAATCAGCGAAGCGGCGAGCAAGCAAAAAGAGCTGGACCGCCTGCGCGAAGCCTCGCGGCGGGTCGATGAGGCGGACAATCCGTACCGCGCGATTGTCTCCGTGCTGATGCTGCGCGAGGGCTGGGACGTGCGCAACGTCTGCGTGATCGTTGCGCTGCGCGCCTACAGCGCCAAATCGCAGATCCTGCCGGAGCAGACGCTCGGGCGCGGCCTGCGCCGCATGTGGCCGGTCGCGCACGGCGACGACCGCGAACAGCTGATCGTGATCGAGCACGAAGCGTTCCGCGAGTTCTGGGACCGCGAGCTCGGCGGCGAGGGGATGCAGATCGACTGGGAGCCGGTCGAGCAGCTCAGGTACGGGCTGGAAACGGTCTCCGTCGACCGCGCCAAACTGCAGTATGAGATCGAGATTCCGCTGCTCACGCCGGGGCTGTACGCCCAAACGCCGCGCTGGGCCGATCTCCAGGTCGACCAACCGCCTCCGACGCCCTTCAGCGTTCAGGCGCGGCCCGATCTGGACACGATCCGCTACACCGGGCGCGACTGGTTGACGCTTGAGGTGGTCGATGAAGACGAATTCGAGCGCGATTTCCCGGCCGACGCGGTGCGCTACCTCAATCACATCGCGCGGCTGGTGCTGCGCGAATGCCGGCTGGCGAACCTCAGCGACGGCTTCGCGCAGATCGCGCCGCGCATGCGCAGGTACATCGAAACGCTGATGTTCGAGGGCGCCGTCTCGATCGACGACGAGGCGGTGATGGCGCGGCTCAACCGCGGCGACGCGGCGCGCTGACTGTTCGATGTCTTCGTCGGCGCGCTCCGCGGGCTGTCGCTCGAGCGGCGCGAGGTCGAGTTCGAGCATCAGTGGCTGCGCGTCTCCGACGCCGATCCATTCCTCACCTCGCGGCGGACGCTCAAGGCCCAGAAGACGGTCTTCAATCTGACGCCCTGCGATTCGGAGCTTGAGCGCCAATTCGCCCGCTGGCTCGATCAGGGCGCAGCGGATGCCGCGGCGTTCGCCAAAAACGAGCCTGCGGTCCGCTTCGATGTGCCCTACATCAGCGCCGCCGGCGGGCTGCGCAAGTACCGCCCCGATTTCCTGGTGCGCAGCAGCAGCGGCGCGATGCTCGTGATCGAAACGAAAGGCCTCGAAACCGTCGAGGTCGCGCAGAAAGACAGGCGCATCGAGCAGTGGTGCCGCGATGCGGCGGCGCTGAGCGGGCAGGCGTGGCGGTACCTCAAGGTCAGGCAGGAACTGTTCGAATCGATGGCGTGGGATTCGCTTGCAGCGTTGGAGCGCGCGGCCGCCGCGGGTTAGGCGCCGCCCGCGCAGCACCGCCCGACGCAGCGGCGGGCCGCCTATCCTGCGGCCTATGAAACGCGAGGTGACAGATGTCTGAGTTTGCCGGATTGCCTGCTGCCAGCCCCGAAGCGGTCGGTTTCGACGCCGAGCGGCTGGCGCGGATCGACTCGACCATGGCCGGCGCAGTCGAGCGCGGCGCAGTGCCCGGCACCGTGACCGTCGTCCTGCGCCGCGGGCAGGTCGCGCACAGCAGCGTCCACGGCTACCTGGACATCGAGCGGAAAACGCCGCTGCAGCTCGATTCGCTCTTCCGCATGTACTCCCAGACCAAACCGGTCACGGCCGCGCTGACGATGCAGCTGCAGGAAGAGGGGCTCTTCTTCATCGACGAGCCGATCACCAATTGGCTGCCGGAGTTCGAAGGGCGCGGCGTGGCGGCGCCGCTCGATCCGCTCCAGGCTGTCCGCGGGCAGGCGCTTTCGCTCATCAACGAGGAGCCGATGCGGCGCCAGATCACGATCCGCGATCTGATGACGATGACCTCCGGCCTGCCCAGCATGGGCAACACGCCCTCGACGCTCTGGCCCTTCCTGGCCCAGGTCTGGGAGGGCTCCGGCTTCGCACCGACAGACCTCGGCGAAGCCGACCCAGACAAGACGCACGAAGACATGGTGATCGCCTGCGCGCAGCTGCCCAACGCGCGCCAGCCCGGCGCCGGCTGGGAATACGGCTTCGACTTCGATGTGCTGACCGTGCTGCTCGAGCGCGCCAGCGGGCAGTCGCTCGACACACTGCTGCAGGAGCGCATCTTCGCCCCGCTCGGCGTCGCGGACTGCGGCTTCTACTGCCCGCCCGAGCTGGCTGGGCGGCTCGTCACCAACCACCACTGGGGCGAGGCGGGCGAGCTGCTCCCGCGCGAGCGGCCCGAAGATTCCGAGAAGGTCAGCGAGACGGTGCGGCGGCAGGTCTCGGGCAACGGCCTGTTCGGCGGCGTGCTCATGACCCCCGCCGCCTACACGCGTTTCGCGCAGATGCTCTTGAACGGCGGTGAGCTGGACGGCCGGCGGATTCTGGGCCGCAAGACGATCGAGCTGATGACCGCCAACCACATCGGCGAATGGGACATCGACCTCGCGGTCGGCCCCGGCTACGGCTTCGGTTTCGGGTACTGCACGCTCAAGACCGTCGGCAAGGGCGCGATGCCCGGCTCGCCCGGCACCTACGGCTGGGGCGGCGCGGCCGGCACCTGGTTCTTCGTCGACCCGATTGAGGACCTGATCGGCCTCTTCTTCACCCACGTCTTCGGCTATCAGTTCAACCCCAGCGCCAACCTCGCCGAGCGCTTCCAGAAGCACACCTACGAGGCGCTTGTCTAGCGGAGCACTGATCTAGGGAGCTGCCAGTTCGCCCTCCCCCACACACAAGTGGGGGGGGGCAGGCCTGCTCCTCAGCGTGATTTAGGGGGCAGCGAGCACCACAGCGCGGTTGCCAGGATCGGCACCGCCGCGGCCGAGCCGTAGGCGCCCGGCGGCGGCTTGGCGACTTGCAGCGGCTTCGCCCGGCCGATCACGATCCGCCCGATCGCATCGAGCAGGTTGATCAGCAGCACCAACGGAATCAATCCGCGGTAGCGCAGCAGCGCCAGCCAGGCGAGCCCGGCCAACAGCAGCTGCTCCAGCCCCCACTGCCCAAACATCGCCACCAGGTTGCGACCGCCCTCGACATCAAGATCGATCCCTGCAATCGAGGCCGCGCCGCCGTCGGCCCGAAAGATGTGCACCAGGCTGCGGCCCGTGATCACAACCGCCAGCAGCACCGAGAACCAGCCGACCCATCGGGCGCCGCCGTAGCGGAACACATCGTCCGGCAGAATCGATCGAAGATCGCGCACCGCCAACCCTCTCCGGTCTGCTAGCGGCTGAGCGCAGGCTCGCCGAGAATCTCCGCCTCAACGTAGCGTTTGAACGCCTCGGTCGAGGTGAAGCATCTGAACCCGGCGCTGCCCGCGGCATCGAGAACCTGCGCCGGCTCGTTCAACAGCACTGCGACAGGCTGCGTGAGTTCAGCCTGGACGCCGTCCGGCCAGGCGAGATCGAGGTTCACGCCGTCTGCATCCGCAAGCTCGTGGCCGAGCACACCGGGCGGCTGCTCCTGCACGGCCATCCATCGATTGAGCGCCAACAGCTCGAGCTCTTCTTCGTCGTCTTCACCGCTGAGGAAGACAGGCGGCGCGAGCGGCCCGGGCGGCCCGAACGCGGTACGGCCGTGCAGCAGGCCGTTCATCGCACGGTTCGCGGCCTGCGCGAGCAGCTCCCGCCGCGCCGCGAGGAAATCGCGGTAACGATCGATCGACCAGAGCGCTTTGTCTGAGGGAATCCATTGCGAGGCGAGCACGCCGGGATGGGTGCTCTCCCAGAGCGGGAAGTACTGCTCCGGAAGCTTCCTGCCGATTTTCTTGTTGGAGTCGGCCGTCAGGAAGCAAAAATTGGCCAGCGCGTTAATCTCGCGCGAGGCATAGCCGTACGCTTTGAGTTTGGACTTCGGAAAGATGTGATGCACTTCGAGACTGCTGCTCTGCCCCAGCAGCGACGCTTTGAGATCAAGGCCGGTGCAAAAGTCGCGCGCTGCGCCCATCCGTGTCAGCAGGTAGAGCGTCGGGTAGAAGCGGGAATTTTGCGTCGCGCCGTCAAAGTCGCTGGCCCGAATCTCGGTCGCGTGGCTCTCGCGCCACCGCTCCAGCAGCCGCTCCAGCCCGCCGTCGGGCTCTCTAACAGCGTTCAGGTCCATACGCATGACCGTCTCAGTCGAGGCTGAGTATCTCCCGCGCATGCCTGAGTAGGCGTACCAGTAGAGCAGCATCCGCCACTCCGCGTCCGCAAGCTGCCCGCCGCGGCGGTGGACGTAGCGCGCCATCACGGGGAAGGCGTTCCGCCCGAAGAGGACGCGCCCGTGATCCAGGCCGAGCTTGTCGCCAACCATGTTCAGCACGGCGTCTAGCGCGTTTGCCGCCGCGTCAAGCGCACCCTGAATTTCTGCCCTGGTTCGCCCGGCCAGGTGCACAAATTCCGCTTCACCGGTGAGCACCGTGTTCACGGACCGCAGCAGCCAGTCGAGATCGAACCGGTCATAGCCAGCCTCAGCCCACCGCGCGAGGTGCGACCGCAACTCCTCGCGCGCCTCAGGCCAGTCGGCGCAGATGCGCGCGAGAGCGAGATCGCCGGTGGATAATTTCGTGCCGCTGCTGTTGACGCGGTTGAAGATATCGACGATGACGTCGAGCGTCATGTTCCCTCCGGATATCTCCTCCTCACTCAATTCGCGGTCGCGGATGTTTCTCAGCCGACCAAGGCGGCCGGTGTAGCGCAAGAGCGTCGGCATGTCCTCAGCGACCGGCTCGATGAACGCCGTACATTCGTCTTCGCTGGCGAGCATGGCCTGCGTCACATCGATCCAGCACGGATCGCGCTCCATCTTCACTGGCTGGTAAAACTCGAACTCCTCATTTTCGAGATGAAACTGGAGCCCGTTAAAGGCTTTGGCGTTGCCCTCGAAGAAGGGCGGCGGCTTACCGCGCATCACCCCGTATAACGATGTGACACGCTGCTGGCCGTCGAGCAGCATCTTGGTCGGCGACACCGTCGGCGCCACGTCTCCGCGCGCCTCGACCGTTCCGGCCTGCGTCCCCCACAAGAGCAGGCTCCCAACCGGGTACTCCCGATAGAGCGAAGTGAAGAGTTGGCGGACTTGTTCGCGGTTCCAGACGTATCCGCGTTGGAATACGGGCAGCGCGATGAAACCGTCATCGATGTGATCCAGGATGCGTCCGATCTTCATCTACACCTCCTCGGCGGGGCTGCGCTGGCTGATGCTCGTATTCATGCTTGTACAGACGGCGCGGTACTCGTTCAACCGCCGATGGTGCGCAACGGGAACTCGGCGGCTGGGTGCGCCTCGAGCACCGCCTGATCGAGGTCGATGCCCAGGCCCGGCGTTGTCGGTACGGTGATGCAGCCGTCCTCCACTTCGAGCGGGGGCGAAGCGGCGAGGCGGCCCCACGGCTCGAAGTTCACGAAGTATTCGGTGATCAGAAAGTTGGGCATCACCGCCGCCGCTTGCAGCGTCGCGGCCAGCGCTACTGTGGTGCTGTTGTAGTTGTGCGGCGCGACCGCTACGAAATAGACCTCCGCCATTGCGGCGATCTCCGAGAGCTCCCGAATCCCGCCCACATTCGCTACATCGGGGTTGATGATGTCCACCGCGCCCTGCTCGAAGACCTCGCGGAACTCGAACTTCGTATACAGCTCCTCGCCGGTCACCGTTGGAATGTTGATCTGGCGCGTGGCCTGCGCCAGCGCTGCGACATTCTCCGCCCAGACCGGCTCCTCGAACCAGAACGGGCGGTACTGTTCAACCGCGCGCGCCAGCCGCACCGCGTGCATCGGCGCCAGACGCCGATGAATCTCCAGCAGCAGATCGACATCGCCGCCCACCGCTTCGCGCACGACCCGCACGCGCTCGACCGCCAGCTCCTCCTGCTCGCGCGAAATCCAGCTGCGCCAGCGGCCCGGCACCGGATCGAACTTCAGCGCCGTGAAGCCGCGCGCCGCCACGGCCGCGGCGCGCGCCGCCAGCTCCTCGAGCGAATCCATCCGCGCCCAGCCGTTCGCGTAGACCCGCAGCCGCCCGCGCAGCGCCCCGCCCAGCAGCTCGTGCACCGGCGCGCCCGCGCGCTTACCGGCGAGGTCCCACAGCGCCTGCTCAATGCCGCTCACCGCGCTGTATAGATCCATCGCTCCGCGGCGGTTGCCGAAGTCGTTGTAGACGGCGTCGGTGAAGGGCTTGATCTTGCGCGCATCCCAACCGATCACGTAGCGCCGCAGCTGGTCCAGATGCGCAGCGATCTGCACATCGCGGTCCGACTGCGTGTAGCACTCGCCCCAGCCGTGCAGCCCGTCCTCGGTCTCGAGCCGCACGAAGATCAGGTTCTTACCGGCGATATAGCGGTCCGGCTGGCCCGTCTCGGGCGCCGTGGGGTGGACGATGTAGTAGAGCAGATCAACGATGCGCACGGTGGAGCTATTCCAATCGAACGGCGCGGGCGGGGCGGCGCGGGCAGCGTAGCACCGCCCGCTCTGCCGCCGACCGATCAGCGGCTGTAGCCGCTCGCGCGCTCCTCTGGCAAGCCCGCGATCATATACAGCAGCAGGAAGTGGAAATCATGGTAAGCCTGCAGCGAATCGAGATCGGGCGCCAACCGATCGAGCCGGCCAACGAGCTGCAGCAGCTCGCTTCGCACCGCTGCAGCGCCGCGCTCCTCGACATGGGGCAAGCTGCTGTAACGGTCGGCGGCCAGCGCGACGATCGAGCCGAACTCCAGCAGCGCAGTCTGCTCGATCGGCCGCATCGCCCCGGTGCTGACCGCGAGGGATGATTGCTGAGCGCGCAACTCGCGGTCCAGCGGCGTGACCCAGCGCAGCTCGACGCGGCCCAGGTTGACGGCCCCGATCGCGCGCTCCCGTGCGCTCTCG
Organism: uncultured Dehalococcoidia bacterium; assembly: GCA_964347635.1. Classification (GTDB taxonomy): domain Bacteria; phylum Chloroflexota; class Dehalococcoidia; order Bin125; family Bin125; genus CATQGW01. The sequence continues at coordinate 10,118 of CAYFZI010000012.1, forward strand.
AGCAGCTCCAGCTCGAAGAACACCGTCGCCGCCGCGCCGATCGGAATCTCGGCGAACTCGCGCCGATTTTCCGTGAACGAGCGATCCGACGGGACCCGGTTCTCATAGCCGATCATCCGCCAGGCGCCGACGACCTGCGGGTCCCAGGTCAGCTGGGCGCGCGCCTGGTCGGCGAACGGCCGCGAGAGCGCCAACCAGTTGGCGCGGCTGAACGTGGCCCGCGCCTCCGCTGGGCTGCCGAGGTAGCGGTACCAGCCGTTGCCGTGCTGGGCCAGCTGTTCGAGCAGCACGTCGTTGTAGTGCTCGATGCCCACGCCGATCGTGATCAGCCGCAGCGGGTTGCGATCGTCAGGGTCGCTGACCCGCTCCAGAATCGCGAATGGGTCGGTAGCGTCGACGTTCGCCACGCCGTCGGACATCAGAATCACATAGTTGAATGCGTCAGGTCGGTCATTGCGCATCCGGTCGGCGAGGCGCACGCCGAGGTCCAGCCCGGCCTGCACGTTGGTGCTGTCGAGCGGGGTCAGGGCGTCGATCGAGCGCCGCACCGCCGGCTCACCCGGGTGCGTGGGTCGAACGGTCACATCGTGCACCACGTCCGTCGTGAACTGCACGACCGCAATGCGGTCCTGATCGCGCAGCCCGCTGCGGATGCTCTCCGCGGCCGCGCGTGCGATTGCGACGCGGTTGTCCCAGGCCATGGAGCCGGATGCATCCAGCACCAAGGTCACGTTCAGCGGTCGGTCGTCGGGCAGCTCCGGAGCCTGAAACGAGACCCGCACGAGCTGCAGCCTATCGTCGAGCGGATGCTGCGCGGCCTCGGCCGCGATCGCGAAGAACTGGTCGCCGGCCGGGTGCTCGTAGCGGTAGTCGAAGGCGTTGATCCACTCCTCGGCGCGCACCGAGTCGGGATCGATCGTGAGCCCTGCCAGCGCCCAGTTCAACGCCAGCCGATAGCTGGTGCGGTCGACATCGAGGCTGAACGTGGCCACGTTGTCCTCGCAGGCGGCGGTGAGGCGGGCGCGGGGATAGTCGCGGAAGCTGGCATCGCGCGGCGGGCTGCGCTGCTCGGACGAGCGCGGGCGGCTGCTGGAATCCGACGCCGCCTGCACCTGCTCGTCATACTCTGCCGCCTGCACTTGCTGGTCATAGTCTGCGGACTGCTGCGCCTCCATCGCCTCAGCCTCCGCAGCCTGCTGCATCTCGTACTCCGCGGCCTGTTGCTCAGCCTGCTGCTGGTCCTGCCCGCTGCGCTGCTGCTGCACTGCCGGGCGGGTCTGCTCCCGGGGCTGCTCCTGCTGCGCGGCCTGCGCGGCGGCGGTTTGCCCCTCCTGTGTATCGTCGATCCGTTCATCGTCCGCGCAGGCGCCGCCGATCATCAGCACTGCGACGGCGCAGAGCAGGATCAGGATCCGCCCGTATCTGCGCCGTCTGCGTCTCTCGCTCTTGCTCTCAGTCATCGCTCTCGCCTTTCTGCAGCGCCGCGCTTGCGCCTGGTCAAGCGCGTTCGCTCGCGCTGTACGGTTAACGACGCGGCAGCGGCGGGAACGGTTCCCGGGCGGCGGGCAGAGTGGACTATCATCGGGCCGTGAAGCGCGCCCGTCCGCGCGCCGCTGCGAGAGGATTCCGAGCATGGCAGCATCTGCACCAACCCGCGTCCACGTCGTGACCGGCGGCTTTCCGCCCGGCTCGCACGGCGGACACGACATGGATTACGCCCGTCTCAAGCTGCTCGAGATGCTGTACGAGGACGGCAGCGTGCGCGCCACGACGGGCAACGACTTCACCGATATGTGGAAGTGGCTGCGGGTGACGGATGTACTGATCACCTACACCGCCGGGCCCTTCGCGGACGACGAGCAGAACGAGATTCTCAAGGACTGGATCGGCAACGGCGGCCACTGGGTCGGCCTGCACGGCACCTCCGGCGGCAAGGCCGCCCGAATCGGCGAGGGCCGCCGCCAGATGGTCAAAATGAACCACCACCGCACCCTGGGCGGCTTCTTCATCAACCATCCACCGATCAAGCGCTTCACGGTCGACGTCAAGCAGGTCGACTCCCCGATCCTCGAAGGTCTGCCCGACCAGTTCGACGTGATCGACGAGCCGTACATGATCGAAGTCACCGATCGGCCCAATACCAACATCCTGCTGACCGCGCCGATCGGCCCGGACAACTACCCCGAGTTCGGCTTCGATTATGAAGCGGACACGGCGCTTGAGGAGGACGGCGTCACGCGCGTATTCGGGTTCACGCGCGGGATCGGTGAAGGCGGCGTCTGCTACATCGCACTCGGCCACTGCCACTCGCCGCTGACCAACTCACAGCCGTTTGTCGAAGAGAACGCGCGTGAGAACGGCGAGATGCCGCGCACCCTGCGCTTCACCTGGGAAACTGCTGAATACCGCCGGCTGCTGCAGAACTCGCTGAACTGGTCGCGCGGTTAGCGGCCCGACTGAGCGGGGTCGCGGCGGGCGATCTCGCCAAGTGCTTCGAGCGCCTCGAGCGGGCCGACGGCGGCAGCCTCTTCGGGTTCGGGGCGCTGCAGCGCATCGGCAGCGAGCGCGGCGCTGGGTGCGGCGCGCTCCGGCCACAGATCGGCGAAGATCGCGTCGGCGTGCAGAATGAAGCCCAGCGCACCCGCGCCTTCGGCGAAGACTGCGCGGCAGCTGGGCAGCTCAGCGGCGATCGTCCGGCCCATTGAAATCGGGTGGCTCTCGTCGAGCGTGCCCTGCCAGAGATAGACATCCGCCGCCACATCGGCGATCTCGAAGCCCCACGGCTCCATATGCATCCGCGCCTCCTGGCCGGCGGCGGCGGGGCCCTGCCGAAACGCCTGCTGGAGGTCGGCGATGCGGTTGGCCGAGAGGTCGGCGCGGCCCAGCACTTCGCCGTCGATCGCGTGCATTCGCTTGATCTGCTGCGCGACGACCCGCTCCGGGTTGCGCAGCACGGCGCGCCCGTAGCCGCGCATCCAGAGGCTGGCGAGGCGGCGCGACTTGAGAAAGAGCGAGTAGATGATGCGCCACTCGTAGCTCATCCCCTCGAGCGTTTCCGATTTGTCGATCCGGCCCAGGCCGGAGATCAGCGCGAGGTTGTCCAGCCGCTCGGGGATGCGCAATCCGCAGGCCAGCGTGTAGGGCAGGCCGGCCGAGATACCGGAGACCGAGAAGCGCTCCAGGCCGAGGTGGTCGGCGAGCTGCTGGACGTCTTCGGGCCAATCGAGAATGGTCCGGTTCGGCTGCGGATCGGAGTAGCCGAAGCCGGGCCGATCGGTCGCGATCAGCCGCACCGCGCTGCGCGCCGCCGCCCCCGCGAGCGGCGCCGCTGCGACATGCGAAGAGGGGATGCCATGATGAAAGAAGAGCGGCACGCCTTCGGGGTCGCCGTACTCGGCCCAGGACAACCTTCGTCCGTCGCGCAGCCGCATTGTCTGCGCTGGGGAACCGCTTGGCGGGGGATCAGAATGCATGGAAACCTCACCGTATCGCGATGGTACGGCGCAGACAACGCGCGGGATCGGGCGCGGTGATCGGGGCGGCTCGGCGGCCTGCCCTCCAGCTAGAGCTTAGACTTTGCTCGGGTTATCGACGAGCAGCTCGGCCTCGAGGTCGTCGGCGAGCGACTCCGCGATCTCCGCCTCGCCCAGCGCGCCCTCCTCGACAGGCATCCCGAACGCTTCGGCGTAGCGCCGGTAGGACGCGTACTGATCGCCGTATTTCATGTGTCCGGCGGTGTGGTGGGCGGCGGCCAGCAGCAGCGTGCCGCGCTGGCTCGAACTGGTGCGGCCGTAGTCCTCCAGCATGCAGAGGCCGATCTCCTGGTTGTGCGGGTCGTTGCCTTGCTTGGCGATCCCGTCGGCCAGCGCCTCGATCAGCGGCCCGCGCTCGAAGCCTTGGTCCAAGTAGCGCTGGGTCCAGGCCACGCTCTGCTCGGTGTCCAGCGCGATCAGCGCGTCCGAGAGGTTGCCGAGCAGCCGCGCCTGAGGCAGCGCTTCGGCTTCTTCGCGCTTTGCGTAGCCGGCCATGAACGTGGCCGAGCCGCGCGTGCGGTTGCCCTTCGAGTTGGCCACCCAGTGGGCGCACTGATTGATGAAGTTCGCGGCGATGTAGAGCAGCTTGGTGCGGTGCGGGTGCTCGAAGTTCTGGTAGAACCAGCCCAGCGTGTTGCAGTACTCGTAGCCGTGCTGCGGCATCGAGAAGTTGGCCGGCTCACCGCATTCCAGCACCACCCGCGCGGCGGCGATCTGGATCGCGTCCAGAATCGAGCGCGGCGAACGCCCGGCCTGCAGCAGCGACGTCAGATCCTCGATGTAGGCCTCCTCAGGATCACGGATGATCGCCCGAATCAGCCCCTCCGCCTCCGGCTCGGAGAGCGGCGCGTCGTTGGCGAACAGCTCCGCATCGCGGCCGCTCAGCGCGGTGGCCGCCAGCGATGAATCGGGCGCCTTTTCCTCGAGGTGGTACATCATCAGCTGGCAGGCTGACTCGTAGAGCGAGTACCAGCGCGGCCCCACGGCGATGTCGGGCACGCCCGCGTAGAGCACGTGGTGCGCGTCTTCCCAGCCGATCGCGCGGCCCAGCTCGATCGTCGCCCGCGCACGGAACGATTTATGTCCAGTCGTGTACGAGCGGTTCCAGAACATCCGATCCTGAACATCGATCAGCCCGGCGAAGATCAGCTGCGCGAGCAGCTCCGAGCGGCGCTCCTTCTGCTCCCAAAGGCCCAGGAAGAGCGCGTATTCCTCGTCCACCTGCCCCCGCTGGACGAGCGTCAACCACTCGTTCAAACCCTCTTCGAACGTCCCCTTCCACTCGGCCGGCTCCTGCTCCGCCCAGTGCGCCGCGGGCGGCGCAGGGCCGTCGGGGTATTTCTGCGGGTCGTAGGTGCGGCGCGAGTAGTGGCCCGGCATTCGGCCCAGCAGCTGATTCCAGATGTCCAGACCGGTCGGCACATACCAGACCGTCTGAGTCAGCGGCAGGCGGCGGAGCTCCTCGGCGACCAGATTCTGCAGATGCAGCGTCGCCCGCGAGCTGAGCAGGCAGTGATCGTTGTTGACGAAGCGCACGATCCCCGCGTCGATCCGCTGGTGATAGGGCACGTGCGTGTAGGGCGCATGCGCGCGGATCGTCTCCGAGACGATCTCCGTCGTCCCGCGGCCGCGCTTGATCAGATCGAAGGCGATCGCGGTCGCGCGCTCGTTGTCGCGCTCCAGCACGGTCTCGCGGTAGCGATCGTAGATCGCCGCGGTCTCACGATCGATCGACGCCGTCGCAGCCATCAGGCCTCCTCAACCGCACGGGGGAACTAGGGGGCTCGCGCGGTCACGGGGCGCAGTATAGCGGCGCGATCGGAGGCGCCGGGCTGCGGCGCCCGCCGGCCGGCGGCCAGCCGCCCGCCAAGGGCGCGCCGTATGTCTTATATTTGCCGCACCAGGAAGAGTCTGAACAAGGCAGAGTCTGACACTGCGCAGCGGAGGCAACCCAATGGCGACCGAGGAACAACGCAGCCTGGCGGCGCACCTGATGCGCCGCGCCGGCGTCGGCGTGAACGCGGAAGAGCTCGATCAGCTCGCGGAGCGGCCCTACGAAGAGCTCGTCGAAGAGTTGATCAATCCAGGCGCCGCGCCCGACGAGGACGACGACCTGATCTTCCGCTACCTGCCGGCCCTGGCCAACTCCGACACGTCCTGGCCGTGGAGCGGGCGCTGGATCTACTGGATGGTCAACAGCCGCCACCCGCTGCGCGAGAAGATGGCGCTGTTCTGGCACCACATCTTCGCGACGGCCTACTTCAAAACCGAGCACGGCCCCTCGATGCCGCGCCAGATCGAGATGTTCCGCCAGTTCGGGCTCGGCAACATGCGCGACCTGCTGCTCGAACTCTCGCGCGACCCGGCCATGATCGCCTGGCTCGACAACTGCGAGAACCTCAACGTGCGGCCGAACGAAAACTACGGCCGCGAGCTGCTCGAGCTGTTCTCGATGGGCGTCGGCAACTACACCGAGGACGACATCAAGGCGGCCGCCTACGCCTTTACCGGCTGGACCTTCGAACAGCCGCTGCCACTCTACCCGCACGGCGGCTATCCGGCCCGCTTCATCTACCGCGAGGACTTGCACGACAACTCCGAGAAGACCTTCCTCGGGCACACCGGCAACCTGAACGGCGAAGATGTGATCGACATCATCGTGCAGCAGCCGGCGACCGGGCAGTTCATCGGCCGCCATCTCTACAACTTCTTCGTCGCCGATGAGCCGGGCGTCTCGGCCTGGAGCGTGCAGGAGCCGCGCGATCCCGATGCGGTCGGGCGCCTGCAGAGCATGTTCCTCGAATCCGGCGGCGAACTGCGCGCCGTGATGCGCGAACTGTTCAACTCCGACTTCTTCAAAGCAGCCCGCTACGAGCGCGTCAAATCGCCCGCCGAGTGGGTCGCCGGCGCCTACAAGCTCTCCGGCTCCCTGACGATGCCCCAGCCCGAGATGTGGACCCTGCACTTCCAGATGGGCGCGATGGGCCAGTTCCTGATGGACCCGCCCAGCGTCGAGGGCTGGCACACCGGCAAGGAATGGATCGACGGCGGCACCCTGATGGAGCGAATCAACTTCGCCGCCAAGCTCGTCTCCGACCCTCAGACGCCGGGCGTGCAGAGCCTGACCAGCCGCCTCGCCGACTCCAGCGGCGGCAGCGCCACGCCCGAACAGCTGATCGACGCGGCGCTCGATTACGCCGGCCCGCTGACGGTCAGCCAGGCAACCCGCACAGCGCTGCTGGAGGCCGCGCAGGCCGACGGCGACCTCGCCTTCGACAGCGCCGAAGGGCGCGAAGCGAGCGCCAAGCGCGTCGCTCAGACGCTGCGCCTGGTGCTCGCCTCGCCCGAGTACCAGTTCGCCTAAATCGGCCGCCGCCGTATCTCGGAATATCGGAGTACCTGAAAGGATTCAGCAGATGAGCAGCAACGGCAAAGACCCTGTCCTGGTCGTGGTCCAGCTTTCGGGCGGGAACGACTTCATGAACACCCTCGTCCCCTTCACCCAGGGCCAGTACTACGATGTGCGCCCGCTGGTGAACATCCCCGAGGACGAAGTCCTGCCGATCAACGGCGAGCTCGGCTTCAACCCGGCCGCCGGCCGCCTCAAGGACCTCTACGACAACGGCGATGTAGCGGTCGTCCAGGGAGTCGGCTACCCCGACTCCTCGCGCTCGCACTTCCGCGGCATGGACATCATCCACACCTGCGAGCCGGACCGGATCTCGACCGAAGGCTGGGTCGCCAAGCTGACCCAGCGCCTCGACCCGAACTCCGAACAGCCGCTGACCGCGATCAACATCGGTCGCGGCCTGCCCCGCGCGATGGTCGCGCCCGGCGTTACCGCCACCTCCGTCGGCGATCTCGACAGCTACGGCCTGATGACGGACATCGAGATCGAAGCGGAGCGCAGCCGCGACCTCGAGGTATTCAAGCGCATGTACACACCCGCGATCGGCTCCGGGATGGTGATGGACTACCTGCGCCAGACCGGTATCGATTCGCTCGCCGGCGCCGACGTCCTCGCTGAGGTGCCGGGCAAGTACGAGTCCTCCGTCGAGTACGGCTCCAACCCGATCGCCAAGGCTCTGCGCGATGTCGCCCGCATCCACACCGCCGGCGTCGGCGCCCGCATCTTCTACACCAACCACGTCGGCTGGGACACCCACTCGCACCAGCCGCAGCAGCATCCCACGCTGCTGCGCGACGCGACCAGCGCGCTGGCCGACTTCATGACCGACCTGCGCGAACACGACGCCGCCGAAGAGGTCGCGATCCTTGTCTTCACCGAGTTCGGTCGGCGGATGCAGGACAACGCTTCGGGCACCGACCACGGCTCGGCCGGCGGCTACTTCATCATCGGCGAAAACGTCGAGGGCGGACTCTACGCCGAGTACCCCTCGCTCGACCCCAAGGACTGGGCGAAGGGCGAAGACCTGGAGCACACGATCGACTTCCGCGGCGTCTTCGGCACAATGGCCGAGCAGTGGATGGGCCAGGACCCGCACGACATCGTCGGCGGCGATTATGAGCAGGTGCACCCGTTCAAGCAGACACTGGTCGCCAACTAGCAGATCCCGGCCGGGAGCAGCCATCTGGCCGGCCTGCTGCAGGAGCAGGAGAAAAGGTTAAGAAGGGTTCCGCGATGCCATTCCCCCACGCGCTGCTGCGCGCCGGCTACCCCTACGTCCGCGTTCTCGGAATGCGGCGCGTGACCACCTACCCGGTCGATATCGCGATCGGCGAGGACCGCATCTACACGATCGGCCGCACCGAGCTCGGCGTCGGCGGCTTTATCCGCATGGTCTCGATGGACGACGACGACCTCGGCACGATGGCCGAGACCGGGCTGACCTGGCCCGTCGCGCTGCTCCGCGACCCCGAAAACGGCAACCTGCTGGCGCTCGATGAGGCCGCTCACAACGTCACCATCTACTCACCCGAAGGCGAACAGCTCGAACGCTGGGGCGAGCACGGCTCCGAACCGGGGCAGCTGAACCGCCCCTCCGGCATGGCCTTCGACGGCGAGGGCAATCTCTGGATCGTCGACACGCTCAACCACCGCCTGCAGCGGTTCACCAAGTCCGGCGAGTATCTCAGCGGCTTCGGCGGCTTCGGCGAGCGGCCCGCGCAGTTCAAGATGCCGTGGGGCGTCGCCGTCGACTCCGAGGGCGACATCTACGTCACCGACTGGCGCAACGACCGGCTGCAGAAGCTGAGCGCATCCGGCGAGCACTTGATGACGATCGACGGCCGCAGCACGATCGGGATCGAGTTCGCGCGGCCGACCGGCGTGGCGGTCGACGGCCACGGCGACATCTACATCGCCGACCGCGACCGCGACCGTGTCCTGCTCTTCGACAAGGACGGCCGCTACGTGCAGCAGTTCACCGGTCAGGCGACGCTCTCCAAGATGGGCCGCGCCTACATCATGGCCAACCAGAAGACGCTGCGGCTGCGCGAGATGACCTCGCTCGACCCAGTCAAAGACCTGCGCCACCCGCAGGGCCTGACGGTTGACGGCGACAAGCTCTACATCTGCGATTTCGGCTCGCACCGCGTGCAGGTCTTTCAGAAGGAGGCCTACCCGCTCAGCGAAGACCAAATCATGCCGGAGCCGCTCGCGCCGACGCTGTCGACAACCTAGCAACGCTCGGCGCGCGGGGCGCAGCGATGCCGATGGTCTTCGGCTTCTCGCAGCACCGCCGCGATCTGCTCGAATCGGAATTTCTGCGCATCGCCGGTGAAATGCGCCTGCTCGGCGTGCAGCGCTTCTGGCTCTCCGGCGATCTCGCCGCGGGCGCTGTCCAACCCGATTCCGAGCTCGAGCTGCTGATTATCAAAGATATGGACGAACCGTATCACCGCCGCGCGGACTTCTTCTGCACCCACCTGCGCCCCCGCGTGGGGACGCACTTCCTCGTCTATACCGCCGAAGAGTTCGAGCGCTGCGCCGACACCGACCTGCACATCCGCAGAGCGGCCGCCCTCAGCGACGCCGTCGATGTCTGAGCTGCGCTGAACTATGCCTGAGCCTGAAGCAGGCCCGCAGCGCGGAGACGGCCGCTACAGCGTCGAAACGGGCCGCTGGCTGCGCCAGGCCGAATGGGACCTCGACGCCGCGGCCCACGCCCGCAGCGGAGATTTCCACGCCGCCGCCTGCTTCTTCGCCCAGCAGGCGGCTGAAAAATCCGTCACCGGCTATCTGATCGCGCGCGGGGCGGAGCGCGTCTGGGGCCACGCGCTGGCCGACCTGTGCGAGGACGCGATCGCCCTCGACCCCTCCTTCGACGTGATCAAATCGGTCGCGCTGCTGCTCGATAAACACTTCCTCGGTGCGCGCTACCCCTCGGCGCTGGCCGGCGGCATTCCGGCCGACGCGTACGACGACCTGGATTCAGAGCGCGCGCTCGAAATCGCGCGCGATGTGCACGAGTTCGTGCAGCGGCGGCTAGCCGGCGAGGGCGAACGCCGATGATCCAGTTCCGCCACGCCCGCCTCAACCAGTATCACTGCGCCATGCTGCGCGACCTGATCCGCCTGCAGGACGACCCCAGCCGCCCGCGCGTACTGGTTGAGGACGCTGTCGGCGAGCAGGGGCTGGCCTTTCACCCCGCCCTCCAGCACCGCGGCTACCACCCCGATGTGCTGGCCAAGCTCGTGCAGCACGGCCTCGTCGACATGACCAACGCCGGCCAAGGCCTGTTCCGCGTCTATGTCACGCCCGTCGGCCGCGACTACTACGACGACATGTGCGCGCTGACCTGAGCAATGGCCGACGCGCTGACGCCGCAGCGAGTCGGAGCGGTGCGGCGACGCCTGCTGCGCTGGTACGACGCACATCAACAACCGTTTCCCTGGCGCAGCGCGCGTGATCCGTGGGCGGCGCTGGTCGCCGCCGTCTGCGCGCAGCAAACACAGATGCCGCGCGTGCTCGAACTGTGGCAACGATGGATGACGCATTTCCCCGCGCTGGAGGATGCGGCGCGCGCCTCCGAGTCTCAGGCGCTGCGCGTGTGGGGCCGCGGCGGCTATCCCAAACGCGCCCTCTACCTGCGCCGCGCCGCGCAAGTCTGCACAAGCAGCTACGGCGGGGCGCTGCCGTCGAGCGAGGCAGAGCTGCTGCAGCTGCCCGGCGTGGGGCCGTTTACGGCCGCCATCGTGCTGGCATTCGGGTTTGGAATCGATTCAACCGCCGTCGATACCAACGTGACGCGCTTTCTGGGCCGCCTTGCGCTCGGCGACCTGCAGCCGGCGCGTGAATCGAGCGCTGCGGAAATCCGCCGCATCGCCGAACGGCTGACTCCGCGCGGCGCAGCGGAACGCTGGAATCCCGCCGTCATGGACTTCGGCGGCGCGGTCTGCCGGCCGCAGCCGCGCTGCGGCGGCTGCCCGCTCGCGCACCTCTGCGCCGCCCGCCCGCGCTTCGCGGCCGGCGAACGCGCCGAGCCGATGCGCAGCCAAGCGGCCTTCAGCGGGTCGCAGCGCGAGCTGCGCGGGATCCTGATGCAAGCCCTGCGCGAGCGCGGCGGCCAGATACAACAGCGCGCGTTAGTGCGGCTTGCCGTGAACCGCAGCGGCCGCCCCGCCGCGCACGTTGAAGCCGCTCTCGAGGCCCTCGTACAGGATCAATTAGCGCATATCGAACAGGGCGGCGTAGCATTGGGCTCGGGCCGATGATAGCAATCTGCTACACTCCGAAAGAGTGTAGCAGCCCCAAAGAAACCAGGTGGTGTGATGGCAAACGGTAGCCCGATCGAACAGGCGCGGGAGCATCTCGAAACAGCCCGGCGCGACGTGCAGGAGCAGATCGAGCGCCTGCAGCACGAAGCGGAACAGCTCGACGCGGCGCTCGCCGCTCTACCTGCGCCGCCCGCCCCGCGCCGCCGCGGACGCCCGCCCCGCGCCGCCGCGAGCGATGCCCCGCCTCAGGCTAAGTCCGCGCCGGCAAACGGGCGCCGCCGACGCGTTGCGCAGAGCCGGCCCGGCACGATCAGCGCCGCCGTGGAGGACTTCCTCGACAGCCACCACCCCAAGGCGGTGCATGCCAGCGAGATCCTGGATCACTTGGTCACCGTCGCCGACCGCGAACCCGGCGGCAACTCCAAGAACGTCCTTCAATCGACCCTCAACCGCCTGCAGGAGCGCGGCACCGTCAGAAACGTTGGACGCAACCGCTGGCGCCGCGTGCGCCCGCGGGGGCGCCAGCCGGCCGCCGCTGAGGCGGAGGCGGAGGCGGAGGCGGAGGCCGCTGTTGAGGCTGAGGCTGAGAGCACGGCAGAAGCCGTCGAGGGGGCGGCCGCCGCGGAAGCAGAGGTTGAAGGGGCGGCAGCGGCCGAAACTGCGGATACCGAACCGTTCATCTAACATACCTTCGCAGCCCTCCGCAGCGCACGAAAGGCAGCACCATGTTGTTCGAACTACGCCAGTACACCATCGAGCCCGGCCAGCGCGAACGGTTCGTCGAGCTGATGGAGCAGAAGATCATCCCCTTTCAGACCACCCAAGGGATGGTCATCCTCGGCTCCTTCGTGGCTGAATCAGACGACCAGACATACGTCTGGATTCGCCGCTTCCGCTCCGAGGAAGAACGCGAGCAGCTCTACGAGGCTGTCTATAACAGCGACTACTGGCGCGATGAGATCGCTCCCGCAGTCGGCGAGATGATGAACCGCGAGAGCATCACGGTCACGCGGCTCCAGGCCACGCCGCGCTCACCGATTCAGTAGCGCGGCGCCGGAGCCAACCGCCCGGACCTCGATGAGCGAGGCCCTCTTTCGGCTTGAGGCCGGCTGCTACCTGCCCACCGAACGGGCGCGCGGTCCGTGGTCGCCCGATGCGCTGCACGGCTCGCCCGTCGCCGCGCTGCTTGCGCACATCGTCGAGCGGAAACGTCCGCCCCAGCTCCAGCTGGCCCGCCTCACCATCGACCTCAGCCGCCCCGTCCCCTTCACTCCGCTCACTGTCCAGCTCGAGCGCGTCCGCGAGGGGCGGCGGATCGGCGTCTATCGGCTCGTTATCGAATCCCGCGGGCAGCCGCTGAGCTACGCAACCGCGCTTTGCCTGCGCCGCGGTCCCGCGCCGTCCGGCGATGGTCCGCAGTACGGCCCGCCCCCGCCGCCGCCAGCGGAGTCGCTGCCCGCACGCCTGCTCGACCGCCGCGGCAACGCCTGGATCTCCTACCCCGGCACGCTCGAGATGCGGTTCCACCGCGATCCCGGCGGCGAAGAGCCGCCTGAAGTGTGGATCCGCGCCGACGCGCCCGTGCTCGACGGCGTCGAGCCGACCGCTGCCGTCCGCGCCGCCTCGATCGCCGACTTCGTCAGCCCCTTCGCCAACATGGGCGACGGCGCCGCGGCCTACGTCAACGCCGATATCAATCTGCAGCTCTACCGCGCGCCGGTCGGTCTCTGGCACTGTATGAGCGTCATCACCCGCGGCGCGCACGAGGGCGTCGCCGTTGCCCAGGCGGTCCTCCGCGACCGGCTCGGCCCCTACGGTGCGGCCGCCGCAACGTCGCTCTACAACCCCCGCTGAGCGCCCAGCGCGGGCTGCTGTTGAGCGGCCAGTGCAGGCTACAGCCCCAGATCCGCCTCCAGCTTGGCGATCGCCCGCGACATACGGTCGACCAGTTCGTCGGCTTCCTCGAGGTTGATCGAAAGCGGCGGCGCGTAGGGCAGGCTGGTGCCGCCGCGCGTGAGCACGCCCTCGTCGCGCAGGTGCTGCGTCAGCCGCTGCCCGACCTGGTCGGACTCTTCGAAATCCTCGCCTGAGGCGGGATCCTTCTTCAGCTCGATGACCTGCATCAGCCCCGTGCCGCGGGTCTGGTGCACGGTGCGGTGCTCCTCCTTCAGCCCCACCAGACGGCTGCGCACATGCTCGCCGATGCGCGCGCTGTTCTCGACCAGGCCTTCGCGCTCAATAATCTCCAGATTGCCCAGCGCCACGGCCGTCGCGACGGGGTTCGCGCCCCAGGTGATCCCGCCGATCGCGCCGTCGGAGCCGGCCTCCTCGAACGTCTTCGCAACTTCGTCCGACACAATCGTTGCTGCGATCGGCGAGTAGCCCGAGGACAGCTGCTTGGCGAACGTCATGATGTCCGGCTCAACATCGAAGTGATCCATCCCAAACCACTTGCCTGTGCGCCCGAACCCGTTGATCACCTCATCGGCAATCAGCACAATGTCGTACTTGTCGCACAGCTCCCGCAGCGTCCGCCAGTAGCCGGCCGGCGGCACATACGAGCCGTTGGCGGTCGAAATCGGCTCTGCGATCAGCGCCGCAATCGTATCCGGGCCCTGCGCCCGAATCTGCGCTTCAATCGCGCGTGCGCAGAACACATCGCACTCCGGATACGTCTTCTCATAGGGGCAGCGGTCGCAGTTCACGCCCGGCACGTGCAGCGCGCCCGGCATCAGCGGCTCGTAGGGCACGCGGTTGGCGTACTGCGCGGCGTTCACGCTCATCGCCCCCGCTGTCATCCCGTGGTAGGAGCCGATCCGCGAGATCGTCTTGAACTTCTTGTTGTTGCCGCGCAGGTGGTGGTAATGCTTGGCGATCCGCAGCGCCGTCTCGACCGCCTCCGAGCCGCCGTTCACGAACACCGTCTTACGCAGCCGCGGTGGGGTGAGGTCGGCCAGCTTCGCGGCCAGCTGCACGGCCGGTTCGTTGGCGTAGGCGAAGGTGTTCTGGTAGGCGAGCTCCGACATCTGGCGGTGTGCGATATCGGCCAACTCCTCGCGCCCGTGCCCCACAGCGACCAGCCACAGCCCCGACATCGCGTCGATGTACTCGCGGCCCTGGTCGTCCTCCAGGAAAATCCCCCGCCCCTTGCGGATCACCAGCAGGCCGTCGTCGGCCGCCAGATCGGCGTAGGACTGCGTGGGAATCCACAGATGCTCGAGACCGCGCTGGTGCAGCGCGAGCTGTTCGTCGGTCAGTGAGCCGGAATGCGTGGTCATGAAACGTCCTGTCGTATGACTGCACCGCGGCGCGCGTGCGGCGCGGGGCACAGGATAAAGGGCTGCGCGAGCCTCCGCGCCGGCACGGGGAGCTCCGTTCCACATGTCCCTTCCCCTACCCGCTTGCGGGGGAGAGGGAAGCAGTGGAGCTCTTCAGCGGCCGACTAGCGGCCGGCGGGGGCCGGCGCGCCCCGCGTACGCAGATCGAAGGCCATCACAACCAGGTCGCGCATCCGCCCCTGGCGATCGATCACCCAGCCCGGCAGCGTCGCGACGGGCTGAAAGCCGAGGCTCGTGAACACCGCCTGGGCGCCCTGCTGATCGAACGTCATCCGCGCCGAGATCCGCTCCAGGCCGATGCTGTCGGCGATCGCAAAAATCTCTTCGGCCAGGAACCGCCCCAGACCCTGCCCGCGAATGTGGCTGTTGACCGTTACGCGGATCTCGCCGATGTGCTCCGACCAGCCGGCCTCGTTGTGCACCAGCGATGCTTCGCCGAGCACTGCTTCGCCGTCGACCGCGAGCACGGTCGTGGTGCGGTGGTTGGCGATGTTCTCCAGCCAACGATCAACCACCGCTTCGTCGGTGATATCCCAGGGCAGGTACATCAGATCGTCATGCGAAAGCCCGCGCGCAAAGGCGAGGAAGCGCGGCTTGTCGAGAGCGGACATCAGGCGCACATCGATTTCGCGCCCGCCGCGCAGCGTGGCGCGGCGCGGATAGCGCCGCGCGATCAGTTCCGCCTGTCGACTCCGTGCGTCCAACGCCATGCCGCCCCCCGATCTCACAACACTGTCCAGACACGCCCGCGCCGCGCGGGCGGCGCGCCGATCGTAGCACCACTGCTGGATTATTCGGGAGGCGGTTTCCAGCGCAGCGTGCGCGGCTGCACCCGCGCCGCGCGATCGCCCGCATCATCGGCCTCCAGCAGCACCCGGTCGCCCGGCCGCATCACCCCCTCGCGCGCGACGCGCGCATACACGCGGCTGCGGCCCGGCGCCGTCTGCTGATTGATCTGATTGAAATCGCCGCCGCGGAAACAATGCGCAATGATCTTGCAGGGCGACGCATACGAGGTGATCTCAACGATCACCTGATCGCCGAGCCGCAGCCGCGCACCGGGCACGATCCGCCGCCAATCGAGGCCGCGGATCGTCACGTTCTCGCCCGTCGCGCCGGCCCGAATATCGTTGCCGCCCGCGCGCAGCGCATCGATCACTTCTGCCGACCAGAGGCAAACGGCGCGTTCGCGCCCGCCATGGTGCCGGCGGTCGCGCTGGCGATCGCGCGTCAGCCCAAACGCGTTGACGACCGCCTCTGCGACGGCGCGCTTCGGTACACCGCCCGGCGAAACACTCAGCTGCTCAATCCGTCCTTCGGCCGCATTCATGGACAGGCTCCTCGCGTGCGCAGGCAGTCTAGGCGCCGCAGCAGCCGCGCAGCTCTCACAGCCGCGCGCTGGCGGCGCTCAGCGCGCGCTGAAGCGGGCGATCATGCCGTCCACGTAGAGCACCCGCAGCGCGGTCAGCAGGCCCGGCAGGAGCTCGCGCCGCTGCGCCGCGGCAACGCCCGCGAGCAGCTCATCGATAACCTCGCGCGCGCTGTGCTCGCCGTCGATGCCTTGCAGCAGCCGCGCGACAACCAGGCTGATCGGCGCCCCCTGCGGCCGGCTGGGCGAGCTGACAACCGCGCCCCATTCAAACTCGCCCTCGCCCACGACCGGCTTGCGCTCGAGCCGGACGCCGTCGGCGAGCGTTGGGACGAGATCCAGCAGCGGGCTCCAGTCCGGCCGCCGTTCATCGATCAGCCCGGCCGCAGCACGCGCGCGCGCGGCCCGCTCCTGCTCAACCGCCGCCACGCCCTGCACGAAGTCGGCCGGCGCTTCGCCGCGCTCCAGCACGACGCGCTCGTAGCCCTGCGGCGGCTGGCCGGCGACGGCGGCGATGAACGCTTCACGGGCGGTCGCAGCACCGCCGCCAACGATCCGCCGCGCCTCCCAGAAATACGAGTCGGCCGTGCGGTTGCTGGCGTAGAACAAGGCCGCCATCTCGCGGAACTGCTGGTACTGCTGCATGTAGAGCTGCGAGTAGACCTCCGCGGCCGGCCCGCGCAGGTCAGGCGTGCGCAGCGCGCTGGTTACGTAGGCCGCAGCGAGCACCGCCGACGACAGCGCCAGATGCACGCCCGATGAGAACAGCGGATCGATAAAGCAGGCCGCGTCGCCGACCAGAATGTAGCCGTCGCCGACCAGCCGCCGCGATACGTACGACCAGTCGCGGACGATCCGCGCCTCATCCACGCATTCGGCCGATGCGAGCATCCGGCTGGTGTGCACGGTTGCCGCCAGCTGAGCTTCGAGGAACTGCTGCGGCGGTTGTTCGGCGAGCCGCTCCGCGCCCCAAGCCGCATCGACGACAAGGCCGACCGACATGACATCGTCCGGCAGCGGAATCGCCCAGCTCCAGCCGTGCTCGAACGCTTCGATGAAGATATTGCCCGAATCAATCCCTTCCAGGCGCCGCGCGCCGCGGAAGTAGGCGTAGACGGCCAGGTTGCGGAAGAACTCGTCCGCCTCGCGCAGCGCCAGCCGCCGCCCAATCAGCCCCGCCTGCCCTGTCGCGTCGACCACCCAGGCCGCCTCAATCGTCTCCGCCGCGCCGCCCGCCTCGGGGCGGCACTCCACCGCCGCGGCCCGCTGTCCATCGAAGCGCACATCGAGCGCGCGCCAACCCTCGCGTACCTCCACACCGGCGCGGCGGCTGTTCTCGAGCAGAATCTGGTCAAAGCGCGGCCGCCAGACCTGATAGGCGTGCGGGTAGTGTTTGTTGGTCTCGCGGAAATGCCACGACCACGGCGCGCTGCTGCGCCCCCAGACCATCGTCGCGCCGTACTTCGGCACAAACCCCGCCGCCTGCACCTCCTCCAGCACGCCCAGCGTCTCCAGAATCGGAATCGAGGCCGGCAGCAGCGACTCGCCCACATGCTCGCGCGGAAACCGCTCCCGCTCGAGCAGCAGCACCTCCCAGCCCTGCCGCGCCAGCAGCGCCGCCGCCGTCGAGCCCGCCGGCCCGCCGCCCAACACCACGATCGGCAAACCGCTCATCAGCGCAGACTACCGCCTACCCGCCGCCCAACAGACGCTCAGCCCTATTCACGCTCGGTGAACTCTCGCGGCGGCAGGCGGGGCAAGTGCCAGTGGGAACGCGAAACCGCCCCGACCATTGGTCGGGGCGGTTTCGATGACGCCTGAGCGCGCGCGACGGGGCCCGGCTAGGCCTCCGAGGCCTAGGCCTCGAGCGGCTCGTTGGTCTGCGTGTCGACCTCGAACGGGCCTTTGAGATCGAGCTCTTTGCCCATCTCGCGGACGGCCGGGATGACTTCCTCGCCGAACAGCCGCAGCGAGCGCATCGAGTCTTCGTGGTTCATCGCCCCGTCGCCGTCCCAGAAGAAGATCGAGCCCGGCCGCAGCGTCTCCAGCACGTGCCGAATCTTCGGGATCACCGTCTTCGGCGTGCCTGAGATGATCGAGTACTTCTTGGTCTGCTCCTCGTAGGTGCCCAGGAAGTCCGCCTGATCCTGCGCGTCGGAGCTCGGCGCTTCCTCGACCTCGGCCCCGCTGGGCACGAACTCGCGGCCCCGCGCGGCGGCGGCGAAGGTCGAGACGGTCGGCAGCAGCGAGGTGCGGCTGGTCAGCCCCGGCAGATTCTGCAGGTTCGCCCGCACCTGGCCCTGGTTGCCCTCGAGAAACGGGTTCGCCGGCCCGGCGATGTACTTGCGGCCCGCCTCTTCGGCCAGCTCTTCCGTCTCGTCCACATGCACCTTGCACAGGTAACCGTGGTGCTGCGTGCCCGCCTCGTAGCCCTGCTCCTGGGCGACCTCGTCGTAGTACTCGAACGACTTCTTGGTCGGCTCCAGCTCGGTCGCGAGCATGATGTAGGGGTAGCGCTGCTTCGCGCACCAGGCCACCGTGTTGCGGCTCATCACGCCCGGAATCCAGATCTGGGGGTGCGGCTCCTGATAGGGGCGCGCCCACGGGTTGACGTAGCGGTACTGGTAGTGCTCGCCCTCCCAGCGGAACGGGCCGGGCGTCGACCAGGCCTTGACGACGAAGTCGTGCGCCTCCTGGAAGCGCTCCCAGTTGAACGGCGACTGCGAGTTGTGCGCGACGCTTTCACGGCCCGTGCCGCGCACCCAGCCGGTGACCAGCCGCCCGCGCGAGATCATGTCGATCTCGGCCAGCTCTTCGGCCAGCCAAAGCGGATCTTCCCAAATCGGCAGCACGTTGCCGAGCAGCACGATCTTGGCCCGCTTCGTGATCCGCGCCAGGATCGCCGCCTCGACGTTCATCACGCCGCCCATGCAGAACGGCGTCGAGTGATGCTCGTTGAGCATCAGGCCGTCGAAGCCCATCTCCTCGGCGTAGACCTTCTCATCCAGGTAGCGGTTGTAGAGGTCCGCGCCGATGCGCGGGTTGTAGTCCCCGTTGGTCATCCCCAAGTCTTCGATCTCGCGGCCGGTCGAGCCGACCCAGCCCGATTCAAAGTCCTGGTAGGGACGCTCCGTGAAATAGCCAATAAACATCTGCTCGCCTCTCGCGTGTCGTTCGCGCGCCTCGCCCGCGGCGGGGCACCCGCAGAATAGCGCCCCCTGCGAGGCGGCGCTTGTTAGCCGCCGGCGATGAAGGCGGCAACCGCCGCCGCCGCGCCTTCGGCGTCCTCCAGCTCGACCAAGTGCCCGAGGCCCGGCAGCACCTGCAGCGTTGCGTTGGGCATCGCCGCCTCGTAGCACTGGCCGACGTTGACCGGCACCACGCGGTCCTCTTCGCCCCAGAGCAGCAGCGTGCGCACGCTGGCCTCGCTCAGCAGGCTGGGCAGCTGGCGGTCGAACATCCAAGGCTTCCAGGTCAGCCGCGCGGTCATCTCGCGGCTGAAGTCCCAGAGCTCCTTGAGCTCCGGCGCCGCCTCGCCGCCGAACACTTCGGCGTAGGCCTCGTCGGAGGAGAAGCCCAGCTTCACGTATTCCTCGAACTCGTAGAAGATCACATCCGCGATCTCGCCCTCTTCGGGCTGAATGCCGGCCGCGCCGACGAGCGTCAAGGAGGCCAGGTCGTGGTCGCTCTGGGCGGCCCACTCTGCGGCGATCCAGCCGCCGAAGCCGAGGCCGATCAGATGCACGCGGCCGAGCTCGAGCTTCTCGACCGCGCGCCGCACGAGCACCGCCATGTCGCGCACCGAGCGCGCCCACTCGGGCCGCTCCGACTGCCCGTAGCCGGGCAGGTCGGGCACACTCACCGAGTGGTTCTGAGCGAGCTGCTCGTAGAACGGAATCCAGCCGGGGTTGCCCGTGGAGTGGTGCAGCACCACGACAGGGTCGCCGCTGCCGCCTTGCAGGACGCGAACGCTGCGCCCCGCGACTTCAACCGTCGTTTCGGAGTGAGTTTCAGCTTGGGTCGTCTCAGTTTGTGTCGTCACGCAGAACGCCTTCGTTGGGACCAGCTTGGGTCGAACTTTTCCGTGAGAGACTATTCGCAGCAGCCGTAGGTGGCAACCGACGCCGATGGAGCGTGCCTCATGCTGGGATTGGTGCGGCTGGCGGCCTTGCGCGAGCTGCGCGGCGGCTGGCGCCTGCTGCTCGTCGCCGCGTCGGTGCTGACGTTTGCCGCCGCCCTTGCCGCGCTGCCGCTCGTCTACGGCGCAACCGCCGCCGATCTGGCGCTGCGCGAGCTGATCGAGCAAAGCCCCGACGCGGTTCACTTCTCCAACCACGCCCGCGCCGGCCGGCCGATCGATCGCGCCGACACCGCAGCCGTCGACGCCGCGGCCGCAGCCGCACGCGCGGACCAGCTGGGCCGTTTCGACGGCCTGGTCGGCGAGACGCGCCGCCTGACCGAGACCCCGCTTGCGGTCGCGCGCTGGCACCGCGCTGAGCTGGATATCGACGAAGCCTTGCCGGGCTATTTCCTCGCCGCCGAGCAGCTGCGTGTAAACGCGCGCCTCGTCGACG
The DNA here is from genome assembly GCA_964347635.1 of uncultured Dehalococcoidia bacterium. Taxonomy (GTDB): domain Bacteria; phylum Chloroflexota; class Dehalococcoidia; order Bin125; family Bin125; genus CATQGW01. The sequence continues at coordinate 30,612 of CAYFZI010000012.1, forward strand.
GCCGCTGGGCCGCACAGACGGCCGCTGAAGTCGACCTCAGCGAGCCCGTCCCGGTGATGGCCGGCGCCGACCTCGCGGAGGCGATCGGTTTGCAAGTCGGCTCCATCGTCGGCTGGCTCGGGCGCTACGACGAAGCAGCGGAGCGGTGGGTCTATCGGGTTGAGGCGGAGGTTGTCGGGATCATCGAGCCGCTCGCGGGCGACTTGCTCTCCTTCCACGACACCGATGTGTGGTTCGACCTGCAGATCGATATCGGCATCGGCGGGGCCGAGGAGCCTTACTTCGCCCTCTTCATCGAGGAGGATGTGCTGATCGGCGAGTTCGCTGAGCGCGCACCCGGCATCGAACTGCTGCACCAGATGCGCACGCGGCTGAACTCCGACGCCCTGAACAGCGGCGATGTCGACGCAGCCGTCGCAGGACTCACAGCCTACCTGCAGAAGCTCAACCAGCTGGAAGGCGGCTCCGGCTCCGCCCTGCTGCTGGGCGCACTGCAGAGCTTCCAGCGCCGCGCTTCGTTCAGCTCCGGGCAATCGCTGATCGCCGGCCTGCAGCTTGTCGCCGTCGCGCTCTTCGCCGTCGCGCTGGTCGGCCGGCGCGTCGCCGCGCGCAGCGCAGAAGACCGCGAGCGCCTCGCCGCGCGCGGGGCGCGCGCCTGGCAGCAAGCCGCCACCCAGGCCATGCTGGGGCTCTGGATCGCCGTTCCCGCCGCCGCACTCGGCGCACCGCTCGCCGCGTTCGCGCTGCATCATGCCGGCGCGCTCGACGCCGTCGCCCGCGTATCGGGCGGCCAACCGCTCGACACGCGGCTGACCAGTGAAGCCTGGCTGCTTGCGCTCGGCGGCGCGCTTGCCGCCTGGCTGGCCTTCGCTGCGCCGGCCTGGATCGAGGCGCGCCGACGCGTCGACCTGCGCGAGCGCGGCCGTCCGCAGCGCAAAGGCATCATCCAGCGCGCCTGGCTCGATGTCGCCTTATTGATCCTCGCCGCCGTGCTCTTTCTGCAGTTCCGCTCCGAGGCCGGCGGCGGCGCGCTCGCCGCCTTCGAGGAGGGCGGGATCAACCCCGTCCTGATGCTCAGCCCCGGGCTGCTGCTGCTCGGCGCGGCGCTGGTGTTGATCCGAATCGCGCCGCGCCTGCTCGACGGCGCGGCCGGCGCGATCGGGCGGCTGCGCCCGCCCGCCTGGCTGCTGCTGGCGCTGCAAACCGCCGCGCGGCGCCCCGCCGCCGCGATGTCGATGATCGTGCTGATCGCTTTCATCACCGCCGTCGGCCTAATCTCCGCCACCTACGCCGCCACGATTCGCGACACCGAGGAAGAGCGCATCCGCTACAACGTCGGCAGCGAGGTGCGCGGCGTCTCGATCGGCTCCAACCTCTCCGCCTCCAGCGTGGGGCGCGTCACCGATCCGCTCGATTCGCGCCCCGGCGTCGAAGCCGCCTCCGCGGTCTACCGCGGGATCGGCAATATCGGCGGCGACCAGAGCGGCAGCCGCGTCATTCTGCTCGGCCTCCAGAGCGAACGCCTGCGCGAGCTGATCGCACTCGACCCCGACCAGCTCGGCGTAAGCGGCCCCGAGCTGCTGGCCGCGATCGAGCGTGAACCCGGTGCGCCCGGCCACCCCCTCCCCGAAGGCGCAGATGCGCTCACCCTCTGGGCCCGCACCGATCCGGACAACACCAACCTCGAGCTGTTCGCCCGCCTGATGGACCGCTACGGGCGCATCATCGAGCGCAAATTCATCGGCGCGCTGGGCGAAGACTGGGCGGAGCTGCGGGCCTCGCTGGCTTCCACCAGCGAGCGCCCGCTCGAAGCGCCGCTGCGCCTCGCCGCCCTGATTCTGCGCCCTCAGGCCCGCGTCGTCCGCGCGCCGACCGGCACCATCTGGCTCGATGACATGCGCGCCGCCGGCAGCGGCGGGAGCGGCGGCGCGGTCAGCGTCGAAGCGTTCGACTCAGGCGCGCCCTGGCGCTCCGCGCTCGGCGTCGCCGGCGGCGACCGCGTCGAGATCGACGCCGCGCGCGCGCGCCAGGGCGGCGGCGCGCTGGCCTACACCTGGAGCGGCCTCGAAGCCAACGACGAGCTGCTGATCGTCCGCGAATCGCCCAATCTCCCCGTCCGCGCCGCCATCGACCCCGAATCGCTCGCCGCCGCGGGGCTCGCGCTCGGCGATATCGTCCCGCTGCTCGTGAGCGGCGCCGCTGTGCCCGTGCGGATCGCCGCGGTGGTCGACTTCTTCCCCACCCTCAACCCCGCCCAGGGCGGCTTCCTGGTTGCCGACATCGCCGCCCTGCGCGCCGCTTCGCTGGTCGCGGCCAGCCGCGCCGTGCTGCCGATCACCGAGGTCTGGGTCAGCACCTCGACAACGGCGATGCGCGGCGTCGTGCGCGGGCTGATGGACGAGGTGTATCTCTCCAGCGTCGTGCTGGACGCCGAGCTGCTGCTCGAGGAGGCCCGCTCCGACCCGTTCCGCTCCGGCGGCATCGCCGCCCTCTTTGTCGTCGGCTTTCTCGGCCTGCTGCTGATGGGCGCCACCACCCTCTTCCTCACGCTCGCCGCCGAGGGGCGGGAGCGCGCCCGCGAGTTTGTCCTCCTGCAGACGATGGGCTACGGGCGCACCGCGATGCGTCTGCAAGCCGCCGTCGAGGTCGTGCTGGTGCTGGTCATCGGCGCTGCCGCCGGCGTTGCACTCGGCCGCGCGGTCGCCGGCGCGCTGCTCGGCTTCCTGCAGGTCACTGCGGAGGGCGTCCGCGCCGCACCGCCGATGACCATCTCGATCGACTGGTTTGTCGCCGCTCTGGGCGTTGCCGTGCTCGCCGCCTGCGGGCTGGCCGGCGTGCTGCTCGTGGCGCGCTGGGTCGAAGCCCACGATGCCGCGGCCCTGCTGCGCGAGTGGGAAGACTGAGATGGGCGGCGGCCTCGCTGCAGAGGTGATCCGGCTCGGCCTACGCCGCGTCTGGTCTGCGCCGCGCCTCTCTGCCGTGCTGCTGATCGGCGCGCTGCTCGCCGTCGGCCTCGCCGCCTCCGCACCGATCTTCATCGAAGCCGTGCGCGACCTGGGCCTGCGCCGGCTGCTCGCGGACACCGAGCCCGCCGACCTGGACCTGCGCTTTCTGCAATCCGGCCTCGCCGCCGATCGCACCGCCGTCGATCAGGTCAGCAGCGTGCTCGCCGCCGAAGCGCTCGCTGCAGCGGACGGGCTGATCATCGGCGAGGTCAGCGCGCTGCGAAGCGGCGGCTACATCATCGGGCCGCCCAATCAATCGAGCGGCGAATCGGAGCGCCTGCACGGCGTCTTCACCGCACAGACCGATCTTGCCGATCGCGCCGCGCTCACCGACGGCCGCCTGCCGCAGCCGGGCCGCGCCGACGGAGCGATCGAAATCGCGCTCGAACGCAGCCAGGCTGAGGCCTTCGGCCTGGCCCTGGGCGACGAGCTGAACGCGCAGCCCTTCTGGCTCGGCGCGCCGGCCGAGAGCCGCGCCGTCGTTGTCGGGCTGTTCGAGCCGCCCGCCGACATCCGCAGCTGGTCTGTGCTCGATGCCGGCTTTCTCCCGCTCTCCGCCCGCGAGACCGAGCTGCGCCTCTGGACAACCCGCGCAGACCTGCTCGGCCGCCTTGCCGACCAATCCCCCACGCTTCGCGTTGCCCTGCTGCAGCGCTATCGGCTCGACACCTCCGGGCTGGCCGCCGAATCCGCGGAGCGGGCCGGGCAGCGGCTGGAGGTGATGCAGACGCGCCTCGCCCAACAGCTGCCCGACCTCGTGCAGGGCTCCGCGTTGACAGCGCTGCTCACGGACTTCCGCGAACGCTTCAAGTTCGCCCAGGGCACGCTGATGATGGTTGTCCTGCAGCTTGTCGGGGCGGTGCTCGTCTACACCGTGATCGCCGCGGCGATGCTTGCTGAGCAGCGCACCGAAGACACCGCCTGGCTGCGCAGCCGCGGCGCGCGGCGGCGCGATATCGCGCTCCTGCATCTCGTCGAAGCGGCCGTGCTGACGCTGCCCGCCGCCGCGCTCGGACCGCTGATCGGCATGGGGCTCGTTTCCCTGCTCGGCCTGGTCCCGCCGTTCGATGAGGCGCTCGGCGGCGGCCTGCTGCCCGTCCGCCTGCCTGCGCTTGCCTGGTATGTCGCGCTCGGCGCGGGCGCGCTGGCGCTGGCCGCGCAGGCCGCGCCCGCCTACCGCGCCAGCGGGCAGACGATCGTTTCCACGCGGCGCGAGCGCGGGCGCCCGCCCGACTCCTGGCGGCAGCGCGTCCTCGTCGATGTCGCCATTGTCGGCCTGGGTGCGCTGCTGATCTTCGAGCTGCAATTCTCCGGCGGCCCCGTCGACACGCCGCTGGTCGGCGAGACGCGGCTCGAATGGCTGGCCGTCGTCACTCCGACGGTGCTGATGGCTGTGGTCGGCCTGGCCGTGCTGCGGCTCTTCCCCGCGCTGATGCGCGCCGCCGCGCGGCTCGCCGCCGCCTGGCGCTGGCTGACCCCGCTGCTCGGCGCCTGGTATCTGGGGCGCACGCCCACCCACTACGCCCGCACGGTGCTGCTGCTCGCCATCGCCGGCGCGCTCGCCGTCTTCGCCGGCTCTTTCCGCGGCACGCTCGAATCCTCCTACGAAGCGCGCTCGCTGCACGCCGCCGGCTCGCAGGTGCGCCTGCTCGAACCCGTCTCCAGGCAGATCACGGCCGAAGCCGCCGCGGCGCACAGCGGGGCCGAGGTTGCGCAGCTCAGCCGCATCGCGGCCGTCTTCGACGGCGACGAAGAATCCGGCGGCCTCGAAATGGCCGCCCTCGATGCGGAGGCGGTCTCGCAGCAGCTCGGCGGCGGCGCGCCGATCTGGGCCGCCGAAGCCGTCCAGCTGCGCCAGATCGCTGTGCCCCCTGAGCCGCTCGAGCGGGCCGTGATCGAGCAGCTCTCCGGCCGTCTCGTCATCCGCCTGCGGATCAAAGAGTTCCAGAGCGGCAACCCCGGCAGCCCGGGCAGCCCCGGCAGCACCTGGTGGATCGCGGCCCGCTTCCAAGACGCCAACGGGCGCTATTGGGGGTATGTCGCGGCCGCCGTCGCCGACCGCGCAGACGACTCAGACAGCGCCGCGGCGGCGACCGCGCCCGCGCTGACCGAAGCCAGCGGCCCGCTGGCGGTGCGCGGCGGCGAGCTCAACGAGTGGAACGAGGTCGGCGTGCCGCTGTTCAACCCGCCGACCTATCTGCTCGCGCCCGAAGGCGCGCAAATCGTCGAGGGCCGCAACCGCTTCCGCCCCGGCGTCTCGATCCGCCCCACCGCGCCGCTCACGCTCATCTCGATCGACCTGCCCGGCGTGCGCGGCCGGGGCAGCATCGCGATCGACGAAATCGTCCACGAAGCCGGAGGCGAGCGGCGGATCCTCGAATCGTTCGATCAAGACCACCCCTGGCAGGCGGCGCCGCTGGAAGTCGGCGTCGAAGCGGCCGACCGCCTTCGGCAACTCACGGAGAACGACGCTGCGCTGGAGGGCGCGCGCGGCGGCGCCGTCCGCTTCAGCTGGACGGCGGAGGTCGCCTCGCTGCGTGGGATCCGCTACGCCGAGAGCCAGCAGCCGCTTCCCGCCCTGCTCAGCCGCAGCGCGCTCGAGCAGGGCCGCGTCGAGGTGGGCGGCCTCGTGCGGCTGCGGATCGGCACCGCCCCCATGGTGTTTCTCGCCGCCGGCGTCTTCGACCATTTCCCCACCTGGGACCCCGGCGCCGATCCCGGCCTGATCCTCGTCGACCGCGAAGCGCTGTTCGCCCGACTCTTCTCCAGCGCCGCCGCCGGCACCTCCCTTGCCGTGCACGATGAGCTCTGGATCGACGCCCCGCTCGATTCCTTTGCGGGGCTGCTGGAGGAGGCCGGAATACCGCTCGATGCGGCGGAGGTGATCACGGTCGAGGCGGCGCGCGCCGAAATCGAGGCCGATCCGCTGCTCGTCGCCGCCTGGAACGGCGTCTTTGTCGGCGCGCTCGCCGCCGTCGGCGTCGCCGCTGCCTTCGGACTCGTCGTCCTAATGTCCGTCACCGCTCAGGCGCGGCGGGTCGAGTTCGCTGTCTGCCAGAGCGTCGGGATGAGCGTCCGCCAGATCCTCGGCCTGATCGCGATCGAGCAGCTGGCCGTGATCGCGGTCGGCCTCGGCGCCGGCCTGATCGTGGGCACGCAGGCGGGGCGGATCCTGCTCGACTTCTTCGCGCTCACGCCCGAGGGCCGCGACGTGGTTCCTCCGCTCGAGTTCCTCGTCGACTGGCGCACCGTCGGTATTCAGTTCGGCGCGCTGGCCGGCCTGTTCGCGCTCAACCTCGGTGCGTTTCTGCTCTTCCTGCGCCGCATCGAGCTGCACGGCGCGCTGCGCCTCGCCGCTTGAGACTTGAGGCGGCAACTAGGTAGGTAGGCGCTGAGCTTGCGCGCTGCGGTTACGCGCTCAGGCGGAAAGGCGGGTAGCGATCCGTAACCATCAAAAATGCGTAGGCGCTGACCCGCAGGTTCCAGCGCTGCACACCGACCACGAAATCGAACAGCGGGCGCGGATAGCGGCCGTTGATCAGGATCGCCGCCCAGGCAGCAACCTCCGCGAGCGTCGACAGGATTATCAGCAGCGCCAGCACGATGTAGTGGGGCAGCGCGAGGATCCACTTGACGATCGGCAGAAAGCGGTTCAGATCGGCGGCCGCGTCCGGATAATCCAGCTCGATGTGAACCGATTGCTCTTCATCGGTCGATGGGTACTGATCCGTCAGCAGCGCGAGATAGGCGTTGATCCGACTGGTGAATCTGGTGTATTCGAGGTTGAACTCGAACCACCAGCGCGGATACTTGCGCCGAATCAGAATCAGCAGCGCAGTCGGCAGCACGATGAGCTCGTTGGTGCCGTTCATGATCGCGAGCAGGGCGACGAGCGGGAGCGCCAGGATCAGGCGCAGCAGCGTCGTCAAGCGGTTCAGCGTGTCCGGATAGTCGATCTCCAGGCGTGCGGGGTAGACATCCGTCGGAGGGGCGCTCATGCGTGCTCCAGACACTCGATCTTTGCGATGCTTGGGCGCCTGGGCGGCGGCCGCCGCTTAGAGCGTAGAAGAACGGCGGCCGAGCGTCCGCTCGATCTGGCGCAAGTGGAAGAGTTGGTGGTCGGCCACTGTCAGCGCCGAGGTGCGCAGCGAGACGTCGATCAGCTCATCATCGACCAGGATGTTGGCCGGCTCGCGCAGCTGCCGTCGATCGAGATCGGCGATCAACCGCACGGTGTCCCCGCGCACCGCTGTCAGCGCCCAGCGCAGCTCCGCGGCGCTGGGCCGCGATTCCGTATCCGGCAGCGTCACCCCGCCGACCCGCGGGACCGGCGCCGCCGGCGCGACCGCGCGGCGCAGCTCCAGCAGCTGCGGCTGGAGCCAGCGTTCGGCGTGGACCAAGTGCAGCACAATCTCAGCCACCGACCATTCGCCCGCGGCCAAGCGGCGCCCCAGTTCGGCCTCGCCAAGCTCGTCGAGCAGACGGCCCAGCGCGTCGAAGTTTGTGCGCAGCTCTGCCAGCACGGCGGCGGGTTCCAACATGGCGGGTTCCAGCAAGGACATGCAGCGGGCGCGCTCTCGACTAGCCTGCTCGACTAGCCTGCCATGCACGGTAGTGGAGAGTAGAAGGCCGGAGAGCGCTGTGGCGCGCGTCGACACGATTCCTTCGCGGGCCGAGCAGCTGGCCGCCGAGCCGAGCGTGCCCCCGCAGCACCGCATCCTGCTCGCCCGCGGCGCGGCGCAGTGGGATGCCGGCGACTTCTTCGACGCCCACGAAACCTGGGAGGAGATCTGGCAGCAGGAGCAGCGCCCGATCCGCGGCTTCTGGCAGGGCCTGATCCTGCTCGCCGCCGGGCTGCATCACTGGCGCGCCAAGCACAATCCCAAGGGACTGCAGATCAAGTTGGCCGCCGGCGTCGAGCGGCTTGCCCCCTACAGCCCGTCCTACCTGGGCGTTGATGCGGCAGCGGCGATCGCCGCCAGCGCGCGGCTCCAGCGCGCGGCGCTGGGGCGGAGCGCCGAGCAGCTGGCCGCAACCCCCCTCGACGCCTTTCCAGCATTCCCCTGGCTGGGCGCGGCCGCCGCTGATGCGGCCAAGAGCGCCGCTCCGCTGCTCGTCCAGCGGCTCCGCCCCAGCGCGATGCTGCCCACCCGCGCCACCGCTCAGAGCTCCGGCCTGGACCTCTACGCCGACCTCGGCGGCGCGGGCGAAACCTTCCTGCTCAGCGCCCAAATGGCGCTCCTGCCGACCGGCATCGCGATCCAGCCGCCGCCCGGTATGGAAGCCCAGATTCGGCCGCGCTCGAGCTTCTCGCGGCAGGGCGTCGTCAAGCCGCTGGGCACGATCGACGCCGACTACCGCGGCGAGCTGTTCGTCGCCCTCGCGCTGCGCGGCCCGGCCGGCCGCGAGCGGCGCATCCGCCACGGCGAGCGGATCGCTCAGCTGATTGTTGCCCCGGTCGCGTTATGTCCTGTCGTTGAGGTCGAGGCGCTCGAAGCCACGGAGCGCGGCGGCGGCGGCTTCGGTTCCAGCGGGCGCTGAGGAGGCGCCGCGCGTGACGCTGCTCGCGATCGCCCTGGGCGGCGCGGCCGGCTCGGTGGCCCGCTATCTGCTCGCCGAGGGGATTGGGCGGATCGACCGCTTCCCGCTCTTTCCGCTGGGCACGCTGATCGTCAACGTCAGCGGCGCGCTGCTGCTCGGCCTCGCCGCCGCCGTTCTGATCGAGCGCAGCAGCGCCCCCGAGGCCGTCCGCCTCGGCCTCACCGTGGGCCTGCTCGGGGGCTATACGACGTTTTCCACGATCCAGCTCGAAGTGCTGCAGCTGCTCGACGCCGGCAGCTGGCCCACCGCTCTCGGCTACGCTTTGGCAACGCCGGCGGCCGGCTTCGCCGCCGTCTGGGCCGGCCAACAGCTGGCCCGCCTCTGAGCGCCGCTCCGCGTTACAGTGGGCAGCGGCGGGGTGCGGGCGTGTCCATGATCCGCTTCAATCATCACAAGTTCAACGCAGTACGGATGCTCCACACCCGCGCTGCCGGCTGCGTGCTGCTGCTCGCCGCGGCGCTAGTGTTCAGCGCCTGCTTCGGCGGCGGTGATGAGCCGCAGGAAGCGCCGCAGCCGCCGGCCGCCTCGGAAGACCCGCAGCCGCAGCCCGCCGCCCAGCAGGCCGAGCAGCCGCAGCAACCCGAACCGGTCAACACGACCGAGGCATCCCAGAACGGGGCGCAGCAAGCCGCCGCCGCGGCGCAGCCGGAGCCCGCCGCCCAGGAGCACGTCGTGGCCGCCGGCGAGACGCTGGGCGATATCGCCTATGCGTACGGCGTGCGGATCGACGACCTGATCAAGCTGAACAACATTCAAAACCCGAATCTGCTGCGCGTCGGGCAGGTTCTGCAGATCCCGTCCGACGGCCCGCCGGCCGCAGCAGCCGCAACCGCGTCCAGCAGCGGCGCGGCGGCCGAGCAGGAGGATCAGGAGCAAGCGGCCGAGCAGGAGGAAGGCGAGTCGGTCGAGACGCCGACGGTCAGCCTGCCCAACACAGCGCTCGGGCTCGCAGCGCCGACCAGCACCTCCAGCACCCAGTTCATCCAGCCCGGACCCGACACCACGATCGACACGATCCCCGACCCGCCCGCGAACTTCATCCAGTACGGCGTCGACGCTCTGCCCTGGCTGCAGGGGCTGACCGCCGTCGATCAGATCATTCCGCTCTTTCTCGCCTGGCCGATGCCCCCGCTGATCGCCGGCAGCGACCGCATCAATCTCGTCGACACCAACGGCGACAGCAACTTCTCGCTCGCGATCATCTTCACCGATCCCAGCTCCTTCGGAGCGGCCGTGCCCTTCTCCAACTTGGTCGTCTACGACGCCGTCCCGGGGCGCGCGAACCGCTATCGGATCGGGTACGACCACCGCCTGGTCTACGGACGCGAGGTGCAGGGCCTGCAGCTGCTCAGCGACCAGGATCTGACCGGCGACAACGTGCGCGACGTGTCTTTCCGCGAGGTCTCCTGCTCCGCCGATACTTGCACCAGCGCCTTCTACATCCTGCAGGGCAGCGGTGACGGCTACCGCGTGATTACCGGCGGCGATGCTCTGATCGACGAGGTGACCTCCGTGCAAATCGCGGACGCAACCGCCGACGGCGTTGTCGACCTGATCGTGATCGGCCGGGCCCGCGGCGACGGCCAAACCTACAGCTTTACGCTCACCGCCCAGGAGGGTGCGTTGGTCGAAGTCTCGAGAATCCCGCAAAGCGGCTAGGGGCGGCTAATGCCCTTCAGCTGATGAGGCGGACTCGGCCGCGGGGCGGGCTGTCTATCGAGTGTCAGGCGGACAGCCGCTAGCCGCCGGCGGCGGAGCTGATCCACTCCTGCACGTTGGCGCCCCTGAACCTCACGTAGGCGATCTTGCTTTTCCTGCCCCAGAGCGCCAGGACCCCCTCCTGCTCCAGGTACCGCTCAGGGCAGTGAACGCTCAGGAGCAGGGCGCCGCAGGCCGCCAGGGGGCGAACCCGCACCCCAACCGAGTGCTTCTTGCCTTCGCGCAGCGCCGCGGTGATCGCGGTCTTCGCGGCAAGTGCATCCGCCGGCCAGTCTGTCTCGCCGGCCAGCAGCTCCGGCAGGGTGATCAACGCACCCATCCATGCACCGCCCGGGCCGAAGTCGCTGTCCCTCAGGGCCCGCACTGACGCGTTCGGGTGCTGGCTCCAATTGGCGCTGAAGCTTGAGTACTGCTGATGGGACTCCCCGCTTTGGTCGGAGATATCGCTGCCCTTCACGATGCGGGTCACCTTCGTAACGCGTTCTTTGTTTCCGGAGTCTCTGTTTCTGGAGCGGGTCCGGAAGGTGTACTGCACCTCGTAGTGGGTGGCCCCTGAGACTCTGCGCCAGACGGACATCACGATCGGCAGCTCAGCGTCGTCGGGATCCGCGGCCAGCGTCGCGCCGACCTGGTTCGCCGCCGCCCTGGAGGTGAAAACGGCAGGGCGGCGCGGAGCGGGTATCTTCACGGCGGCGGATGCTTCCGCGCCCTCCCCGCTGACCGTCACGGTCACTGTTTCGCCGACCCAAGGTGTAGGCATGTATTGCTGGGAAGCGCTGCTGCCGGATATGGACAGGGACATTTGCGTCGCCACCGGCAGCTCTGCGAATTCCTCATCGGTAACGCCGATGTCTCTCGCGGTCGGGATGCGGTTACGGGCAACGGTGATGGTGTAGGCCTCGCCGGGCGCCGTGCGCGGGGGGATGCCGCTCCACGAGACGTTCAAGTAGCGGCAACGGAGGCTTGCACAGACCCAAGAGGCGCTGCCGCCGATATCCTGCGACCCGGGAGCGCTCTCGTCGATACTGAGGTGTCCGACACTGTTGATCTCATTTTGGATTGATGGTTCGGCGTCCTGAGCCAAGCCTCCGTACTCGGCGGCGACCGTGGGTCCGCTTTGCGCTGATGCGCCGGCGGCCGTCCAGAGCGCCGCCAAGAGGGCCGTCGCGGCACAGACGCCGAGCAGCCGGATCCAGGCATTACTGCGCCCATGCTCGGCCATGTGCGTCTGGTGCTTCATCGCTTTCCTCTACTCAGTTCTGGTGTTTCTGCCGTCGGAGCGCTCGCCCAGACAAGACTCCCCTATTCCATTATATCAACTGTCTATAGCAGTTGCCGCTCGAGAGCGGCGCAGCGCCGCAGAGGCTCAGGCCGCAGCCGCGGCTTTGGCCGCGGCGGGCGGCGGCCGCAGGCTGAAGCGCTGCGGACGCGTAGCGGCGCGGGGCGCGATACTGGGCTGCTGCCATGTCCCTTGTCCGCCGACCCGCGCGCCGTTTCGGCACTCGGCCGATTCGCATCCCCTGGCTGCCGGGGCGCCTGCGCACGCTGCGGCTGCCGCGCAACCTCGTTCCCCTGCTGCTTGCCGTCGCTGTCGGCATCGCCGCCGGGCTCGGCGCGGTCGCGCTCGAGGCCGCGGTCGACGAGCTGACCAGCGCCTTCAACGAGCTGCGCCAATTCCTCAACGACCTCGCCGGCGGCTGGACGCTGATTTTGGTCCTCGGCGCCGCTGCGGTTCCGGTCGCGCTGATCGTCACCTACATCTCGGCCGAATCACGCGGCGCCGGCGTGCCCTACACGATGATCGCGGTCGAGACGACGGGCGGCTTCATCCGCCCGATCGTGGCCCCGGCCAAGCTGATCGCCACCGCCTTCACGCTCGGCGGCGGCGGCGCGGCCGGCCGCGAAGGGCCGATCGTGCTAATCGCCGCTTCGCTCTCCTCGACGATCGGGCGGATCAGCCGCCAGCCCTCCGACATGCTCGTGCTGATGGTCGCCGGCGGCGCCGCCGGCGGCATCGCCGCCACTTTCAACACTCCGATCGCCGGCACTTTCTTCGCCCTCGAAGTGATCCTGCGCCGCTTCAATGTCCGCAACTTCACGATCGTGGTCGTCTCCGCGGTGGTCGCCAACTTCATCGCGATCCTCTTTTACGGCGACCAACCCGAGCTCGGCCTGCCCGCCTATGCGATCGAGACCGGGCTGCAAGTGGCGCTGCTGGCGCTGGTCGGGCTGGGCGCGGCGCTGCTCGGCGTGTTCTTCGTCCGCAGCCGCTTCTTCACCGAAGACCTGTTCGACTTCTTTGCCCTCCCGGTGCCTGTGCGGCCGCTGCTCGCGCTGCTCGCGGTCGGCGCGCTGGCCCTGATCGACGACCGCATTCTCGGCTCCGGGCTGAACCAGATCCGCACCTTCGCCGCGGGCGATTTCACCGCCGCGACGCTCGGCGTCCTGCTTGTGCTGAAACTCGTTGCCGCCTCGTTGACGATCGGCTCGGGCGCATCGGGCGGAGCCTTCGCGCCGCTGCTGTTTATCGGCGCTGCCGGCGGCGCGCTGCTCGGCTTGGGCTTCGAGCACACCATCCCCGGCGATACGGGGCCGCTCGGCGCGTACGCCGTCGTCGGCATGGCCGCCGTCTTCGCTGCCGCCGCGCGCGCGCCGATGACCGCTCTGTTCATCGTCTTCGAGCTGACCGGCTACGACGGCTTCCTGCCGCTGATGGCCGCCGTCGCCCTGGCCACCGCGCTCGCGCAGCTGATCACCCGAGACACGATCTACAACGTGCGCCTGCGCCGCGCCGGGCTGGACGTGCGCGAAGAGCCGCAGCGCTCTCAGCTCGACGAGCTGCGTGTGGCGGCGACGATGCGCACCGACACCCCGATCGTCGACCGCACCGCCTCGATCGAGGTGCTGGCCAACGCGATGAGCCAGTCGCGCGGCAACGTGGTGGCCGTGGCCGACCGCCGCAACCGCTTTCTTGGGCTGGTGTCGGCCACCGATGTCGCCTCCGCCGTCGAGCGCAACGAGGTCGGCCGCACCGCCCGCGAGCTGGCCGTCGTCGCTCCGATCACCGTCCACCCCGACGACACCCTGCGCCACGCGCTGGGGCTGCTCGTGGAGCATGACGTGCGGCAGCTGCCCGTGGTCGCGCAGGGCGACCCGACGCGGCTGCTGGGCATGCTGACCCAGCGCGACATCTTGCGCGAGATCGCCGCGCCTGATGAACGCAGCGCCGCGCAGCGCGGAGCGGCTTCCAGCGCGCCGGTGCGGCGGCTCAGCGGAGCGGTGCAGATTGAGGTCAACGTCGAGCCCGGCTCGCCCGCAGTCGGCCGGATGGTCTCCCAGCTGGCGCTGCCGGAGGCCGCAGTGCTGACCGCCATTCACCGCCGCGGCACGGTGGTGATTCCCAGAGGCTCGGTCGCGCTGGCCGCCAACGACCTCGTCGTGGTGCTGGCGGATCCGGATGAAGCGGGCGCCGTCCGCGCCTGCTTCAGCGTCCCGCGCGGCGCCGGCCGCTCGCAGTGGTGGTTCCTCCCGCACCCGCCCGAGCCGCCGCCCAACGCCTGAGGCCTAGACTCTCGGCCATGCCCGATCGGCGCGATCGCATCTTCACCCTCGCCCAGGCGCGGCGCTCGCTGCCGGGCGTCGCTGCGCCGGTGATCGTGCTGCAGCGGCGCGTGCGGCGGCTCGACCAGCTCAACGCGCTCTGCACTTCGATCCGCAGCAGCAGCACGACCGACGGCCAGCCGGCCTCCGCTGACGACAGCGCGCTGCAGGCCGAGATCGCGAAGCTCGAAGAGCAGGCCCAGACACTGCTCGCTCATATCAGCGAACTCGGCGTCGAACTCAAGGACCCCCGCCGCGGGCTGGTCGACTGGGTCGCCGAGCGGGAGGGCCGGCGCGTCTACCTCTGCTGGCAGATCGGCGAGCGGACGATCGATTGGTGGCACGAAATTGCGGACGGCTTCGCCGGGCGGCAGCGGATCGCCGTCGAGGAGTGGGCCTGAGCTTGCCGCACCACCGCAGCCTGGCTCCGCCGACCCGCCGCGACGCTCCGCCGTACCCCGAGCTGCGCGGCCACCACGACGAAATCTACGATGCGCTGCTCGACGGCCGCGCCCCGCGCACAGCGGGCCCGCTGCTCGATATCGGCAGCGGCGACGGTACAGCGCTGCAAGCGATCACCGCCGGCACACCGCTGCGTGCGATCGCGCTCGACAGGCCTCCGCCGCCGCTCTGGCAGGGGCCGGCCAATACCGCGCGGGTGCTGGCCGATGCGCACCGCTTACCGTTCGCCGACGCCTCGTTTGCCGCAGCGCTGCTGCTCGACACGTTTGAATGGCTGCGCCGCCCGGCCGCGGCGCTGCAGGAAGCCGGGCGCGTCGTGCGCGGCCCGATCGTGGTGGTGCAGTCTGACTGGCCGGCGCTCTGGTTCGACAGCGAAGACCCCGACCTCGCGCGCGAACTCGTGCGCCGCTGGGCCGGCGGGCCCGCAGATCCGAGCCAACCGCTCCAGACGCAGCTCGAGCAAGCAGCGCAGCAGGCCGGGCTCGCGCTCGACGAGCTGCGCTCCGCGACGATCCGCGCCGCCTCGCTGGAGCCGGGCTCGATGGCTGATGCGCAGCTGCGCGCGATGCGCCGCTGGCTGGTCGTCGAGCGTCCGCAGATCCGAGCCAGCCGCTTCGATCAGTGGCGCCGCAAGCTTGATCGGCGCGCTGCCGCCGGCCACTTCGAAATGCTCCTGCGGCGGCGCATCTGCATCCTCCGTCCGCGCCCCTAACCTCCCGCCGCGCCGCCCCTACCCGCTCGACGGCTGCTCGTGCGCCTCGCCGTGCGGGTGGCCCTGAGCGTGATCGTGATCGTCGCCAAAGTGGAAGCGCAGCTCGCCGGCCAGCGCCGCCGTGCCCCCGCCGCCGCTGCCCGTCCGCGAGACGATCGCCAGCTCCCGGCCGAACGTCTGCCGCAGCACGCTCTCCGTGAGCACCTCCGTCGGACGCCCCACCGCGATGATCCCATGCCTCATACAGACAACATGCGCGTAGTGATCAACGACTGATGCGAGGTCATGCGTCGCGATCACCACGGTCGTGCCGGCCGCGGCCACGTTGCAAAGCGTCTCGGCCAGATCGTCGTCCGCGGCGGCATCAAGCGAAGCGGCCGGCTCATCAAGCAGTAGCAGGCCGGGCTCGCGGGCCAGTGCGCGTGCGATCAGCACGCGTTTCTGCTGGCCGCCGGAAAGCTCGGCGATCTCGCGTTCGGCGAGGTCGGTCACAGCCATCGTCTCCATCGCCCGTGCGACCGCACGGGTCGGGTCGGCGAGCGGCCCGCGGCGCAGGCGCCGCTTCCAGCCGAAGCGGTAGCGGCCCATCGCGACCACCTCGCGCACCGTAATCGGGAAGCGCCAATCGACCGCGCCGGCCTGCGGCATGTAGCCGATTCGGCTGCGCGAGCGCTGCGGCGTGCGGCCGTCAATCGTGACCGAGCCGTGCGAGGGGCGCAGCACTCCCAATATTGCCTTCAGCAGCGTCGTCTTGCCCGAGCCGTTGCCGCCGATCAGCGCGGTAAACGCGCCGGGCGGGATTTCCAGATCGACCCGCTCCAGCACCGGCTCAGCGCCGTAGCCGACGGTGACCTGCTCCAGGCGCACAGCAGCGCCGGCGCTGCCCGCAGGAACCGCAGCAAGCCCGCTCATATCCGTATCATCGCACAGCGCACGGATACGGGCTTGCCCGCCCCCGCCCCCCGCCTGCGGGGGAGAATCGGGCGGCGGCGCTGTTAGGCTCGCCCAATGCCGTCCGCGGTTGATGCGCTGGGAACCGAGATCGCGCTGGACAACCCGCCGCGGCGGATCGTCTCGCTGGTGCCGTCTTTTACCGAGCTGGCGGCGGCGCTTCGGCTCGGCAAGCGGCTCGTCGGCGTGACCCGCTTCTGCACCGACCCGCCCGAAGTGACCGCTCCGATCCGCAAGATCGGCGGGACCAAGAACCCCAATCTCGAGCGGGTGATCGGCCTGCAGCCCGACATCGTGCTGGCCAATCGGGAAGAAAACCGCGAGGAGGATGTGGCCGCGCTGCGCGCCGCCGGCCTCGCCGTCTATGTCGGCGATGTGCGTACGGCCGCGCAGGTGCGCGGCGAAATCGAGCGCGTCAGCACCCTGCTGGCGGCCGTCCCGCTGCAGCAGACGAAGCCGATCGAGGCGGCGCTCGAAGAGCACGAGCACCTCAACCGCCTGCGGCCCAAAGTCCGCGCCGCCTGCCTGATCTGGCGCAATCCCTACATGGCGGCCGGCGACGACACCTACATCGGCGACTTGCTGCGCGTCGGAGGCGGGACCAACGTCTTTGAATCGCATCCCAGCGGCGAGCGCTATCCGCGCACCTCGCTGGCCGAGCTGGCTGCGCTCGCGCCGGACGTGCTGCTGCTACCCTCCGAGCCGTACCGCTTTGGCGCGCGCCACCGCGCTGAGCTGCTCGCCCAGCAAGCGATCCCCGCGGCGCGCGCCGGCCGCATCAGCCTTTGCGACGGCCAGTCGCTGACCTGGTGGGGCGTGCGAACCGCGGGCGCGATCCGCGAGGTCGCTGAGCTGCTCGACGCTGCCCGCCCCGATTGGCGCGGCGCGGGCAGCGATGAACTCCCCCCGCTCCCGCCCGGGCTCGAACTCCGCGTCGACCGCCAGGACATCGTCGAGTAAGCGCTAAATTGGACGCCCGCTGTCGAACATCAGCGCGTGGCCCGCGATCTCGCCCGCCAAGACCGCCGCCGTAACCAGGTACAGCAGGCCGGTGGCCGCCATCATTGAGCGCATCCGCGATGTCGTCCACGCCATCCAGCCGAATACCAACGGCAACGCAAACCCCACCGCGATCCGCAGCCAGAACGTCACATCCGCCGCCAGCGCGCGGTCGCGCCCGCCGATCGGCGTCTCCACCGCTGCGCCGAGCGCGATCCCGAAGAGCGCCAGCTGGACCAGCACGACCAACAGAAACGCCCCCGTCAGCTCATTCAAGGGGCGCGCCGGCAGGCGCGGCGTGACCAGATACCAGTGGCCGAGCGCCAGGCCGACCGCCGCCAGGCCCAGCGCGAGGCTGCCGGCGAGCAGGCTCAGCGCCAGCAGCCCCTGCGGGGAACCCTCGAGCATCGCCGCGGTCAACCCCAGCGCGGCGAGCGCGAGCACGCTCAGCAGCCAGCCCAAGCGGCGCCCCAGCGCGGCCCGCTCCGTGTACAGCGCCGCGTTGTGCAGCACGCTCAGCGCGGCCGCCGCGGCGAGCAGCCAGACCAACGCTTCGCGCGGACCGGCGGCGATGCGGTAGCCCTCGGCAACATCCCCGCTCAACGTGAACGCGACCCAGAAGCCGAGCCCGAGGATGATCGGCAGCATCACCGTCGTGGCCTTGATGAAACCGCGCGTCGCCTGCCCGCGCAGGTCGACCGCCTGCATCACCAATACGCCGCCGACGCCCAGCTCCAGCAGGAGCAGAAACAGCGTGTAGGGCAGCGCCGAGGAAGCGGTCACCGCTCGAGCGTCGACGCCGACTTATTCAGACAGCTTGAGCAGCAGAATTTCACGCCGCAGCCCCTCATCGCCCACCTCCACCTGCACCCGCAGCACACGGTAGCGGTCGTTGCGGCCGCCGCGGCGGAAGCGCAGCAGATCACCCTTCGACCACGGGTACTCGGTTTCGAGCGTGTCCAGCAGCGCTTCTTTGCGCTCGGTGAAGGCGTCTGATTCCCACAGTTCGGTCAACATCCGGTCGCTCCCCCTCGACGCCGGGCGGCGGCGCGCGCAGGCGCATCAATCCTACCCGCGCGGCCGTAACCGCAGCCGCGCCGCAGCCGCGCTATCTGTCACAATCTCCACACAGCCGCAGAACAGCCGCAGACAGAGACAGCTGCGGACAGCCATGAGCGACAGCGAACGCTGGATCGTCAAAGCGCTGCACGAAGCCTCGGGCGAGCTGCGCGAGCTGCTCGTCAACGCGCTGCTCGAGGGTGAAGCCGACGCCCCGCAGCTGATCCGCGAGGCCTGGGAGCGCGAAACGATCGCCGCCTGGCAGCTCGCCCAGCTGATCTTCCGCGATGCGGACCCGCTCCCCCTGCACAGCCTCGAATGGCTCGAACAGCGCCGCGAACAGCTGCCCGACGCCTACGAGCAGCTGCGCCAGTTCACCGATCTGCGCGGCCAAATCAGCAGCCTGCTCTCGATGCTCAGCGGCAGCGAATGGGAGCGCAGCGCGCACCACCGCTTCCGCGGCGAACTGAGCGTCCGCCGGATCAGCCGCAGCCTGCATCAGAGCGACCTCGAGCTGCTCGCCGCCCTGCGCGCCGCCGCAGCGACCGCTTAGCCGCGGGAGCCGCCCGCGGCGCTAAAGCCCAGCGCGGGCGCGATCTCAGCCGCCGCCGCCGAGAAGTTCATCGTGTAGATGTGCAGTCCCGGCGCGCCGCCGGCGAGCAGCTCGCGGCCTAGCGCGACCGCCGCCTCGACGCCAATCGCCCGCCGCGCGGCGGCATCCTCCCCCGCATCCTCCAGCCGCTCGCGAAGCGCGGCTGGAAAATCGCTCCCGTTCAGCGCCGCCATCCGCGCGATCCCCGCTGCGTTCGTCGGCGGCATTAATCCTGGGATGATCGGCGCGTCGATCCCGCGCGCCGCCATCTGCTCCACGAACCGCTCGTAGCGGCCCGCATCGAAGAAGAACTGGGTGATCGCAAAGTCCGCCGCGCCGATCTTGGCCGCCTGATGCCGGCGATCGGCCTCCAGCGACGCGGCCAGCGGATGCCCCTCCGGGTGCGCCGCCACGCCAATCGCCATCGCTGCGCGCCCGCGCACGAACTCGGCCAGCTCCCGCGCATAGCGAAACGCGCCGCTGGGCAATTCGTCGGCGCCTGCGGGCAGATCACCGCGCAGCGCGAGCAGATTATCGATCCCGTCGGCGGCGTACTGGTCGACGATCCGCCCCACCTCCGCGCGCGTATGCGCGACGCAGGTCAGGTGGGGCATCGCCTCGACCCCGTATTGGCTGCGAATCCGCGAGACCCATTCGCGCGTTGGCCCGCGCGTCGACCCGCCTGCGCCGTAGGTCACCGACATGAACGCAGGCTTGAACTGAGACAGCCGCTCGAGCGTCCGCTCCAGCCGCCGAACCCCGGCCGGATCGCGCGGCGCGGAAAACTCAAACGAGAGCGTCGGCCCCGCCGCCAGCAGTTCAGGAATGCGGGTCACCGCTGCGTCTGATGCGGCGGCGGCCCCGAGACAGCGCGGCCGCGGGGCCGTCCATGCAGGCGGAGCCTCCTCCGCCGCCGGCTGCCGAGCCGGCCTAGATGCAGGAGCGGGCCTGAGACGCGCCGCCCTTGTTGGCGGTGTCGAACGAGGATCCGCACGCGCAGGAGTGCGCCGCGTTGGGGTTCGAAATGCTGAAGCCCTGCTTCATCACGTCGTCGATATAGTCGACGCGCGAGCCGGCCAGCAGCGGCGCGCTCTCGTCGTCGACCAGGAACCGCACCCCCGCCTTCTCGATCACGACGTCGCCGTGCTCGGCCTCGGTTGCCAGCGCCATCCCGTACTGGTAGCCGGAGCAGCCCCCGCCGACCACGAAGACGCGCAGCGCGCCGTCCGCGAAGCCCTTCTCGACCAGCAGCGACTTCGCTTTCTGTGCAGCCAAGTCGGTCACATCGAGCATCTCGGTCATCTGAAAGGTCATCGCGGTTCCTTTCTCACGCAGCGGCGTGTGCAACGGTGGATACCACCATAGCGCACCGATCGGCAGCGCTGGGTAGACTGTGCGCATGCAGCGCGCCTACTTCGACCACGCCGCCACCACCCCGCTCGAGCCGCGCGTGCTCGATGCGATGCTGCCTGTGCTGCGCAACGGCTGGGGCAACCCCTCGGGCGTCTACCGCGAAGCCCAAGCCGCGCACGGCATCCTCGATCAGGCGCGCGACACGCTCGCCGCCGCGCTCGAATGCTCCGCCCGCGAAATCATTCTCACCTCCGGCGGCACCGAATCCGACAATCTCGCCATCCGCGGCGCCGCCAAAGCGCGCGCCCACGCCGGCCGCCACCTGATCACCTCCGCCGTCGAACACCACGCCGTGCTGCACCCGATGGAAGCGCTCGAGGCCGAAGGCTTCGAGCTGACTGTGCTGCCTGTCGACGCTGAGGGCTTCGCCGACCCCGCCGCGGCCGCCGAAGCCGTGCGCGGCGACACGATCCTCGTCTCGATCATGGCCGCCAACAACGAAATCGGCACGATCCAGCCAATCGCCGAGATTGCCCGCGCCGTCAAAGCGCGCAACCGCCGCACCATCGTCCACACCGACGCCGTGCAGGCCGCCGGCGCCGTCGACATCCGCCCTGACGCCCTCGGCGTCGACCTCATGTCGCTCACCGCGCACAAGATCTACGGCCCCAAGGGCGTCGGCCTGCTCTACCAGCGCCGCCGCACCCCGCTCGAGCCGATCATGCTCGGCGGCGGCCAGGAGGAGGAGCGGCGCGCGGGCACCGAAAACGTCGCCTCCGCTGTCGGCCTCGCCCGCGCCCTCGAACTCGCCTGCGCCGAGCGCGGCCCGCGCACCGCCCACGTCCGCCGCCTGCGCGACGCGCTCTGGCGCGAACTGCGCGAGCGCGTCCACCCGATTCGCCTCAACGGCCCGGCCGACTTCGCGCGCCGCCTGCCCAACAACCTGCATCTCTGCTTCCCCGGCGTCGAGGGCGAGAGCATTCTGCTGCAGCTCGACATGGAAGGCCTCGCTGCCAGCAGCGGCTCCGCCTGCAGCACCGGCAGCACCGAACCGAGCCACGTGCTCACCGCCCTCGGCGTCGACCCCGACACCGCCCACTCCGCCCTCCGCCTCAGCCTCGGCCAATCCAACACCGAGCAGCAGATCGAGCGGATGGCGCGGACCGTGCCCCAAATCATCGACCGCCTCCGCGCGCTGGCGCCGACATAGCAGGCGAGACGGCGGGAGCGCACGATGGTCAGCACACCGAGCAAGCCCGCGCCCGCGGCGCATTCGCTCGATGCGGCCGTTTGGCGGCTGCAGCTGCCCGACGAATGGGAGCTGACCGACGACACATTCCTGGAGCTCTGCGCGCTCAACGACGAGTGGCAGTTTGAAACCGACGCCGATGGGAGCTTGCTGATCATGGCTGGCGCTGCAGCACTGAGCGGGGAACGGGAACTGGATCTGGGTGCGCAGGTGCTGTCCTGGTCCCGCCGCGGCGGCACCCGAACCTACAGCTCCAGCACGATCTTTCGGCTCGCCGACGGCAGCCGCCGTTCGGCTGATGTCGCCTGGTTGAGCAGCGAACGGCTGGCGGAGATGAACCCCACCGATGAGAGTGTCTGGGCGGCGGCGCCGGACTTCGTCATCGAAATCCGCTCGCGCGCCGACCGCTTGAGCGAGCTCAAGGCGAAGCTGGAGATGTGGATCGCCAACGGCGTGCGCCTGGCCTGGCTGGTCGACCCCTTCGATGAGCAGATTCACATCTACCGCCCCAGCGCCGAGCCAGAACTGCTGCAGCGTCCGTCCAAGCTCGAGGATGCCGAGCTGCTGCCCGGCCTCACGCTGGACCTCAGCCGCATCTGGCGCTGACCGACGGCCTACTCTTGCCGCTCCTGAAGGTTGCCCGCCCAACGGCGAACGGCACTCCGAGGCGTGTGCAGCAGGCAGCTCAGAACTTGTCGTGCCACTGCCACAAAAACGTGGAGAGCGCAATCGCCAGCCATGCGAAGTGCCTCACCTTTGCGGGTATCCGTTCGCCGGTGACGTGCGGCAAATACGCATACGCCGCCTCTTCAGTCTCGCCCTTCAGTCTCGAAGGTCCGTACACAACTCCAGCCCGCCCCCGCATAACGGCGGGCTCGCGGCACGCGGCGAGACTGTGCAACCAGCCTGGACTGGGCGCACGGGCTGCCCTGCCCCAAACTGGGCCTGCTGCTAGACTGAGGCCCGAACGGGAGGCGCGGCTGTGGTCCAACGCACGATTGACACCGGCGGCGCGCCGATCCCGCTGCTTGAGCCGATGACCGATATCGAGGATGAGCTGCGCTCGCAGCTGCTCGTCTCGACCGTCGACAAGGTGTTCGGCTGGGCGCGGCGCTCTTCGCTCTGGCCGGCGATGTTCGGGCTGGCCTGCTGCGCGATTGAGATGATCGCCACCGCCAACGCGCGCTACGACCTGGCCCGCTTCGGGGCCGAGGTCTTCCGCGCCTCGCCGCGCCAGGCGGACCTGATGATCGTGGCCGGCACGGTGACCTGGAAGATGGCCCCGCCGGTGCGCCGCATCTGGCTGCAGATGGCCGAGCCCAAGTGGGTCATCTCGATGGGCTCCTGCAGCAACATCGGCGGGCCCTTCGCGCACGGCTACTCGACGCTGCCGGGCGTCAACAATGTCGTGCCCGTTGACGTTTATGTGCCCGGCTGCCCGCCGCGGCCGGAGTCGCTGCTGGCGGGGCTGATGCTGCTCCAGCAGGTGATCGAGGAGGAGCACGCCAACGGCCACCGCAAGCGCCGCCCGGAACCGAGCGGCGACTTCTCGCGGATGCTGCCCGAGGGCGACCCGATCCGGGCCGAGCTCGAGTCGCTCTTCCCGCCCTACCGCTCCGCCGACGGCCAGCCGCGCGACCGCCGCAGCGGCGCGCTGCTGCACGACGAAAACTTTTACTCCAGCCGCTAGGAGCGCCGCCATGGTCTTCGGCAAAGGCATCGCCAAAGGACTGCTGACCGTCGTCAAGCACGTCCGCCGCGCGCCGGTGACCGTCGAGTTCCCCGAGCAGGAGCGCCGCATTCCGCCCCGCGCCCGCACCAACCTGGTCTGGTTCGTCGAGCGCTGCACGGGCTGCTCGACCTGCGCGCAATCCTGCCCCGACGGCTGCATTCTGGTCGAAACCGAGCCGCGCGAAGACGGCTCATTCCTCGTCAACCGCTACGAGATCGACTTTCGCCTCTGCATGTACTGCGGCCTCTGCACCGAGGCCTGCCCCTACGAAGCGATCCAGGTCGGCGGCTCCTACACCAACGTCGTGACCAACCCCAACCACCTCTACAAGGACAAAGACGGCCTGATCGAGCTGGCCAACGAGTACCTCGAGCAGCACGATTGGGTCTACCCGAACGGCCAAAAGGCCGTCACCCAGTCGGTCCACCCCTCAGAGCAGCGCCAGCACCGCTAAGCGTTTTCTCCAGACTCCGCTCAGTGTCGTGCCCGGCGATGGCCGCTGGCGTCATGTTGTGTCTTGGCTCGTCTCTATATACCTGCATTCGCTTGCGGGAACGCCGTCTCTGCGGTACCGCTCATTTGCTTCCCATCCGTAATACCGCCCTTCGAGAGCCTCCTGCAGGGCAGGCAGCGGCGGTAGTGATCCGCTCGCCGGAAAGTCCCCGAACCGAACGCAATCTTCGATCCGGCGGGAACGCCAAATCAGAATGAAACTGCTTTCATCGATCCTGAAGGTGAGCGGCCCGAGATCCGTCTCGGTATATCCAACAAATTCGACTGCGCTACCGGGCAGCAACACGATGTCCGGGAGGACAATGGCCCGGCGGGGTTCAAGCCAGTGCCACTCGGCTACAGCACTGATCGCTGCCGCTGTATGGCTCGAAGTGAAGGCCATTGATCCTAAACCACCGTACAGACTATGGCTCAGGAACATGGGGTCCTGTGAGCAATTCGTGAGGGTAAACTTGTTTCCACGAATGGTGCCGGACTCGTCGCTGCGATCGTACGACCATGGTGCGACTGCAGTGATCCGCAGGCCGTCAAGACCAGTACAAGCCGGGGCACCGCCAACAACCACAGGCGTGGAATTAAGCCAACGGTTCAAAGGCGCGTCCGCAGCGAGAATGCGGGCCCGTGGCTGTACCCTCTCGCTCCAACCTGTACCGACGCGCTGCTGCAGGCTAAATTCTACTCGGTTGCCGCCAAGGCGTTTGGCGTTGATTCGCACCTCGACCTCACCGGTTGTTGCCGCATTCACAGTGTACGCCGCCAATGCTCCGATCAACGTGCCAACAGCCAACAGAGCGATCGCGCCGCTCAGCATCGCCGCTTTTCGCGAGACCACCGTTGCTCGGGAAGTGAGCATTCTTGCCTACCTTCGCGCTCGACGCAGATGTTAGCTCTGCGATCGACCAGCCTAGATGAGCGCTGGCGGGTGCCGAGTTCGGCTACGGCGCGGGCGCAACACTCGAAGCTGCTGTCGCTCATCACGGCCTGCAGCCGCCAGCCGCGGATCGTCGCCCCCGGCAAGCGCGGGTATGACGGCGATAGGAGCCCGGGGATGGGCTGAAGAGGCCGCCGCAGGGACTGAGCGCTACAACGCGGCTGGTAGACTGGGCCGCGACCCAGCGTGCCTGCGAGGGAGAGGACCGGGGATGGCGCGGATCACGATCAACGGGGAGACCGTCGAAGCGCCTGACCGCGCGCCGCTGGTTGAGGTGATCAAAACCGCCGGCTTCCCAATCTCCAACCTCTGCTACCTCGACGGCCTGCCGCCCTACGCCGGCTGCCGCACCTGCGCCGTCGAAATCGAAGGCATGCGCGGGCTGCCCCTCTCCTGCACCACGCAGGTGACTGAGGGGATGGTCGTGCGCACCGACACCCCGGCCGTGACTGAGATGCGGCAGGAAGTGCTGGCCGTGATTCTGGCCAACCACTCCGACCGCTGCCTCACCTGCCACCGCATCGAGCACTGCCGCACCGGCGAAATCTGCCTGCGCGACAACGAGGTCACACACCGCTGCGTGACCTGTTCGAAGAACTACCGCTGCGAGCTGCAGACCACCTGCGACGCGGCCGATGTGGGCCGCGCCAACGTGGAGCCCTACATCGATGAGGCGCGCACCTACTACCGCTTCGAGCAGCCCCAGCCGGACCGCGCCAACCCCTTCTTCGAGTTCGACCCGCAGATGTGCATCATCTGCACCCGCTGCGTGCGCGCCTGCGCGGACCTGCGCCACACCACCGCGATCACGCTCGCGGGGCGCGGATTCACCACACGCATCGCCTTCGGCGCGGGCGGGCGAATCGACGAATCCAACTGTGACTTCTGCGGCGCGTGCATCGATGTCTGCCCCACCGCGACGCTGATGGAAGCGCCCAATAAGTGGGTCGCCCGGCCCGACCGCTGGGTGACCACCACCTGCACCGAATGCTCGATGGGCTGCACGATTCAGCTGGGCGTGCGCGACGGGCGCGGCGTGCAGGTGCGCCCTGGCAACGGCAACGACGTTTCGCGCAGCCAGATCTGCGTGCGCGGGCGCTTCGGCTACGACCAGACGCGCGATCGCGACCGTCTGCGCGCGGCAACGATCGGGCGCGGCGAGGACGCCTTCGAGCAGCACGGCAGCGCCGTTGCCGCCGACGCCGCAGCCAAGCTCGCCGCTGTCCTCGAAGCCGACGGCCCTGCCGCCGTCGGCATCCTCGGCTCCGGCCAGTCCACCGTTGAGGAGCTCGTCAGCCTGCGCACGCTCGCGCAGCGGCTCGGCACGGCCAACCTCGATTCCTCGCTCGCGCCCGTCACCGACGCAATCAGCTCTGCTCTGCGCGGCGCCTTCGGCAGCGAACACCTGCCGGCGCGGCTCAGCTCCATCGAGTCGGCCAAGCTGATCGTGGCGATCGGCGACGACATCTCCGCCTCGAACAACGTGCTCGGCGTGCGGATCAAGGACGCCGTGGCGAATAATCGCGCCTCGCTGGTCAGCATCTCCGCGCGCCGCAACCCGCTCGCCGATTACACCGTCGACGACGCACACGCGATTCAGCCCGCCGACGGCGACCTCGCCGGCGCCGCCCAAGCGCTGACGGCCGGCCTGCTGCGCGACTTGGACGTGCGCGCTTCATTGTCCGGGCTGGAAGGCCTGTCCGACGTCAGCGCCGCGCCGCGGCCCGAGCTCAACGAGGCGATCGCTGCGCTCAGCCGCCGCCGCGCTGAAGCGGCCGCTGTTGTGGTCGCGCCCTCGCGCGGAAACGCCGCACAGGCCGGCGCGCAGGTGCGCGCCGCGGCCAACCTGGCGATCGTGCTGGCCGGCGCCGAAGCCGCCCCCGCAGCGCTGCACGTGCTCCCGCCCGAGGCCAACAGCGTCGGCCTGCGCGATCTCGGGATCACGCCGGGCGAGGGTGGTCTGGGCGTCAGCGGGATGCTCGAGGCCGCGCGCGGCGGTTCGCTCAAGGCGATGCTCGTCGTTCGCGACAACCCGATGCTCCTGCACCCCAACCAGGACGAAACGCGCGCCGCGCTCGCTGCGCTCAGCGTCTTGATCGTGATCGATGAGGTCGCCAGCGAAACCGTCGAGCTGGCGACGCACGTGCTGCCCGACGTCTCGGCTTTCGCCAAAGACGGGTATGTGACGAACGCGGACCGCCAAATGCTCCGCCTGCGCAGCGCCGCCGCCGCCCAGCGCAACGCCCGTGGCGCGATCGACTGGCTGGCGGCGATCGCCGAAGCGCTGCCCGCCGTGGACGCGGCAATCCCCGCCGCAGATGAGAGGGGCGAGCCGACCGTGCTTGCCGCTCCCGCGCAGCCGCAGAGCGCCGCCGAGGCGCGCGCCGCGCTGGCCGCCGCCGACGCACGCTACGCCGCCCTGGCCAACGGCAGCGCTTCCCAGTTCCGCCAGCCGGCCAACGGTGCGAAGACGATCCGCCTGCTTGCCGTCGAGCCCGCCGCCCCCGCCGGCGAGGGGCTCGTGCTGCTCAGCGGACGCGACCTCTACACCGACCGCCTCGCCGCCGCGCGCGGCGCTGAGCACGCCGACCTGCTGCAGCGCGGCGAACCCCTCCAGCTGCACCCCGCCGC
>CAYFZI010000013.1:0-55202 GCA_964347635.1 uncultured Dehalococcoidia bacterium
CATCCTCTCAGACCAGCTACCGATCGTCGCCTTGGTGAGCCGTTACCTCACCAACTAGCTAATCGGACGCAGGCCCCTCCCAAGGCGCCGGAGCTTTCCCCGCAGCGAACCGCGGGCTCATGCGGTATTAGCTCGCCTTTCGACGAGTTGTTCCGCACCTCGGGATAGGTCACCTACGCGTTACTCAGCCGTTTGCCACTCAGTCTCCCTCCGCGAACGGAGGGGCTTCGTTCGACTTGCATGCGTAAGGCACGCCGCCAGCGTTTATCCTGAGCCAGGATCAAACTCTCCATTGGATCCGACCGGTCGAGCCGGCCGATTGGTTCGGAGTTTCGCCGAACACATCCGCCCGCCCGCGCCGCAGAGTGAACTCCGCGCGCGGCCAAGCGCCGTGTCCGGACTTGGGGGCCAACCCAAGTACACTGGACTTCCGCTCTCCAGTTGTTAAGGACTGCCCATTGCAGCGCCACTGGCGGCCGGGCCGCGTGCGGATCTGCACATCAGGCGTAGACGGCTAGCTTAGGCATGTCTGTGCGCAGCTGTCAACCACGCGCCGGACGGGCCGTCGCATCGGGCTCATTGGGGCCTCATTCCGGTCCAACCTGCCGCTCCAGCCAGACAGTGCCGCGCGCGGCGCTGCAGGCCCAACCCCCGCCCAGCTCAACGCGGCCGCGCCCTCGCTCGATCAGCGCCAGCGCCGCCGCGGTCCGCTCCGCGCTCAGCTGCAGGCCGCAGCGCGCGGCGAGCCGCCGCAGCACGCGCGGGCGCAGTGGCGCGGCGATCGCCAGCAGCTCAGCGCGCCGCCACGCCCCGTCGGCCGTGCTCAGCTGCTGGGCCGCCGCCGCAGCGGCGGCCTCGAGCGCCGACCGCTCCGTACGCGCCTGCTGCGCCAGCCGCGCCAGCGCCGCATCGACGCGCGGATTCGAGCGCCGCAGCAGCGGCAGCACCTCGGCGCGCAGCTGATTGCGCAGCCGCGACCGATCAGCGTTCGAAGGGTCCTCGACCGGAGCAAAATCCCAGGCCCGGCAGAGGGCCAGCGTCTGCGCCCGCGAGATTCCCAGCAGCGGCCGAACGACGCGCAGCCCCGGCCCGCCCTGCGGCGCCGGCCCCAGCGCCGGGATGCCCGCCAGACCATCGATGCCGGCGCCGCGAATCAGGCGCATCAGCACTGTCTCGGCCTGGTCGTTGAGCGTGTGCGCGGTCGCCAGCGCGGGCGCACCGCAGGCGCGCGCGCGCGCCGCCAGCGCCGCGTAGCGCACCCGCCGCGCGGCCGCCTCCAGCCCGCCGCCGCGCTGCTGCTCAGCAAGCGCATCGACCGCTTGCACTTCAAAGGGCGCATCGGCGATCTGCGCCGCGGCGGCCGCGGCCGCGCGGAAGCTGCTCCGAACGGCCTCCGAGGCGATTCCGTGGTCGACGTGCACGGCGCGCGGCCGCCAGCCGCTGCGCTGCTGCAAATCGGCCAGGCAGAACAGCAGCGCCGAGGAATCAGCGCCGCCCGACAAGCCGACGATCAGCCAGCGCCCCCCGCCACGCCCCAGCTCACCGAGCAGCGACCGCTCAACCTCGTGCAAGATCCGCCGAATTGGCCGGGCCGAGCGCTGGGGGCGCCCGCTCATGCGGCGGTTCCGCCCGCGCGCTCAGTCCGCTGCGCGCTCCGGCAGCAGATTGGCCCACCACGGCGAGCGCTGAAACGAGAGGTCGGAGCGCTGCGGCGCGTGGACAGCGAACGATTCCTCGCCCGGCCGCACGAGGCCCAAGTCCTCCCGCGCGGTGCGCTCCACGTATTCATCCGACTCCAGCCAGGCGACCAGCGCCGCCAGCTGATCGGCGTCGCGCTGCAGCGCTTCGATCTCGGCCTGCGCGGCCGTGATCCGCGCCTCCAGCGCATTCGAGCGCAGCAGCCCTTCGACGCCCGAGAGCACAACCCAGCCGACCAGCACGGCCGTTGCGGAGAGGGCCAGCACCGGCAGCAGCCGGCGCAGCAGCGCGGGCCTAGAGATCGGCGCCGCCGCCTGCACTTCCGGTTCCGGCGCCGGGGCGCCGTCTTCGCTCAGCTCGCTCATACGCGCCTGCCGCCCCGCGCCACGCCCCACTCTAGGCCCACCACCCGCCCTGCGCGCAAGCGGCGCTCAACCCTCCGCCGGGAGGACTACAGGCAGGCTAAGTGCGAGCGATCGTTGAGCCGCTCCAGCACAGGGACGCCGGCGGCGGCGCTCAACGCAGAGATCGAGGCCAAACCGACATCGATCCGCCGCCACTCCGCGATCGGCATCGCCAGGGCGCGCACCAACAGCATCTTGACCACGAAGTTGTGCGATACGACGACCGTTGTCTGATCGCCTGCTTCGCTGAGCAACGCATCGAGCAGCGGCCAGGCGCGCTCCTGCACATCGGCCAGCGACTCGCCGCCGGGCATCGGCAGCGCCGCCGACTCGCTCGTGCGCCAGCTGCGCAAGAAATCGCCGTAGCGCTCCCTGGCGAGCGGCCACTCGAGGCCTTCGAGCCGCCCCACATCCATCTCGATCAGCGCCTCGACGCGCTCTGCCGCGACGCCGTGAGCGGCGGCGATCGCATCGGCCAGGCGGCTCGCGCGCTGCAGCGGGCTGGTGAGCACGCGGGCGACCGATTCGCCGGCGAGCGCCGCCACGGTCCGCTGCAGCTGGCGCAAACCGAGCTCGGTGGGCGGAGAGTCGCTGCGGCCGAGGCCGAGGCCGGCGCGGTTCGCCTCCGATTCCACATGCCGCAGCAGCAGGATGCGCGGCACGCGTTCAGCCTGCAGCCGCCGGCGCCGGCCGCGCGGCCGCCGCCAGCTCCAGGCGGAGGCGGTGCAGGCGCTGCGGCGGACGCTCGACGCCGAGCGCCAGCGCGACCTGCTCCGGCCGCCCGGCTCCGCGCTCGTCGTGGCGCAGCCGCATCCGCAGCGTCGCCCGGCCGCCCGCGCAGGCCGCCAACTCGAGGCTGAGAATCAGGGGGCGCAGGTCGTAGCGCTTCACCGTGCTGCCCCGCGCCTGCTCGCGGGGCAGCGTCTCCGCGCCGAGCAGCGCTGCAATCGCGGCCGACCATTCGCCCGCGCTGCGGGCATCCAGCACATCCGCTTCGTAGTCGGCAGCGCGGACCTGCGACTGCAGCGACGGCTGCTGCAGGCGCGCCTCGCCGAGCTCGTAGATCCGCAGGCCGCCGGGCATCTGCTGATCGAGCGCCGCCCGCGCCGCCTCGATATCTACAGGGCGGGCAAGCAGGATGTCGAGCAGCTCTGCCTGCGACGTCATGCCCACGGCGAGCGGCGCGGCCAGCGCGATCTTGGGCCGCGGCGAAAAGCCCTGCGAATGGCTGAGCGGCAGCCCGGCCCGCTTGCAGGCCCGCTCCCAGACGCGCATCAGGTCGAGATGCGAGACGTAGCGCAGCGGGCCGCCGCAGCCGAAGCGAATCCGCAGCCGCTGCGCCGGCGCCGTCGCTTCGTCTTCCATGGAGGGAAGCGTAGTCGGCGCGGCGGGATTGGCAAATGCGCACCGCCCCTCTGCCTTTGGCGCCCTCCACTGCAAGCGGGGGCAATCTGCGGCATCCCGCCCTGCGAGCGAGAGGAGCGGGGCAGGTGCTCGGAGGGTGGTCTCGATGCGCCTAGCGGCGTATCTCGGCGCCTGCGGCCCAGGCCTCGGCGGCGCTGTGCGGGTCGGCGGCGCGGTCGGCGACTTGCTGCGCGAGGCTGCGCAGCCGATCTTCGCCCATCTCGCTCAGCAGCTGCGCGAGGACGCGGCCGCGGGCCAGGGCGACGATCTGCTGGCGGGCGCGCCCGAGCTCGCCGCGCTCCAGCTGGCCGCTCTCGAGCAGATATTGGTGATGCGCCTCGCAGGCGTCGGCCAGCGCTTCCAGGCCTTCGCCGTTGGTCGCGATCATCCGCACCACTGGCGGTTCCCACGCACGCTCGGGCGCCAGCGAGAGCAGCGCTTTGAGCGCGCTGACCATCCGGTCGGCGCCGGGCAGGTCGGCCTTGTTGACGCCCAGCACATCGGCGATCTCCATGATCCCGGCTTTGAGCGTTTGCACGTCATCGCCCATGTTGGGCGTGTTGATGAGCACCGTGGTTTGGGCGGTGGAGGCGATTTCGACCTCGTCCTGGCCGGCGCCGACCGTCTCGATCAGCACTGCATCTTTGCCGTAGGCGTCGAACACGTGGACGACATCCTGCGCAGCCGCCGAGAGGCCGCCAAGCGCGCCGCGGCTGGCGAGGCTGCGAATGAAGACGCCGCGGTCGGCGTGCAGCTCGGCCATCCGCACGCGGTCGCCGAGAATCGCGCCCGCGGTGTAGGGGCTGGAGGGGTCGACGGCGACGATCGCCACGCTTTGGCCGCGCGCGCGGCAGATTTTGGCCAGCTCGTTGGTGACCGTGCTTTTGCCCGCGCCGGGCGATCCGGTCAGCCCGATGATCCGCGCGCGGCCGCTGCGGGGGTAGAGCCGCTGCGACATCTCACGCCCGCGCGGGTCGCCGTTTTCCACCCAGGTCAGGACGCGCGCCAGCGCGCGGCGGTCGCCGTCGAGCAGGCGCCGCTCGAGTTCGTCGAGCGAACCGCTCACGACCGGTCGAGCGCCGGGACGTGCTCGCGCACGTATTCCGCGATATCCCCGGTGTGCGCGCCGGGCCCGAAGACCGCGCTGAAACCGACCCCCTGCAGCGTGTTCGCATCATCTTCAGGGATAATCCCGCCGCCCAGAAAGAGCGTGTTCTGCGGCGTGATGCCGCGCTCGCGGCAGGCCTCGACAATGCGCGGAAAGAGCTCGAGGTGCGCGCCCGAGAGCACCGAGAGCGCGACGACGTGCACATCTTCCTGCAGGGCGGCCTCGGCGATCATGTCGGGCGTCTGGCGAATCCCGGTGTAGATCACTTCCATGCCGGCGTCGCGCAGCGCACGGGCGACGATCTTGGCGCCGCGGTCGTGGCCGTCGAGGCCGGGCTTGGCCACCAGCACACGGATTTTCTCTTGTGTTTCCGCCATCGGCCGGACCTCTCCGCTGCCGCTTCGCTCGCCTGCGCCACCAGCCTACGCGGCCGAGAGCCGCAGCCGCGTGCGGTAGGTGCTGCGCGGGGAGATGAATGCGCCCTGGTCGGCGTCGGTGCAGGAAATCCCGCGCCCGCGCAGCCGCGCCACCGCCGCTGCGGGGTCGCGCACCGTCAGCGCCGCCATGAACATCCCCTCGCCGCGCGCGAGCTGCCGCTGCAGCGGGCCTTCGGCGGCGCCGGGCAGGCCCGTGACCAGCTCGATATCGGTGCCGCCGAGGTGCAGAAACTGGGCCTCGATGCCCAGCGCCTCCGCCTTCGCACGGCTCGTCGGGGCCATTCCGTATTTGGCCGCAAACTCGTCCCGCACCGCATCGAGATCGTGCACCGCGACGGTCATGTGGTGCAGCGCATGCGGCGAGGCGGCGCCGCTCGGCCCGCTGTGCTGCGGCGCATCGGCCGGCGGCTGCGCGAACTCCACCAGCACGCCGTGATTGGCGCGCGGATGAATGAAGCCGATCATCCCCGTCAGCCCTTCGCGCGGCTCGGTATCGATCATCTCCATGCCCGAGGCGGCAGCGGCGCGCAGGTCGCCGGCGACGTCGGTCGATTCAAAGCAGATGTGATGGAAGCCGGGGCCCTGCGTCTCTAGGTATCTAGCGATCCCGGTGCCCGGCCGGGTCGGCTGGAGCAGCTCGATCTCGCAGTTGTCGAGCGGGAAGATCACGCCGCGCACGCCCTGCGAGTCGAGTTCCATATCGAGCACCGCCTCGAGCCCGAAGGCATCCCGCCACAGCCGCCCTGCTTCGTCCGCATCCTCGACCGCGATGCCGATGTGGTGAATTCTGGTCAGCGCCATTGCTCGCCCCTTCGCTCTCGACGCGCCCCCTGCGCGCCAAGTCTACCGACAAGCTTTGCGCTGAACGCCGCACGTTTCCGCATCGGGGGCTACGCCGAGGAGCGGCCGGGCGGGGGGTTGGCCGGCCAAGCTTCGATCTGCCGGCGGTGTTCGCGGTCGTGTTCGAGCGCGACGCCGAGCAAAATCCGGGCGGGATTGCGCGCCGTCTCCAGCTCCACATCTTCGATCCGCTCGACCAGCGCGGCGCTGGACGCACGCAGCTGCACCAGCGCGCGCAGCAGCGCCGCCGTTTCGCTCCCCTGCAGCGCCTCGAGCGCCGACGCGTTGGCGGCGTCGAGCCGCTTGAGCGGAAACTCCAGCAGCGCCGGCCGCTGCCCTTGCAGATACTGATCCAGCGCCTCGCGCTCATGCGCCTCCCAGAAGAGGCGGTGCGCGATCAGCTCATGCGCCGACCATTCGTCCGGCGCGGGCGGCACGCGCAGCCGCGCCGCATCGATCGCCCCCAGCGCGGCCAGGAGGCGTTCACGCTCCGTGTACCACCAGTAGCGAATCCGCTCGGCATCGGTGTAGCTCTGCCCGGCGGCGCGGCCAAACGGCATAGTTTGATCCTCGCGCGGCTGCAGCGCGCGGCGCGGCGCTCAGACGACAATCCGCTCGCGGTACTCGCCCCAGACCGCACGCAGCGCATCGGAGATCTCGCCCAGCGTGGCCGAGGCCTGAACGGCGCCGAGAATCACGGGGACGAGGTTCTCGGAGCCGCCGGCCGCCTGCTGCACGCGCTCCAGCGCGGCCCGCACCGCAGCCGCATCGCGCCCGCTGCGCAGTCGCTCCAGCTTCTCGATCTGGCGCTCGCGCACGGCCGGATCGACGCGCACGATCTCAATCCCGCCCGCTTCCTCGGTCTGGAAGCGGTTCACACCGACAATCACGCGCCCCGCGGCGCCGGCCGCGCCGCCGCCGGCGCGGGCCGCCTCCGCCTCCACCTCGACATCGCGCTGGAACTGCGAGGCCGCCTCCAGAATCTCGCTCTGCTGGTAGCCCTGCTCGATCGCCGCCACCGCTCCGCCCAGCGCGTCGATCTGGTCGATGTAGGCGCGCGCCTCGGCCTCCAGCGCATCGGTGGTCTGCTCGATGTAGTGCGAACCGCCGAGCGGGTCGATCACATCCGCCACGCCGCTTTCGTAGCCGATCACCTGCTGGGTGCGCAGCGCGATCTCGACAGCATGCTCGGAGGGCAGCCCGAGCGCCTCATCGAGCGAGTTGGTGTGCAGCGACTGCGTACCGCCGAGCACCGCCGCCAGCGCCTGCAGGGTGGTGCGCACGACGTTGTTGTCCGGCTGCTGCGCGGTCAGCGTGACGCCGCCGGTCTGGGTGTGGAACCGCAGCATCTGGGCGCGCTGGTTCTGCGAACCGAAGCGCTCGCGGGCGAGCGCCGCCCAGAGCCGCCGCGCCGCGCGGAACTTCGCGATCTCCTCGAGGAAGTTCGAGTGGCAGGCGAAGAAGAAGGAGAGGCGCGGGCCGAAGGAGTCGAACGCCAGGTCAGCGGCCTGCGCCGCCTCGACATAGGCGATCGCGTTGGCCAGCGT
The DNA here is from genome assembly GCA_964347635.1 of uncultured Dehalococcoidia bacterium. Taxonomy (GTDB): domain Bacteria; phylum Chloroflexota; class Dehalococcoidia; order Bin125; family Bin125; genus CATQGW01. Next base: position 7,439 of record CAYFZI010000013.1, read on the forward strand.
GAAGCCGATCTCCTGCGCCGCCGTGCAGCCGGCTTCGCGCATGTGGTAGCCGGAGATCGAGATCGTGTTCCAGCGCGGGACCTCCCGCGTGCAGTAGTCGAACGTATCGGTGATCAGCCGCATCGAGGGCTGGGGCGGGTAGATGTAGGTGCCGCGGGCGATGTATTCCTTGAGGATGTCATTCTGGACGGTTCCGCCGATCTTGTCCCGGCCGACGCCCTGCTCCGCGGCCACCGCGGCGTAGAGCGAGAGCAGGATCGCGGCGGTCGAGTTGATCGTCATCGAGGTCGTCACGCGGTCGAGCGGAATGCCCGCAAAGAGCGTGCGCATGTCCTCGATCGAATCGATCGCAACGCCGACTTTCCCCACCTCGCCCTCGGCCATCGCGGCGTCGGAGTCGTAGCCGATCTGGGTCGGCAGGTCGAAGGCGACGGAGAGGCCCGTCTGGCCTTGATCGAGCAGGAAGCGGTAGCGCCGATTGCTGGCCTCGGCGTCCTCCTGGCCGGCGTACTGGCGCATCGTCCAGAGCCGCCCGCGGTACATCGTGGGCTGGATCCCGCGCGTGTAGGGAAACTCGCCGGGCAAGGGCGCGTCGCCGCCGTTTTCGCCGACATAGACGGGGGCGAGCGGCTCGCCGCTGGAGCGGTGGAAGGCGCTGCGCCGCTCGGGAAAGCGCCCCGCGGCCTTGGCGTAGGCGCCCTCGAGCCACTCCTGGAGCCGATTCGACATCCGAACCCCTCCCAATGCTGCAGCCTGAGGCTAGAAAGCCGCGCCGACCAGGTCAACGCCCGCCGCGGCGGAGCGGCGCGGAAGCCCATGATCTCAGTCATGCGGCCGCGCCCTCCCGCTGGACGCGCGCGGCGCACGCTAGGGGATCACCCCGGCCTGCTTCAGCTCGGCGATCGCGCCCCAGTCGTAACCCAACTCTTCAAGGATCAGCTCGGTATGCTCGCCCAGCTCCGGGGCGCTGCGGTAGTTGGCGCTGGGCGCGCGGTCGAGCTGGAACGGCAGACCGAGCACTTTGAGTTCCCGGCCGGAGCGGTGCTCCATACTGCGCACGTAGCCGTTGGCCGCTGCTTGCGGGTCGGCGGCGATTTCCAGCTCGTCGGCGGCTGCGGCCCAGGGAAAATCGTGCGCGTCAAAGACGGCCGCCCAGTGGCTGCGCGGCGCCTCGGCGATGCGCTGCTCGATCAGCTGAACCGCCTCGCGAATGTGCTTGCGCCGCTCGGCGCCGCTTGCGAAGCGCGCATCCTCGCTCAGAATCGGCAGATCGACGGCCTCTGCGAAGGGCGACCAGAAACGCTCTTCCTCGATCATCGCGAGCTGCAGCCACTTGCCGTCTGCAGCGCGGTACGAATTGTAGAGCGGGTTGAACGAGCCGTAACGGTCGGAGCGCGGCAGCCGCTGGCCGGTGGCCAAGGCGGCCTGCACCGCGAAGCCGTTCGTCCAGATCCCGCCGCCGTAGAGCGAGCAGCTCAGGTATTGCCCAGCACCGCTGCGTTCGCGCTGGTAGAGCGCGGCAAAGATCGCGGCGGCGATGTTGAGCGCGCTCGGCATATCGCCCATCGCGCCGACGAGCCGCACCGGCTCGCTTCCAGGCGGGCCGAGCACCGACATGAAGCCGCCGCGCGCCCAGTAGGCCAGCTCATCGAAGGCCGGGCGGTCGATGTCGGGGCCTTCCGCGCCGTAGCCCGTGGCGTGCGCGTAGATCAAGCGCGGATGCGCCTCGCGCAGCGATTCGTAGTCGAAGCCGAGCCGCTCAAGCGCGCCGCGGCGCAGATTGACGATGAACACGTCCGCTTCGTCGAGCAGCCGTCTGAGCACTTCGGCGCCCGCGGCGCTGCGCACATTCAGCGCGGCGCCGCGCTTGTTGCGGTTGGCCAGCTCCCAGATCCAATCGACATCGCCGCGCACGCGCGGGATCAACCCGCGCATCGGGTCGCCGCCGTGCGGCTCCACCTTGATCACGTTGGCGCCGAGCTCGCCGAGCACGCCGGCAGCCATGGGGGCGAAGATCCATGTCGCCATTTCGACAACGTTGAGCCCCTGCAGCAGCGGCTGAGGCTCAGGCTTGGGGCTCCTCGACACGCGCGCTCCATTTCTTGCGGCCCTGGCGGCCTGTGCAGCACGGTTGGGCCGCCGATCGTAGCCTCCCGGCCGATCGCACCGCCGCCCGCTTCCTCCGTAAGCAGGAGCGGCGCAGACGCAGGGCGTGCGCTCCCAAGCCCGGCAATGCTGCTGACGCGGCTGCTGACGTGGGCGATGGAGGACTCGAACCTCCGACCTCCCGGGTGTAAACCGGACGCTCTCGCCGCCTGAGCTAATCGCCCCTGAGCGCGCAAGCTCACGCTAGCGCAGCCGCGCTGAGCCGGCCTGCAGCGCCTGCTCCAAATCCGCCGCCGCCAGCTCGAACTGCTCCGCGCCGTCCTGCAGCAGCGTGCGCGCCGCCCCCAGCTCCGCTGCGTCGGCCGCATCCACCGCCCCGCGGATCAGCTGCCCGGCCACCGTGATCGCAGCCAGCGCGGCCGACACGCCGCCGTGCAAGGCCTCGAGCGCAGCCGGCGCCCGCAGCGCCTCGGCCTGCGTCTGGAGCGCCTCCCAAACCCGCGTCTGGGCGGCGATGTTGCGCTGCCAGCCCGGATCATCGAACAGCCGCGGGTTGTCGGCCCAGGCATCGAGCAGACTGCGCGCCGCTCCGAAGTTCGCGCGGCCCGATTCGATCAGGTTGAGCATTTGCTCGGCGTAGCCGGCCTCCTCCGCCGCCGCTGTCTGCTCGGCCGCCTCACCGCCGACCAGTTCGGCCGCCAGGCGGCGCATCTCCTCCAGCGAATGGATGCCCACCCGCACGTCATGAATGATGCCGTCGGCCTTGATGTAGTACGTCGTCGGCCGCCCGATCAGGCGGTAGGGGCCGTCGGTCAGCTGCGTGGCGGGGTCGAGCAGGACGACGTACTGCACGCCGGTGCGCCCGCGGAACTCCTGCGCGGTGGCCGGATCTTCCCCGTCGTTGACTCCGATCAGCGTCAGCCGGCCGCCGAACTGTTCGTGCACGAGCTGGAAATCGGGCATCTCCTCGATGCACGGCTGGCACCAGGAAGCCCAGAAGTTGAGAATCACCGGCCCTTCAGCATCGGACATGCGGAACGGCTCGCCGGTGAGCGTGAGCAGGCGGAAATCGGGCGCTTGGCCGCCGATCCGCGCCGCGTCGCCGTCGCGCGGCAGGTAGCCGAGCCGCGTCTGTTCGCGCAGCAGCTCGATCTGCTCGGCCAGCGCGGCGCTCTCGTCGCCGTCCGCCTGGCGCTGCTCCAATGCCGCCAACTGTTCCATCTGCTCGGTAAACGATGCGCCCGCGCCCTCCGTCAGATCGCCGCCGCCGCGCCCCAGGAAGACCGGCGCGACCGCGGCGGCGGCGACCGCCGCGAGCACCAGCGCACGGTTGACGCCGTCGCGCAGATCGCGCGGGCGCTCCAGCAGCGCCAGCTGCACCGCGGGCAGCCGGCCGGCCAACATCCGCAGCAGCCTGCGCACGGTCTGCATCGGTTGCACGGGCGGCCTAGTTGTTCTCGCCGACCGATTGACGGCCGGGCTGCAGCACGCGCCCCGCAGAGGCCTCGCCGACCGCCGCGTTCCAGAGCACCGCCGGGTCGGCCGTCAGCGGGTCGAACCCGGCCGAATCGAGCACCAGCCAGCCGCCCGCGTCGATCTCCTCCTCCAGCTGCCCCGGGCTCCAACCGGCATAGCCGGAAAAGATCCGCAAATCGCTGATGATCCCGATCAGCTCGATCGGCTCGCGGCTCAGATCGACCATGCCAAGCTGCTCGGAGAGCGCCGTAAACGCGCCCTCCGGGGCGGCGATCCCTTCGCTGCGGGCCAGCGCGATCGCGGCGCTGCGCTCCACCGGGCCGCCGTTGAAGACGACCTGCGGTTCGCCGATCAGCCCGCTCCAGGCGGGCGCCGCCTGGGCGATCGTGACCGAGCTGGGCCGATTCAGGACCACGCCCAGCGCGCCCTCGCCGTGCTCCAGGATCAACACCACGGTGCGGAAGAAGTTGGGGTCGCGCAGGTTCTGCGAGGCGGCCAACAGCCGCCCGCGCAGCGACGCTGCAGGGTGCCTGGGAACCGCCATCGCAGCCCGCCCCCGCTCACTACTCACTCACCGCTCGTGCACTCGCTCCGCGGCAGCGCCGCTCCCCGCCATAGTACGAGCCGGTACGAACCGCCGCCGCAGGCAGCGCTCGGGCCGCGCCGGCTGCGTTCTGGCGCGCTTTGACGCACCTGGCCGCAGGCGGTAGCGTGGCTTGCGTCTGCGAGCGCGGCAGCGTAGCTCAGTTGGCAGAGCAGGGGACTCATAAGCCCCGTGTCGCAGGTTCGAGTCCTGCCGCTGCTACCAACGGCGCTACGCTCTCAGCAGCAAGCCGCGACCGCACCCAGGCCGTCCAGCTGCAGGGGCGATTAGCTCAGCTGGCTAGAGCGTTCGGTTCACATCCGAGAGGCCGCAGGTTCAAGTCCTGCATCGCCCACCAGCTGCGCCGCCCGCCGCTGCGCGCATGGCCAATGGAGCGGTCAGCTGCGGTCAACAGCAAGCCGACGTGGCGAAACTGGCAGACGCGCTACGTTCAGGGCGTAGTGGGCTTAAGCCCGTGGGGGTTCGAATCCCTCCGTCGGCACCACCTCTTCCACACCGCACACCGATATCGCGCAGCCCATGCCGCATGACCTGCGAGGCGGGCTGTGCGGGTACGCTGGAGCGGTGGCAACGCGCACCGAGTACCACGAAACGACCGGGCGGGACTTCTTAGCCAGCGCAAGGGCGCACCTCGCCGAGGGTGACCTGCTGCAGGCCTCGGAAAAGGGCTGGGGCGCCGCCGCGCAAATGGTCAAAGCCGCCGCCGAAGCCAGAGGCTGGCGGCACGGCAGCCACGGCGACCTGTACCGCGCGCTCAACGACCTCGCGTCGGAAGCCGATGATCCACATCTGCGCGTGCTGTTCAACTCGGCCAGCGCCCTGCACACGAACTTCTATGAGGGCTGGATGCCGCATGAAATGGTCGCGGCCGGGCTGTCCCAAGTTCAACAGCTGCTGAGCAAGCTGGACGCGCTCGCAGCGCAGCGCCGGCCAACCGACTGACGCACGGACGGCGGCGGCCCCCGCAGCTCAGCGGACGCGGCCGGGCTGCGGGGGTACGCTGGGGCAGTGGCAACGCGCACCGAGTACCACGAAACGACTGGGCGGGATTTCCTCGCCAGAGCAAGAGCGTATCTGGCCGAGGATGACCTGCTGCAGGCCTCGGAGAAGGGCTGGGGCGCCGCTGCGCAGATGGTCAAAGCCGCGGCTGAAGCCAGAGGCTGGCCGCACAACGGCCACCGCGCACTATGGCGCGTGGTCCATCGACTCGTGATTGAAACCGGTGACGACCAGATCCGCATCTTGTTCGTCTCCGCCGGCGGCTTACACACCAACTTCTATGAAGGCTGGTGGCCTCATGAGATGGTCGCAGCCGGGCTGTCGGATGTTGAGCAGCTGCTGAGCAAGCTGGACGCGCTCGCAGCGCAGCGCCGGCCAGCCGACTGACGCGCGGACAGCGGCCGCCCCCGGTCTCGCCGGCCGCTTCGGTGTACGATGACGGCGTGCGCCCGTAGCTCAGCGGATTAGAGCGCTGCCCTGCGGAGGCAGAGGCCGCAGGTTCGAGTCCTGCCGGGCGCGCCAGATACTCCAGCTACACGGCCCGCCGCCCGCGCCCGTCCGCCTACCCTTGCGCCGGTGAGCACTGATGAGCACTGAACAGCTGCGCGCCCAGGTCGCCGCGTTGCCGGCCAAGCCGGGCGTCTACACCTTCCGCGACACCGCCGGCGCCGTGATCTACGTCGGCAAGGCCGCGAATCTGAAGTCGCGCGTGCGTTCCTATTTCGGCTCGCCCCGCTCGCTGGAAGGCAAGACGCGCAAGCTCGCGGCGCGGATCGCCGCGCTCGAGATCGTCACCACGCGCACCGAGCAGGACGCCCTGCACCTCGAGGCCACGCTGGTCAAGCGCCACCAGCCGCTCTTCAACGTGCGCCTCAAGGACGATAAGCATTACCCCTACCTCAAAGTCGATGTCGATGCACCCTGGCCGCGGGTGACGATCACGCGCCGGGTCCAGAACGACGGCGCGCGCTACTTCGGCCCCTACGCCTCCACCAAATCGGTGCGCACCTCGCTCGACCTCGTCAAGAAGCTCTTCCCCTGGCGCTCCTGCGACAAAGAGATCACCGGCTCCGACCCGCGGCCCTGCCTGGAGTACTACATCCGCCGCTGCATCGCGCCCTGCACCTCCTTCTGCACGCCCGGCGAATACCGCGGGGTGATCGAGCAGACGATGCTGTTCCTCGACGGCAAAAGCTCGCTGGTGGTCGAGCAGCTGACGGAGGCGATGGAGGAGGCCGCCGAGCAGCTCAACTTCGAGCGCGCGGCGACCCTGCGGGACCAAATCTCGGCCGTCGAGCGGGTCACCGAGCAGCAGCTCACCGCGGACGCCGCGGCAGCCGAAATCGACGTCTTCGGGATCGCCGTCGACGGCGATGAAGCGGTCGTGCAGGTGCTCTTCATCCGCGGCCAGAAGATGACCGGCAGCGACCAGTTCTCGCTCGCCGGAGTGCGGGATGAGCCGCTCGCGCAAGTCTTGGCCTCGTTCTTGCGCCAGTACTACGAAGGCGCCGTCCAGGTGCCCCGCCTCGTGCTGATCCCGCAGCCGATCGAACAGCCCGAGCTGCTCAGCAGCTGGCTGGCCGCGAAGCGCGGCGGGGCCGTGGAAATCCGCCGTCCGCAGCGCGGCGACAAGCGCCGCCTCGCCGAAATGGCGGGCGAAAACGCCCGCGAAGCGCTCGAGCTGCAGCGTGTGCGCTGGATGGCGGACCGCGGCCGCACCGACGCGGCTCTGACCGAGCTCGAGCACGCGCTGGCCTTGCCCGCGCCGCCCAATCGGATCGAGTGCTACGACATCTCGAACACCCAGGGAGACAGCACCGTAGCCTCGATGGTGGTCTTCCTCGAGGGCCGTCCGGCGTCCCGCGAGTACCGCCGCTTCCGGATCAAGTCGGTCCAGGGGCCGGATGATTTCGCCTCGATGGCGGAGGTGATCCAGCGGCGTTTCCGGCGGCTCGGCGAGCGCCGCCGGACCGCGCGGGCCGCGGGCCGCACGCTGCCCGCCGAGCTCGCCCAAGCCCAAACCGGCGCGCCCGCCGATGAAGGCTGGGGCGCTGTGCCAGACCTCGTCATTGTCGACGGCGGGCGCGGCCAGGTCTCCGCCGCGCACGATGTGATGCGCGACCTGGCCGTCGATGACATCCCGCTGGCCGGGCTGGCCAAACGCGAGGAGCTGCTGTTCATCGTCGATACCGCGGAGCCGATTCGGCTCGATCGCCGCTCGCAGGGCCTCTATCTGGTCCAGCGGATCCGCGATGAAGCGCACCGTTTCGCGATCTCCTACCACCGGCGGCTCCGCCGCCAGCGCGCCGCGCAGAGTCCGCTCGACCGGATTCGCGGGATCGGGCCCAGCCGCAAGAAGGCGCTGCTGCGCAAGTTCGGCTCGCTGCAGGCGATCCGCGAAGCGAGCGTGAGCGAGATCGCCGCCACGCCGGGCCTCACCCAGCGCATCGCCGAGCAGCTCAAAGCCGAGCTCTGAGCGCGGCCGCAGCACTCAGTATCCCCACGTCCCCGCCTCTCCCCGGCTGCAGCAACGCTGCATCCGCCCCCGCGCTGCGGAGCATGCGCGCAGCCGCATCTCGCCTCCCCTCAACCCAACAAGTGTGTGCGCGGGGAGGCGGGCGGCGCGGCAGCGGCGCTCGAATGTAAAACGCCGCAGACCGAAAACTTGCAGCAATCTCAGCCCCTGCGCGGCCGCGCACAGCTTTGCTAGAGCAGATAGCAGTTCTCAACGCCATCCACCCCGCGCTGTTGAAGCGGTGTTGGACACCCGCCCCAGGCGTGGCCGGTGCCATGCAGGTTGACTAGTTTTGGAGCGCCAATGACGACGATTCCAGAAGGTTCGGCTCACCAGATGGAGCGCGAGATCGGCCAATTTCTCAGCTACATGGCGGTCGAGAAGGGCTCTTCCGCCAACACGATCTCGGCCTACCGCAACGATCTGGCGCAGTTTCGCGCCTTCTTCAGCGAACGCGCGGCGCAGAACGCTGCCGCGGGGCACAACCGCCTGCAGCGCCCCAACGGCACCGTCCACCCCGGCGCCGCGCCCCCGGCCGCAGCGCGGCCCATCCAAGACGTCGCTGCGGTCGGCGAGGCCGAGTTGCTCGAATACCTTGCCTCCCTGCGCGGGCAGCAGTACGCCGAGGCCACCGTGGCGCGCAAGATCGCCGCTGTGAAGAGCTTTTTCGCCTACCTCAAAGCGGAGGGGGCGATCGAGGCCAATCCAGCCGAACAGCTGGCCTCGCCGCGCGTCGGGCGGACGCTGCCGCACACGCTGACTGTCAACGAGATCGATGCGCTGCTCGAGCAGCCGGCGCGCAAAAGCAGCGCCGAGGCGAAGCGCGACAAGGCGATGCTCGAGCTGCTCTACGCGACCGGCATGCGGGTCAGCGAGTTCGTCGCGCTCGACCTCGATTCGATCGAGCTGCACAACCAGCGCGCCTCCGTGCGCTGCATCGGCAAGGGCCGCCGCGAGCGGTTGATTCCGATTCACGACGCCGCGGTCGCGGCGCTCTGCATCTACCTCGAGGAATCGCGCCCCAAGCTCGCCCGGCGGCGCGGCGAGCGGGCCCTCTTCATCAACCGCCGCGGCGAGCGGCTGACCCGGCAGGGCGTTTGGCTGGTGCTCAAGAACTACGCCCGCCTGGCCGGCATCAGCCGCGTCACTCCGCATACCCTGCGGCACTCGTTCGCCACCCACATGCTGCGCGGACGCGCGCCCCTGCGCAACGTCCAGGAGCTGATGGGCCACGCCAACATCTCGACCACCCAGCTCTACACCCACCTCGCCGATGAGCACATCCGCGAGGTCTACAACCGCGCCCACCCGCGCGCCAGCTAGCGCCGCCGCGATGCCAACCGAGACCACCATCACCCGCATCCGCGCGCGCGAAATTCTCGATTCACGGGGCAACCCGACCGTCGAGGCCGATGTGGAGCTGGCCGGCGGCGCGCGCGGCCGCGCCGCCGCACCCTCAGGCGCGAGCACCGGCTCGCACGAAGCGGTCGAGCGACGCGACGGCGATCCGCAGCGCTACGGCGGGCGCGGCGTGCTCCAAGCCGTCGCCGCGATCAATGGCGAAATCGCCCACCATCTGCTCGACGCCGACGCGCGGGAACAAGCAGTCGTCGACAGCACCCTGAGCAGCATCGACGGCACGCCGAACAAGAGCCGCCTGGGCGCGAACGCGATCCTGGCCGTCTCGCTGGCCAACGCCCATGCCGCCGCGGCCGCGGCCGCGCAGCCGCTCTACCGCTGGCTGGGCGGCGAGGCCGCGCGCACGCTGCCGCTGCCGCTCGCGAACATCCTCAACGGCGGCGCGCACGCCAGCAGCGGAGTGGACTTTCAGGAGTTCATGATCGCGCCGATCGGGCTGCCCAGCTTCTCCGAAGCGATCCGCGCGGTGGCCGAGACGTACCACGCGCTGGCCGCGATTCTGCGCGCGCGCGGCCTTACCGCAGGACTCGGCGACGAAGGCGGCTTCGCCCCGGCGCTGCCGAGCAACGAAGCGGCGCTCGAGCTGATCCTGGAGGCGATCGCCGCCGCCGGCTACCGCCCCGGCCCCGAGATCGCGATCGCCCTCGATCCAGCCGCTAGCGAAATTTTCGAACAGCGCCGCTACCGCCTGGCCTCGGAGGGGCGCTCACTCTCCGCGGCCGAGCTGACCGAGCTGTGGGCCGACTGGTGCGCGCGCTACCCGATCATCTCGCTCGAGGACGGCCTGCACGAGGACGACTGGCCGGGCTGGGCCGCCCTCACCGAGCGCCTCGCCGAACTCGCCCAAACCGTCGGCGACGACCTGCTGGTCACCAACCCGCTGCGGCTGCGCCGCGCGATCGATCAGCGCGCGGCCAACAGCATCCTGATCAAGCCCAACCAGATCGGCACGCTGACGGAAACACTGACAGCGATCGGTCTGGCGCGCGAGGCGGGCTGGAGCACGGTCATCAGCCACCGCTCGGGCGAGACCGAGGACACCAGCATCGCCGACATCGCCGTCGCCGCCAACGCCGGCCTGATCAAAACGGGCGCCCCCGCGCGCTCCGAGCGGGTCGCCAAATACAACCGCCTGCTGCGCATCGAAGCCGAATTGGGCGAGCGCGCCGTCTACGCCGGCGCCGCCGCCGTCCCTCAGGCCCAGCGGCTGATCGGCTAGCAGCGCGCTGGAAACATTCCCGCCCCTCTCTCTTGCGGGGGCGCTTGCAGGGGAAAGGGAACCGAGAGGCGTCTCCGCCGTAAGCGGGGGCGATCGGGGCGATGTGCATCTGCATATGCCAGGAGGTCTGCCCGCGCCGGCGCGGGCAATGAGCATTGCCCGCGGTTGCCGCTGCCGCGCGCTGAGCCTGCCGAGCGTGAACCGGCGCCCGCCCTGCGGTAGCATCCGAGCGTGACCGCCTCGACCTCCGCCGCAGCGACGCATGAGCCTCTGCACCGCTGGTGGCGCGACGGCGTCGGCGGGCCGCTGCTCTACCGGCGGCTGCGGCGCACCCCGCCGGAGGCCTGGCGCGCCGCGCTCGAGCAGCTCCCCGCGGACGACGGCCCGCAGCCGCTGCCGCCGCCGGACCGTCCGCCGGCGCGCATGATCGACCTGCCCGAAGTGCTCGCGCTGCGCGCGCTGCTGCAGGACCGGCGCGTCGCCTTCGACACCGTCGAGCGCTGGATCCGCGCCCTCACGCAATCCGCGCGCAGCCTCGATGAGACGCGCCCGCTGGAATGGAGCGCCGAGCATGTCGCGCGGCGCTGCGCCGATCTCGCGCAGGGCGCCGAAGGCAGCCTCTGGTCGACGCTCGAAGTCGTCCGCGAACTCTGGCGCTGGCACCCCGACCACCCCTTTATCGACGCTCAGAGCCGCCGATTGCTCGCCTTCCTCGAAGCAGTGATCGAGCGCGGGCAGGCTGACCCGAACCGTGGCCGCTGAGCAGGGCGATCCCGAGCGCCCGCCGCCCGCGCAGCGCATCTCCCCGATCAGCTTCCCAGCCGATCAGCCGGCGCTGCCCAAACCGCGCGAAGACGAGCCGCAAGCGATCCGCGACGCGTTCCGCGAAACATCCTTCGCGCTCGGCGCCGAGATCCGCTGGCTGCTCGACGCGCTCGCGCTGCAGCAGCGGATCGTCGCCCAGAGCGCGCACAGCCGCTACCGCAACCGCCGCTTCGCCTCGGCGCTGCTCTTCTGGTCGCGCGTCCACCGCGCCGGGCTCGATCTGCTCGCGCTGACCAGCCGCGCCGCCTACAGCAGCTGCCTGCCGCTGCTGCGCGCCGCCTTCGAAGCGCTCGGCGCGGAGCAGGCGGTGGTCGGCGAGGAGCAAGCAGAGTTTGAGGATTGGCTGCGCGGCGCCTGGCAGACCAACGCGCAGCACCACGCCGCCGAGATCGGCATGGGGCAGTACATGGCCGGCCAACAGATCGCAATGGCCCCGGAGACCGCCGACGCCTACCGCGCGGTTGCCGAGCTGGGCCGCCCGCATTTCGGCCCCTCCGCCCTCTTCAGCGCGGCTGAGTCCCACGACAAGCGCCTCGCTGTCAACTGGGCCGATCAGCACTTCCACCACGGCTGGGCGCAGCTCCTCTTCGGCTGGCAGATCACCCTCCAGGATCGCCAGTGCCGCTTCGCTGTCGGCTGCGGCCTGTTCGGCGTTGCCGGCGGCGATCGGGCCGAATACCAGCGCCTCCACCGCGAGAGCGGCGCGCTGCTCGAGGCGCGCGGCCGCTGCCGCGCCGGCTGGATCGTCGATCAAGGCCGCCAGCGGCTGCTGATCGACAACTTCCGCCGCCAGCCCTCCGGCGCGCCCAAGCGGCTGCTGCTCTAGCCGCCTCCGCTGCCCCCCCAAGGCGGCCTGCGCGGTTGTCCGCATTCTCTCCCTCTGGCAACCTGCGCATACCCAGGCAGAGCAGGAAGTGCAGATATCGTGGCCACCAAAATTGGCATCAACGGCTTCGGGCGGATCGGGCGGCAGGTCCTCAAGGGCATGCTCGATTTTCACCGCGGCAACCTCGAAGTGGTCGCGATCAACGACCTCACTGACCCCCAGACCAACGCACACCTCTTCAAATACGACACCAACTACGGCCGCTACCCGGGCGAGGTGGAGGTGGTCGAGGGTGACCTCGTGATCGACGGCCAGCGGATCGCGGTGCTCTCCGAGCGCGACCCCGCGCAAATCCCCTGGGGCGATCACGGAGTCGAGATCGTGGTCGAAAGCACCGGCATCTTCACCGACGCCGACAAGGCCCGCGGACACCTCAACCACGGCCCCAGCAAGGTCGTGATCTCCGCCCCGGCCAAGAACGAAGACCTAACCATCGTGCTCGGCGTCAACGACGACGCCTACGACCCGGCCGAACACCAGGTCGTCTCCAACGCTTCCTGCACCACCAACTGCCTGGCGCCGGTCGCGAAAGTGCTCGATGACACGGTCGGGATCAAGAGCGGGATTATGTCCACAATCCACGCCTACACGAACGACCAAGCGATTCTCGACACGGTGCACAGCGACCTGCGGCGCAGCCGCGCGGCGGCGATGAACATCATCCCCACCTCGACCGGCGCCGCGAAAGCCGTCGGCTTGGTCCTGCCGCATCTCAACGGCAAGCTCAACGGGATGGCCTACCGCGTGCCGACCAGCACCGTCTCGGTTGTCGACCTGGTGATCGATGCGCGCCGCGAGACGTCTGCCGCAGAAATCAACGCAGCCTTCGAAAAGGCCGCCACCGACCGCGAATCGCCGCTCTACGGTATCCTCGAATACGAGACCGAGCCGCTCGTCAGCAGCGATTTCAAAGGCAGCCCCGCATCGACGATCGTCGATGCGCTGAGCACGATGGTGCTCGAGGGCACCCAGGTCAAAGTGGTCGCCTGGTACGACAACGAATGGGGCTACTCTGTGCGCGTCGGCGACCTCTGCGTGCGGATCGCCGCCGCCGGCCTCTGACCAGCCCCCGCTGCGTTGGCCGCCACCGGCCCGCTACAGCAGATTCGGCGAGCTGGCCCGATCACGCTGGGCGCTGCCCCCCGCCGACGGCGCTAAGCTATTTCCATGGCGATGTTCGAGTCGCTCACGGGCAAGCTGCAGAACGTCTTCGCCGGGCTCGGACGGCGCGGCAGCATCTCCGAACAGGAGCTGGATGCAGCGCTGCGCGAGGTGCGCCTGGCGCTGCTCGAGGCGGATGTCAACTACAAGGTCGCGCGCGACTACATCAAGGCCGTGCGCGCCGAGGCCGTAGCGGCCGACATCCTGCGCAGCCCGACACCGCTGAACCGCCTGATCGAGATCATCAACGCTGAGCTGGTCGCGCTGCTCGGGGCGCAGTCGCCGCGCCTGCAGCGCGCCTCGCAGCCGCCCACGATCATCCTCATCATCGGCCTGCAGGGCTCCGGCAAAACGACCACCGCAGCGAAGCTGGCGCTGCGCGCGCGCAAGGCGGGAGAGCGGCCGCTGCTGATCGCGGCGGACATCTACCGGCCGGCCGCGATCGACCAGCTGCACGCGCTGGGCAAGCAGCTCAACATCGAAGTGTTTGACCGCGGCACCGACAGCACACCGGCGGAGATCGTCGCGGCGGGGCTGCAACGGGCCCGCGTGATCGGCGCCGGCACGGTGATCATCGACACCGCGGGGCGGCTGCACGGGGACGAAGCGATGATGGCCGAGATCCGCGGGCTGCAGCAGCGCTTCCAGCCCACCGAGGTGCTGCTCGTCGCCGATGCGATGTCGGGGCAAGACGCGGTGAACGCCGCGGCCGCCTTTCACGATGCGGTCAACATCTCCGGCGTCGTGCTCTCGAAGATGGACGGCGACGCGCGGGGCGGCGCGGCGCTTTCGATCCGCGCCGTGACCGGCGCGCCGATCAAGTTCCTCGGCGTCGGCGAGCGGCCCGACGCGCTCGAGGAGTTCCACCCCGACCGCCTCGCCTCGCGCATCCTCGGCCGCGGCGACATGGCCACGCTGACGGAGAAGGCGCGCGGCGAATTCGGCGAACAGAACGCCAGGCAGCTGCGCCGCCGCATCCAGGACGGCGGCTTCGATCTCGAAGACTTCCTCGATCAGATCGGCCGCGTGCGTAAGATGGGGCCGCTCAACCAGCTGATCGGCATGCTGCCGGGGCTGAACCAAATCAAGACCCAGATCGACGTCGACGAGCTCGATGATGATTTCTTCGTGCATTTTGAGGCGATCGTGCGCTCGATGACGCCCGAAGAGCGGCGCAAGCCGGAAATCATCTCCGGTTCGCGCCGGCGGCGGATCGCCCGCGGCAGCGGCACCACGCCGCAGGATGTCAACCAGCTGCTCAAGCAGTTCAAAGAGTCGAAGAAGATCATGAAAGCGCTGACGAGCGGCAAGATGCCGGCCGGCCTCTCCGCGCTGCCACGCCGCTAGGGCCGGTGCACGTTCGAGCAGACTCGGCGCGCGCCTGCGGCCGAGTCCAGCTAGGCTGAAACCGCAACAGCTCCGGAGGAACCCCACGTGCTCAAAATTCGCCTCGCCCGCCATGGGCGCAGCGGCCGGCCCTACTACCGCGTCGTCGTGCAGGACAGCCGCACCCAGCGCGACGGCCGCTGCATCGAGACGCTCGGCCAGTACGACCCCGTCACCGATCCGCCGGTCTTCAACATCGATCATGAACGCGCCGCGCACTGGCTCTCGCGCGGCGCGCAGCCGACCGAGACGGTGCACCGCTTTCTCGCCAAAGCAGGCCTGATCGAACCGTGGCAGCCGAAGCCGCGCAGCAAGCGGGCCGAGGCCAAGCGCGCCGCCGCAGCAGCGGGCAGGTAGCGCAGATGGAACCGCTGGTTGATTACATCGCCAAGTGGCTCGTGGACGAGCCGGATGCGGTTGAGATCAGCAGCGAGGAACGTGGCGGCCGCGTGGCTGTCGAGCTGCACGTCGACGAGGGCGACATGGGCCGGATCATCGGCCGCGACGGACGGCTGGCGACCGCGCTGCGCACGCTGCTGTCTGTCGCTGGGCACGTCCGCGCCCAGGAGACCTCGCTCGAGATCCGCTGATGCCGCTGCGGCTCGCCCGCACCAGGCGGCGGCGCGATCCGCGCCCCGGCTACCGCGCCGTCGCGCTGATCGAGCGCCCGCGCGGGCTGCGCGGCGAACTCAAAGCGCTGCCCCTGACCGATTTCCCCGAACGCTTCGACGCCGGCGCCCAAGTCTTCATCGCCGCCGAACCGCGCACGATCATCCGCTCCCGCCGGCACGCCGACCGCGTCTATCTGACGATCGCTGGAATTAACGATCGCGAGGCCGCCGAGGCCGTCCGCAACGAACTCGTCGAAATCCCCGATCTCGGGCGCCCGCCGGCCCACGAAGGCCTCTACTACATCGACGACATCGAGGGCCTGCAAGTCCGCAGCGTCGAAGGCGAGCTGCTTGGGCGGGTCCGCGAAGTGCTGCGCACCGGCGCCAACGATGTCTGGATCGTCGATCGCGGCGATCAACGCGACCTGCTGATTCCAGCGCTGCGCGACGTGATCCGCACAGTCGATCTGGCCGCCGGCTGCATCATCGTGGATCTGCCCGACGGCCTGCTGCCCGAGCCGCCGCGCGTTTGAATCAGCGTGAGCGGCGGCTGTAGGCTGAGCTTCGCCGCACGGCGCGTGGGGATATAGCTCAGCTGGGAGAGCGCATCGTTCGCAACGATGAGGCCGGGGGTTCGAGTCCCCCTATCTCCACCACGCACAGCGCGCTTCGGGACCGTTTACTATGATCGAGCGCGCCCTCAGCAGAGCGCGCCCGAACAGCGGCCGATAGCAGCGCCGCACCCGAGGCAGCACACTGGTGACACTGCCCGCCGCCGCCAATAGCGAACCACTGCCCGGCCGCCTGATCGTGGTCGAGGGGATCGACGGCTCCGGCAAGAGCACGCAGCTGGATTTGCTGCACAAATGGCTGCGCAGCGAGGGCTATGCGACGGTCTTCACGGAGTGGAACTCCTCGCCGATCGTGCGCGGCACCACGCGGCGCGGGAAGCGCCGCAAGCTGCTGACGCCGATGTCGTTCAGCCTGATCCACGCGGCCGACTACGCCTCACGGATGTACGCCCAGATCCGGCCGGCCCTGCAGGCCGGCGTGATCGTGCTGGCGGACCGCTACATCTACACCGCCTTCGCGCGCGACGCGGCGCGCGGCGTCAACCGCCGCTGGCTGCGCGAGCTGTACAGCTTCGCCGTACCGCCCAACCTGGCGGTCTATTTCGATGTGCCGCTCGAGGAATCAGTCGCGCGGATCACACTCGGCCGCGACAAGCTGAAGTTCTACGAGGCCGGGCTCGATATGGGCTTCGCCGAGGAGCCGCTGGAGTCGTTCCGGATCTTCCAGGGCCGCATCCTCGAGGAGTACGACGCGCTCTGCAGCGAGTTCCAGATCAGGCGGATCGATGCGACGCTCCCGTTGATCGAACAGCAGGCGCGGTTCCGCGCGGTTGTCCGCGAGCAGCTCGAGGGCGTACCGCGCGCGCCCCGCAACACGATCAGCAGTCTGCTCCAGCAGACCGGGCTCAACGGCCACTACCTCGCCGATGCGGCGCTGCGGCAGTAGGCGCGCATGACGGCGCTGCGCTTCTACGGCGAACCGCCGGCGGGCATCGGCGACGAAGCGCTGCCGGGACGGCTGATCGTGATCGAAGGCACCGACGGCGTCGGCCGCTCAACGATGATCTCATTGCTCAAGGAATGGCTCGAAACCTCGGGCTACGCGGTCGTCGACAGCGGCCTGACCCGCTCGCCGCTGGTCGGCCCGGGGATCGAGCGCGCCAAACGCGGCCACGTGCTGGACCCGATCACGCTCAACCTGTTCTACGCGACCGACTTCTGGGACCGCTTCGAGCGCATCATCCTGCCCGCCCTGCGGGCCGGGATGGTGGCGCTGGTGGACCGCTACATCTTCTCGCTGCTCGCGCGCGGCTACGTGCGCGGGGCTTCGCGCGAATGGCTGGAGCACGTCTACTCCTTTGCGCTCGTGCCCGACGCTACGATCTACCTCGATATCGATGTCGAGCATCTGCTGCCGCGCGTTACGGAGCGCGGCTTCGACTATTGGGAATCGGGCGGCGACTATCTGCAGGGCGTCAGCGTCTACGACTCGTTCGTGCAGCACCAGCGCGCGATGCTGAAAGAGTTCCGTGCGATGGTCCGGCAGTATGACTTTCAGGTCGTCGACGCGCGCCGCCCAGCGGAGCAGGTCTTCAGCGACATCCGCGGGCGCGTCGAGCGTGAACTTGCGGGCATGATCCCGTCGTAGCCCCCGCGCTCTGTATGCTGTCCCAAGCTGCGCCGAGGTAGCTCAGTCGGTAGAGCACACGACTGAAAATCGTGGTGTCGGCAGTTCGATTCTGCCCCTCGGCACCCACCAGCCGGCAGCCCTGCCGCATTCTCTCGTTCCGTCGCCGCCCCCGCGCTCAGCCGCGCTGCGTCTGCGCCGAGCGCAGCGCATCGGCCAGGTACTCGACGGCGTGGCGCGGCTCGCGCGCGGCGAAATGGCCGATCTGCTGGCGGCAGGAGACGCCGGTGATCGCCACCGGCGCATCGGGGTGCGCGCGCAGCGCCGGCAGCAGCCGCAGCTCGGCCATCGACCGCGAGATCTCGTAGTGCTCGGTCTCGAAGCCAAACGACCCGGCCATCCCGCAGCAGCCTGAATCGATCAGCTCGACGGCGTAGCCGGCCGCGCTCAGCACCGCCCGCGTCTGCTCAACGCCGGCCAGCGCCTTCTGATGGCAGTGCACGTGCAGCTGCAGCGGCCCGCGATCGCCGGGCGCGAAGAGCTCGGTTTCGCGCTCAAGCTCAAGCCGGCCCGCCAACCACTCATCAAACAGCAGCGCTCGGGCGGCCGCGCTGCGCGCCGCCGCGCTGCGCAGCAGCAGCGGGTACTCATCGCGCAGCGTCAGCAGGCAGGACGGCTCCAGCCCCACAATCGGCGTTTGCGCATCTGCAGCGCGCGAGAGCGCATCCACATTCCGCTGCGCCTGGCGGCGGGCCTGGTCGAGCAGCCCTTTCGAGATCGCGGGGCGTCCGCAGCAGCCGCCGCCTTCGAGCAGCACCGCGCGGCAGCCCAAAGCTTCGATGATCCGCACTGCCGCAATGCCCGCCTGCGGGTGGAAGTAGTTCGTGAACGTGTCGGCGAAGAGCAGCACCTCGCCGCGCGCTGCCGGCGGTGCCGCGCGGCCGCGCAGCCAATCGGCGAACGTCTGCCGGGCAAAGCGCGGCAGCGGACGCTCGCGGTGCAGCCCGGCGCGGTGCAGCAGCGGACGCAGCCCCGGCAGGCGCGCGAGCGCGTTGGCGGCCTGCGGCGCAGCGCTGCCGAGGCGGGCGAGCGCGGCGATCTGCGCAAACGCGCGATCGCGCAGCGGCGCGCCGTGCGCGCGGTGGCGGTGCCAGAGCGCCTCATACTTCAGCTTGGCCAGGTCCACGCCCGAGGGGCACTCCGCCTTGCAGGCTTTGCACTCGACGCACAGATCGAGCGCCGCGTGCAGCCGCCCGCCGGCCAGATCCGCGGGCGGCAGCGCGCCGTTGAGAATCTGGCGCAGCAGATTCGCCCGCCCGCGCGTTGAGTGCTCCTCATCCTGGGTGACCTGAAAGGAGGGGCACATGCCGCCCTCGAACTTGCGGCAAGCGCCCTGCCCGTTGCACAGCTCGGCGGCGCGGGCGAAGCCGCCCTCGGCGCTGAAATCGAGCCCCTGCGGCGGCGCGAGGTTGACCGTCGCCGGGCTCAGCCGCAGGTTGTCGGCGAACCCCGGAGTGTCGATGATCTTGCCGGGGTTGAGCAGCCCGCTCGGGTCGAAGAGCTGCTTGGTCTCGCGGAAGGCGTCGATCATCCGCGCGCCGAACATCTTCTCGAGCAGCGCGCCGCGCACGATCCCGTCGCCGTGCTCGCCGCTCAGGCTGCCGCCGAACTCGACCACCAGCTCGGCGATCTCCCCCGCCAGCCGCTCGGTCTGCTCCAGCCCCGCGGCGTCCTTGACGTTCACGATCGGGCGGATGTGCAGGCAGCCGGCGGCGGCGTGGCCGTAGTAGCCGGCGCGCAGCCCGCGTGCGCGGATCGCCGCGTCGAAGCGGGCCACGAACTGCGGCAGCCGCTCCGGCGGCACCGCCGTGTCCTCAACGAAGGCGACCGGTTTGGCGTCGCCGTGCATCGACATCAGCAGGCCCAAGCCGGCCTGGCGCATCTGCCACATCCGCGCCTGCGCGGCGCCGTCCAGCTCGATCACCGTCGCGTAGCCCATCCCCCGCGCCGCCAGGTCGGCGCTGATCGCGTCGAGCTGCCCGCGCAGCTCGGCGCCGCTCTCAGCGAAGCACTCGATCAGCAGGATCGCGCCCGGATCGCCAACCACAAAGTCGGCCAGCGGCGCGTAGCCGGCGCTGCTGCGGCAGCGCTCCACAATCACCGCGTCGACCAGCTCGATCGCCGCCGGCGCGTGCGCGTTGGCCGCCACCGTCGCCTCCGCCGCCTGCACCAGCGTGTCGAAGTGCACAGCGGCAATACCGCGCCGCTTCGGCAAGGGGGCGAGCTGCACCGCCGCCGCCGTAACCACCGCCAGCGTGCCCTCGGAGCCGACCACCAGCTCGGAGAGATTGACCGCATCGGGATTGAGCAGCGCATCGAGGTTGTAGCCGGAGACGCGGCGGGGAATATCGGGAAAGCGCCGCTCGATCTCACTCCGCTCGCGCTCGCCGAGGTCGAGCAGCGAGCGGTAAAGCGTCCCCTCGCGATCGCTGCGGTCCAGCAGCGCGGCCAGCTCGCGGCCTTCGCGCCGCGAGAATTCGAGCGCACTGCCGTCGGAGAGCAGCACATCGACCGACTCGACCACATCGACCGTCTTGCCGTAGAGCCCGGAGTGGGTGCCGCAGGAGTTGTTGCCGATCCCGCCGCCGATCGTGGCTCGATTCGCCGTCGAGGGATCGATTGGGTAGTGCAGTCCGAACTGCCGCGCGGCGCGGTTGAGCTGCGCCAACACGACGCCCGGCTGCACCCGCGCGACCCGCCGCTCGGCGTCGATCGACTCGATCGCCGCCATGTGGCGGGTGAAATCGAGCACCACGGCGTGGTTGACGCCCTGCCCAGCGAGGCTCGTCCCGCCGCCGCGCGGCAAGAGCGGGACGCCGTGCCGCGCAGCCGCCTCGATCGCGGCCCGCACATCGGCCGGGCCGCGCGGGAAGACCACCGCGACCGGCTCCATCTCGTAGAGCGAGGCGTCGGTCGCGTAGAGCAGCCGCGAGGGGCGGTCGATCAGGATGTCGGCCTCGCCCGACAGCGCCTCGCTCAGATCCTCGGAGAGTCGGTGCAGCGCTGCAGGGGCGCCGCGCAGCAGATCGCGTGCGCGCTCCACGCTGGCATAGCGCGAGCGCCCCGCACCTTCGACGACGCTGCGAATCGTCATGCCTGCAGGCTATCGGCAATCGCCCGCGCGGCCCGCGCCGGATCGTCGTCGGCGAGAATGCCCGTCCGCACCGCGGCGCCCCAGGCGCCCGCCGCGATCGCCGCACCCGCGTTCCCGCGCACGATCCCGCCAATGGCGTAGGCGGGGATCGGCTCCAACGCGGCGGCCAGCGCGCTCAGATGCTCAAGCCCGCCGCCGCGGTGGCCCGGCTTCGATGCGGTCGGGAAGATCGTGCCGACCACGGCGTAATCAACCGCATCGGCGGCCGCGGTCGCGGCTTCGGCCGCGTTGTGCACCGAGCGCCCGAGCGGCCGCGGCGCGCTGCGCGGGCGCTCGGAGGCGGCCGGCAGGTGCAGCCCCAGCCCCAGCGCCCGCGCCGCTGCGGGCCGATCGTTGATGCTCAGCAGCGCTCCTGCGCCCAGCGCCGCGCGCAGCGCCCGCGCCAGCGCCAGCAGCTCGGCATCGGGCAGATCTTTCTCGCGCAGCTGCACGAACAGCTCGCCGCCGAGCGCCTCCGAGACCGCGCGCACGAGCGCCGCCAGCGGTCGCCCGCGCGCCGCCGCACGGTCGGCGACGAGCATCAGGCGCGGCAGCGCGGTCACGCTTCGCGGCCTGTAAAGCGCCACGGAATCAGGCGCCGCTCGCAAAGCACGACCGCGAGAAAGAGCAGGTAGGAGAGCGCGGCGGTGACGAAGATCGCGCCGAAGACCAAATCGGTGCGAAACGACAGGCGCGACAGCTCGAGGAAAATGCCGAGCCCCTCGGTGGCGCCGGCCAGCTCGCCGAAGATCGCGCCGAGCACCGCGTAGATCGCGGCGATCCGCAGCCCCGTGAACAGGTCCGGCAGCGCGGCGGGGATTTTCACGTAGCGGTACAGCTGCCAGCGCGAGGCGCCGAAGGTGCGCATCAGATGCAGCGCCGACTGATCGGTCGCGGCCAGCCCGGCGGCGAAGCCGAGCACAATCGGAACGAAGGTGAACAGCCCGATTACGATGATCTTGGGCAAGATGCCGAAGCCGAACCAGACGATCATCAGCGGCGCGACGACCGGAATCGGGATTGTCTGCGAGGCGACGATCAGCGGATAGACGGCGCGGCGCAGGAGCGGCGAGAGATCCAGCATGAGACCCAGCGCCAGCGCGCAGACGATGCTGATCGCGAAGCCCGCGCCGACCTCCGAGACCGTAACCAGCGCGTGGGCGCCGATCTGGTCGGCGGCCTCGACGCTTTCGCGAATGATCCGCAGCGGGCCGGGCAGCACCTGCGGACGGATGCCGCTGAGCCAGACGTAGAGCTGCCAGCCGAACAGCGCGAAGGCGGTCAAGAGCACGGGCGCGGCGGCCGCCGCGGCGAGACTGAGCGGGCGGCGCGGCCTGCTGCCGATCATGCCGAAACGCCGACCTCGTCCGCTTCGGTTTCGCGCCGCAGCGCATCGATCAGGCGGTGCGCCGCGGCGGTCTCGACGGCGCCGCCGCGCGGGCGCGGTAGGTCGACCTCGATCACGCTGGTGATCCGCCCCGGGCGCCGACTCATCACGAAGACCCGGTCGGAGAGCGCCACCGCCTCATGCGGATCGTGCGTGACCAAGAGCGCCGACCCGCCGATCTCGATCCAAGCCTGAGCCAACCAGCGCTGCAACTGCCCGCGGGTAATCGCATCGAGCGCGCCGAACGGCTCATCGAGCAGCAGAAAGGAGCGCCCGAGCAGGTAGGTGCGCAGAAACGCAGCGCGCTGGCGCATCCCGCCGGACAGCTCGTGCGGGCGGCGCTGCTGGAAACCGTCCAGGCCGAACTGGCGGAACAGCCGATCGGCGCGCGCGCGGGCCTCAGCGCGGCGGACCCCCTGCACCTCCAGCCCCAGCGAGACGTTGTCGAGCACCGAACGCCAGGGGAACAGCAGATCCTGCTGCGGCATGTAGCCGAAGCGCTGCAAGCGCTGCTCGGCGCTGAGCACCGCGCCGTCGACCCGAATTTCACCTTCGTCGGCGCTGTCGAGTCCGGCGATCAGATTGAGCAGCGTGCTCTTGCCGCAGCCCGAGGGGCCCACGAGGGCGGCGAACTCGCCGGCGCGGACTGTCAGCGAGACGCGTTCGAGCGCCCGCACAGCCGCGCCGCCGGAGCGGTAACTTTTTGAGACGGCCTCAACGCTGAGCACTCACTCCTCGCGGGCCGCTGCGTAGATCGCGTTGGTGAAGTGGGCGGCGTAGTCGGGCGGGCTGGTCAGCGGATCGCCCTCAGCGTCGAGCAGCAGGCCTTGCCCGTAGAGCCAGGCGGTGTAGCCGCTCCACTGCTCGAGTGTTTGCGCGCCCCAGCGGCCCCCGGCGTCGAGGTAGTACTCGTCGGCGAGCAGCTGCGCCGATTCATAGACCAGCTCGAGGCTGGGAAAGCCCTCCTCGCCGACGAGCCCGATCATCAACCGAGCGGCCTCTTCGGGCTCGGCGGCGGCGAATTCGTAGCCGCGGATCGTGGCCCGCAGGAAGTGGGCGAGCAGCTCCGGCTCGGCCTCGATCAGCTCACGGGCGGCGATCAGCACGACCCCGGGGTAATCGGGGATGCCGAATTCGGTGTACTTCCAGGTGCGCAGCTCGATGCCCCGCTGCTTGGCCTCGATCCCCTCCCACGTCACGAACGGCTCGACCGCCTGGACGCGCCCAGCGTAGAGCGCTTCGTAGGCCGCGGTATCGAGAATCACGCCTTCGATCTCGCCCTTGCCGCCGTCGGCCTTAATCACCCATTCCCACTGCAGCTGCTCGGCGGGCGAGCCGAAGCCGCCGTAGGTGGCGCCGTCCAGATCGCGCGGCCGCTGGATCCCGCTGTCGGCCAGCACTGCGATCTCCGTCGGGTTGGTTTGCAGCACGGCGGCGATGCTGACGACGTCGATCCCGGAGGCGCGGAAGTAGGGGACGTAGGTGGGAAAGGAGAAGGCCACATCAGCCGCGCCCTGGTCGATCAGCAGCTCGCCGGCCGCGCCGCTGTAGGGCAGGATTTCGATCTCGATCCCCTCGTCCGCGTACCAACCCTGCGCCTCGGCGGCGTAGATCCCGGTGTGGTTGGTGTTGGGCAGCCAGTCGAGCTGGATGCGCAGCAGCGCTGGGGGCGGATCGCCGCCGCAGGCAGCGCTCAGCGCGGCGGCCAAGGCGGCCGCGAGGAGCGCAAGAGCGGCCAACACACTGCGGGCGCCGAGCGGGAGGCGCGCGGGCGGCATTAGGCGCCGCCGCCGTTGCGCCAAGCCGAGTCGAAAAAGTTGTACTCGAGCTGCATCGCGGTGCGGTATTTCACCGCTTCCTGCTGAGTCTCGCCGGCGTGCTGATCGAGCAGCTCCTGGACGATCTCGACCTTGGCGAGGTAATCGCGGCTCGAATAGAGGCCGATCCAGAAATCGAACTTGCCGTCGTGCGGAGCGTCGGCGATTCGCTGCCCGAGCCAGCCGTAGAGGCGCGCGCAGGGAGCCATCGCGGCGATGTGCTCGCCGAGCGTGCCGGTCGAGGCGCTGGCGAGCAGGAAGTCGGTGTACTCGCGCGCGGCCGGCAGCGGTTGGACATCATCGAGCGAGACGCCCAGCTGAGGCGCGGTCTGCTCGTGCAGCGTGCCCTCGGTGAGAATCCCCGCGAGCAGCCGCCCGAACTGCCGGCGCGTCGCCCAATCGGGCGCGCGGACAACGCCGAACGCGTAGGAGCGCGCGTAGGCGTCGAGATAGAAGTGATCCTGTTGCGTGAACAGCGCGTAGCGGCCCTCGGAGAGACTGCCGTCGGCTAGGCCCTGCACGAACGGGTGCGCCAGGCAGGCCTCGGCCAAATCGAGATTGTCTCCCCAGAGCCGCTGCGACGGCCTCGTCTCGCTCACTGATTCCTCCTGGTCTGCTGCATGTGCTGCATGTGCTGCCGTGTACTGCTCGTACGGCGGTCAGCGCGCGCTGCTGACCGATTCGATCAGGCCTTCGGCGGGCGACGAGGCCTCGGCGTAGAACTTGCGCGGCATCCGCCCGGCGAGGCGCGCGGCGCGCCCGGCTTGCGCGGCGTGCTTCATCGCCCCCGCCATCGCCACCGGGTCGCGCGCGCGCGCCACCGCGGTATTCATCAGCACGCCGTCGACGCCGAGCTCGAAGGCGATGGCGACATCGGAGGCGGTGCCGACTCCGGCATCGACAATCACCGGCACATTGGCGCGCTCGACGATCAGCTGAATGTTGTGCGGGTTGCGGATGCCGAGCCCGGAGCCAATCGGCGCGCCCAACGGCATGACCGCCGCACAGCCGACATCCTCGAGCTTGCGCGCGGTGACCGGATCGTCGTTGGTGTAGGGCAGCACCTGGAAGCCGCGCCGCACCAACTGCTGCGCGCCTTCGAGCAAGCCTTCCACATCGGGGAGCAGCGTTTCCTCGTCGGCGATCACTTCCAGCTTGATCAGCGCGGTGCCGAGCGCTTCGCGGGCCAGCTCGGCGGTCAGCACGGCATCGGCGGCGGTGTAGCAGCCGGCTGTGTTGGGCAGCAGCTGCAGGCCGCGCTCAGTCAGCACGTCGTACAAATTCTCCGCGCCGCCGCCGAGCTCAACGCGCCGCAGCGCGACGGTGACCAGCTCCGTCCCGGAGGCGGCGAGCGCATCGAGCAAGATCTGGCGGCTCGGATACTGCGCGGTGCCCAGCAGCAGCCGTGAGCCAAGCTCGCGCCCGGCCAGCTCCCAGCGCTCCGCTGCGGCCATCCTCAACCTCCCTGCCTGGCGCCGACGATCTCGAGCTGGTCGCCCGGCGCAATCCGCGTCTCCGCCCATTCGCTGCGCGGAATCACTTCCGCGTTGAGGGCGACGGCAATGCCGCGCTGCTCGGGGCTGTATTGCAGTGCGCAGAGCAGCTCGGGCAGCGTCGCCGCCGCCACGCTGCGCGTTTCCCCGTTGACCAACACGTCGACCGCCGCTGCGTCCGTGCTCATAGCGCGCCTGCCAATCGCGGTGCCTGCAACTCCGCCAGGAGCGCGGGCGTCCCGCCCGTTTCAATCGCTTCCGCCAGCCAGTATGCCGTCGCCGGCGCGAGCAGCACCCCGCTGCGGTAGTGGCCCGTGGCCAGATAGACGCCCGGCGCGCCCGCAGGGCCGATGACCGGCAGATGGTCGCGCACGGCCGGGCGGAAGCCGACGCTGATTTCGTCAAGATGCAGATCGTAGATGCCGGGCAGCACTTCCCAGGCGTCGCGCAGGAGGTCGAAGACGGCCCCGGCGGTCGGCTCGGCGTCGAAGCCCTGCTCTTCCTCGCTTGCGCCGACAATCAGCTCGCCGCCGCGGCGGGGGACGAGGTAGACATCGGGGGTGCGGACGACGTGCTGGATCAGCGGTTCGCCGCGCAGGCGCAGCAGCTGACCTTTGACAGGGCGCAGGCCGAGCGGCGGCGCGGGCGTGCTGATCCGCTCCTCGCTCCAAACGCCGGCGGCGATCACCGCCGTGTCCGCAAGCAGCTCGCCGTGTTCGGAGGCGATGCGCACGCCGCCGCCGCTCGGCTGCACGGCGTCGACGCGCGTCTGCCGCTGCAGCTGCACCCCGCGGCGCTCGGCGGCCAGCGTCAGCGCGGCCAGCAGGCGGCGCGGATCGACCTGGTGGTCGTCGGCAACCAGCAGCCCGCCGATCGCGCGCGGCCCGGCGTAGGGCTCGAGCTGCCGCACCTCGCGCGCGCTCACCATCCGCGAGGCGAGGCCGAGTTCGCGCTGCACGGAGGCCAGATGCTCCAGCTCGAGCTCATCGTCGCGGTGCCGGGCGACCCAAAGCGTGCCCTCGCTGCGGTAGCCGCAGCAAAGCCCGCTGGACTCCGAAACAGCCGCCGCGAAGTCCCGATAACGGCGCAGGCTGTCGATCTGAAAGGCGACCAGCGGCGCTGCATTGCGCTCCGATTCCGAGGCCGGCGCGAGCATCCCGGCCGCTACCGCGCTGGTCGCTGCGCCCGGTTCGCCGCGCTCGAAGAGCGTCACCCGCCGCCCCCGCCCAGCCAGCTCAAAGGCGATCGCCAGCCCGATCACGCCGCCGCCGATCACCGCTGCATCGGTACGGCCGGCTATCACGGCAGCGCCCGATCCAGCGCCGCGCGCATTGCGGCGGCGGCGGCCTGCGGATCATCGGTGCAGACCACCGCCGAGAGCACAGCGACCCCGTACGCGCCTGTCTCCAGCACCGCGGCGGCATTCTCGGCCGTGATCGAGCCAATCGCGATTACCGGTTTATCCACCGCCTCAACGATCCCGCGCAGTTGCTCGAGGCCCAGCATCGGGGCGGCGCGGCCGCCCTTGGAGGTGGTGCCGAACACGGGGCCGACGCCGAGGTAATCGACCGGTTGGGCGGCAACGCGCTGCGCCTCGGCCAGCGAGTTGGCGGTGCCGCCGATGATCGCCCCGCGGCCCAGCAAGCGCCGCGCGGTCTGCGGCGGCAGGTCGCCGCTGCCGAGGTGCACCGCAGCAGCGCCGACTGCCGCGGCGACATCGACGCGGTCGTTGATCAGCAGCATCGATTCCGCAGCGCCGATCGCCCGCTGCATCGCTTCCGCCGTTTCGAGCAGTTGGCGCGCGGTGCGGGCGCGCTTCTCGCGGTACTGAATCACGTCCGCGCCGCCGGCCGCGGCCATGGCGGCGAGCTGCGCGTGCGTCCAGCGGGTCTGCAGCACCTCATCGGTGATCACGTGCAGACGGCCCAGCGCGCCGCTCATCTCGGCCCCCAGCCGTACCACTCGCGCTCGTAGAACGGGTTCGTGGGGCCGACCCCGGCGCCAATCGGCAGGCCGCAGCGGATCGCGCCGTCCAGCCACCGCTTCGCGGCGCCGACCGCCTCGCTGACGCTCTGGTAGTCGTCATGCGCGAGCCGCGCCGCGATCGCCGCTGCGTAGGTGCAGCCCGTCCCGTGCGTGTGCGTCGTTTCGATCCACTCGCCGGCGAACAGCTCGAAGCCGTCCGCGGTCGCCAGCACGTCGGTGCCCGGCGCCGCCTCAAGATGCCCGCCCTTGACCAGCACGGCCGCGGCGCCGCGCGCGCGCAGCGCAGCCCCGGCGCGTTTGGCGTCCTCGATCGTGCGGACAGCGATCCCGGTCAGCGCCTCCGCCTCGTGGACGTTCGGCGTCAGCAGGTCGGCCAGCGGCAGCATCCGCTCGGCGAAGGTCGAAACGGCGTCCGCTGCGAGCAGCGGGAAGCCCGTCTTCGAGAGCATCACCGGATCGACCACCAGCCAGGGCGGGCGGCGCCGCTCCAGTTCATCGGCGACCGCCTCGATCATCTCTGCGCCGCCCAGCATCCCGGTCTTCACGGCGCCCACATCGAGGTCGTCGAAGACGGACGCGATCTGCGCGCGGACGACGCCAAGCGGGAGTTGGTAGGCCTCTTGCACGCCGAGCGTGTTCTGCGCGGTGACCGCTGTGATCACCGTGGCGGCGTGGCAGCCGAGAAATGCGCCCGCCGCCTTGATATCGGCCTGGATGCCGGCGCCCGCCGACGAATCGGAACCAGCGATGCTGACGATCACGCGCACAGCTCACCTCGGCAAAGCCGAGAGCGGTGCGCTGAACGGGGCGGGCCTGACTGCGCTCCCTGCGCCGGCATTACCCGGATCAGGTTCAGCGGGTGTGTTCTCAGGCCCGCCCCAGCGTTCCACTGGCGGACCACCCCGGCTGCTCAATGGGTTGAGGCTAGCACAGCCCCCGCGGCGTGTGCGGGGGCGTGCCTGCCGACTTGCCGACTGACCAGTTGAGGCGGAGTCAGTCAGCGACCAGCACCAACGTGCCGGTCGTCGAGAGCGAGCCGCCGGTGCCGTTGACCACGCAGGAGCGGGCGTCGGTCTGCTTGCCGGGGTCGCCGCTGAAGCCGCCGTCCTCAGCCGTGCCGGAGAGTTGGCGGTAGGCCTCGACGAGCAGCTGCATGCCGTACATGCCGCTGTGGTTGAAGGAGAGCCCGCCGCCGTTGGTGTTGATCGGCAGCCGCCCGCCGGGCGCGGCGTGGCGGTCCTTCCAGAGGCTCGGCCCCTCGCCGAACGGGGCGAGGCCGAGCATCTCGGCGGTGATCCCGGCCGTGACCGTGAACGAGTCGTAGATCATGGCCATTTCCATGTCTTCGGGGCCCATCCCGGCCATTTTGTAGGCGGCCGCCGCCGAACGCGATGCCGAGGTGGCGGTGAAATCGCTCATCTCGAGCATGTTCCAGTGCGAAATGTTCTCGCCCGCGCCGGCGATCCAGACCGGCGGCGTCTTCGAGGTGCGAGCCAGCTCGGGGCCGGTGATCAGCACCGCGCCGCCGTGGTCCGTCACCAGGCAGACATCGAGCAGCTTCAGCGGCCAGGAGATCACGCGCGAGTTCATCACCGTGTCGACCGTGATCGGCCCGCCGAAGGGGTGGCCTTTCTTACCGCCGCCGGGGTCGCCCTTGGGCAGCGCCGGCAGATCGCCCTCGCCGGCCTTGCGGTACATGATCGCGCGCGGGTTGAGCGCGGCCCACTCGCGGGTGACGACGGCGATTTCGGCGAAATCCTCCTGCGTCGTGCCGTAGCGGTGCATGTGGCGGTTGAGCGCGTGCGAATAGCTGGTCGGTGCGCCGCCCAGGCCGTATGCGCTGGTGTGCTGGATGGCGGGGTCCCAGGGGTCGGCGCCGGCGCCGAAACGCGCGCCGGTGCCGCGCCCGCGCGTGTGCCGCGCGTTCCAGCCCATCTCGCCGTGCGAGACAAGCGCCACATCGATCACGCCGGCGTGGATCGCGCAGAGCGCATGGTGCACATGCATCTCGAACGAGCAGCCGCCGACCGCGGTCGTATCGATGTACTTGGGGTGCAGGCCCAGATACTCAGCCAGCTGCGGCGACCAGCCGGCGCTGAAAATCCCATCGATCGCGCGGATCGGGATACCGGTCTGAGCGCAGACGTTCTGAATCGCTTCGATATGAAGCTGCAGCGAGCCCTTGGGCGTGGCGGGGTAGCCGATCTCGTTGGCTTCGGCGGCGCCGATGATGGCCGCCGCGCGCGATGCTGCACCTGGCATGGGTCAGTCTCCTCGCAGTTTGTTTGTCCGCCCGCCGCTCCCGCGCACGCAGGAACGGCGCCGCTTCGCTCTAGCCCGCCACCCGCCAGAAGGGAATGTGGACATCCTCGCTGGCGGGCTCGAACTCGATTTCGACCCGCGCACCGATCTTGATGCTGTCGGGGTCGCCGGGGTCGACGCCGCGCAGCACGGTCAGCATCCGGTCGCCCTCGGCGAGGTCGACGTAGGCCGTCACGTAGGGCACTTCATCGGCCCAGCCCGGCCCCCAGGGGCGCGTCTGCACGGCGAAGGTGTGGATATAGCCGATGCCGGCCGCGGCCACCCACTCGATGTCGGCTGAATGACAGAAGGGGCAGATGGTGCGCGGATACCAGTGCACGCGGTTGCAATCGCTGCAGCGCGGCAGCACCATCCGCCCCTCTTTGGCTGCGTCCCAGAACGGCTGGGAGACGGGGTCTGGGTCGGGAATCGGTTTGTTGTACTCGTTCTGCTCGGCCACCGCCACGCCCTCTCGTAGCACCGGCGCCGCTCCGCGCGCCGCCGCGCGCAGTCTACATCCCGCATCCGCTCTGCAGCAGAGCGGCGGATGCGGGATGTAGAGGAGAGGGGGCGCGTGCGGTGGAGCTTCCTGCGCCGGGGCGGCGGCGAGCGCTGCCCCGCCCGTCTCCGCGCCGGGTCCGCCGAAGGCGGACAGGCCCTAGCGCGCGCGGTAGAGCGCCGCCCCCAGCGGGGCCGGCTTCCCGGCGCCGAAGCGCGGCGCCGGGAACAGCCAGCCCCGCACGAGCGCGGGAAGCGCCGCCCAGCTGAGCGCGGGCAGCCGGCGCCGGCTCAGCTCGGGCAGATCGCGGCGGTGCGTCCAGCTGCGCTCCAGCTCCGCTTGGCGGAACTCCAGCGAGTAGCGCAGCAGCGTCGGGTTGATCATCATCTCGGGCATCTGCTCGATCCTCTCTCGCGCACTGCAGCGCAGCTTCCGCGCGTGATCCGAACGTATGCAGACGCCCCGCAGCGAATTGAATCCCCCAACACAAAGCCGACCCAACGCGGCGCAGAGCGGGGCCGGGTGTCGCCGAGTGTTGCCTTCCGCACCCGCGGTTAGCATCGCAGCAGACAGAGCCAACGCTTTCTGGAGCGCGCCCCATGCTCAAACAGTTCAAGGTTCCCGACGAGATCGCAGTGCGCGTGCCCGGCGAGGTCGTGCGCGGCGCGGTCGAAGACATCTTCACGCGGCTCGGGATGCCCGAGGACGACGCCCGCCGCTCGGCCGACACGCTGCTCTACGCCGATCTGCGCGGGATCGACTCGCACGGCGTCTCGAACATGATGCGCGCCTACGTGGCGGGGCTGCAGAGCGGCGAGATCAACCCCGCGCCGCAGTGGAAGCTGGAGCGCGACGCGCCGGCCGCGGCGACGATCGACTGCGACCGCGGGCTCGGCCTGACCATCGGCCCGCAGGCGATGGAGCTGGCGATTGAGAAGGCGAAGCAGATGGGCGTCGCGGCCGTGGCGGCCAATAACGGGCGCCACTTCGGAGCCGCCGCCTACCACGCTGCGATGGCGATTCCGCACGACATGATCGGCCTTTCGATGACCGTCGGCGGGCTGCTGGTCGCGCCCACGCACGGCGCGCAGGCAATGGTCGGCCTCAACCCGCTCTCGATCGCGGCGCCCGCCGCTGAGGAGGCGCCCTTCATCTTCGACGCTTCGATGTCCAGCGTGGCCGGCAACAAGGTGCGGCTCGCGCAGCGGCTCGGCGAAGACCTGCTGCCCGGCTGGGTGGCCATGCCCGACGGCACGCCGATCATGGATCCGCAGCCGGTGCCCGAGGAGTTCCTGATGCTGCCGTTGGGCGGCACGCGCGAAATCGGCTCGCACAAGGGCTACAGCCTGGCGGCGGCGATCGACATTCTGGCCGGGATCATGGCCAACGCCGGCACGGCGCTGCAGCGCTTCAACGGGGTCGGGCACCACTTCACCGTGTTCAACATTGCGGCCTTCACCGATGTCGACGAGTTCAAGCAGCACATGGACGCCTACCTCAGAGCGCTGCGCGAAACCGCGCCCGCGCCCGGCGCCGAGCGCGTGATCTACGCCGGCCTCGAGGAGCACGAGGCCGAAATCGAGCGCAGCGAGCGCGGCATCCCCTACCACCCAGAGGTGATCGAGTGGTTCCGAGGCTGCCTGCAGGAGCTTGGGCTACGCGACCATTTCGCCTGAGCCCCCGGGCTTGGCCTCGGCGGCTAAGAGCGATTGTTCGCGCATCGCGCGCTGGATCCGCTGCACCGTCCAGAGCAGCAGCACCGCGTTGATCGGCCAGCCGACGACCGTCCGCAGCCACACGTAGGTGTTCACCTCGAGCGTGTCCAAGAGCCAGATGCGCAGCACGCCCATGAGCAGGATTTTGACCGCCCAGACCGCGGTGAGCAGCATGAACACGCGGTGCTCGGGGGGCAGGCGCGCGGCAATCTGGGGAAACAGCTCGCGAATCAGCGGGCTCAGAATCGGGCGCCGCAGCAGTACGCTGAGCGCGAAGATCCCGCCGACGAGAAAATCCTCGATCGGGTCCGAGGCCCACAGCGCCTTGCCGCTGTCGAGCACCAGCCCCGCGATCCCGCTGGCGATGAACACAGCCAGCCCCAACATCGCCAGCCGGAACACGACCCCGACCTGGCGCCGCAGCCGCCGCTGGATCAGAAACACCGCGATCGCCGCTGCCAACGAGGCCGCAATCGCCGGCCGCGCATCGGCAATCCAGTCCACCAGCAGGTAGACCGCCACGGGCGCAAAGCTGAGCGTCACGACCGGGTCGACGCTGGGAACGCTTTCCAGCGTTTCCAGCCAGCTCTCGCTGCGGCGCTTGCGCTCGGGCGGCCCGCGCTCCATCACACGACTGCTCCCCGCCCGCGCTCGACCTACGCTCGACCTGCGGCCCCGCCGGCGCCTAGTGCTTCCAGAGCGGGCTGGCCACGTTCAGATCGACCTGCGCCGCTGCATCCGAATCGCATACCGCGCGGATCGTCACCGTCTGGGTCAGCTCCGCCTCGGGCGAGGAGCGCGCGTGCTGCTCGGGGTACCAGTTGACCTCGGCGATGCCCCACTCATCCGAATCGACGGTGCGCTGCACGCCGCCGCTGCTGGCGAGCGTGCCGGGGCCGCGCTCGATCGTGAAGCGCACCGGCGCGCCGGCGAGCGAACCTTCGCGGCTGCTCACGGAAGCGGAGACCATGCGGTATCCGACCTCGCCGCGATCGGCCATCCGCACGCTGATCTCGATCGTGTCCTCGGGCATCGCCACCGCTCCTCCATTGATCGCGCCGCCCGCTGATCGTAACAGCGCCGCCGCTGCGGCTATCCTCGCCCCAGCGAACACGGAGGATCCCAATGGTGCGCATGGACGATCTGCACCCCGACATGGCGAAGAATCTGCTGAGCCTCGAGCTGCCGCAGCTGCAGCCGGCCGAGTGGATCACGCCGCCGCCGCTTGCAGAGGCGACGATCGCGATCGTGACAACCGCCGGGCTGGCGCGCGCCGACGACCGCCCCTTCTCGCCCGGCGCGCTCGAATATCGGCTGATCCCGGGCGATACCGCCCCGGCCGACCTGCGCATGTCGCACCTCAGCGTCAACTTCGATCGGTCCGCCTGGCAGCAGGATCACAACGTCGCCTTCCCGATCGATCGGCTGCGCGAGCTGGCCGCGGCGGGTGAAATCGGCGCCGTCGCGCCGCACCACTACTCCTTCATGGGCGCGCAGCCGCAGCCTGCGCGGCTCGAGCAGACCGGCGAGGAAGTCGGCCGGCTGCTGCGCGAAGCGGGGGTCGATGCGGCCTTCCTGACACCCGTTTGACCGTTCTGCACGCGCTCCGTTGGGGCGCTCTCGCACTTCATCGAGCGGGCCGGCGTGGCAACCACCGGCGTCAGCCTGATCCGCGAACACAGCGCCGGGATGGCCGTCCCGCGCGCGCTCTGGGTGCCCTTTCCGTTCGGCCGCCCGCTCGGTATGGCCGACCAGCCGGAGCTCCAGCGCGGCATCCTGCGCAAGTCGCTCCAGCTGCTCAACAGCGCCGGCGAACCGACGATCGCCGACTACGAGTGGGACCAGCCGATCACCAACGCGGCCGGGGAATGGGCCTGCGCCGTGGCGCTGCCCCAGCCCGAGCTGACCGACGACGCCGACGCGCTCGTGCAGGGGCTGCTCGACGAAGTGCGCGCCCTGGCGCCGTGGTACGACGAGGCCTTCCGCGCGCGCGGCCGCACCTCCGTCGGCGCGACCGGCCTCAGCGCCGATCAGATCGAGCTGATGGCGGCTGAGCTCGCCGGCTTCGCCGGCGGCGCCGAGCAGAGCGCCGCCGCAGCGGACGGCGCGCCCGCCTGGGCGCACCCCGCGCCGGTGCGCCTGAAGTTCATCGCCGACGACCTGCGCGCCTTCTACCACGAGGCCGTCACCGCCCAGCCCGGCTCGCCGCCGTCGTCCGATGTGGAGCTGAACAACTGGGTCTTCGGCCAAACGCAGCTCGGCGAAGTCATTCGTCTGACCGCCGACCGCTTCCAGGCCAGCGGCGACCGCCGCATGGCCGGCCTCGTGATCGGCCTGATCCCCGGCGGCTACCGCAGCCGCGAGCTGCGCACCTGGAGCTAGAGCCCGTGAGCTAGGGCTATTCACGCTCAGTCAGTCAGTCGAGCAGCACGGCGGAAGCCTGTGCTGCGGGAGCGGGGGAGAAGGCCGTGGAGACTTCTCCGCGAGTAGGGGAGCCGGGTGGGCGCTAGGAGCCCGCACCCGGCCGCAGCGGATCATCGGCGTCGTACTGCAGCGTGAAATTGACTCCGGCGGTTGCCAGGTCTCCGCTCAGGTCTTCGCCCAGCGGTTTTGCGCCGTAGTCGACCCAGGCCGCCAGCGCCGACAGCGCGGCGGCGGCTTCGGAGGCGGTAAAGCTGCAGTGGCCGGCCCGGCGCACCGCGCGCACGGCGAGATTGCCGCCGTAGCCGGAGGCCTCCACCAGCCGTTGATAATCACGATCGAGGTGAATCGGCGTGTAGAGGTCGCCGGTCGTCTTGAGGCAGAGCAGCGGCACCTCGAGCCGCCCGCTGGGCGCGCCGACGCCCGGATCGCGGCGCCGCTGCGGGCTGGAGACGATCCGCAGCACCTCGGCGTTCAACCGTTCGGTATCGAGGCCGACGTCGTCCGCCGCGCCAAACTCGAAGCCGGTGGTGTCGATCGGAATCTCCGCCTCGCCGAGATCGATCACTTGGCCCGGCGCGAACGGCGCCGATTCGATCAAGGACGGCCAGGTCAGCGCGCCGACGCTGAATGAGGTGTTCCACTGCGCGGCCAGCCCCTCGCGGAAGGCCCAGCGCGGGCCGCCGGTCAGCTGCTCGATCAGCGCGGCGAAGCGTTCACCCGCCTCGCTGAGCTGCAGCCGCCCGCGCGCGTCGACCGCGCCCAGCGGACGCGCCCACTGCACCAGCCCGGCCGCGTCCAGGCGCTGCGGCGGCGCGCCGATCAACCACAGCGCCAGCGTGTGCCAGGCGGCCAGATAGTCGGCCACCCAGACATTGCCCAGCGCGCCGCAGAACGCAACCGCACCGGTCAGCTCTTCGGGGAACTCCTGCGCCATCAGCTGCGCTGTCGCGCCGCCCATCGAGCCGCCGGCGCAGAACGTCTGGCGCGGCGCGCGGTAGCGCTCGGCGACGCGATCTTTGACGATCAGCAGCTCATCCACGCCCAGGCCCGGCACGTAGCCGGGCGCTCGATAGGTGCTCGTCGCCCAGGCGTACCCCAGGCCGATCAGCAATTCGCGCGCCGGCGGCATGCTGAAACTCAGCCGATTGGTCAGATCCGTCCCGCTCTCGTTCAGCCCGCTAAACCCGTGCGCCCACAACACCAGTGCCCCGTTCCAGCGCTCGGGCACTTCGATGCGGTAGCCGGCCCCTTCGATCACCCCCCACTGCGCCTCCGCCTCCGCCAGCGGAGTGAAGGACGGCTCCTCGAGCGCACAGTCTGCACATTCGAGGTTGGGCACGAGCCGCCGCCGCGGCGCGTCAACGGCCGGCGCCGCTTCGACGGGAGCGGGCGCCGGCTGCACTTGCTGCACCGGCTCCACCGGCGCCGCATCTGCTTGCTCCGCGCGCGCGGCGGGCGCTTCTTGCACAGCCGCCGCTCCGCTAACCGCCGCGGCCTGCGGCTGCGCCTGCAACTCAGGCTCGGGCTGCGGCTCAGACTGCGGGGCGTCCTGCGGCTGGGCCGGCCTCGGCTGCAGATCGGCGGGCGCTCCGCCCGATTCGCCGCAGCCGACCAACAGCGCCGCGCCGAGGCCCGGCGCGGCCCGCGCGATCCGCATCAGCAGCGCGCGGCGGGTGAGCGTGCGGTTCAGCAGCGGCATAGCAGTGAGCCTAGCGAGCGGCTCAGCGGCTCAGCTCAATTGCAGCTGCGCCAGTGCACGGCTATGTTCACGTTCGCCGCCCAGCGGACACGTTGCGCGAGCGGCAGGGAACGGATCGGCGCGGCCCCGTGAATATCCACGAGTATCAGGCGAAGCTGCTGCTGCGCGAGCACGGCGTGCCCGTCCCCGCAGGCGGAGCGGCGGCGACGGAAGAGGAGGCGCGGCGGCTCGTCGGCGAGCTCGGCGGCCGCGTCGTGATCAAAGCGCAGGTGCACGCCGGCGGACGCGGCAAGGGCAGAGTGGTCTCCGCCGCCGGCCGCACCGCCCGCATGTACCGCGACCTCGAGGCCGATCCCGAGAACGTTGAGGGCGCAGTGACCGGCCGCCGCCGCGGCGGCGTGCGCCTCGCCGACGGCGTCGAAGACGCGCTCGCCGAGTACCGCGCGCTCGCGAACCGCTTCTTGGTCACGCACCAGACCGGGCCGAGCGGCGCGAAAATCTCCAGCGTGCTGATCGAGCAGCAGACCGATATCGCTGCCGAGTACTACGCAGCAGTCCTGATCGACGGCAGCATCGGCAAGCCGGTCCTGGTCGCCTCGACCGAGGGCGGGCAGTCGATCGAGGAAGTGGCGGCGCAAAACCCGCGCGCGATCATCCGCATACCGATCGACCCCGCTGAGGGGTTCCCGGCCTTCCGCGGGCGCCAGCTGGCGCGCCGCCTGCGCCTGCCCTCCGCGGCGATCCGCCCGGCCGGCCAGCTCTTCGCCGGGCTCTACCAGACATTCGTCGACTGCGACGCCACGCTGGCCGAGATCAACCCCTTCGTGCTGACCGGCGGCGGCGCGCTCATGGCTGTCGATGCGAAGCTCAACATCGACGACAACGCCGCCTTCCGCCAGCCGCTCGAGGCGCTGCGCGACCGCTCGCAGGAAGACAGGATGGAGATCGAGGCGGAGGAGGCGGGGATCGGCTCCTACATCAAGCTGGACGGCAACATCGGCTGCATGGTCAACGGCGCCGGCCTGGCGATGGCGACGATGGACTCGATCATGCTGCACGGCGGCGAGCCGGCCAACTTCCTGGACATCGGCACCGTGAACCGCGTCGACCGCGTCATCTCGGCCCTGCGGATCATCCAGAAAGACGAGGATGTGAAGGCGATTCTGATCAACATTTTCGGCGGTCTGGCGCGCGTCGACATCGTCGCCGAGGGCGTTGTCGAGGCGGTCCGCAGCCTGCAGATTCAGCAGCCGATCGTGGTCCGCCTGAACGGCTCAAACGTCGCGGAGGGGCGCAAAATTCTGCTCGATTCGGAGATCAGCGTGGAGTCGGCCGAGGAGCTGGGCGAAGCCTCGCGGCTCGCTGTCGCGGCCGCCGGCTAGCCGGCCCAAATCGGAGCGAACGCAGATGAGCATTCTTCTCAACCGCCGCACCCGCGTGATGATTCAGGGCCTCGGGACGGAGGGCCAAAACCAGATTCGGCGCTCGCTGGCCTACCGCACGAAGGTCGTCGCCGGCGTGCACCCCGGCTTTCGCGGCGGCTCCAGCTTCGAGGGCTTCCCCGTCTTCCCGACGGTGCAGGACGCGGCGCGGCGCAGCGAGGCCAACTGCTCGATCATCTATGTGCCGGCGCCGGGCGCGGCGGACGCGATCCTGGAGGCCGTGGACGCCCAGGTGCCGCTGGTCATCTGCATCACCGAGGGCGTCCCGATCCACGACATGGTGCGCGTCCGCCAGGCGCTGGCGAACTCCAAAACGCGACTGATCGGGCCCAACTGCCCGGGCATCATTCACCCCGCCTCGCACTGCCGCGTCGGGATCATGCCCACCGACATCTTCCGCGCCGGGCGCGTCGGCGTCGTCTCCCGCTCCGGCACGCTGGTCTATGAAGCGGTCGATCAGCTGACCCGGGCGGGGATCGGCCAATCGACCTGCGTCGGCGTCGGCGGCGACCCGATCATCGGCACCCAGCAGGTCGAGGCGCTGCGCATGTTCAACAGCGACCCCGAGACCGACGCGGTAGTGCTGATCGGCGAGATCGGCGGCACCGCCGAGCAGGCCTCGGCGGCCTTCATCAAACGCCGCATGCGCAAGCCGGTCGTCGCCTTCGTGGCCGGCGCGACCGCGCCGCCGGGGCGCCGCATGGGCCACGCCGGCGCGATCATCGAGGGCAAAGACGGCACGGCCGAGGCGAAGCTGGCCGCACTCGAGGAGGCCGGCGCGGTGATCAGCCGCAGCCCCGCGGAGATCGGCGCGACAATGGCCCGCGTGCTCGCCGACAACGGCCTCGACGCAGCGCTCAGCGGCTAACCGTTACCGTTATGTCCGCTCAGGATCAACAGCCGAACGAGCCCGAGGCCGATGCTTCGATCAGCGCCGCCATCCGCGATCAGCCCGGCGCCGCCGCCCGCGCCGGCTTGATCGCCCCCGTGCTCGGCATCGCCCTGCTGCTCATCCTCGGTCTCACCGTCAACGTCTGGCTCGGCGTCGCCGTCGGTTTCGCTGCCACGCTGATCGCCCTGCCGCTGACCATCTGGCTGCTCGCCCGCCGCCGCTGAGCGCGCGCAGCAGACTCATTGAGCCGGTCGGCAACCGCGGGCGCCGCCGTCGATTACTCTTCTTCTTCCCCATAGCACTCGTCCCAGGCGTCCGCTGCCGGCGCCAGATTCAGCATTTGCTTGCCGGTGATTGACTGCGGCGCAGCAAAGAAATCCGCGATCTCATCCATCGCGGTCGGTCCGAACTCAGCGTCGTCGATGATCTCCGTCCCGTGCAGATCCGTGTCCAGCACGACCAACCGCGACGGGGCGGCCGACTGCTCGAAGAACCGCTCCGAGTACAGATACGCGCACCTGTTCGTTGCGCCCACAATGTAGAGTTTCGGCACCGTGATCTGATCCACCGATGTCAGCCCGTCCAACCGCTCCGTGCGGTAATTCTCAGGCGGCTGGTTGGGAAACATGTTGGGGCTGGAAATCGCCCCGACGGCCGTGAACTCGCTGCGGTAGGCCGCGACCTGCATCAGGCTCGTGCCCCCGAAACTGGCGCCGAAGCCGTAAATCTCCCGCGCGCCCTCTGCCGCCGCGTAGTCGATCGCCGCCTCCCACTCGCGGTAGATGTCCGGCGCGTCGTCGAGCTTGCTGCCGCTCAGCCGGCAGCGCGAGGCGCCGTGGCAGCGAAAGTCCCAGCGCATCACCCGATAGCCCTCATCCAGCAACCGCTCCGTCAGCCTGTCCCAGGTCTGCCGATTGGTCGGATACATATGCCCCAGCAGCACCCAGCGGCCGCCTGAGCCCTGAACTTCCGCGACAAACGGATGGCCGTCGCCGGACTCCAGTACAAACGCGTCGCTGGCGGTGCCCAGCGCCAGCGGCACGGCGATCGCCAGGGCCGCCGCGATCGCGCCCAGCGCCGCGAGCGGGCCCAGCAGAGGATGCTGCAGCACAGCCCGCGCCGCCGGCGCCCGCAGGCGCTCCGTGAGCCTGTTCAGCCCTGCACGCAGATCGAGCATCCGCTGCTGCATGCCCGCAGGCTAACGCCGCTGCCCGCTGACCGCTGCTACGCTCATTCTTGGAGGGTTCGCATAGTGGCCTAGTGCGCCCGCCTGCTAAGCGGGTTCCGGGGAGACTCGGTCGTGGGTTCGAATCCCACACCCTCCGCCACGGGCGCGCCGCGCCCCGAACGAGAGCGCCCATGCCCCAATTCCATATCTGGACCGTCGGCTGCCAGGTCAACAGCGCCGACAGCGCCAAGCTTGCGGCCGGCCTCCAGCGGCTCGGCTACGAGCCGACCGATCAACCGCGCGACGCCGAGCTCGTCGTGCTCAACACCTGCGCCGTCCGCCAGCACGCCGAAGACAAAGCCGCGGCCAAGCTCGGCACGCTCAAACGGCTGCGCCGCAAGCGCCCCGGCATGCGCGTCGCCGTGATGGGCTGCATGGTCGGCCCGCGCACCGTGCGCCGCCGCGACCCGCTCGCCAAACGCTTCCCCTGGGTCGACGCCTGGGCCCAGCCGCAGCACTTCGACCCGATCATTGAGCTGCTCGGCCTACCCCCGCGCGAGGACGACGGCGGCGAATTCTGGCCCCAGATCATTCCCAATGAAACGCGCCCCAGCGTCTTCGTGCCGGTGATCGAAGGCTGCGACAAGTTCTGCACCTACTGCATCGTGCCGCTGCGGCGCGGGCGCGAGCGCAGCCGCCCGATCGACGAAATTCGCCGCGAAGTCGAGGCCCACATCCAACGCGGCGCCCGCGAAGTCACCCTGCTCGGCCAAACCGTGGAGGCCTACGGCAAAGACCAGCCGGCCGTCGACCCCCGCACCGCGCATGCCGATCTCTTCGACCTCATGGCCGCCCTCCACGATCTGGACGGCCTGCTGCGGATCCGCCAGCTGACCTCCTACCCGCCCGATATGAGCGACCGCATCCTCGAAGGTATGGCGGTGCTGCCGAAAGTCTGCGAGGCATTCTCGCTGCCGGTGCAGTCGGGCTCGGACGACGTGCTGGCCAACATGCGGCGCGGCTACTCCGTGCGGCAGTTCCGCGACCGCGTCGAGAAGGTGCGCAGCCTCTGGCCGCGCGCCGGGATCAGCACGGATGTGATCGTCGGCTTCCCCGGCGAGACCGAGGCCGACTTCCAGGCCACCCGCGATCTGCTTGCCGATCTGCGCTTCGACAAGGTCCATGCCGCCGCCTATAGCCCGCGCCCCGGCACCTACGCTGACCGCCGCCAGCCCGACGACGTCCCCGCCGCCGTCAAATCGGAGCGGCTGCACGCGATTGAAGACCTGCAGCGCCAAATCTCCAGCGAGATCAACGCCGGCTACCTGCTTCAGGATGTCGAAGTAATCGTCGAACAAGCCAAGCCGGCCGACGACTCTGCCAACGAGCGCCTGACCGGGCGCACGCGGACGATGAAGCTGGTGCACTTCGACGCGCCCGCGGGCGCGCTCAGCCCCGGCGATGCGCTCACGGTGACCATCACCCGCACCGGCGCATGGTCGCTCCAGGGCCTGCCGGCCAGAGCATGACCACCGCCTCCGAGGCGCAGGCGGCGCGGCCGCCCCGCACGCGGCATCCCGATGTCGCCGTGCTCGTCGTCATCTTCACCGTCGCCGGCGACCGCCTGCAGGTGCTGCTGATCGAACGCTCCGCGCCGCCCGCGGAAGGGTTGTGGGCGATCCCCGGCGGCGCGCTGAAAATCGGCGAGCCGCTCGAGCACGCGGCCGTGCGCAAGCTCGCCGAAGAGGCCGGCGTCACCGACATTTTCCTCGAGCAGCTCTACACCTTCGGCGACCTCGACCGCTCAGCCGAGCAGGGCAGCGTCGCCGTTGCCTGGTTCGCGCTGGTCGATCACCGCCGCGTCACCCTCGCCCAGCGCACCGCCTGGCGGCGCGGCTGGTTCGCGGTCGACGATATGCCCGAGCTGGCCTTCGAGAACGAGCGCGTGATCAGCACCGCCCGCGAACGCCTGATCAACAAGCTCCAGTACACCGACGCCGCCTACAGCCTGCTGCCCAAGCGCTTCACGATGCGCGAGCTGCAGCGCGTCTATGAGGCGATTCTGGGGCGGACGTTGGACAAACGGAACTTTCGCCGGCGCATCAAGGGCTCCGATTTCATCGCCCCGACAGACGAGTTCCGCGCCGACGGCCCGCACCGCCCGGCCCGCCTCTACCACTTCCCCCACCGCGCCTGAGCCGCCGCGCCGCCCAATCTGAACCATCTCTGGGTCGCCCCGCTTGACAGATCGCCCCGCGCTTTGCGACACTTTGCTCATTCTGTTAGTGTCAGATTGACACTAAGCTAATTGCCCCCGGCGATGGAATCACTCCGAGCGGGCACTCTGAGAGCGCTGACGCGATGACCACCACCCTCATACCGACCGCCTTCAGCCCCGAACGCCTCCCGC
The DNA here is from genome assembly GCA_964347635.1 of uncultured Dehalococcoidia bacterium. Lineage (GTDB taxonomy): Bacteria > Chloroflexota > Dehalococcoidia > Bin125 > Bin125 > CATQGW01. Next base: position 49,271 of record CAYFZI010000013.1, read on the forward strand.
CCAACCTGCCCAACGAGGCCTGCGAGGCCGACCTGGCGACGATTCCGCTCGCCGCCGAGCCGCACCGGCCCGACTGGCAGCCTGAGATCCCTGAGGCCTATCTCGACCTCGGCCCGGGCGAGCTCCGCCGGCGCATCGCTGCGGCCCGCGCCCAGCTCGCCGACCGACTCGTGATCCTCGGCCACCACTACCAGCGCGACGACATCATCGAGTTCGCCGACTTCCGCGGCGACTCGTTCAAGCTCGCTCAGCAGGCCGCCAGCCGCCGCGGCGCCGACTTCATCATCTTCTGCGGCGTGCACTTCATGGCCGAAAGCGCCGACATTCTCACCACTCCCGAACAGATCGTGATGCTGCCCAACCTGGCGGCCGGCTGCTCGATGGCCGATATGGCCCAGCCAGAGGATGTCTACAGCTCCTGGGAGGAGCTCGCCGAAGTCGTCGACAGCGCCGATGTCGTGCCGATCACCTATATGAACTCCGCGGCCTCGCTCAAAGCGTTCGTGGGCCGCAACGGCGGCGCGGTCTGCACGTCCTCCAACGCCAACGCCGTGCTCGAGTGGGCGTTCGAGCAGGGCAGCCGGGTGCTCTTCTTCCCCGACCAGCATCTCGGCCGCAACACGGCCAAGCAGCTCGGGATCGACCCGCGCAGCGAAACCGCCGTCTGGAACCCCAACAAAGCGCTCGGCGGGCTGCGCCCGGAGCGCGTCCGCAGCAGCCGCGTGCTGCTCTGGCAGGGGCACTGCTCGGTCCACATCCGCTTTCGCACCGACCAGATCGAGCGCGCCCGCCAGCAGCACCCGGGCTGCCGCGTCGTCGTCCACCCGGAGTGCCCCGAGCCCGTCGTCGACGCCGCCGACGCAGTCGGCTCGACCGAATTCATCATCAACTATGTGCGCAGCGGGCCGCCCGGCGTCTACGCCGTCGGCACCGAGATCAACCTCGTCCACCGCCTCCACGAGGAGCTCGCCGGCGAAGGCAAAACCGTCTTCTGCCTCGACCCGGTAGTCTGCCCCTGCGCCACGATGTACCGCGTGCACCCGGCCTATCTCGCCTGGGTCAGCGAGGAGCTGGCGGCGGGGCGGGTCGTGAACCGGATCTCGGTCGACGACGAGACGCGCCATTGGGCGCGCATCGCGCTCGAGCGCATGCTCGAAATCGTCTAGCCCCGATGCTGCGTATGCCGCGCTCTGCTCCGCGCGTCGACCGATGACCGGGCAGGCCGACTTTCTGATTATCGGCACCGGCCTCGCCGGCCTGAACGCCGCGCTGCTCGCCCAACAGCACGGCTCTGTCTGTCTGCTCAGCAAAGGGCCGACCGGCCAAACCAACACCGAGCGGGCGCAGGGCGGCATCGCCGCCGCGATCGCGGCCGGCGACGACCCGCAGCGGCACGCCGCAGACACGATCCGCGCCGGCGCCGGGCTGTGCGACGAACGCGCCGTGCAGACGCTCGCGCAGGAGGGGCCGAGCGCGGTGCGGCGGCTGATCGAACTCGGCGTCGAATTCGACCGCCGGCCCGACGGCGGCCTCGCGCTGGCCCGCGAAGGCGCCCATTCACAGCCGCGCGTGCTGCACGCCGGCGGCGACCGCACCGGCCTCCACATCCAGCGCGCCCTCCAGCGCTGCGTCGAGCGCGGCGGCATCGACCTGCGCCAGCGCTGCACCGCCGTCGAACTGATCCTCGAAGCCGGGCGCTGCCGCGGCGCCGCGGCCGTCGACCAACACGGCCGCCTGCACACGATTAGCGCCGCGGCGACGATCCTCGCCAGCGGCGGCATCGGAGCGCTCTACACCAACACGACCAACCCCGCCGGCGCCACCGCTGACGGACTCGGGCTCGCCCTGCGCGCCGGCGCGGTCGTGCGCGACCTGGAGTTCGTCCAGTTCCACCCCACCGCGCTGGCCGCCGCCGGCGGGGCTGCGTTTCTCGTCTCCGAGGCGCTGCGCGGCGAGGGCGCGCTGCTGCTCGACCGCAGCGGCCGCCGCTTCGCCGCCGACGCTCATCCCGATGCCGAACTCGCCCCGCGCAGCGTCGTCGCCCGCGCGATCAGCGAAACGATGCGCCGCGACGGCGCCCCGCACGTCTGGCTCGATATCTCGCACCGCCCCGCCGACTTCCTGCGCAAGCGTTTCCCCGGCGTCTACGCCGGCTGCCTCGAGCGCGGCCACGACCTGACCGCCGGCCCAATCCCCGTCGCCCCCGCCGCCCACTACCACATGGGCGGCGTCTGGACCGATCTCGACGGCCGCACCTCGATCCCCGGCCTCTTCGCGGCCGGCGAAGTCGCCGCCACCGCTGCACACGGCGCCAACCGCGCGGCTTCGAACTCGCTGCTCGAGGCGGCCGTCTTCTCCGCCCGCGCGGTCAGCGCTGCGGCGCGCCGGCCTGCGGCCGACGCTCCAACCCCGCCCGAGCCGGCCGCCCCGCTGCCCATCCCCGCGGCCGGCGCCGCGCCGTCCATCGCCGATTTGCAGCAGGCGGTCAGCGCCGCCGCCGGCATCGCGCGCAGCGCCGACCAGCTCAGCGCCGGCATCGCGCGGCTCCGCTCATGGAGCGCCGCCGCCAACGGCGCGGCCCAGGCCGGCTCAACCCTCCCGCTCGCCGCCGCCGCTGCCCACGCGATCCTCCTCGCTGCGCACGCGCGCACGGAAACACGCGGCAGCCACCTCCGACTCGACCACCCAGACACCGACCCCGCCTGGCGCCGCCATCTCGCCTGGCGGATCGTCCGCGAGTAACGCCGCGATGCCCGGCCGCGCCGCCCCCGCGCTCGACGACGCCGTCGTCCAGCGCCTCGTCGAGCTCTCGCTGCGCGAGGACCGCGCCGACCTCGACCTGACCACCGAGTCGATCGCCGGCTGGCTGGGCCGCGGCCGGGCCGAAATCACCGCGCGCGCCGAGGGCGTTGTCTGCGGCCTCGCCTTCGCCGAGGCCGCCTTCCGCTCGCTCGATCCCGACGCCGAAATCGTCAGCCGCCGCCGCGACGGCGATCCGGTCGCAGGCGGCGGTGTGATCGCCGCCGTCAGCGGGGACCTGCGCGGCCTGCTGCGCGCTGAGCGCACCGCGCTGAACTGGCTCCAACGCCTCTCCGGCACGGCCACGCTCACGGCCGCCGCCGTCGCCGCGGCCCAGGCCGGCGGACACGCCCGCATTCTCGACACGCGCAAAACCACTCCCGGCCTGCGCGCCGCCCAGCGCTACGCCGTGCGCTGCGGCGGCGGCCTCAACCACCGCGACCACCTCGCCGCCGGCATCCTGCTCAAGGACAACCACCTCGCCGCTGTCGCCGCCGCCGGCGGCTCGCTCGGCGATGCAGTCCGCGCCGCCCGAGACAGCGCCGGCCCCGCCACCGCCGTCGAAGTCGAAGTGGCCAACCTCGACCAAGCCCGCGAAGCGCTCGAGGCCGGCGCCCGCGCGCTGCTGCTCGACAACTTCGCCCTCCGCGATCTCCCCCCCGCCGTGCAGCTCGCCCGCCGGCGCGGCGCGGTCGTCGAGGCGAGCGGCGGGATCAGCATCGCGCAGATCACCGAGATCGCCGCCTGCGGCGTCGACTACATCTCGCTCGGTGCGCTCACCCACTCTGCCCCGGCGCTCGACATCGCGCTGGACCTCCAGCCCGGCAGCTAGAGGCAGCTAGAGACTGTTCGCCTGCGACGGGAGCTGCGCGAGGCAGGCGGGGCGACGAACAAGGCGCAACAAGGCGAACAGGGCCTAGCCGCGCCGCGGGCGCTCCAGCTCCACCGAATCGATCACCACCGTGAAGGGGCCGCTGTTGACCAGCTCGACAGCCATCTCCGCGCCGAACACGCCGCGCGCGACCGGCAGGCCCGCCCGCTCGAGCTGCGCGGCGAAGCGCTCGACCAACGGCTCCGCCTGCTCGGGCCGCGCCGCACGGGTGAAGCTGGGGCGGCGGCCCTTGCGCAGATTGGAGATCAGCGTGAACTGGCTGACAACTAGCACCGCCCCGCCGACCTCGGCCGCGCTGCGGTTGAAGCGCCCCTCACTATCGGCAAAGATGCGCAGCCCCGCGGCCTTGGCGGCGACTCGGTCGACCTCAGCTGCGCCGTCGCCCTCGGCAATGCCCACCAGCGCGAGCAGGCCCGCGCCGATCTGGCCAACGACCGCGCCCTCGACGCGCACCGCCGCACGGCTGACCCGCTGCAGCACCACGCGCATCGCGGGATCCGCCGCTTGCGGGGCCTTACGGGGCGGGGAAGCGGTGCTCAGTCGGCCGCCGCGGCCGCGTCCGCACTGACCTTGCCGGCTTCGCCGGCCTCCGCTTCGGAGCCCCCCGCGCCGTTCTGGCGGCCGTCTGCGTCGGCGCCCGATTCGCCGCGATCCTCATCCGAGCGGCCCTTCCAGGACGATTTGCGGTTGTCTGTCGAGTACCAACCCTTGCCCTTGAAGACGATCGCCGGCGCGCTCGGGATGCGCTGCATCAGCTCGGGGCAGCGCAGGCACGGCTGCTGCGCGGGTGCATCCCAACCCTCGAGCTTCTCCACCGCGTGGCCGCACTCGAAGCACTCGTATGCGTATCGGGGCACGTACGCTCCTCTCCCTCGCATCGCACGCGGCCGCGGCAGCGCCGCCGCCGCAGGGAACGCATGGAAGGTACCACGTTCCCCCGCGTATACTTGGCGCAACCGCGCGCATTGCCGCCCGCGTTCTCCCGTGCCCGCGGCCGAAGCGCCCACAGCTCAGCTCAGGAGCATGATGACGACCCAACTCTCGATGCGCGACCTGCTCGAGGCCGGCGTGCACTTCGGCCACCAAACCGGCCGCTGGAACCCGAAGATGGCGCCCTTCATCTTCGGCGCGCGCAACGGCGTGCACATCCTCGACCTCGCGCAAACCGTCGAACGGCTGCGGGAGGCGTCCGATTTCGTCCGCGACACCGTCGCCGACGGCCAACACGTCCTCTTCGTCGGCACGAAGCGGCAAGCGCAGGATGTCATCCGCAACGAGGCCGACCGGGCCGGGATGCCGCACGTCGTGACCCGCTGGCTCGGCGGCACGCTGACCAACTTCGCCACGATCCGCAGCCGCGTCGACTACATGATCGAGCTCGAACGCCGCGAAGAGCTGGGCCAGCTCGATCTGCTGCCGAAGAAAGAAGCGCTGCGCCTGCGCGACAAGCTCACCCGCCTGCACCGCTACCTGCGCGGCCTGCGCGACATGACCACCCTGCCCGGCGCCGTCTTCGTCGTCGATGTCCCCCGCGAGCACATCGCCGTCGCCGAGGCGCGCCGCCTCAACATTCCGATCGTCGCCGTCTGCGACACCAACTGCGACCCGCGCATGATCGACTACCCGATCCCCTCCAACGACGATGCGATTCGCGCCGTGCGGCTGCTCTCCGCGCAAATCGCCGACGCCGCAGCCGAGGGCGCGCTGCTCCGCCAGAGCGCCCAGCGCGACGCGCAGCTCGAAGACGGCCAAGCCGCCGCACCGTCCAGCGCCTGAGCGGCGCAGCCAGCCAACTCAGCTCGTTCAGCGCGGCGCCAGAGCCGCCGCCAGCCGCCAAAGGAGCACCCACTGTGGCCGTCAGCATCGACCAGATCAAAGCCCTGCGCGAAGCGACCGGCGCCGGCGTGATGGATTGCCGCGGCGCGCTCGAACAGTCCGCAGGCGACTTCGAGGCGGCCCGCGAGCTGCTGCGCGAGAAGGGCGTCGCCACGGCCGCCAAACGCTCCGCGCGCGACGCCGGGCAAGGCCTGATCGAGTCCTACATCCACGGCGGCCGGATCGGCGTGCTGGTCGACCTGCGCTGTGAAACCGACTTCGTCGCCCGCACCGCGCCCTTCAAAGAGCTCGCCCACGACATCGCCATGCAGGTCGCCTCGATGCAGCCCGCCGCCGTCTCCGCCGACCAGCTCGACGGCCCCCCCCCAGAGGCCCCCCCCCGCCACCACCAACCCAACAAACCCC
>CAYFZI010000014.1:0-54949 GCA_964347635.1 uncultured Dehalococcoidia bacterium
GGGCGAGGCCGCGGCTCAGCGCGGCCATCGGGGGGTGATCTAGGGCCGCGTCGCGCAGCAGCTCGGCGATGCCCGGCGCTTCGCGCTCGAGCACCCGCCGCGTCGCTTCGGGGGTGTGGTCGCGCGGGCCGAGGCCGGTCCCGCCTGTGGTCAGGATCAGATCGAGGCCTTCGGCCACCCAGCGGCGCAGCGTTGCTTCAATCGTGTCGGGGTCATCGGCGATGATCGCAGTTTGCGCGGTGCTGAGCCCGAGATCGGTTAGGCGCTCGTAAATCGCCGCTCCCGAAGTGTCCACACGTTCCCCGCGGCTGCCCGCGTCGGACAGGGTGAGGATGCCCGCCCGGTAGCGCTGCTCCATCTGGTCACCGCGCCTTCCTTGGCCGCCCGCCGCCGGCTGCAGCGTCGGAATGTTAGGGCTTGGCGGGTTTTTCCAAGCGCGTGTGGACAATAAGTGAAGAGCTGTGAACAGCCGCGGTTGCGTTCGTTGACCTGTTTGAGACGGCGTCCCTAATGTGACCACGAAGCGACCATGAAGTGGGGCGAAATGGGGAAGGCGGCATGACTTGCACTTCCCCGTCGATCCGCCCCGCCTCCCATCGGTCAGAAATCGAGGCTGATCGTGGCGCAGGGCGGCTTCCTCGGCACCTACGAGCACACGCTCGACGCTCGGGGCCGGCTGGCCATTCCCTCGCGCTATCGGCCCCGCTTCGAGGACGGCGGCATTTTGCTGCCCGGCCCCGACGCCTCGCTGGAGCTCTACCCGGCGGAGAGGTTTGAAGCAGTGGTGCAGGAGCGCATTCCGACCGGGCTGCAGAACCGCGCTGCGCGTGATCTGCGCCGCGCGCTGTTCGCGCAGGCGTTTGATGTGCAGCTGGACAGCCAGGGGCGGATTCTGATTCCGCAGCGGATGCGGGAGCGGCGCGGCCTGGACGGGGCGACGGTGATCACGGGGATGGGCGAGTGCCTGGAGATTTGGAGCGCCGAGAGCTGGACGCAGCAGCAGGAGCAGCTGGAATCGATCTACGACGAGCTGCTGGAAACGCAGGCGGCCTCATGAGCGCCGCACAGCCGCTCCATACGCCGGTGATGCTGCGCGAGGCGCTCAGCCTGCTCAACGTGCGCCGCGGCGGTGTCTACATCGATGCCACTGTCGGCCTCGGCGGCCACGCCGCGGCGATCCTGGCCGCCTCCGCGCCGGACGGGCGGCTGCTCGGCCTGGACGCGGACCCGCAGGCGCTGGAGTCGGCGCGCGGACGGCTGGCGCCGTTCGGCGCGCGCTGCCGCCTCGAGCAGGCCTGGCTGGATCGCTGCGCGGCCGCTGCACAGCGTTGCGGCTTCACCGCGGTCGACGGCGTGCTCTGCGATCTGGGCGTTTCCAGCCTGCAGCTGGGCGACCCGCAGCGCGGCTTCTCCTTTCAGGCGGACGGCCCGCTCGACATGCGCTTCGGGCCCGGCGCTGAGCAGAGCGCCGCCGATGTCGTGAACGGCTACGCCGAAGCGGAGCTGGCCGATGTGATCTACCGGCTCGGCGAAGAGCGGCGCTCGCGCCGGATCGCGCGGGCGATCGTCGAGCGGCGCCCGATTCGGAGCAGTGGCGAGCTCGCGCAGATCGTCCAATCGGCGGTCGGCCCGGGCGCGCGCCGGCGCCGCATTCACCCGGCGACGCATGTCTTCCGCGCGCTGCGGCTTGAGGTGAACCGCGAGCTCGAGCGGCTCAGCGGCTTCCTCGCTTCGGTGCGCGGGCTGCTCGCCGCCGGCGGGCGCTTTGTCGCGATCGCGTTTCACTCGCTCGAGGATCGAATCGTCAAGCGGTTCGTCCGCGGGGCCGCCTCGGGCGGCGGAGCCGGTTTCCGTTCACTGTCGAAGAAGGTCATTCGGCCCGGCGCCGAGGAGCTGCAGCGCAATCCGCGCGCGCGGAGTGCGCGGCTGCGCGCTGCGGAGGCGGTCTAATGCAGCTGCAATCCGCCCGCCGGCGCCGGCACATGTGCAAAGAGAGGAGCTGCGCTGCCAGGTCGTGGGGCAGATCGTGCGAAGGGGACTTCCTACAAGCCATTGCAGTAAAGGAGAAGCCCCGCCGCCACAACCGGAGTCCGCGTTCGTTCCGTACATCGTTGCGGAATCAGCGTGGAATCTGTCCCCTTGTCACAACGCGCGATCTGCCCCACGGCCTGGCAGCCGCTCCCAAGCAATCAGCGAGAGCTGCGCCCGACTCCCTCAGTATGACATTCCGCGCCCGCGCCCGCCAAAAGCGCCAGCGGGCGCTGCGTAAATTACGTCCTGCTGGATCATCCTCAGGGCTGCTGCGCGTGCAGCCGGCCGGGCGCACGGCGCCATGACGGCTGCCGCGCCGGCGGCGCGCATCCAGCGGCGGCTCCTGCCCCACCCGCGGATGCCCGCTTGGGCCTGGATTCTGCTTCTCGGCCTCTGCGTGGCCGCCTCGCTGCCGGTTCTGCAGTCTTCGAACGCGGCCGAGACCGGGTCGCGGCTGATCGCGCTGGAGGCGGAACGCGATCGGCTGCACTCCGAGCGGCGCGCGCTCGCCGCCTACGTCGGCCGGTTGGCCTCGCTCAGCCGCATCGAGCAGCACGCGCGCGGCCGCCTGCGGATGGTCGATGCGCCCCCCACCGTCACGCTGGAGGTTGAGCATGCTCCGCCGCCGCGCGTGATGCCGAGCCGTTTTCTGCCCGCATCGGAACGTGTTCTCGACCGCGAAGCACCGCGCTGGCAGGCCCTGCTGGACCTGCTCATCGCCAATTAGCCGCCGCACCGCCGGCCGCGGCCGGCGGCGCCGATCAGCGCGAGGGGCTGGAGAGCGCAGATGGAGAGCGGAACGCTCAGCCGTTGGCGCATGCGCGCCGTCGCCGCCGCGATGGTCGGCCTCGCGGTGATCATCGTCGCCCGCTTGATCATGGTGCAGGTCGTCGAGCATCAGCAGCACGAAGCGGCTGCTGATCGGGTCTGGCAGATCGAAACGCGCGGACCGCGCGGCGCGATTCTGGATCGCAACGGCTTCCCGCTTGTGACCAGCGTCGATACCTGGGAAGTCCACGTGGACACCCGCCTCTGGGGCCGCAACGGGTTCCAGCCGACCGAGGCTTCAGCGCGGCTCGCCTATCTGCTGCGCGTCGACGAAGCGCGTGTGCTCAGCCTGGCCGCCGGCGCCGACGGCCGCGACGCCCTGATCGCCTATGTCCAGTACTACGACGGGGCGGCGATTGACGCCGAGCGCCTCTTCGGCGTCACGATCCGCAAGACCAGCAGCCGCCGCTATGTCGAAGGCGAAATGGCCGCGCCGGTGATCGGGATCGTGGGGCGCGATGAACAGGGGCTGGCAGGGCTCGAATACGCGCTCGACAGCACGCTGGGTGGCGAGTCGGGCCTGTTGATCTACGAGCAGGACGGCCTGGGCCAGCCGATCCCCTTCGGCGCGCGGCTGGAGCTGCCCTACGAGCAGGGTGCGGACATCGTGCTGACGATCGACCGCAACCTGCAGCGGATCGCCGAGCAGGCGCTGGCTGAAGCTGTGCAGCAATGGAGCGCCGAGGGCGGGGTGATCATGATCATGGACCCGCGCAACGGCGACATTCTGGCCGCCGCCACGCTGCCGGCCTACCATCCCGAGCTGCTCGACCTCGCCGACGACACGTTCGACATCGGCGTGCTGCGCAGCCGCGCCGCTTCCGATGTCTACGAGCCCGGCTCCGTCTTCAAGGTGATCACGATGGCCGCCGGCCTGGACGCCAAGGTGGTGTCTCCGCAGACGACCTTTATCGATACCGGCGCGGTGGTAATCGGCGATCGCACGATCCGCAACTTCGACCTCAGCTGGCACGGCGAGCAGACGATGACGCAGGTGCTGCAGCGCTCGCTGAACACCGGCACGGTCTGGCTCGCGCAGGAGATGGGGTCGCGGATTTTCTACGAGTACGTGGCCAAGTTCGGCTTCGGCCAGCTGACCAACTCCGGCCTGCCGGGCGAGAGCGAAGGCCTGGTCACCCAGATCGGCGATCTGGCCTGGTCGCCGGTGCAGCTCGCGACCAACTCCTTCGGGCAGGGCATCGCGGTGACGCCGCTGCAGATCGTGCAGGCCTACTCGGCGATCGCCAACGGCGGCGATTTGGTCCGCCCGCGGCTGGTCCGCGCTGTGATCGGCGAGAGCGGCGTGCGCGAACTGGAGCCGCTGGTCGAGCGGCGGGTCATCTCGGAAGAGACCGCCGCCGTGCTCAGCGGCATGATGCAGGCGGTGGTCGACGGCGTTCTCGGCCACCCCGCGCAGACGCCCGGCTGGCCCGTCGCAGGGAAATCGGGCACGACCGATGTGCTGCTGGACGGCGAATACAGCGATGAGACATCGCTCGCCTCGTTTGCCGGCTTCGCGCCGGTCGACGACCCGCGGATCGTTGTGCTGGTGCGGATCGATCGGCCCCGCGGTGAAACCTTCGGCGGGATCGTGGCGGCGCCGGTCTTCAGCCAGATTGTGGCCGCCAGCCTGCCCTATCTCGCTGTTCCGCCGAGCGGCTACACCGCCCAGCCCGACGCCTGGCTCACCGGCCCCAACGACCAGCAACCGCTCCCGTCGGATTCCGAGGCGGACTCTGAGGTGGACTCCGAGGCGGAAGCAGCGGAGGAGCAGGGCGCGGAGGCTCGGACTCAGACCGAGCATGCGGCGGGGGCCGAGCAATGATCTCCCTCGGCCAGCTCGCACAGCTGCTCGGCCTGCCCGCCCCCCCTGCGGCGATGGACAAGCCGTTCTCCAGCATCGTGATCGACTCCCGCGAGGTGCAGCCGGGCTCGCTGTTTATCGCGCTGCACGGCGGACGCAGCGACGGCCACCGCTACGTTGACGACGCGATCGCGCGCGGCGCCGGCGCGCTGCTCGTCTCCCAGCCGGTCTCGGCTGCGGCCTCGATCAAGTCGATTCATGTGCTCACAGTGCCCGACACGCTGGCTGCCCTGCAGCGCGCGGCCGCGGCCTGGCGGATCCAGCAGACGGCCGCGGTCGTCGGGATCACCGGCAGCGTCGGCAAGACCACTGTCCGCGAAGCGACGGCCCAGCTGCTCGCGGGCTATGCCGAGACCTACCAGTCGCCGCGCAACTTCAACGGCGACATCGGCCTGCCGATCGCGCTGCTTGGACTCGGGCCCGAGCACCGCTGGGCGGTGCTCGAGCTGGGCCCCTACTCGCTGGCGGAGATGCAGCTGCTGGTGGAGACGGCGCGCGCCGAGATCGGGATCGTGACCAATGTCGGCCCCACCCACCTGGAGCGCTTCGGCACGCTCGACGACACCGAGCAGATCAAGGGGCTGCTGCCGGCCAGCCTGCCGGCGGAGGGCCTCGCCGTGCTCAACGCGGATGATCCGCGCGTGCTCAATATGGCCCAGCGCAGCAGCGCCGAGGTGATCACATTCGGACGCTCCGCGGAGGCCGACCTGCGCGCTGCGCGGATCGAGCCGCTGGGGTTCGACGGCCTGCGCTTCGAGCTGCACTACCGCGGCCGCTCGACCACGGTGCATACGCCGCTTGCCGGCGAGCACCAGGCGATGACGGTGCTGGCGGCGGCGGCGGTCGGCCTGCGCGCCGGGCTCTCGCTGGACGAGATCGCAAATGCGGCGGCGCTGCTGCGGCCCGGCAGCCGCCTGCGCCGCCGCTTGGCGGCCAACGGCGCGACGATCATCGACGACGCCTACAACGCGGCGCCGCTCTCGATGCGCGCCGCGCTGGACCTGCTCGCGGCCCAGCCCCCGCCGCGCACCGCGGTGCTCGGCGACATGCTCGAGCTGGGCAGCGAGGAAGCCAACGCGCACCTCGAGATCGGTGCCTACGCGGCCAGCCGCTGCGATCGGCTGCTCGCTGTCGGTCCGCGCGCTGCCGCGATCGCCGTTGCGGCCCGCGCCGCCGGCCTCGACAGCGTCAGCACGCACAGCGACGCCGCAGACGCCGCCGAAGCGCTGCTCCCGCAGCTGGCAAGCGCCGACACGGTGCTCGTCAAAGCTTCACACGCGCTGCATCTCGAAGCGCTGGTGCAGCGGATGCTGGATACGCCGCGATGACGACCTTCTCGCTCGCCACCGCCGGGATCGCCTTCGCGCTCGCGCTGGTGCTCGGCCGTCCGCTGATCGGCTGGATCCAGCGCCGCGGGCTGGGCAAGGCGATCTCCGCGGAGGGCCCGGCCACGCATCTGGTCAAGGAGGGCACGCCGACGATGGGCGGGCTCATCTTTGTCGCCGCGATCGTGATCCTGACCGCCGCGGCCAATCTCGTCGAAGGCGACCGCTGGTCGATTCTGCTTCCGCTTGTGAGCGTCCTGGCGCTGGCCGCGCTTGGCTACCTCGACGATACGGGGACAATCGTGGGCCGCATCCAGGGCGGGCTTTCCTGGCGGCTCAAGTTTGCCTTGCTGGGCCTGTTCTCACTCGCGGTTGGGCTGGTGCTCTACTTCGCGCTCGATGTCCAGAGCCTCAATATTCCTTGGGCGGGGCAGTTTGCGTTGGGTCCTGTCTACATCGTGATCGCCGCTCTCACCGTGTTCGCGACGATCACCTCGGTAGCGATCACGGACGGGCTCGACAATCTGGCCGGGGGTACGGCGGCGATCGCGATCGCGGCCTTCGGGGTGATCGCGATCGGCCAGGAGCAGGATTTCATCGTTCGCTTCGCCTTCACGACGGTCGGCGCGGTGTTGGGCTTCCTCTGGTTCAACGCGCACCCGGCGCAGATCATCATGGGCGACACGGGGGCGCTGGCGCTGGGCGGCGCGCTGGCGATCCTGGCGCTGATGACCGGCCACTGGCTGCTGCTGCCGGTGATCGGGATCGTGTTCGTGCTGGAGGCGGCCAGCGACATCATTCAGGTCGGCTACTACAAATGGTCGGGCGGGCGGCGCGTCTTTCGGATGGCTCCGTTTCACAATCATCTCGAGCTGGGGGGCTGGTCGGAGCCGCAGATTGTGACGCGCTTTTGGCTGCTCGGGATCGCCGGCGCGATTCTCGGCGTGGCGCTGGCGCTGCAGGTGCCATCATGAGCCGGCCCAATACGGCGCCCAACGTGCCGCTCAATGCGCTGCCCAGCACGCCGCCGGCGCCGCCCAGCTTCCGCGGCCTGCGCGCGGCGCTCGTTGGTTTCGGTATCGAAGGGCGCGACGCGGCGGCGTTTCTGCAGCAGGAATCTGTCTCCGCGCTGCATATCGTCGACCGCCGCCCGGCCGCTGCGCTCGAAGCGGAGCTGGCCCAGCTGAAGATCGCGGCGGCCAGCATCAGCAGCCCCGACCAGCTCAGCCTGCTCGATGAGCTTGACCTGGTCGTGGCCAGCCAGGGCATCCCGCGCAGTCTGCCGCTGCTCTGCGCCGCGGCCGAGCGCGCGATCCCCGTGTTCGGGCCCAACGGCATCTTCCTGGACCGCTGCCCGGCGCCGCTGATCGGCATCTCCGGCAGCGCTGGGAAGACCACGACGACCACGCTCACGGGGGAAATTCTGCGCGCCGCCGGCCGTGCGCCGCTGGTCGGCGGCAACATCGGCGCGGGACTGCTCAGCCGGCTGCCAGAGCTGCGGCGCGATTCGACTGTGGTGCTCGAAATCAGCCACACACAGCTGCTGCGCAGCGCGCGCAGCCCGCAGATCGCCGCGCTGCTCAATGTGACGCCCAACCACCTCGATCAGTTCTCTTGGGCGGAGTACGTTGAGCTCAAGCGGCGCCTCGTGAGCCGCCAGCGCGCGCGCGACCGCGCCGTGCTGCCCTGGGACGAACCGACCGCGGCGGCGATGGCCGCCGATACCCCCGCGGGCAAGGTGTGGTTCGGCCTGCGCGGCGCACCGCCGCCGCACAGCGATGCTGCCTGGCTGGCTGCTGCGAAGCTGCGCTGGCGGCCGGCCGGCGGCGCGGCCCGCGATGTGCTGCCGGCCGCCGAACTCGCGATCCCCGGCGAGCACAACATTCGCAACGCGCTCGCAGCAATTGCCCTGACCGCCGGCCTCGGCGTCTCGATCGAGATCATCGCCGAGACGCTGCGGCGCTTTGCGGGCGTGCCCCACCGCCTCGAACGTGTCGCCGCGGTCGACGGCGTGCGCTACATCAACGACTCCATCGCGACCGCGCCGGAACGCACCTTGGCCGGCATACGAGCGGTCGGCGGGCCGCTCGTGCTGCTGCTCGGCGGACGCGATAAGCAGCTGCCGCTCGACAAGCTGATCGCCGAACTGCCCAATTACGCCCGCGCGGTGGCCTGCTTCGGCGAAGCTGGACCTGGCTGGACGCAGCAGCTGCGCCGTGGCGGCCTCTGCTGCGCTGATCCCAGCGAGAGCCTCGGTCAAGCGCTCACTCGGGCGCGCGGCATCGCCGCGCCGGGCGACGCTGTGCTGCTTTCGCCGGGCGGCGCATCGTTCGACGCGTATCCCAATTTCGAGGCCCGCGGCGAGCACTTCCGCCGCCTCGTCGAGGCGCTCCAATGAGCACAGTTCCGCGCGCCGCTCACGTCGTTGGCCGCAGGCTGCCCGGCGCCGCCGCATTGCAGACGCGCGCCGGCTCGCCCGATTGGCTGCTGATCGGGGCGGTGCTCGCGCTGACGTTTATCGGCCTTGTGTTCATGTATTCGTCGTCGTTCGCGATCTCGCTCGAGCTGTACGGCGAGACCGACTTCTTCGCCAAGCGCCAGCTGATCGGGGCCGCTCTCGGAGCGGCGGCCTTCGTTGCCTTCAGTCTGATCGATTACCGCGTCTGGCGGCGCTTTTCGCCGCTGATCATGCTGGGTGCGCTCGTGCTGCTGGTCGCGGTGCTGCTGCCTGGTGTGGGGTTCGAGCAGAACGGAGCGCGGCGCTGGATCCAGATCGGTTCGCTGCCGGCGCTGCAGCCTTCGGAGTTCGCCAAGCTGGCGATCGTGATCTATGTCGCCGCCTGGCTGGCGGCCAAGGGCGAAGACATCAAGCGGATCCCGCTCGGGCTGCTGCCGTTTGCGATGATTATCGGCTTTGTCGGCTTCCTGCTGATGGCCGAGCCCGATCTCGGCACGTTCGTCGCCATCGCGTCGGTGGGCGTCGTGATGTTCTTCCTCGCCGGCGCTTCGATGCGCCACATGGCGGTGCTCGCTGCCGGCGGCGTTTCCGTGCTGCTCGCGATCGTCTTTGTGGTCGGCTACGGCCTGGAGCGGGTCAAGGCTTTTCTCTCCGCCGAGGAGATGCCGCAGGAGGCCGGCTTCCAGATTGTCAACCTGGTCCACACGCTGGGCTCCGGCGGCCTCACCGGCGTCGGGATCGGCGCCAGCCGCCAGAAGTTTTTCTACGTGCCCTCGGCGCATACCGACGGGGTTTTTGCGATCATTGGAGAGGAGACGGGCATTCTCGGGGCGATGATCGTGCTCGCGCTCTTCGCCTTGGTCGTCTACCGCGGGATCCGCGCGGCGATGCACGCATCCGACCGCTTTGGGATGCTGCTCGCCTTCGGGATCGTCTCCTGGATCGGTCTGCAGACCTTCTTCAACATCGCGGGGATTACCCGCACGATCGTGCTCACCGGGATTCCGCTGCCGTTCGTTTCGTTTGGCAGCTCAGCGCTGATCGCAACGCTTGCGGCGGCCGGCGTGCTGGTCAGCATCTCGCGCCGCGCGCGCGCCAACGATCCGCCCCTGCCCCGCTCCGACGCCGAAGCGGCAACGCGCGACTATGCGCCCGCCGTCCCGCCGGACAACCCCTTCGGAGCTGAGCAGGGTCCGCCGCGATGATCAACGTGCTTCTGGCCGGGGGCGGCAGCGGCGGGCATGTTTTCCCGGCGCTGGCGGTCGCTTCAGCGCTCGAGCGGCTGGCCCCCGAGCCGCCGCGCTTCCTCTACGCCGGCGCAGCCGACGGCGTCGAATCGGATCTGGCGGCCGCCGCCGGGATCTCCTTCGCCCCGATCGCCGCGCGCTCGATCCGCGGGCGCAACCCGGCCAGCCAGCTGGTCTCCGCGGGTACGGCCGCGCTCGGGGTGTTCGATGCACTTGGTGCGGTCCGGCGCTTCGACCCCGATGTCGTCTTTCTGACCGGCGGCTACGTGAGCGCGCCGGTGGGGGTGGCCGCCTGGTTGAGCCGCCGCCCGATCGTGCTCTTCCAGCCCGATGTCGCCCCCGGCTGGGCGCTCAGAATGCTCGCCCCGCTCGCCCGCCGCGTCTGCGTCGCGCATGAAAGTTCGCGCCAGCGTTACGGCGCCCGCGGGGTGATCAGCGGGTATCCGCTCCGCGACGGATTCTTGGGCCTGGATCAGCCGCTCGCGCGCGCCCATTTCCAGCTCAACGGAGCGCCCGCGCTGCTGGTGACCGGCGCGGTGCGCGGCGCGCAGCGGATCAACAGCGCGATCGTCGAGCGCCTGCCCGAGTGGCTGGAGGCCGCGCAGCTGATCCACATCTCCGGCGAGGCCGAGTACGCCCGCCTGAACAGCCTGCGCGGACAGCTCGAGCCGCGGCTGGCCAGCCGCTACCGCCTCTACCCCTACCTCGCCGAAGAGATGCCGCTGGCGATGGCGGCCTGCGACCTGGCGGTTTCGCGCGCCGGCGCCTCGGTGATCGGCGAGTATCCAGCCGCCGGCCTGCCTGCGGTGTTGGTCCCGCTCGGCGAAGCGGGCGGCCACCAGCGCCTCAACGCCGAGGCGCTGCAGCAGGCCGGCGCGGCGCTGATCGTCGAGAACGAGCGCGTGGAGCGCGACCTCTTCGCCGCCGCCGCCGAGATTCTCGCGGACAGCGCTCGGCTGCGCGCGATGCGCAGCCGAGCGCTCGGCCTGCGCCGGCTCGACGGCGCGGAGACGATCGCCCAGGTGCTGCTCGAGTACGCGCCGTGACAGCCGCGGGGCGGGCGGTGCACTTCGTGGGGATTGGCGGCATCCACATGAGCGCGCTGGCCCACATCCTGCTCGACGACGGCCTCGCCGTGAGCGGCTGCGACCGCTCGGACGCGCCGATTCTGCAGCCGCTCCGCGAGCGCGGCGCGGCGATCGCGATCGGCCACGATGCCGCCCATGTTCGCCGCGCAGAGCGGCTCATTCGCACCGCCGCCGTGCCCGAATCGCACCCGGAGATCGCCGCCGCGGTGCGGGCCGGGCTGCCGATCGCCACCCGCGCCGAGCTGCTCGCTGAAATCGCGGCGCCGCGCGATGTGATCGCCGTTGGCGGCGCGCACGGCAAGACCACGACCACGGCGATGCTGGCGCTCGGCGCGCGCGCCGGGGGGCGCGATGTCGGCTACGTGCTGGGCGGCGAAAGCGCCGATCTGCCCCGCCACGCGGTACGCGGCACCGATCCCTGGCTGGTGCTCGAGGCGGACGAATACGCCCGCGCGTTTCATCACTACCGCCCGCGCGTGGCGGTGATCACCAATGTCGAAGCGGATCACCTCGATTACTACGAAACGCCCGCGCAGCTCGAGGAAGCCTTTCTCACCTATGCGCAGACGCTGCAGCGCGGCGGCGTGCTGATCGCGGGCGCGGATTCCCCCGCGGCCAACGCGGTCGCCGCTCGGCTCGCGGCTCTGCGCCCGGATATCCGCGTGGCGACCGCCGGCCTCGGCGAATCGGCCCAGTGGCGTGCGGCGCCGGGCGCGCAGACGGATCGAGCGCTCGAATACCGCATCAGCGCGCCGAGCGGCGAATCGTGGTGCGGCGAGCTGCAGATTCCCGGCGCGTTCAACGTCGCCAATGCGTGCGCCTGCCTCGCGGCGCTCGATGCGGCCGGTTTCGATGTCGCTGCGGCGGTCGCGGCGTTGGCCGAATTCCGCGGTGTGAAGCGGCGCTTCCAGGTGCACGGCGAAGCGGCGGGTGTGCTGGTGCTCGACGACTACGCGCACCACCCGACGGAAATCGCCGCCACGATCAGCGCGCTGCGGGGCCGCTACCCGCGCCGACGCCTGCTGATGCTCTTCCAGCCGCACACCTACAGCCGCTCCCGCTACCTGCTGGACGGTTTCAAAACCTGTTTCAGCGGCATCGATCGGCTGTTTCTGTGCGACACCTACGCAGCCCGCGAGGCGCCCGATGCGGGCCTCACGGCGAGCCAGCTTGCCGAGCAGCTCGAGCATCCGAGCGTGAGCGATGCCGGCTCGGTGAGCGCCGCCGCCGCCGCGGCCGCGCGGGCCGCGCGGAGCGGCGATGTCGTGATCACTGTCGGCGCCGGCGATGTCGATGCGGCGGGCGCGTTGATCCTGCAGCGTCTGGCGGGGCGGCGATGAACGCTTTGGCGCACTTCCTTGAGCGGCAGGGAGCGCGGCCCCGGGAGCCGCTGCGGCGCCATACGACGCTGGGCATCGGCGGGCCCGCCGACTGGTACCTGACCGTCCGATCGAACGAGATGCTCCGCGCCGCGGCGCGCGCCGCGCGTGAAGCGGGCTGCCCTGTCTTCATTCTCGGCTCCGGCTCGAACATTCTCGTCGGCGATCGCGGGATCCGCGGTCTCGTGATCGAAGACAACGCCGGCGGGATTGTCATGCCCGCCGCCGACCGCCCCGCTGAGCAGGCGATCGTCGAGGCCGATGCGGGAGTCGCGTTCGCGCGGCTGTCGCGCGCGGCCGCGCGGGCCGGCTGGTCCGGCCTCGAGTGGGCGGCGGGCATCCCCGGATCGCTGGGCGGTGCGGTGATCTACAACGCCGGCGCCTACGGCGGCTGCCTCGCCGACGTGCTGGAAGACATCGATGTGATCGCGCCGGACGGCTGCGAAGCGCGGCTCTCCGCGGCGGTGCTGGCGCTCGGGTACCGCCGCAGCAGCTTTACGCGCGGGCGTCTGCGCGGATACATCGTGACGCGCGTGCGCCTGCGCCTGCAACGCGGCGCGGCGGAGGCCAGCCTCGAACGGATCGCTGAGCTCGAAGCGCGCCGCAAAGCGTCGACGCCGCCCGGCCGCAGCGCCGGCTCGACCTTCCGCAACCCGCCCGGCCAGGCCGCTTGGTGGTTGATTGACCAGGTCGGCCTGCGCGGGCGGCGGATCGGCGGCGCGCAGGTCAGCGAGAAGCACTCGAACTATTTCATCAACGCCGATCAGGCTTCGGCGGCGGAGATGGCCGCGCTGATGCAGCTGGCCCAGCGGCGC
Organism: uncultured Dehalococcoidia bacterium; assembly: GCA_964347635.1. Taxonomy (GTDB): domain Bacteria; phylum Chloroflexota; class Dehalococcoidia; order Bin125; family Bin125; genus CATQGW01. The sequence goes on from CAYFZI010000014.1 coordinate 13,036, forward strand.
GTTTACGAGCAGTTCGGCGTTCGGCTCGAGCCGGAGCTGAGCCGCTGCGGGGAGGGGTTCGTATGACCGGCGCCCTATCGCTCGCCGTGATCTTCGGCGGGCCGTCCGCCGAACACACGATCAGCGTCCGCTCGGCGCGCGCCGTGATCGGCGGCGCCGATCGGGAGCGCTGGCGGATTGTTCCGATCGCCGTCTCCCGCCGCGGGGAGTGGCTCTCGGCCGCCGAGAGCGCCGCGCTGCTGGCGCGGATTGAGGCCGGCGCCCCCGAAGCGGTCGCCGCCGAACGGCCGCTGAGCGCGCTCGAGGCCGCAGCGCAGCTCGCTGCATGCGACGCCGCGTTTCCCTTGGTGCACGGAGCCTGGGGCGAGGACGGGGTGCTGCAAGGCTTCCTCGAAACGCTTGGCCTCCCCTACGTCGGCGCCGGCGTCGCCGCCTCCGCGCTGGCGATGAACAAGGCCGCGGCCAAGCCGATCCTGCAGGCGGCCGGCATTCCCGTCGCGCCCGCGGTTGCGGTGCCGCTGGCCGCCTGGCGGCGCGATCCACTGGACAGCCAGCGCCGCGCCGCGCAGCTCGGCTACCCGTTGTTCGTCAAGCCGGCGAGCGGCGGTTCGAGCATCGGCATCACCCGCGTCGAGTCGCGCGAGGAGCTGGCCGATGCATTCCGGGCCGCCTTCGCCTGCGATCGCACGGCGCTGGTCGAGCAAGCGCTGCCGGAGGCGCGCGAGATCGAGTGCGGCGTGCTCGGCAACGACCAACCCTGCGCCTCAGTGCTCGGTGAAATTCGCACCCAGCGCGCGTTCTACGACTACACCGCCAAGTACGAAGATCCGGGCACCGAGCTGATCGTTCCCGCCGATCTCGAGCCTAAGCTCGCCGAGCAGATTCGCGGATACTCGCTCGCCGCCTATGAGGCGGTCGGTGCGCGAGGCATGGCCCGCGCCGATTTTCTGCTCGCCCCCGACGGCCGGATCTGGCTCGGCGAGCTGAACACGATTCCCGGCTTCACCAGCGCCAGCATGTATCCGCTGCTCTGGGAGGCTTGCGGCGTTTCGCTGCGCCGCTTGGTCACCCGGCTCGTCGAGCTGGCGCTCGACCACTGGCGGCCTTGCCGGCAGCAAGCAGCGGCGACTGCATGACTGCACATCACCCTGCGCCCGAGGCGGGCCCGCGCCGGCTGCGCATGCCCAGGCCGTCGTGGCCGCGCCTGATCGCGGCGCTGGCCGCCGTCGGCGTGATCGTGCTGGCGCTCGTGGTGCTCAACTCGCCGCTGCTCGAGGTGCGCAGCATCCGCGTCCAGGGCGCCCAGACGGTCAGCGCCGCGGCCGTCGCTCAGCTGAGCGGGCTGCAGGGCCAGAACATCCTGCTGGCCGACCTGCATGCAGCGGAGCAGCGGATCGCCGGCCAGGCGATGATTCGTAACGCGAGCGTTGCGCGGCGTTGGCCGAATCGGATCGAAGTTGTCATAGTGGAGCGCAGGCCGTGGGGCCGGTGGCAGGCGGACAACACCGTGTGGCCAATAGATGAAGAGGGAGTGATCCTCGAGGGGGTCGCTCCGCCCGCTGATGGTCCGGTGGTGCGCCAGGTGTCGGCTCGGCCGGCGGTGGGGGCTGGGGGGCGCGTGCACGCCACCGCGGTCCAGCGGGGCGCGCTGAGCGAGCAGCGCGGCGCGCCCGTCGAGCTGCCCGCCATCGTCTCCTACGAGTGGGCGCAGAGCAGCGGCCTGACCGTCGTCACCCAACACGGCGAGATCGTCTTCGGCGACGCCGAAGGGTTCGATTACAAGTACGACGTCTGGACGCAGCTGGAGTTGGAAGCCAAGCGCCGCGGCGAGCCGCTGATCTTCGCGGATCTGCGCTTCGGCCTGCGCCCCCGCGTCGAAATCGGATTGAACGTCGGCCGCGCCGTGCGCATTGAACAGCGCTAGAGAGATAGCAGGCTATGGCCCGTCAGCAACCTGTCGCCGCGATCGACCTCGGCAGCAGCCGGATCACGACAATCGTCGGCGAAGCCAACGAGCACGGCGCGCTGCAGATTCTCGGCGTCGGCATCGCGCCCTCGGCCGGCGTCGACCGCGGCCAGATCAATCACGTCGCCGACGCGACGCGCGCGATCAGCGCCTCGGTGGAGCAGGCCGAGCGCTCCTCCGGGCGCCAGATTCTCTCCGCCGCCGTCGGGATCACCGGGGCGCACCTCGAATCGCTCAACAACCGCGGCGTCGTCGCGATCCCCGATCTGGAGATACAGATCGGCGACGACGATATGCAGCGGGTGATCGATGCGGGGCGCGCGGTCACGCTTGATTCCTCGCGCACCGTGCTGCACGCCATTCCCCGCTTCTACATCGTCGATGGGCAAGACCGCGTCGCCGATCCGCGCGGGATGCACGGGCAGCGGCTCGATGTCGAGATGCACCTCGTGACCGCCTCGCGCGGGGCCGTGCAGAACGCCGTGCAGTGCGTCTCCGCCGCCGGCGTCGATGTCGAGCTCGCTGCGGCCCAGCCCGTCGTCGGCTCGCAGTACGCGCTGCGCCGCGAAGAGATCCTGGAAGGTGCTGTCGCCGTCGATTTCGGCGCGGGCACCACGGACATCGCCGTCTACATCGACGGCGCGATCACCTTCACGGCCTCGCTGCCGGTTGGCGGCGGCTTTGTCACGCGCGATCTGATGGTCGGCCTGCGCGCGCCCGCCGAGGCCGCCGAGGCCGCCAAGCTCACCTACGGACACGCCCTGCCGGAGCTGGTCGAGGATCAGCCGGCGGTGCTCGACGGCTTCAGCGGCCCGCGCGGCCGCCAGATCTCCCAGCGCCTGATCGCCGAGATCGTCCACGCACGCGCGGCCGAAATCAGCGCGATGGCGCTCAAAACACTCAAGCGCGCCCGGCTCGATGCGCAGCTCAACGGCGGCTATGTGCTGTCGGGCGGGGGCAGCGAGCTGCCGGGGATGATTGAGCTGTTCGAGCAGCTCAGCGGCCTGCCGACCCGCGCAGCGCAGCACGGCGAGCTCTACGGACTCTCCGAGCAGGTCGCCGACAGCTCCTCGATCTCGGCGCTCGGCCTGCTGCACTGGGCGGCGTTCTCGGGCGATGCCCCGAGTGCTGCAGACAGGCAGGTGCGGCGCGAACCGCCAAGCTTCGCTGCGCTGGCCAAGGGCGTGCTGAACCTCGGCAGGGTGTTTCTGCCGAACTGAACTGGAGACCGCTGCGCGCGCCGGCTCGGTGCACGCAGGAACAGAGCGGGGCCGCAGGAGCGGCCCGTGCATACGAGAGGAATCACCGTGCCGCACCGAATCTCAGTCGATGGAGTGCCTCCGATCAAAGTCGTCGGCGTCGGCGGCGGCGGCTGCAATGCGATTAACCGCATGATCGAAGCTCAGATCCGCGGCGTTCATTTCGTCGCCGTCAACACCGATGCCCAGCAGCTCGAGTTCTCCAAGGCGCCCGTCTGCATCCGCATCGGCGACAGGGAGTCGGGCGGGCTTGGCGTCGGCGGCGACCCAGAGCGCGGCGCGAAAGCGGCCGAGGAGAGCCGTGAAGAGCTGCTCAGCCACTTCCAGGGCGTGGATATGGTCTTCATCGCCGCCGGCATGGGCGGCGGCACCGGCACCGGCGCGGCGCCGGTGATCGCCGAAGCGGCCAAGCGCTGCGGCGCGCTGACGATCGCCGTCGTCACGCGGCCCTTCGAGTTTGAAGGCGTCAAGCGCGGCGATGTCGCGCAGGAGGGCATCGCTCAGATCGAGGAGTTCGCCGACACCGTGATCGTGATCCCCAACCAGCGGCTGCTCGATCCCGAAGACGCGAACATCACCGTCGAGCAGGCCTTCCGCAAGGCCGATGAGGTGCTGCGCCAGGGTATTCAGGGCATCTCCGACGTGATCACTGTGCCGGGCCAGATCAATCTCGATTTCAACGATGTCAAAAAGGTGATGGGCTCGGGCGGGCAGGCGTTGATGGCGATCGGGCGGGGCAGCGGCGAACAGCGCGCCGTGCAGGCCGCCGAACAGGCGATTCGCAGCCCGCTGCTCGAAACTACGATCGAGGGCGCAACCCGCGTGCTCTACAACATCTCTTCCTCCGGCGGCCTCGGGATGCTCGAGCTGGCCGCCGCCGCGGAAGTGATCCAGACGATGGCCGCCCCCGAAGCCGAGATCATTATGGGCACCGCGGTCGATGAGGATCTGGGCGGCGATGTCCAGCTGACGGTCGTCGCCACTGGCTTTGCGCCGCGCGATCAGCACAGCAAGTTCCCGGCCATGGCGCGCAACGACTGGTCGGCGAAGCTGCTCGACGAGCTCGATCTCGGCTCCGCGTCCGACTTCTCCACGCCCGCTTTCCTGCGCCGCCGCGACGGAAGCGCGGCCGCCGCTCCGGCCGGACAGCAGCACTGGGACGCAACAGGCGCAACGGGCGCAACGGGTGCGCGCAACGGGCGCAGCAGCCCCGCCGGCCTCGGCTAGCGGGGCGGCGGGCCAGAGGGGGCCGGAGCCGTGCGGATCGATGTGGTCACGCTCTTTCCTGAGCTGATCGCGGGCGCGTTCGGGGCCAGCATCATCCGCCGCGCCCGCGGCTCTGGGCGCGTCCAGCTGCGCCTGCACAATCTGCGCGATTACGCGCTCGATCGCCGCCGCTCGGTCGACGCCGCACCCTACGGGGGCGGTCCTGGGATGGTGATGCGCCCGCAGCCCTGGTTCCGCGCTGTCGAGCGGCTGCGCGAGCGCGGGCTGCCCGGACGCGTCGTGCTGCTGACTCCGCAGGGAGAGCGGCTCGACCAGCCGCTCGTGCGCCGCCTCGCCGCCGAAGATCGCCTGATTCTGCTCTGCGGACGCTACGAGGGGGTCGATGAGCGGGTCCGCATCCACTTGGCCGATGACGAGGTCTCGATCGGCGACTACGTGCTGAGCGGCGGCGAACCGGCGGCCGTGGTGCTCATCGACGCCGTCGTGCGCCTGCAGCCGGGCGTGCTGGGGTCGAGCTGCTCAGCAGTTGATGAATCGTTCAGCGGGCCGCTGCTGGAGTACCCGCACTACACGCGCCCGCCTGAATTCCGCGGCTGGCGCGTGCCCGCAATCCTGCTCAGCGGCGATCACGCCGCGATCGAGCGCTGGCGGCGCGGGCAGCAGCTCGAGCGCACGCGCCGCCGCCGCCCCGACCTGCTCGCGCAATACGCGCAACACCCGGTGCAAGACATATAACCTGATCCGTGCATACACTGGCAGCAGACAAAGGAACCGCCGATGGACCGCTCCGATCTGCTCACGCTCGAACGCAATCCGGCGATTGAAGAGTTTCAGCCGGGCGACACCGTCCGCGTGCACGCCAAAGTGGTCGAGGGCGAGCGCGAGCGCACCCAGGTTTTTGAGGGTGTCGTGATTCGGCGCAAGAAGCAGGGCTCATCGAGCAACTTCACCGTCCGCCGCGTGACGCAGGGGATCGGCGTGGAGCGTACATTTCTCTACCACTCGCCGCGCGTCGAGCGCGTTGAGGTCACACGCCGCGGGCGTGTGCGCCGCTCGCGCCTCTACTACCTGCGCGGCCGCACCGGCCGCGCCGCACGCATCCCCGAGCGCCCGCGCAACGCCAAGCGTGCGATCCATTCCTACTAGCCGCTAGCCGGCGCCGGTTGACTAAACGGCTGGACAGGCCAAGTGGCCGCGAACGTGCTGAGATTCCTGCGCGAACACGGCCTGATCGGATCGCTCTTCCGCTTGGTCGGCCTCGTCTGGCGCTTACTCTTCCGCACCGTCGTGATCGGCGCGATCTTCCGCCTGCTTTGGGCCGTTCTGTTCGGCGCACCGCGCAAAGGCGCATCGTCGAACGATGATCCCTCCGAAGAAGATGCCCCCTCCCGCCGCCGCTAGCGCACCCAGCCGCTGTGCCTTGCTCCTGATACCTCGGCGTGCGCAACGGTCCGACCGCAGCGCCGCTCTGATCCGCTCGATCGAACGCGGGCGGACCTCTGCTAGCTCTGCTGGTACCTGAGGGACGCTCAACGCTCGCGGACGGCGCCGTCGCCCAGCGGTTCCGACTCGACTGATTCCACGGGGACCGTGGGCTCGACGACGGCTGTCAGCCGGTCCATCTCGACTACGCGCACGGGTGTGGACTGGGGGATGCGCACCGATGCGGAGCGCGCCGACCAGAGCTCCGAATCGACCACCGCCGTGCCGCTGTCATCGATCACGGAGTGGGCAGTCCCCTCGCGCCCGACCAGCCCCGCGCCGGCCCCGGCCGGGGACCACTTCGGCTTGCGTCGATCGATTGCCAGCAGCAGCCCGAGGCCGACCAGCACCGAGCCGGCCGCCGCGCCGACCGCTGCCAACGCCCAGACCGATACCCGCTCCCCATCGACGGACGCACCGCTGAATAGAATCAGGCCGCCCAGAATCAGCGAGATAATTGCGCCGATCCCGAGCACGCCGAAGCCGGCCACGAAAATCTCCGCCGCAAACAGCACGATCGCGAGCACGATGAGCGCGATCCCGGCCGGATTCGCGTCGAGCGGGCCGAGCGCAAAGAACCCGGCGATCATCATGATCACGCCGAAGATCCCCGGCCCCACCAGGCCCGGCGACCAGAGCTCGATGATCAGCGCCAGCTGGCCGAGTCCGAGCAGGATGAATGCGACGTTCGGATCCGCGATCACGTCGAGGATGTTCTCGGCCAGCGTGTAGTTCGTCTCGACCCGCTCAGCTTCGGCCACCTGCAGCTCGACCATCGGCCCGTCGGGCTGCAGCTGCACCGACCAGCCGTCGATCTGCGCCAGCAAGTCGTCCAGATCGTTGGCTGTGAGATCAACCACATTCAGCGCCGCCGCTTCATCGCCGGTGACCGAGACCGACTCGCGCACCGCCTGCTCGGCCCACTCCGCGTTGCGCCCGCGGACATCGGCGATGCCGCGGATGTCCGCGGCCGCGTCGTTGGTGATTTTGTCGTTGAGGTCGCCCTCGATGTCCTCGCCGCCGCCCGCGACGGGGTGGGCGGCGCCGATCTGCGTGTTCGGCGCCATCGCCGCTACATGCGCCGCCATCGTGATAAACGTGCCCGCCGAGGCCGCGCGCGCGCCGGCCGGGCTCACGAACACGATCACCGGCACTTGTGCGGCCAGAAAGCGCTGCACAATCTCGTCGGTGGATGTGATCAACCCGCCGGGCGTATCAAGCATCAACACCCAGGCCGCCGCGCCGCTCGCCTCGGCCCGATCCAGCGCGCGATCGATGAAGTTTTCGGAGACCGGGCCGATGTCGTCGGCCAGCCGCGAGATGTGGACGGCGCCGGGCGGCGTCGTATCGCCGCAGGCCGCCAGCAGCGCCCCGACGATCACCAGCAGCGACCATGCGGCCAGCCGCACTCCGCGCAGCCGCAGCCGCGCTGCCCTGATTGCCCGCATCGGGCCGAGCTTGCCCCGCATGTGCCCCATGCGGCAAGCATAGGTCGGTGCGGGCCGCTCGACGGCGCGGCGCGGCGCGGTAAACTGCCTCCATGCCCGCGCTGGTCTCGCACATGATCGCCGCCTGCCGCGCCGGCGAGCGGCTCACGGTTGAGCGGCTCGACGCCGAGAACGGTGAGTTTCTGCTCGGCGCGACCACCCCTGATATCCGCGTGATCACCCGCTGGGACCGCGAACGCACGCACTTCTTCGATATCACCAATGAAGGCCACCAAGACAGCGTGGCCGCGTTCTTCACCGCCCACCGCAGCCTGCGCGATGCCGCCCGCCTCAACCCGCAGACCCGCGCCTGGGTCTGCGGCTACCTCACCCATCTGATCATGGACCAGGAGTACGTCACCGCCGTCTACCGGCCCTACTTCGGCCGCCGTTCGCTGCTCGGCGGCGACAGCCATGCGAACCTGCTCGATCGGATCCTGCAGTACGAGTTCGACCGCCGCGAGCGCGAACACGGCGAGACCATGCGCGGGTTCCGTCGCGCGCTCTTCACTTCGGCGCTGGATATCGACGCCGGCTTCATCGACCGCTCGACGCTCGAGCAGTGGCGCGACACGACCGCAGCAGTGACCGAACACCCGCCCGACTGGGAACGGTTCAGCTTCATCGCCTCGCGCCACCTCAGCCGCGCCGGCATCGCCGATGAGCAGGGCCTGGGCGAGTTCATGCAGCGCGTCCCTGAACTGCTTGATCAGACGCTCGCGCACGTCGACCAGGCGACGCTCGACGCCTTCTTTGAATCGACCGCCGAGCGCACCGCGCGGGCGCTCGGCGAGTGGCTCGGCGAGGCCGCATGAGCGGCCCGATCCCGATCTGGCGCGGCCTCGAGCAGGCCCGCTCCGCACTGCTCAGCCAACGCCGGCCGGACAGCGGCGCGCTGACCGCCGCTGAGGCCGAGACGCTTGCACGGCTGTTTGACGACGAGCCCAGCTTCGATGAGGCGGTCAGCCGCATCCTCCAGCAGGTGCGCGAAGGCGGCGACGAGGCGCTGCGCCGCATCTGCGCCGCGATCGACGGCGCCGCGCCGGACGAGTTTCGCGTCTCCGAGGCCGAGTTCGCCCAGGCCCGGGAGTCTGTGCCGCGCGCGCTGCTCAACTCCCTGCAGCTGGCTGCCGAGCGTGTTCGGGCCTATCACGAGCTGCAGCTCGAGCACGCCGCCCGCTCGTTCTCGCGCGACGGCCTTGGCCAGATCGTGCGCCCCATCGCCCGCGTCGGCCTCTACGTCCCCGGCACCGACGCCGTCTACCCCTCCTCGGTGCTGCACACTGCGATCCCTGCGCTCGTCGCCGGCGTTGAGAGCGTCGCGATCGCCAGTCCGGCGGTCGCAGCGGCCGACGGGCGCGCGGTGGTCTCGCCGCTCAAGCTGGCCGCGGCCGATATCGCCGGCGTGCGCGAGGTCTACAAGGTCGGCGGCGCGCAGGCGATCGCGGCGCTTGCCTACGGCGTCGAATCGATCCCCGCTGTCGATAAGATCTTCGGCCCCGGCAACCGCTGGGTCACCGCCGCCAAGCGCCAGGTCTTCGGAGCCGTGGGGATCGACGCGATTTATGGACCGACCGAGACTGTGATCGTCGCCGACGAGTCCGCTGACCCGTCGCTCTGCGCCGCCGACCTGCTCGCGCAGGCCGAGCACGATCGTTTCGCGGCGCCGATCCTGATCACGCCAAGCGAAGCGCTCGCTGCGGCGGTCGCCGAGCAGCTGCTCGAGCAAGCGGAAACGCTGCCGCGCCGCGCGATCGCGCTCGCCGCATTCGGCCGGCGGGGCGGCATCGCCTGCGTCGCCAGCCTCGATGAGGCGCTCCAGCTGGCCAACGACTACGCGCCTGAACACCTGGCCCTCGTCACGCGCGGCGCGCTCGAGCACGCCGGCCAGGTGCGCAACGCCGGCGGGCTGTTCATCGGCGAGGCCTCGCCGGAGGCGCTCGGCGACTACGTGGCGGGCCCTTCGCACGTCATGCCCACCGGCGGCTCGGCGCGCTACGCCTCCGCGCTCAATGTCGGCGAGTTTCTCAAGATCACGACGGTGGTCAACGTCGACAGCGGCACGCTCGACGAGATCGCCGCAGACGCCGAACGGATCGCGCACGCGGAAAATCTCACCGCCCACGCTCGCTCGCTCGAGCGCCGCCGCGTCGATCGATAACAGGGAGTTGCCGTGAACGCCGAAAAAATCAATTCGGCGCAACCTGCTTAGCAGGTTGCGCCGAATTGGGCCAACCAGACGATCTGGACCGGTGATAACCTCGACGTGATGCGGGGCATGAACTCCGCCGCCGTCGACCTGATCTACCTGGACCCGCCGTTCAACTCCAACCGCAGCTATGAGGCGCCGATTGGTTCGGAGGCGGCGGGAGCAGCGTTCAAAGACTCCTGGACGCTGAGCGACGTCGATCTGGCCTGGCACGGAGAGGTGGCCGAGCGCGAACCGGCGCTCTACAGCATCATCGCCGCGGCCGGCCTTGCGCACGGTAAACCGATGCAGGCGTACCTGATCATGATGGCGGTGCGCCTGCTCGAGATGCGCCGCCTGCTCAAACCCAGCGGCAGCATTTACCTGCACTGCGACCCGACCGCGAGCCACTACTTGAAGATGACGATGGACTGCATCTTCGGCCGCGCCGCGTTCGCCGCCGAGATCACTTGGAAACGCACCTCAGCCCACAACGACAAACTGTTTGGCAGCGTAACCGACTCGATCCTCTATTACGGCGGCGGCGTGCAGCGCCCCGACGATGTGCTCGTGCCGCTGGATCCTGATTACCTAGCCAAGCACTACCGCCACGAGGACGCGCGCGGGCGGCACCGCCGCGGCGACCTTACAGGACCCGGCGTTTCGAGCGGCGAATCGGGGCTGCCCTGGCGCGGTTTCGACCCCGGCTCCGTCGGGCGTTGTTGGTCAATACCCAAGCGAGGCAGGTACGCCAAGTATTTGGATCAGGCGCTGTTGCCGGGCTATCTCAAGATCGAAGGAGTGCTCGCGCGGCTCGACGCTCTCGCCGCCGCTGGCATGATCCATTTCCCGCGGACGCCGAACGGGCACCCGCAGCTGAAGCGCTATCTCATGCCCGACGCCAAGCAGCGCCCCGCTAACCTCTGGACCGACATTCCGCCCGTCTCCTCGCGCTCGAAACAGTCGACGAAGTACCCCACCCAGAAGCCGCTCGCGCTGCTGGAGCGGATCATCCGCGCCTCCTCGAACCCCGGCGATATGGTGCTGGACCCGTTCTGCGGCTGCGCGACGGCCTGCGTGGCGGCGGAGCAGCTGGGCCGCCGCTGGACGGGCATCGATATCTCACCCAAAGCGGCGGAGCTGGTGCGGCTGCGGCTGCACAAGGAGTTGGGGCTTTTCTACCGCGGCGTGCACCGCACCGACATCCCCCAGCGCACCGATCTGGGCGCGCTGCCGCGCTACAACGCCGGCGGCAACAAGCAGCGCCTGTTCGGCCGCCAGGAAGGCCGCTGCAACGGCTGCCTGACGCTGTTCCCCTACCGCAACTTCACCATCGATCACGTGGTGCCGCGCTCGCGCGGCGGCAGCGACCATCTCGACAACCTGCAGCTGCTCTGCGCCGCCTGCAACTCGGCCAAGGGCGCCGGTTCGCAGGCGCAGCTGGTGGCGCGGCTGCTCCGCGAAGGGGTGCGTACGGCTTAAGCGGCGGCTCGGATACGCTCAGAGGCGAGCGAACAGAAGCATCGACTGCGCGCCAGCATGCCGACCGGACCGCCGCCGATCCGCCCGCACCTCGCCGCGCTGCACGGCTACGACCCGGTCGTACCGTTGGCCGAGCGCTGCCGGCGCGCGGGCATCCCGATCGAGCAGGCGCTCAAGCTGGACGCCAACGAAAACCCCTTCGGCCTCCACCCCGAGATCCGCGCCGCGCTGCATGCCGCGGTTGAGGGCGCTGAAGCGGTACCGATCTACCCCGATCCGCTGCAGCTGCGGCTGCGCAGCGCGATCGCCGCGCACTGCGGCGCGGGCGTCGATCAGGTGATCGCCGGCGCCGGCGCGGATGAGCTGTTGGATCTGATCATGCGGGCCGTCCCGCCGCCCGGCAGCGCCGTCGTCACCTCCACGCCGAGCTTTGGGATGTACCCCTTTCTGGCCGCCGTCAACCAGCTTCCGCTGCTCGAAATTCCCCGCGCGGCCGAGTTTCAGATCGAGCTCGAGCCGCTGCTGGCCGCCGCCCGCGGCGCCGGGCTGGTGATCCTCACCTCGCCCAACAACCCGACCGGCGACCTCTTCCCCCGCGCGGCGCTGACGGCGCTGCTCGAGACGGGCGCCGCAGTGCTCCTGGACGAGGCCTACGTCGATTTTGCCGCCGAATCGTGCATCGACTTGCTCGACCGGTACCCGCGCCTGATCATCGTGCGCACCTTCTCCAAGTGGGCCGGCATCGCCGGGCTGCGGCTGGGCTACGCCGTTGCCCACCCGCAGCTGATCGAGGCGCTGCTCAAGGTAAAGCAGCCCTACAACGTCAACGCCACCGCCGAGGCCGCGGGCCGCGCCGCGCTGCGGAGCGCCGACGCGCTCAACGCGCAGGCTGAGCAGATTATCGAGACGCGGGCGGCGCTGATCGCTGCGCTGGCCGAGCAGCCCTCGCTGCGCCCCTACCCCTCGCAGGCCAACTTCGTGCTGGTGCGCGCCGCGCCGCTCGGCGAAGACGCCGGCGCGACCTCAAGCGCGGGGCGCGAGCTGCACGACGCGCTCGCACGGGAGGGCGTCTTCGTGCGCTTCTACGCGAACCGCCGCCTGCGCAACTGCGTGCGGATCTCTGTCCCCCGCCCCGACCAGCTGCCCGCGCTGCTTGAGCGCATCGACCGCGCCCTATCCTGACGCCCGCATTGGAACCTGTGCACCTGCGGCGGACTCTGGGCGGGATCAGACGGGGCCGCGCGGTATCTTTCCCCGCAAGCGGGGCAGAGGGCGTTCGCGCAGGTTCCTGCAGCGCCGACTGTGATCCGCTCGACTGCGGCTGAATGTGAACAGGCTCTAGGAGTCCGCCATGCGTTTGACTGAACCGCGCGTCCCGCCGCTCGACCCGCAGAGCGCCGAAGGGCCGGCCAAAGAGCAGCTCGAGCGCGCGGCCGCGCGCGGCCCCCTGCTCAACATCACCCGCACCCTCGCCCACTACCCGGAGCTCTCGCGCGCCTGGGGGCAGTTTGCACGGCACGTCTTGGCCGGCTCAACGCTGCCGCCGCGCGAGCGCGAGCTGATCATCCTGCGGATGGGCTGGAACTGCCGCTCCGGCTACGAGTTCGGCCAGCACCGCCGCATCGGGCAGGAAGCCGGCCTGACGCTCGAAGAGGTTGAGCGGGTCAAGCAGGGTCCCGGCGCCGAGGGCTGGAGCGATCACGAGCGCGCTCTGCTCACCGCCGCCGACGAACTCCACGCGGACGCGTTCCTGACCGATACAACCTGGAACACGCTCGGCGAGCGTTACAACACACAGCAGCTGATGGACGTCGTCTTCGCCGCCGGCCAGTACAACCTCGTCTCGATGGCGCTCAACACTCTCGGCGTCCAGCTCGAGCCCGGCACTCCCGGCCTCGAGCTGTAGGCCTGCAGCCGGGACGCACACGCAGGCACCACAAGCAAGTACGAGCAAGTACAAGGCCAGACCATGCCCGGACCACTCGACGGCCTCCGCATCCTCGATTTCACCTGGGCGCTGGCCGGCCCCTACGGCTCCATGATCCTGACCGACCTCGGCGCGGACGTGATCAAGGTCGAGCCGGCCGGGATCGATGAGGCGCGGCGCGGCGCGGGGCCCTTTGTGCACGGCGTCTCGACCTACTTCTTCAGCGTCAACCGCGGCAAAAAGTCGCTCACGCTGAATCTCAAAACGCCCGAAGCGATCGAAATCGTCCGCAGCCTGATCGACCCCGCAAACGGCGCGATCGACGTGCTGACCGAGAACTTCCGCCCCGGTGCGATGGCCCGGCTGGGGCTCGGCTACGCGGACCTCGCCCCGCTCAACCCGCGCCTGATCTACGCCTCCACCTCCGGCTTCGGCCACACCGGCCCCTACACGAACCGTCCGGCGGTTGACGTAATCGTGCAGGGCATGAGCGGAATCATGAGCATCACCGGCCATCCCGGCGGCCCGGTCACGCGGCCCGGCTACAGCATCGGCGATATGGCCGGCGGTATGTATACGGCGATCGGCGTGCTCGCCGCGCTGCACGAGCGCCAGAGCTCGGGGCGCGGCCAGCACATCGATGTGGCGATGCTCGACAGCCAGATCGCGCTGCTCGAAAACGCCGTCGTGCGGACCGCCAACACCGACGAGGTGCCGGGCCCGATCGGCACCCGCCACCCGCTCGTCACCCCGTTCCAGGCGCTGCCCACCGCCGACGGCCACTGCGTTGTCGCCGGCGTCAAGGACTGGCAGCTCTTCTGCGCGAAAATTGAGCGCCTCGACCTGCTCGATGACCCGCGTTTCCAAAACAACGCCCAGCGGACCGCGCACCACGCCGAGCTCGAGCCGATCCTCTTCGAAGCCTTCGCCAAGCGCACGACCGCCGAATGGGAGGCCGAGCTGGAGGGTGTCTGCATCGCCGCCCCGCTCAACACGCTGCCCGAGATCGTCAGCGACCCGCACATCGCCGCGCGCAGCATGATCGCCGAGCTGCCCGTCGCCAACAGCGAAGCGGCGCTCAAAGTCAGCGCCAGTCCGATTCATCTGAGCCGTACGCCAGTGCAGCTGGAGCAGGGCGCCAGCGCGCCTGCCCAGCACACTGCCGAGGTACTGCGCAGCATCGGCCGCAGCGACGCGGAGATCACCGATCTGGCGGCGCGGGAGATCATCTCGCTGCCGCCCAACGCGGGCGGATGAGCGCCCCTCCGCCGATCTGCGCGGCAGCAGCGCGGCCGAGCCGCAGCTCGCCTACCCTGAGACTTGCCGTGCGAAGCTGGAGGAGATCGACGCGATCGACGCGCGCGTGCCTCGGCTTCGCCCGCTGACGGGAGCCCGCCGTGACCGACCGCCAACGCTTCGCCGACCGCATCCGCTCCGGCGAGACCACTCTCGCGCCCGTTTGCCTCGACCCGCTCACTGGGCGCCTGATCGAATCGTTGGGCTTCCCGGCCGCGTACCTCTCCGGCGGCGGGCTTGGCTTTCAGCTGGCCGTCTCCGAAGCGCTGCTGACCACCACCGAGGTGGCCGCGCTGACACGGCAGATCACTGCCCGCTCGAATGTGCCGTTGATCGTCGACGGCGGCGTGGGCTTCGGCGACGCGCTGCATACGGCGCGCGCGGTCCGCGAGATCGAGGCGGCGGGCGCGGCGGCGGTTGAGATTGAAGATCAGGTCGCGCCCAAACGCGCGCACCACCACAAGGGGGTCGAGTTTCTTGAGCCGCTGGAGGTGATGGCGGGCAAGGTACGGGAAGCGGCGGCGGCGCGCAGCGACCCGAACTTCCTGATCATCGCCCGCACTGGTGCGGTGCGCAACGAGTCGTTCGAGCGCGCCCTCGAGCGCTCGCTGGCCTACCGCGAAGCCGGCGCCGATGTGCTGATGCTCTTCCCCGCGGGCGATGAGCAGATCGCTCAGGCCGGCGGCGCGCTGGGCGGTCCGCTGGCGATCATGGGCGCGGCCGGGCGGCAGGCTCCAGAGTCGCTCACGCAGCACGGCTTCAACCTGCAGATCGATCCCTTTACCGGGCAGGTCGCGGCCTTCGGCGCGATCCGCGAGGCCTACCGGGCGATCGCCCAGCACGGCGGCAGCGGGCGCAGCATCGATGAGCTGATGGCGCTCTACCGCGACGTGCAAGAGATGGCGGGGATGGAGGAGCTCTACGCGCTCGAGGAGCGCACCACCGTGCCGCCGGCGCAGTGAGCGGCGCCGCTGCAGCACGTTCACGCTGACCTCATCATACCCACAGCAAGCGCGGGTATGACGAGGTCATTGGCCGCGAGTGCGGCGGTGCGAACTAAAACGGCCAGTGGCGCAGGATCGCCTCGGTCTCTTCGACGTGCTCGGTCTCGTTGCGGATGAATTCCTCGACCGTGATCTTCAGCGCGATGTCGCCGTAGGCCTCGGCATCCTGGACGCGCTGGACATAACGCGCGACGGCCTCGCGTTCCATCTGCAGCACCGCTTCGAGCATCGCTTGGTTGCCCTGCGGCAGCGGCACCGCAACCGGCGTGGTGGTCGGCTCGCCGCCCAGTGCCACGATCTTGTTGGCCAGGTAGTTGGCGTGCACCTGCTCGCCGCTGACCTCGGCGTTGAAGAACTGGGCCAGCTGCGGGCGCTGCGGGCCGTCGACCCGCGCGGCATAGGTGATGTAAGCGATGATCGCGCCCAGCTCGGCGGCCAGGTCATCGTTTAGCTTCGCAATTAACGCCTCACGCTCCATGGTTTGTACCTTTTCTTGCACGTTTTGCTGGCAACCGCGCAAGCTTAGCAGCAAGCTCCGCGTTGACCGCGCTGGACAACAGGCGCGCGCTGGGACACAGTGACTGCATGACCACGCAGCCGCGCAGCGCGTCGCTTCGCCGCACCACCAACGAAACCGATGTCAGCATCGAGCTGAACCTCGACGGTTCCGGCGCCGCCGAGATCGATACCGGGGTTGGGATGCTCGATCACATGCTCAACCAGCTCGCCCGCCACGGCGGGCTGGATCTGACGGTGCGGGCGGCGGGCGATCTGCACGTGGATGCGCACCACACGGTCGAGGACGCTGCGATCACGCTGGGGCGGGCGCTGAACGAGGCGCTGGGCGAGCGCTCAGGGATCGCCCGCTTCGCCGACCGCAGCGTGCCGCTCGATGAAGCGCTGGTGCACGCCGCAATCGACCTCAGCGGCCGGCCCTATGCCGCGGTTCGGCTCGATTTTCCGAGCCCCATGATTGGGCAGCTGCCGTCGCCGATGGCGACCCATTTCCTCGAAACGCTCGCATACGAGGGCCGCCTCGCGCTGCATCTGCGCCAGCTGGCCGGACGCAACGACCACCACATTCTGGAAGCGGCCTTCAAGGCGTTGGGACGCTGCCTGCGCGACGCTGTCCGCGTCGTCGAAGACGCCGGTGCGCCCAGCACCAAAGGCACCCTGAGCGGCTGACGCGGCCCCATCTCCCCGCCCGCTTACGAGGGGAATGGGGATTGAGACTGGTTCAGCTCCACGCGGAAGTCCTCGATCACGGGGTTCGCCAGCAGCTGATCGCTCATCGCTTCGCTCTGGCGGCGCGCTTCGGCCTCGTCGGCGGCCTCCAGCCAGACTTCGATGAACTTGCCGGCCCGCACCGCCGAGACGGCCTCGAAGCCCAGCGCGTGCAGACCGCCACGGATCGTCAGCCCTTGCGGATCGTTGACCGTGCGCTTGAGCGTGACATAAATATCGGCCTTGAACGCCGCCATTACGCGCCGACCAACAGCGAGCGCCCTGTAACCCGTTCGAACGCCGTGCGGTAACGCTCCGCCAGCACCTCGGCGACTTCGGGGTCGATGGCTGGCCCCGGCGGCTCCTTGTTCCAGCCGGTTGAGGACAGCCAGTCGCGCAGCGGCTGCTTGTCGTAGGACGGCTGCGGCCGGCCCGGCCGGTAGATCTCGGCGTCCCAATAGCGCGAAGAGTCGGGCGTGAGCGCCTCATCGATCAGGATGATTTCCGGCTCGCCCTGCTCGTTCTCGGCCCGGCCGAACTCAAACTTCGTATCGGCCAGCAGGAAGCCCGCTGCGCGCGCCCGCTCGAGGCCGAAGAGGTAGAGCGCCATCGAGCGCACCTTGACCGTGTTGGCGGCGTCCGCGCCGACGATCGCCTCCGCCTGCGCATAGGTGATGTTCTCGTCGTGGCCCACATCAGCCTTTGTCGAGGGCGTGAAGATCGGCTCCGGCAGCGCGTCCGACTCACGCAGCCCGGCGGGCAGCGGGATGCCGCAGACACGCATACCGCGCTGATACTCGGCCCAACCGCTGCCGGCCAGATAGCCGCGCACCACCGCCTCGAGCTTGACCGGCTCGGCTTTGCGCACCAGCATCGAGCGGCCCACGTACTCCGGCCCCAGCTGCACAGGCAGGTCCGGGTTGTCGGTCGAGTCGATCACCCGCAGCATGTGGTTGGGCACCACCGACGCGGTCGCCTCGAACCAGTAAGCGGACATCTGGGTCAGCACGCAGCCCTTGTCGGGGATTCCGGTCGGCAGCACCACGTCGAACGCCGAGACGCGGTCGGTGGTCACGATCAGCAGCGTCTCCCCAAAGTCGTAGATGTCGCGCACCTTGCCGGTGCGCTTCGGCAGGTTCAGGTCCGACTCCAGCATCACACCCATTGCAGTCTCCTCAGCACCGATCTTACGCCACGCCTGTTCTGCCCTCTGCGCCCGCCCGCCGCCGCGCGAACCTGTGCGAGCGCCGCCTGCCTGCCCCGCCTCGAGTCCGCCGAAGTTGAAGCCCTAGAGCCCCAGGCGGGCGAACGATGCGTCCACATGCCGCAGGAAGGCGGATGGATCGAACAGCGCGTCCAACGCCTCCGCGTTCAGCAGCGCCGTGATCGCCTCGTCGGCTTCGAGGCGGGTGCGGAAATCGGCCTGCTCGTCCCAGGCGGCGAGCGCGTGGGTCTGCACGCGGCGGAACGCTTCATCGCGGGCCATGCCGCGCTCGGTCAGCGCCAGCAGCACGCGCTGCGAGTAGATCAGGCCGAACGACCCTTCCAGGTTTGCGCGCATCTGCTGTTCATCCACGACCAGGTGCTCCATCACCCAGGTGAAGAGGTCGAGGATGTAGTCGAGCGCCTGGCAGGCATCGGGGATCAGGATCCGTTCGGCGCTCGAATGCGAGATGTCGCGTTCGTGCCAGAGCGCCACGTTTTCCAGCGCGGTCAGGGCGTTGGCGCGGATCGTGCGCGCCAGCCCGCAGACCCGCTCGCACTTCTCCGGGTTGCGTTTGTGCGGCATCGCCGAGGAGCCGGCCTGGCCCTCGACAAACGGCTCCTGCACTTCGCGCACCTCGGTCCGCTGCAGGTGCCGGATCTCCGTCGCGAAGCGCTCCAGCGAGGCTGCGATCAGCGCCAGCATAGAGACGAAGTGAGCGTGCCGGTCGCGCTGCACGACCTGCGTCGAGATCGCCTCGACGCCCAGCCCCAACCGCCGGCAGACGCCCTCCTCAATCTGCGGCGGCACCGTCGCGTGCGTGCCCACCGCGCCCGAGATCTTGCCCACGGCCACCTGCGCTTTGGCCTCGGCCAGCCGCGCGCGGCCGCGCCGCACCTCGTCCAGCCATGAGGCCAGCTTGAGCCCGAACGTGGTCGGCTCGGCGTGCACGCCGTGCGTGCGGCCGACGCAGACCGTGCGGCGGTAGCGATCCGCCTGGCGCGCCAGCACCGCTTCGAGGCGCTCGAGGCCGTCCTCCAGCAGCGCCGCCGCGTCGCGGATCTGCAGCGCCGACGCCGTATCCCAGACGTCGTTCGTCGTCAGCCCGTGGTGCACCCAGCGCGACTCCGGCCCCAAACTGTCGCCGACCGACTGCAAAAACGCGTGCGTGTCGTGGTGCACCTTTGCCTGATAGCGGTCGATATCGGCGGTGATGAACGCGGCGTTGGCCGCGATCCGCTCAGCATCCCCGCGCGGCACGACGCCTTGATCGGCCCAGGCCTGCACGACCGCGATCTCGACATCCAGCCAGCGCCGCCACTTGGCCTCGTCCGTCCAGAGCGCTGCCATCGCGGCCCGCTGATAGCGCGGAATCATCGCTTGCGCTGCCCGTTGTACTCGATGTACTCGTCCCGCTTAGGCGAGAAGATGTCGAGCGCGACCGAGTCCTCGAGCGCCGTCACCTCGTGCGGAACCTGGGAGGGGATGACCCACGAATCGCCGGCGCTGATCTCCCGCTTCAGATCGCCCAGCTCGAACAGGACGCGGCCGCTGACCAGATAGCCGATCTGCTCGTGCGGATGCGTATGCATCGGCACCACACCGCCTGCAGCCAGCTCGATCTCGTGGATCGATGTGCGCTCGCCGTGATTAAGCGTGCGCATCGCCACGCCTTCGAACATCTCGACCCGTTTGACGCCGTCGTGGTCCTGCAAGTTCGCTTCAGCCATTGCTCGCCTCCCGCTGGCCGCCGTACACCGCCAGCTTAGCTGCGCCCGTCCCGCTCGCTTCGCCCAGTTCGCGCAGCGCGATGTCTGTCCGCCAATACGCTCCCTC
Organism: uncultured Dehalococcoidia bacterium; assembly: GCA_964347635.1. Classification (GTDB taxonomy): domain Bacteria; phylum Chloroflexota; class Dehalococcoidia; order Bin125; family Bin125; genus CATQGW01. Next base: position 32,618 of record CAYFZI010000014.1, read on the forward strand.
GAAGTGAATCCGCTCGACGTTCTCATAGGCCCGCGCCCGCGCCGCGGCCAGCGTCGGCGCTGTGGCGGCGACGGCGAGCACCCGCCCACCGCTCGTCACTGTCGCGCCGTCTTCGTCCAACGCCGTGCCGGCGTGAAAGACGGTTACATCCTCGTCCACGTCGTCCAGCCCGAAAATCCGCGCGCCCGTCTCATACGCGCCCGGATACCCGCCGCTGGCCATCACGACGGCGACGCTGGCCTCCGCCCGAACGGCGGGCGGCGCCGTTAGGTCGCCCACCAGCACGTTGAGCAGATCGCCGTCGAGCAATGGAAACAGCGCCTGCGCCTCCGGGTCGCCGAAGCGGCAGTTGAACTCAAACACCCGCGCCTGATCGCCCTCGACCATCACGCCGCCGTAGAGGCAGCCCTCGAACGGCGATCCGCGCGCCGCCATCTCCGCGGCGACCGGGCCGTGGAGCTGCTCGAACAGGGCGGCGGGATCGGCGACAAAGCCGGGCGGCGAGTAGACGCCCATTCCGCCCGTGTTCGGACCGCTGCCGCCGTCGCCGATCCGCTTGTAATCGCACGACAGCGGCAGCGGCAAGAGCACGCCGTCCTTCACGATCGCCATCGCCGACACCTCCCGCCCCGACAGCCGATCCTCGAGCACCAGCTGCGCGGAAACGCGGAGCAGCTCATCGACCGCGGCGTGCGCCGCATCGATCGTCGCCGGCACGACGACCCCCTTGCCGGCCGCGAGCCCGTCGGCTTTGACCACGGGCAGCGCCTCCGGCCCCAGCATCTCGATCCACTTGTGGGCCGCGCGCGCTGAATCGAAGCGCTCGCCCGGCGCGTGCGGCGCGCCGGCTGAGGACATCACCTGCTTGGCAAACCACTTCGAGGACTCGATCCGCGCCGCGGCCGCCGTCGGCCCGAATGCCTGCACCCCGGCCGCGAGCAGCGCGTCGACCAGCCCCCGCGCCAGCGGATCCTCCGGCCCGACGACGACAAGGTCGATGCGGCGCTGCAGCGCCGCCCGCACGATCCCCTCGATATCGTTCGCCGCGACCGCCAGGTTTTCCCCCAAGCGCGCCGTACCGGCGTTGCCCGGCGCGCAGATCAGCTCGCTGCAGCGCTCGCTGCGGGAAACCGCCCAGGCCAGCGCGTGCTCCCGACCGCCGCCGCCAACTACCAGCACGCGCATCCGCTCAGCCTCCCGCCTCGGCGCCGCGCGCTTCGATGCGGTCCAGATCGCCGTGCAGGACGATTGGGTCCATGGCCAGCATCTCGCTGGCGTAGGTCGTATCGGGCAGCGGCTGCATCAGGTAGATCGGCAGCTCCAGCACGTGCGCGAAGCCCATCTCCAGAAATGTATTGCCGCCGATATGCCGCGGCCGGCCGGGCAGATCCTCGTTGACCACCAGGATCGCATCCGAGCGCTGGATTTTGCGCCAATGTTCGCGAATCAGGTCGTGCGCGCGCTTTTGCTCGGCGCGTTCGGTTGTTGAGGCGCGAAGGTAGTCGAAGCCCTCCGTATCGACAGGCAGCAGCACCTCGTGGCCGGCCGTCTCAAGCGCCGCCTTCAACCGCGGCAAGCGATCGCTCAGCAGCATGCTCATGCAGATCGTGATGATCACCGGCCGGCGCCTGCGCTCTATTCCCACTCGATCGTGCCCGGCGGCTTCGACGTGATGTCGTAGACGACTCGGTTGATCTGCGGGATCTCGTTCACGATCCGATTTGCGATCCGCCCCAGCAGCGCGGCGGGCAGCCGCGCCCAATCGGCGGTCATCGCGTCGTCGGCGGTGACGGCGCGGAGGGCGGCGACCCAGCCGTAGGTGCGGGCGTCGCCCTGCACGCCAACGGTGCGGGTGTCGGTGAGGATCGCAAACGACTGCCAGAGTTCCCGCTCCAACCCCGCCGCGCGCACCTCTTCCATCACCACCGCGTCCGCCGCCTGCAGCACCGCGACCTTCTCGTACGTCACCGCACCGATGATCCGAATCGAGAGGCCCGGCCCGGGGAAGGGCTGGCGCTCGACGATTTCGGCGGGCAGGCCCAGCTCGCGGCCGACCGCGCGCACCTCGTCTTTGAACAGGTAGCGCAGCGGCTCGACCAACTCGAAGCGCAGATCCTCCGGCAGCCCGCCCACGTTGTGGTGCGACTTGATCGTCGCCGCCGCACCGCCCGCGCCCGTGCCGGCGCTCTCGACCACATCGGGGTAGGTCGTCCCCTGCACCAGGAAGTCGACTTCGCCCAGCTCGCGCGCCGACTCCTCGAAGACGGCGATGAACGTCTCGCCGACCCGCTTGCGTTTGGTCTCCGGATCCGTCACGCCGGCCAGCTCCTCCAGAAAACGGTCGCCGGCCTGCACAGTGCGCAGGTCGATGTGCAACTGTTCGGCAAACGTCTGCTCAACTTGCTCCCGCTCAGCGCGCCGCAGCAGCCCGTTGTCCACGAACACGCAAGTCAGCTGATCGCCTACTGCGCGGTGCACCAGCGTCGCTGCGACGGTCGAATCGACGCCGCCGCTGAGCCCGCAGATCACCCGCCGATCGCCCACCTGGGCGCGAATCTCCTCGACCGCCTCGGTGATGAAATGCTCGGCCGTCCAATCGCCCGCGCAGCCGCAGATCCCGCGCACGAAGTTGCGCAGCAGCTGCGCTCCGTCCGGCGTGTGCGCCACCTCCGGGTGAAACTGAATGCCGTACATCCCGCGTCCGTCGGCCATGGCTGCGATTGGAATCGTCTCCGTCGCCGCGAGCGCCTGGAAGCCGGCCGGCAGCGCCTCGACGCGGTCGCCGTGGCTCATCCAGACCGGCAGCGGCTGCGGCAGCCCGCGCAGCAGCGCCGAATCGCCGGCGCAGGCGGTCAGCGAGGCTGCGCCGAACTCGCGCTCGCGGCCCGGCGCGACGCGCCCGCCCAGCTGCTGCGCCATCGCCTGCATTCCGTAGCAGATGCCGAGCGTCGGCAGGCTGCCGTCCAGCGCCCACGACGGCGCGAGCGGGGCGCCTTCATCATGCACCGAGGCCGGCCCGCCGGAGAGGATCACGCCGCGCGCGCGCAGGCGCTCCAGATCGCGCCGCGATGCGCTGGCCGGGACCAACTCGCAGTAGACGTTCAGCTCCCGCACTCGGCGCGCGATCAGCATCGCCGTCTGCGACCCGAAATCGACGATCGCGATCGACTCGTGCGGATGTTCTCGAGACATCAACTCCTGCGCGATCCCCGCGATCCTGTAACGCGCAGGGTATTCGGTGTACGCTCCAGTTCCGAGCCCGCCGCTATGTTCTCCAGCACACTGCCGTGAGCCCTGCATCGCTCAGCCGCGCCGTCGACCTGCTCTCGCGCGGCGCTGTCGTTGCGCTTCCCACCGATACTCAGTACGCGCTCAGCGCCGCCGCCGTGAACCGCGAAGCGGTGGCCGCCGTGTTCCTGCTCAAGCAGCGGCCCGGCTTCGAGAGCCTGCCGATCTTCCTGCCCGCGCTCGATTGGCTGGAGCGCGTCAGCGAGCGCCCCGCGGCGCGCATCCGCGGCCTCGCTGAGCTGGTCTGGCCGGGGCCCGTCACCTTGATTCTGCCCAAACATCCCGATTTCCACAGCAGCGCCGTGATCGGCGGCACGATCGCCGTGCGCATCCCCGATCACCCGATCGCCCAGCAGGTGCTCGGCGGGCTCGATCAACCGCTCAGCGGCACCAGCGCCAATCTGCACGGTCAGCCCGCCGCGCTGACGCCCGACGACGTTCGCGCGCAGTTCGGCGAGTCAGTTCACATAGTTGATCCCGGCCCCCGGCTGCCCGCAGGCGCCGCCTCGACTATTCTCGACTGTACGGGCCCGATCCCGCGCATTCTGAGGCAAGGGCCGGCGCTCGACCCGCGGATCGGCGATTGGCTTGTCGAACACTGGGGCCTGCCAGAACCTGACGCCGCCGACGCCTGATCTGAATGATCCAAAATAAGGCGGAGCAGAGAAACAGCAGCGAACGTGCGCATCGCGATCGGCAGCGACCACACCGGCGTCGAGCTCAAGCAAACGCTCACCCAACAGCTCCGCGCTGCCGGCCATGAAGTGGACGATTTCGGGGCTCACTCCAGCGAATCGGTCGATTACCCCGACATCGTCGCCCCGCTGGCGCGCGCCGTGGTCGAGCGGCGCGACCAGCTGGGCATCGTGATCTGCTCGAACGGGGTCGGCGTCAGCATCGCCGCCAACAAGGTCGCGGGCATCCGCGCGGCGCTCTGCACAGACAGCTGGACAGCGCGGCGCGCGCGCGAACACACCAACGCCAACATCCTCGCGCTCGGCGCATGGACGACCGGCCGCGCCCTCGCCGAAGAGATCGTTGACGTCTTCATCGAGGCCGGCTTTACGGGCGGGCGGCACGTCCGCCGCCTCGCCAAGCTCGCCGCGCTCGAGGCCGAACAGACCGCACAGGCCAAGCAGGCCGAACAGTCGGCCGCCCCCTCTGAAGCCGCCCACTCCGCCGGCGGCGGTAGACGCTAGAAGCGAGCGAGGCCCAGCTCCATGCGTAAGCGCTCCCTGCGCGATCTCGCCCTGCGCGGTCGGCGTGTGCTGCTCCGCGTCGATCTCAACGCCCCGCTCGAGGGCGGGCGCGTGACCGACGACACCCGCATCGCCGCCGCCGTGCCCACCATCCGCTACCTGCTCGAGCACGGCGCCTCGGTGATCTGCTGCTCACACCTCGGCCGCCCGGACGGCCGCCGTGATCCGCGCTTCGACCTCACCCCCGCCGCCGTGCGCCTGGCCCGGCTGCTCAGGCAGGGCGTGCAGATGGCGCCCGACTGCATCGGCGAGATCACCGCCGAGCTGGCCGCGGCGCTCAAGCCCGGCGAGGTCATGGTGCTCCAGAACCTCCGCTTCCACCCCGAAGAAGAAGCCAACGATGCCGGCTTCGCCGCTCAGCTGGCCAGCCTCGCCGATTGCTACGTCAACGACGCCTTCGGCGCCGCCCACCGCGCCCACGCTTCGATCGATGCGATCGCCGGCTGCCTGCCCTCCGCAGCAGGCTTGCTGCTGCAGCGCGAGATAGAAGCGCTCACGCCGATCCGCGATGGTGCCGGCGGCTCGCTGGCCTTTATCAGCGGCGGCGCCAAAGTCTCCGACAAGCTCGGCCTGCTCGACCACATCGTGCGCAAGGCCGATGTCCTCTGCATCGGCGGTGCGATGGCGAACACGTTTCTGCACGCCCGCGGCTATCCGCTCGGCAACTCCCTGCGCGAGCCGGAGATGGCCGAACAGGCGCTCGAGATCATCGCCGCCGCGGCCAAGCATCACTGTCAGCTGCTGCTTCCCGTCGATGCGGTGATCGCCGGCGGCGCGGAGCAGCCGCCCCGCGCCCGCCCGCTCATCTTCGCCGAAGAAGATGTGCCCGACGGCTGGCAAGTGCTCGATGTCGGCCCGCAGACAATCGAAGCCTTCAGCAAGGCCGTTCGAGAGTGCGGCACCATCGTCTGGAACGGGCCGCTCGGCCTGTTCGAGCGCGAGGCCTTCAGCGGGGGCACCCAGGCGATGGTCGAAGCGATCGCGCCGCTCGATGCGGCGACAATCATCTGCGGCGGCGAGACCGTCGCCGCGGTCAGCCGTTACCGCAGCGTGCGCAAAATGACCCATGTCAGCACCGGCGGCGGCGCAGCGCTCGAGTTCATCCAAGGCCTCAATCTGCCCGGCATCGCCGCACTGCCGGACGCTGAGGAATAGCCGCAAAGGCGCGCTCATGCCGCACCGCACACCCGTTAGCGCCGGCAACTGGAAGATGAACGCCGGCAGCGCCGAAGCGCGCGCGCTCTGCGGCGGCCTCAGCGGGATCGACCAGATCGACGGCGTTGATGTGGTGCTCGGCCCCGGCTTTCTCCAGCTGGCGGTTGTCGCCGCCGCGTTCGGGCCGACCAGCGTCGGTGTGGCCGGCCAGAACATGCACGCCCAACCGAGCGGCGCATTCACCGGTGAGGTCTCGCCCGCGCAGCTGGCCGAGCTGGCCGACTGGGTCATCCTCGGCCACTCCGAGCGCCGCCAGTTTTTCTGCGAAGACGATCTCGCGCTGCAGGCCAAGCTCGCCGCCGCCGCCGAACACAAGCTCAAGCCGATTCTCTGCGTCGGCGAAACTCAGGCCGAGCGTGAGCACAACCGCACCCGCGCTGTCCTCACCCGCCAAATCACGACCGCGCTCGGCGGCAGCCCAGCCCCGCCGGGCCTCGTCGTCGCCTATGAGCCGGTCTGGGCGATCGGCGCCGGCCGCCCGGCAGCCCCCGAGCAGGCGCAGGACGCCGCCGCCCACATCCGCGTGCTGCTCGGCCAGACGCTCGGCGAAGACGCGGCCGAGCGGACCCGCATCCTCTACGGCGGCTCCGTCAAACCCGAGAACGTCGCCGATTTCGTCGGTCAGTCCGATATCGACGGCGCGCTTGTCGGCGGCGCTGCACTCGACCCCAATGCCTTCCTCGAAATCACGCGGCGCATCGCCGCCGCCTGATCAACCGCCCGCCCTCGCCGTCGTCGGGCCCACCGCCTCCGGCAAGTCCGCCTGGGCCCTGCAGCTGGCCGAACAGCTCGAGGCCGAAATCGTCAGCGCCGACTCGCGGCAGCTCTACCGCCGCCTCGATATCGGCACGGCCAAACCGTCCGCGGCCGAACGCGCTCGGATCCCCCACCACTGCATCGACATTCGCGACCCCGCTGAACCGATCTCGCTCGCCGAGTACCTCCTCGAGGCGCGCGCCGCGATCGCCGCGATCCGCAGCCGCGATCGCCTACCGATCATCGTGGGCGGCTCCGGCCAGTACGTCTGGGCCTTGCTCGAAGGCTGGCAGGTGCCGCCCGTCCCGCCCGACCGCGCATTCCGCGCGCGGATGGCGCGCGCCGCCGAAGCCTGCGGCGCTGCAGCGCTGCACCGCCGGCTTGCAGCGGTCGATCCCGAGGCCGCCGCCCGAATTGACCCCCGCAATCTGCGCCGCATCATCCGTGCGCTCGAAGTCCAGCAGGCCAGCGGCCGCAGTATCTCGAGCTGGCGCAGCCGGCGCGAGCCGCTCCCATTCATCGCCGTCGGCCCTGCGCGCGCACAGGAGACGCTCGACCGCCGCATCGCCGAGCGCAGCGCTGCGATGTTCAACGCCGGACTGCTCGAGGAGGTCGCCGCGCTGCTCCGCGCCGGCGTGGCGGCCGACGCGCCCGGCTTCGACGCGATCGGCTACCGCGAAGCGCTCGCCCACATTCGCGGCAAGCTGCCGCTGCTCGATGCCGCCGCCGCCGTTGCAACGGCCACTCAGCGCTTCAGCCGCCGCCAGCGCGCCTGGTTCCGCCCCGCCGACCCGCGCATCCACTGGTCCGCGCAACCGCCCGCGCCGGCCTGGATCAAGGCGCAAATCCAAGCGCGCGGCTAAGATGAAGCCAGCCTGCGCCCGTCGCGCAGACGCCGGCGGATACTGAGCAGCCCAACATGTCGATCCCCTTCCTCAAAGTCCACGGTGCGGGCAACGATTTCGTGCTGGTCGACGCACGCGGCCCGCTCGCCGAGCGCCTCGAGCTCGACTGGGCCGCCGCGGCGGCGAAAATCTGCGACCGCCACTTCGGCATCGGCGCGGACGGAATCCTGCTCGCCGAAGACGCCGAGGCTGCGGCCGCGCGGATGACGATCGTCAACGCCGACGGCTCCGACGGCCAGATGTGCGGCAACGGCTTCCGCTGCTTCACCAAGTACCTCGTCGAGCGCGCCGGCATCCGCCCCGCGAACGGGCGCCTGCCAATCGAAACCGGCGCCGGCGTCCTCCACGCCGAGCTCGATGACGACGCGGGCCGCATCGAAGAGGTCCGCGTTGCGGTCGGCCCCGCCTACCTCGAACCGGACCAAATCCCCGTCCGCGCGGACGGCCGCGGCCCCGTCCTACGGCACGAGCTGCGCACCGATGCCGGCCGATTCGAGGTGGCCTGCGTCGGCATGGGCAACCCCCACGCCGTCTTGTTCACGGATCAGGATGTCGACCAGTTCCCCCTCGCCGAGGTTGGCCCCGCGATCGAGCACCACCCCGATTTCCCCAACCGCACCAACTTCGAGATCGTCAACGTGCTCGCGCCGAACCGGCTCAAGATGCGCGTCTGGGAACGCGGCGTCGGCGAGACGCTGGCCTGCGGCTCCGGCGCCTGCGCCGTGCTCGTTGCCGCCCGGCTGCGCGGCTTGAGCGCTGCCCAAGCCGTTATCGCGCTGCCCGGCGGCGAGCTTCGGATCGCTTGGGACGGCCCCGCCGACCCCGCCGCATCGGTCTACATGACCGGCCCCGCCGAGTTCAGCTTCGAAGGCGCTATCCCTGAGGACTGGATGATGAGGATTGCCGATGGTCACGCCTGACTACTCCGCCTACGACCAGGACCGCGCGCCCGGCATGGTGCGCGAGCTGCACGAGACCCTGGCGGCGCGCCCGATCACGTTCCGCAATCAGCCCGAGCGCGACTACGACGCCTTGGTCAAAGCGACTCGCCTGCTCTCCGTGCAGTGCGACGACGGCTACGTGCTCGGCCTGCCCTACGGACGCCACCTGCGGCTCTTCTACGAGTTCGACACGATCAACCACATCCGCCTGCACCTCACCAACCTGCTCAACGACATGGGCGAGCTCGCGCTCGAGCACTCCGAGTGCGAGCTGATGACGCTCGATTACAACGATTTCCCGCACCGCCACTACGTTGAGCCGATGCTGATCGGCGCCGCTTTTCCGAGCCCCGCTGAGGTCTCCGTTGTGCGCTGCCGCGATATCCGCGAACAGGCGATCCCCGCGCTCAACCCCGATATCTCCGTGCGTGAAGCGAGCGTTGAGGACGCCGACGCGATCGCTGACCTCGAACAGCGCGCCGCCGGCGAGGCCGCGCATGCGCCGCCGCTCAGCGAGCAGTTCTTCGCCGGCGCCGCCTGGGTGGGGATCGCCGAAATCGAGGGCCGGCCCGGCGGCTATATCCACCTCGCCGAAGCGGAAAAACGCGGCCTCGCCGCTGAGGAGCTCGTGGCCGCCCCCGACCAGCCGTTCAGCGATGTCTCCGGCGCGCTGCTCGCTGCCGCCATGGCCTGGGGCGCGGAGCGCAACCGCCGCTCGCTTACCCTGCGCGTCGCGATGGAGGCGATGAGCGACCCACTGCTCGCGCAGTTCGGTTTCCGCCACATCACCAACGAACTCTTCTACCAACGCCCCGCCGACCCCGCCGAGATCGAGCGGCTGCACGACGATAAGGTCGTCACCTACGTCAAGGTCGGCAAGATTTGGGGGCGGTTCTAAATGCGCACCGCACAGCGCGTCCAATCGCTTCCGCCCTATCTCTTCGTCGAGATCAGCCGCCGCATCGCCGAGCAGCGCGCAAAGGGCGTCCGCGTGATCTCGTTCGGGATCGGCGATCCCGACCTGCCCACCCATCCGCACATCCTCGAAGCGCTGCACGCGCACACCGATCGGCCCGCCAACCACCGATATCCCGAGACCGAGGGCCTGCCCGAGCTGCGTGAGGCGATCGCCCACTGGATGGCGCAGCGCTTCGCGGTCCGCCTCGACCCGGCGGCGGAGATCGTGCCCCTGATCGGCGCCAAGGAGGGGATCGCCAACACCGCCCTCTGCTTCATCGACCCAGGCGACACCGCGCTCGTGCCCGACCCGGCCTACCCCGTCTACGCGATCGGCACGATGTTCGCCGGCGGCGCGTCGCACTACCTGCCGCTGACCGCCGAGAACGATTGGCTGCCCGACCTCAACGCTGTCCCCGAAGAGCTCTGCGCGCGCGCGCGTGTGCTCTGGCTCAACTACCCCAACAACCCCACCGGGGCGACGGCTGAACCCGGCTTCTTCCAGCAGGCCGCCGAGTTCGGCCTGCGCCGCGAGATCGCCGTGCTGCACGACAACGCCTATTGCGATGTCGCCTTCGACGGCTATCAGGCGCCTGCCTATCTGCAGGCGCCCGACGCGCGCGCGGCAGGGATGGAGTACTTCTCGCTCTCGAAGTCGTTCAACATGACGGGCTGGCGGGTCGGTTGGGCCTGCGGCAACGCTGAGATGGTCGATGCGCTGCTGCGCGTCAAGTCCAACATCGACAGCGGCATCCCTCAGGCGATTCAGCAGATGGCGATCGCCGCGCTGCGCGGCGATCAATCGGTGATCGCGGCCAACAATCAAATCCTGCAGCGCCGCCGCGACAAGGTGGCGGCCGCGCTCGAAGCGATCGGGCTGGAGGTGCTGCGCCCGCGCGCCTCGCTCTACGTCTGGGCCAAAATCCCCGCCGCGCAGTCGAGCGCCGACTTCGCCGCCCGCCTGATCGAAGAGCAGGGCGTCGTCGTCACCCCCGGCAACGGCTACGGCCCCTCCGGCGAGGGCTACATCCGCCTCTCGCTCACCCTGCCCGACGACGAGGTCGATGAAGGAGTGGAGCGGATCGCCGCCTTCACGAGCGGCTAGCCGTGAGGCCGCTCCGCGCGGCCTCTCCACGGCCCGTGCATCAGCATTGTTCGCCCGTGCTCTCTTTGCGCAGCATCAAGAGCACGCGCCTTGCGTGTTGCAAAGCACTCCCGACTGTCCGAGCGGCTACACTGGCGGGGAAGGATCTGGAACCGTCGATGCGCATTCGCCGATAGTCGCTTGGCGCCCCCGCCGCCTCAACCGAGGCCTCCGCCCCGCATGCCCGTTGCACCGCGTGCGCTGCACTGCATCGCGTCCCAGATTCGGAGCACCCCATTAGCCGCTCTCGTTCCCCCCAACACCCCACCCGCCCGCCGCGCGAGCGCGCCATCCTTGTCGGCGTCGATTCGCGCCGCGCCAACCACTGGAACGCCGAAGCCTCGATCGATGAGCTCGCGCAGCTCGCCGAAACGGCCGGCGCCGCTCCGCTCGCCCGCGTCATCCAGCGCCGCCCGCACCCCGACCCGCGCTCCTGGATCGGCAAGGGCAAGCTCGAGCAGCTCGCCGCGATGCGCGGGGACCTGCGCGCCAGCGTGGTGATCTGCGATGACGAGCTCACGCCCGCGCAGCAGCGCACGCTCGAAAACCGCCTCAGCTGCAAGATCATCGACCGCACCGCGCTGATCCTCGACATCTTCGCCCAGCGCGCGCGCACCCGCGAGGGCGCGGTGCAGGTGGCCCTCGCCCAGCACGAATACCTGCTTCCGCGCCTCGCCGGGCAGTGGTCGCACCTCGAACGGATGGAGGGCGCGATCGGCTCGCGCGGCCCCGGCGAAACCCAGCTGGAGACAGACCGCCGCCTGATCCGCAACCAGATCAAGCGGCTCAAAAAGGATCTTGAGCGCGTCCGCACCCACCGCCGCGAGCAGCGCCGCCGGCGCGACCGCGCCGGCATTCCCCTCGTCGCCCTCGTCGGCTACACCAACGCCGGCAAGAGCACGCTGATGAACGCGCTCACGCAGGCCAACGTCCGCGCCCGCAACCGACTCTTTGAAACGCTCGACCCAACCACACGGCGCTGCCGGCTCAGCGGCGAGCAGACGGTGCTGCTCTCGGACACCGTGGGGTTCATCCAAAAGCTGCCGACCCAGCTCGTCGCTGCCTTCCGCGCGACGCTGGAAGAGCTGCAGGAAGCGGATCTGCTGCTGCACGTGATCGATGCCACTCACCCGGACGCGGCCGAGCAGGCCGAGGCCGTCCGCTTCACCCTCGCCGAGCTCGGCGTCGAGGCCCGCCCGACGATCACCGCCCTCAACAAGATCGACTTGCTCGAAGACGGCGCCGCCCTGCCCGCAGCCGGCATCCCCGTCTCCGCCGAAACAGGGCAGAACCTCGAAGCGCTCCGCACCGCCGTCGCCGAGATCATCCCCGCCCTCCCCGCCGTCCAAATGCTCAACGGGGAGCGCGCGTAGGGCGCGCAGGGCCTGCTCAACCTCATACAGTCGGGCGACGCTCACAGCGGAGGTCAGTGCTGCGGGAACCCGCGTGAACACGACCCCGGCGGCCTTCAGCCAAGGCGGCCCCAGATGAACAGGCTCTAGCGCTCCGCGCGCAGCTGCCGCTCCACGAACTGCGCTCCGTCATCCAGCCAGCGGCGACCGAACAGCATGCTGATGTGGCCTTCGTCGTAGATGCGCAGCTGCGCACCCGGCCAGCGCTGCGCCAGCGCTGCGATCCCCGCCGCCGGCGCCAGGCGATCCCAGCGCCCGCACTGCAAGAGGATACGCGCGGCCGACACCGCGGGCGATCCCGACGGCGCCAGCCCGCCCAGCACCGCCTCCACTTCCCCGCGCGCCAGCCCGGCTGCCAGCATCTGCTCCCGCATCGGCGCGGAGAACGGCGACCGCCAGGCGGCGTCTCGCTGCAGCGGCGGCTGGAGCAGCACCGCCCACGACAACCGCGCATCATGCTGCGCTGCCAAGGCCCCAATCAGCGCGCCCAAGCTCAGCCCCCAGAGGCCGACCGGGCCGTACTCCGCGCGCAGCCAGCCGGCCAGCGCCTGCACATCGCGCACGCCTTGCGCGACCGCCCGCGCATAGGTGAACAGATCGCCCTGAAACATCTCGTGCCCTGAAATCTCGCCGGCCGGCGCGCGGCGCTCGTGCAGCGGCAGCTCGATCCGCGCCGCCGCCAAGCCCAGCCTGGTGAACGCCGCTGCGACGCGCGGATAGAGCCGCTGCGAGCCGTTCCGCGGCGCACCTGTCAGCGCTCCGGGGATCAGCAGCGCCGCCCCGCGCACCGCGCCCGCCGGCAGATACAGCCGCCCGCGCGCGACGCGGTCGTGCGGCTGCGCATACGGCTCGCTCGAGGCGAATGCCAAGCCCGCTCCTTCGGCGCTTTGCTCCAGCGTCAGCTCGGCGGCCGGCCCGCCGCCCATCCGCGGCGTGCGCCACGCGCCCGCCCGCAGCTGCTGCAGATCGTGCGCCGGCGGCCAGGCTGTGCGCCGCCGCAGCTGCGCCGCCCGCACCTGCCAGCGAAAGAACGCCGCATCGATCGCCCGCGCCAGGTGCCGCTGCATGCGGCGAAGCTAGCGCGCCGCCTCCACTACCATGCTCCGCACCATCAGCGAGACTGCGAGACTGTGAGGCGCGCCGAGAGGCGCCGCGGAGGCGTCATGCCCGAAGATCTTCCGAGCGGTCCGCTCGCCCCCTTCCGCGTCCTCGATCTGACCAACGAACTGGGCCATCTGGCCGGGCGGATGCTGGCCGAGCTGGGCGCCGACGTGATCAAGCTGGAAGGCCCCGAGGGCGACCCGGCGCGCTGGAACGCGCCCTTCTACCGCGACACGCCGCACCCCGAGCGCTCACTCTTTTGGTGGACATTCAACCACTCCAAGCGCGGCGCCACGCTCGACCTCAGCAAACCGCGCGGCAGCGAGCTGTTTCTCGAGCTGGCCGACCGCTCCGATTTCATCATCGAGTCCGCGCCGCCCGGCGCGATGGCTGCGGTTGGCCTCGGCTGGGGCGTGATCCACACCCGCAACCCGCGGCTCGTGATGACCTCGATCACGCCGTTCGGCCAGGAGGGCCCCTACGCACAGTGGCGCGCCAGCGACCTGATCGGCGCGGCGATGGGCGGGCTGGCCTCGCTCTGCGGCGCTCCAGGCCGCCCGCCGATTCGCCCCTCCGCCGCGCAGGGATACACCCAGGCTTCCGCGCAGGCTGTCGTCGGCACGATGATCGCCCACTACCACCGCACCCGCTGCGGGCGCGGCCAGCACGTCGACCAGTCGATGCAGGAGGCCGTCACCTTCACCCACGACAACGCGATGCCGACTTGGGACATCCGCCGGATCAACATCGGGCGGCCGGGCAACGGGCGCAACATCGGCGGCTACCAGAGCGGCCAGTACGTCTACGAAGCCGCCGACGGCCACGTCGCCGCGCTCTCCTACGGCGGACTCTTCGGCCTCACCGCGCGCCAGACCATCGAGTGGCTCGACAGCCACGGCATGGCCGAAGACCTCGCCTCCGAGGAATGGCTGGCCAAGCTCGATGCGACCCAAGGCTTGCTGCTCCCGCCCAGCGGCGCCGACGGCGACCACCTCAACGAAGTGCTCGTGCGCTTCTGCAAGCGCTTCCCCCGCGCGCAGCTGGTCGCCGAGGCGCAGCAGATTCGCAACGGCTGGGGGATCGTCCACACGCCCGCCGACCTGCTCGAAAATGAACAGCTCGCCGCGCGCGGCTACTGGACCGAGCTCGAACACGAAGACGTCGGCGAACGGATCACCTACCCCGGCCCCTGGGCCAAGCTCTCGGCCACACCGCTCTCCGCGCGCCGCCGCGCGCCGCACCTGGGCGAACACAACCGCGCGGTCTACGGCGGCCTGCTCGGCCTCGCCGAGGATGAAATCGAGCAGCTCGCCGCCGACGGCGTGATCTAGTGCGTCCAGCACGCTAGACAAGCGAGCAAAAGCTAGAAGGGCGCAGCATGACCGATCACGGCACCCTCCCCGATAACGCCTTTGCGGGGATCCGCGTCGCCGATTTCGCCTGGGTCGGCGTCGGGCCGCTTGTCTCCAAGTACCTCGCCGATCACGGCGCGGAGGTGATTCGGATTGAGAGCAGCGTCCGCCCTGAGCCGCTGCGCCGCGCGCCGCCCTTCGCCGACGACCAGCCCGGCCTCGACAACAGCGGCTACTACGCCGATTTCAACTCCTCCAAACTCTGCTGCTCGCTCAACCTGCAGCATCCGCAGGGCGTCGCGCTGGCCAAACGGATCATCGCGCAGTGCGACATCGTGACCGAATCGTTCACGCCCAAAGCGATGCGCGCCTGGGGCCTGGCCTACGACGATCTGCGCCAGCTGCGCCCCGACCTGATCATGATCTCGATGCCGATGTACGGCCTGACCGGCCCGTGGGCGATGTGGCAGGGCTACGGCCACGTGCTGCAGGCCGCCGCTGGGATCTCGCACCTCACCCACTACCCGGGCGAGGAGCCGATCGGCACCGGCGTCGCCTATACCGATTTCCTCGTTCCCCACTTCGCCGCCGCCGCGCTGATCGCCGCGCTCGACCACCGCGAGCGCAGCGGCGAAGGTCAGAACATCGATTTCGGCCAGCTGGAAGCCGCGATCCACGCCACCGAGACCATGATGCTCGATTACACCGTCAACGGCCGCGAGCAGGAGGCGCTCGGCGCGCGCCACCTCGACCACGCCCCGCACGGCACCTACCGCTGCGCCGCGCGCGGCGAAGATGACGACCGCTGGATCGCCCTCGCCTGCACCAGCGACGCCGAGTGGCAGGCGCTCGCCGAGACCGCCGGACATCCCGAGTGGGCCCGCGACGAGCGCTTCCGCACGCGCAGCGGCCGCCTCAGCAACCAGGACCAGCTCGACGCCCTGATCGCGGCCTGGACCCGCACCCAGCCCGCCGAAGCGCTGATACAGGCGCTGCAGGCGGCCGGCGTCCCCGCCGGCGTCGTCCAAACCCCCGAAGACCTCCGCAACGACCCGCAGCTCGAGCACCGCGGTCACTTCTGGATGCTCGATCACCCCGCCATGGGCCGCCGCGCCTACGACGGCCCCTCCTTCCGCCTCTCCGAAACCCCCGCCAACCTGCACAAGGCCGCCCCGCTGCTCGGCGAAGACAACGAGTACGTCTGGAAAGAGATCGTTGGCCTCAGCGACGATGAATACGTCGATCTGCTCGTCGAAGGGGTGTTTGAGTAGCGCCCTATTTCCTATAGGGCCTGTCTGTGGAGGCGCCGCCTAGCCGCTGCGGCGCTGCCGGGCGGCGGTGGCGATCTGTTCGGCGACAGCGTCCGGACGGCGCATCGGAATGAAGTGGTCCGAATCCGCGACTGCAGCCTCTTGCGCGTTCGGAATGACGTTCGCCGCGCTGGGACCTGTCGGCGAGGGATGGCCCGACGCGCCGGCCCGCATCACGATCGTCGGTTGACCGATCAGCGGCAGCTCCGGCCACGGATTCGTGGTCGGCGCGTGCTCAAACGTCCACGCCTCCACCTGCGGCTCGCAGAGCAGCCGCCACTCGCCGCCCGCATCCGGTGTTAGCCCGTAGCGGCAGTAGGACTCCAACAGCCCCGGCGCCCAATCGACGAATGCACCGCGCCCGGCCAGCGATTGCGCCATCGCCGCCGGCGACGGCCAGAGCCGCCGCCGTTTGCGCGCCGCGCCGGCCAGATTGCCCGGCGGCAGCGCGGTCGAGAGCGGGTCATCGAACTGTGGAATCACCGCATCGACAAGCACCAGCGCGCCGATCCGCTGCGGCGCCGCGGCCGCGGTCAGCGCCAGCACCGCGCCGCCCATCGAGTGCCCGGCCGCGACCGCGCCGCTGAGCCCGCGCTGCGCCAGCCACGCCTCGACATCCGCCGCCATCTCGCGCCACGAGCATTCTGCTTGCGTGGTTGGATCCTGCGACGCCCCGTGGCCCCGCATATCCAGCGCAAAGACCCGATACGAGGCGGGCAGCAGCCGCACCACCGCGTCCCAGGTGCGCGAGTGGAAGCCCGTCGTGTGCACCAACACGACCGTTGCCTCGGGTTCGGTGCGCGCCGCCCACTCCCACACGCGCAGGTCGAACCCGCGCACGCGCGCGGTTGCGGCGGTCGGCAGCGGCCGGGGCACGAGGCTGAACGCGCCTAGCTGCGCCGCCGAATGGCGCCGCGGCCGTCGCCGAACGGATCATCGCGCCACTCGAGCGCCAGCTTGAGCCCCTTCTCGCGCGAAATCCGCGCGAACTCGTCGATTGAAGGGGCTTCGTGCCAGATCGCGTCGAACTCCGCGCCCTCCGCCGCCGCCACGCGCAGGCCCATCAGCTCGAACCAGCGGTTCGCGCTGTGTTTGTGCACCGTCAGCCCGTCCAGCGGCACGTGTGCGATCCGCTGGCAGTACGCCATCGTCTCGGCGTCGAGCCGCTCCTCAGGGATCGCCCGGTTGATCATCCCGATCCGTTCCGCCTCGATCGCGTCCACCGTGTCGCCGCTGAAGAGCAGCTCCTTGGTCTTGAGCAGCCCGATCTTGATCGGCCACATCCCCAGCGTGGGCGGAATCCCGATCGCCCGCCCCGCGGGGTGCCCGAAGCGCGCGGTTTCCGCAGCAAAGACCAGATCGCAGGCACCGATCATCTCGCCGCCGCCGGCCAGACACCAGCCGTGCACCTGAGCGATGATCGGCTTGCGGTAGGACCACATCCAGAGCCAGCGCTCAACGCTGACCCGCAGCCCCTCGCGGTCGAGCGCGATCCGCGATTCGCCCAGCTCCCAGGCCCGGTCGCCGCTGCGCTGATTGGGGCGCCACTGCAGCGCGCCCCGCTCGGGCGTCAGGTCGTAGCCCGCGCAGAACGCCCGCCCGGCGCCCTTGAGCCGAATCACCCGCACTGCGTCGCCCGGATTCAGCTCGCGCAGCGCCGCCTCCAGATCATCGCGCAAGCCGCCCGAGATCGCGTTCAGCTTCTCCGGCCGATTCAGCGTGATCGTCGCCACCGGCCCATCGATATCCACCAGCACATTCTCGTAGTCGGTCATTCTGCGCGCTCCTCCGTCTGCTTCAGGCGCAGCGCAAACTGCGCCGTGCGACGGCCCAGCCGGCGGGCCTGCTCGCGGTCTAGGTCGGTCGCTCGGCCGTAGGCCGCGGCCCCATAGTAGGAGCCCGACTCGCGCATCGATTCGCTCCAGGGCAGCCCCACGAAGACCATGCCGTGGCCGATCAGCAGATGAAAGAGCTGCAGCAGCGTCGCTTCGGTGCCCGCCGAGCGGGACCAGCCGGCGGTGAAGCAGGCCCCCACCTTGCCGGCCAGCTCGCCGCTTTCCCAGAGGTCGCCCGTGTAGTCCATCCAGTGCTTGAGCCGGCCGGTCATGCCGGTCCAGTTCGGCGAGCCGAGAATCAGCGCGTCGCAGCGCAGCAGCTCGGCCTGCTGCGCCTCCTCGAGCGGCCGATCCCAGACTTCGACGCCCCCAACCGAAGCGGCGCCCTCAACCACCGACGCGGCCAGATCGGCGAGGACGCCGCGCGAGTCGTAGAGCACCAACACCGCCGCCTGCTCAGGCCTCACAGCGGCCGCTCAAACCAGCCGGCCTGGCCGGGCATCTCCTCCACGCCCACGCGCAACGTGCTCAGCCCGCTCGGGCCGAACGCCGCCAGCTGCTCCGCCAGCCGAGCGGCGATGTACTCCGCCAGCCGCTCCGCCGTCGTGTTGTCGATCGGCAGCGCCGCTACATCCCGCTTCGGCAGCCGATAGGCCGGCTCCTGCTTGTACTGCACCTCGAAATGCGCCCCCGCATCCCGAATCGAGAGCGTCCGCGACTGCATCTGCAAGAGAAACTTGTGGTCCAGCTCCGCGCAGATCTCCCGCGTCAACCGCTTGAGCTGCGAAAAATCGATCACCCACGACTCTTCGGTCAGCCCGCCGCCGACCTCCACGATCACGTCGTAGTTGTGCCCGTGGATCGGCTCCAGCTCGTCTGCAAACGTCGCAAAGTGGCCTGCTGCAAAGCGCAGCCGCTGCCGTTCCACCCGCACCATGTGCGCCGCATGCGTCATGACCGCAGCCTACCGCGCAGGCTCAACCTAGCCTGCCCCGATGCCCGACCTGCAGGCGCCCAACCTCCGGGCCCGGCTGCTTGGCTGGCTGCGGCTCTGGCAGCCGGCGCTGCTGCTCGGCCTGCTCACGATCGGCTCCTACGGCCTCGTGCTCTACGGCTTCGGGATCATCGTCGGGCCGATCCAGGAACAAGAGGGCTGGTCCTCCGGCGCGGCCAACGCCGCCTTTATGGCCTCCTACCTGCTGGGCGCGGCGGCCAGCCTGCTCTCCGGGCGCGTGCTCGACGCGCTCGGGCCGCGCCCGGTGCTGCTCGTCGGCCTGATCGCCGGCACCGCGCTGCTCGCCGCTGCGTCCTTCGCCGGGCGGGTCGAGCTCTTCATCCCGCTCTGGGCGCTCGGCGGAGCGATCACCATCGCCGGCCTCTTCTACAACGTCACGATGCCGATCACCGCCCGCCTCTACCCGCACCGCCAGACCGCGGCGATGACCGTGCTGGTGACCACCGGCGGATTTTCCTCCGTCGTCTTCATGCCGCTCACCGGCCTGTTCACCGACGAGCTCGGCTGGCGCTGGGCGGTGCGGATTCTGCTCGGTCTTGGAGCGCTGCTCGCGATCCCCGCCGTGCTCAGCGTGCGTCGGCTGCCGCCGCTGCCCGCTCCGAGCGGTGACGGCCCGCCGCGCGCCGGCGCGAATGCCCCGCGGGCCGGCTTCGGCGGCGTGCGCGAGGCCCTGCGCTCGACCGAAGTCCTGCTGATGCTGGCGATGGTCGCCGTTTCCTCCTTCGGACTCGGCGCGCTGCTCAACCACTTCGTGCCGGCCGCCACCGCCGCCGGCCTCTCGCTCACCGCCGGGGGCTACCTCACCGGCCTGCGCGGCTTCCTCTCGATCCCGGGCCGCGCCCTGATCGGGCCGATGGCCGCGCTGCTCGGCCTGCGGCCCGCGCTCGGCGCCGGCTACGCCGTCATGCTGCTCGGGACTCTCGCGCTGCTGGCCGCCGGACCGCTCTTCTGGATCTACCTCTCCGCCGTGATCGCCGGCCTCGTCTGGGGGCAGACCATGCCCCTGCAGGGGCTAATCGCCGCGGACGTGTTCGGGCTGCGCCGGCTCGGCACGCTGATGGCGCTGCAGACCGCGATTGGCAACGCCGCCCTGGCGATCGGCCCCTTCGCCGCCGGCCTACTGCTCGACGCCGTGGACGACTACACGCCCGTGCTGGCCGCTGTCGCCGCCGTCAACCTCATCACGCTGCTGCTGTTGATCGCCTTGGCCCGCATTCCCCGGCAGACAGAGCCCGCCTAGCCGTTACCCTGAGCGACAGCCACGGAAAGGGCAGCACAATGACCGATTTGGACGGCAAGATCGCTTTGGTCACCGGCGGTGCGCGCGGGATCGGCCGCGGCATCGTGCTCGAGCTGGCCAAAGCCGGCGCCGACCTGATCATTGGCGACCTGCTCATCGAGACCGCAGAGCAGACCGCAGCAGAGGTTCGGGCGCTCGGCCGCCGCTGTCTCGCTGTCGAGCTCGATGTCACCGACGAGCAATCGATTGGGCGCGCCGTTGAGCAGGCGGTCGAACAGCTGGGGCCGATCAACATCCTCGTCAACAATGCCGGCGTCGCGCCTGATCACACCGGCCGCGACGAAGACGAGAACGATTGGGACCGCTGCTTCGAGGTCAACCTGAAGGGCATCTGGAAAGTCTCGATGGCTGTTGTGCCGTCGCTGCGTGAGCAGGGCAGCGGCAAGATCGTCAACATCGCTTCGATCGCCGGCCGCCAAGGCGGCGGGATCGGCGCGTACTCCGCCTCCAAGGCCGGCGCGATCAGCATCACGCAGACGCTGGCTGCGGAGCTCGGGCGCGACAACATCAACGTCAACGCGATCTGCCCCGGCCTGCTCTGGACCGATTTGTGGCGCAAACTGGAGGGCATGATCGCCGGCGACGCGGCTGACGAAGTGGTCGACCGGCGCCAGAACTTTGAGGCCTTCCTGGCAGCCAACTGCCCGCTCGGACGCGAGCAAACGCCTGCAGACATCGGCATGGCCGCCGTCTTCCTCGCCTCCGACAACGCCCGCAACATCACCGGCCAATCGCTCAACGTCGACGGCGGGATCCGCATGAACTGACCGGCATGCACTGACTGATGCGGCCCGGCGCGGCATACAACGGAAAGGCCCCTCATGACCGATACGACCGACGACGCACCAGTGCTCTACGACGTGCAGGGCCATGTCGCGATCATCACGCTCAACCGCCCCGAAAAGCTCAATGCCTTCAGCAACGAGATGCTCGATCTCTGGCAGCAGTACATCATCGACGCGGGCCGAGACCAGGGCGTGCGCGCGGTGATCGTGACCGGGGCCGGGCGCGGCTTCTGCTCGGGCGCCGATGTCAGCCGTGAACGGGCCGGCGCTGATGTGCTCGGCGGCGACCCAAACGCCCCCGCCGCCAACCGCAACAGCCTGCGCCACTCGGTTCAGCGCGTCCCCCGCGCGCTCTTCAACATGGAGAAGCCCTACATCGCCGCGGTCAACGGCGCCGCTGTCGGCGCCGGTATGGATATGGCCTCAATGGCCGACCTGCGCTTCGCCTCCGACCGCGCCAAATTCGGCATGGCCTATGTGCGCATGGCGCTGATCCCCGGCGACGGCGGCGCCTATTACCTGCCCCGCATTGTCGGCATGTCCAAAGCGCTCGAACTGATGTGGACCGGGCGCATCTTCACGGCGGAGGAAGCTCTGCAGATGGGCTATGTCAGCCGCGTCGCGCCCGGCGCCGAGCTGATGGATCAGACGCTCGAGTTCGCCAACGAGATCTGCCGCATGCCGGCCGTCTCCGTGCAGCTGATCAAGCGCCTCGCCTACCGCTCAGCCGTGACCGGCCTGCACGAGGCGCTGGAGATGGCCGACCACGCGATGGTCATCGCCCGCTCCACCGAAGACGCCAAGGAGGGTCCGCGCGCCTTCGCCGAAAAGCGCGAGCCCAACTTCAAGGGCTTCTAACCCTCTAACCCTTTTGAGCCCCGCCGGCCCGCACACTGCAGCGAGAGAGCGAGCCGCGGCCGGCGGCTCGAAGGCAAGGCCGCATTGGTGACCGGGGCGGGCGCCGGCATAGGCCGCGCCGCCCGCCCTGCACCCAAGAAGGCGCCGTCGTTGAGTGATCGCAGGCGCGCCGCCTGGATGTCGTTGACATCGGCCGGGACCAGGCGCTGTCAGTCGCTGCCGATGTGCGCAGCGCGGCGGCGCTGCGATCCGCCTTCACGGCCGGCGCCGTGCGCTTCGGCGGCTTACAGATCGTCTTCAACAACGCAGGCGGCGGCTCGCCGCCGCCGCGCACGATTCCCGAGCTTGCTGAAGCGCTCTGGAACGACTATCCGGCCATCAATCTGAGCGGCATCTTTTTGGGTATGAAGTGCGGCATCCCGCTGCTGGAGCAGGCGGGCGGCGGCTCGGTCATTTCCACTTCGTCGGTCGGCGCGATCGGAGGCATCGCCGGCACCGCCGGCTATTCGGCCGCCAAAGCAGGCGTGCACGCATTGACCAGAGCGGTGGCGGCCGAGACTGCCGACAAGCGGACCCGCGTTTTAACTGCATCGCCCCCGGTTCCGTTGCCCCCCCTTCCGTCATGCCCGCGCTTGCCGCGGGTATCTCGTCGCAAGCGGCACGGACACCCGGTAGACGACTCGGCGCCATTGCCGCGACAATGGCGGAGGGGGCGGGTGCGACGGACGACGGGCGGCGTGAAGCGGGCGAGCGCCTCCGCTCAGTCGTCCGACACGTACACCGTCTCGTCGGCCACCCGCGTGCGGTAGGTGCGGATCTGATCCGGCTCGATCTTCTGTTTGATGAATCCGGGCGGCGGCGGGATCAGCTTGTGCAGCACGCTCCACATCCCAGTCGGC
>CAYFZI010000015.1:0-51225 GCA_964347635.1 uncultured Dehalococcoidia bacterium
ATGTCGGTGGTCGCCTTCGCCCTCGGACGCAGCAACTCGGCGGTCGGCTTCGTCGGCATGGGCACGGGCATCTCGATGCTGATCGGCGGACCGATCGGCGGCGTGATCGCCGATCGGGTCAACCGCAAACGCATGATCGTGCTTGGGCAGGGCGCCGGTGCGGCGATCCTCGCGCTGACCGGCGCGCTGCTCTTGCTGGGCGTGCTCAATCTGCCGCTCTTCTTTCTGCTGATGCTGGTGCTCGGCGCCACGTTCGTCTTCATGGGCCCGGCCCGCCACGCCTTCACCCGCGACATCGTGGGGCCGCGCCTGATCGGCAACGCGGTCGCGCTCAATCAGCTCGCCCAGACCTGGGGGCAGCCGCTCGCGCCGATGATCGCCGCCGTGCTGATCGCCAGCGTGATCGGCGGCGGCGGCACCTTCATCGTGATGGGCGCGCTCGTCTCGATCGGCGTCTTCACGATGGCGCTGATGCCCAATCAGCAAGAGCGCAGCAGCGGCCCGCGGTCCAGCATCGCCGCCGACCTCGCCGCCGGCGCGCGCTACGTCTTCCGCCGCCGCGAGCTGCGCCTGATGATCCTGCTCTTCGCCGCCTCTGTCGTGATCGGTTATCTCTTCCGCGTCCTCGCGCCGGCGCTGCTCGAATTCCACCTGGACCGCGCCGCGACCGATATGGGCTTGATGCTGCTGGTCAACGGCGTGGCGGCGGCGGCCGTCGCGCTGCTGATCGCGGGCCTCGCAACCTCGCGCTGGTCCTGGCCGCTGATCCTCGCGCTCATGGCCGTCATGGGCCTCGGCTACCTGTTCCTCTCCCAAGCGGGGACCTACGGCGCCGCGGTCGCCGCAATGGCCGTGCTCGGCCCGGGTGTGCAGGGCCCGGTGCTGCTGCTGCAAGCCAAGCTGGTCATGTCCACCGAGCCTGCTTATCTGGGCCGCGTGACCGCCTTCTCGATGATGTCCTGGGGCATTTCGTCGTTCGCCGGCATGCCGGCGGGCATCGCCGCCGATGCTCTGGGCGAGCGCGAAGTGCTGGCCGGCGTGGGGCTGATCACGTTCATAGTGGTCGCGCTCGGCGCGCTCGGCTGGATCACCTGGGTGCGCAAAACCCCCGCAGCGACCCCCGGCCTGGCAGCCGCACCCAGCCTCGCCGGCGCAGCGCTGCCGCCGCCGCCCGTGGGCCTGCGCCCGACGGCCTTGATGTCGGCGCAGAAGGCCGCCCGCTGAGCGGCGGTAGACTCTTCGCGTGACCCGAATAATCTCCGCTTGGTTCGGCGCGACGTTCGCCGCGCTCGGCCACCGGCAGTTCCGCATCCTGTTCGCGGGCACGCTCTTCGCGACGCTCGCCTACATGATGATGATGTTCACGATGGGCGTGGTGGCCGAGGAGCTCTCGGGCACCAACGCCGCGGTCGGCACGATCGCCTTTGCGATCGGCCTCTCGATGTTCTTCCTCTCACCCTTCGGCGGCGTGGTTGCGGACCGGGTCAACCGCAAGTGGTTGATCGTGCTGGGGCAGGGCGCGGGCGCGGCGATCTTGGCCCTGGTCGGGCTGCTGCTCGCCGTCGGCCTGCTGACGCTGCCGCTCTTCTTCGTGCTTTCGCTCTTGCTCGGCATGACCTTCGTGTTCATGAGCCCGGCGCGCCAGGCCTTCACCGCCGACATCGTGGGGCCCAGACTCGTCGCCAACGCGATCGTGCTGAGCCAGATGTCGTATCTCTGGGGCCAGCCGTTCTCGCCCTTTATCGCTTCGATCTTGGTCAAGACATCGCTCGGCGCGGGCGGCACCTACATCATCATGGCCGCGCTGGTCTTCCTCGGCGTCGCGACCGTCGCGCTAATGCGCTACCGCCGCCTGCCGGCCCAGGCCGAGCGGCCCGCCGCCGCGCCCCTGCGCAGCGTGCGCCGCGACATCGCCGCCGGCGCGCTCTACATCTGGCGGCGCCCGCAGCTGCGCTTCATGATGCTGCTGCTCGTGGCCACGATCGTGGTCGGCTCCGTCTTCCGCATCGTGCTGCCGCGCTACATGGTCGAGCAGCTCGATCGGCCCGCGGCCGACCAAGGGCTGCTGCTGCTCGTCTACGGATTCGGCGCCGCCGCGGCCGGGTTGATCATCGCCGGCTTGGCCGCCTCGCGCTGGGCCTGGCCGGTGCTGCTGGCGATGATCGGCCTGATGGGCGTCGGCCACTTCGTCCTCGCCGGCGCCGGCTCCTACGGCCAGGCCGCGATCGCTCTGGCGATCATGGGCCCCGGCCTGCAGGGGCCGATGATGCTGCTGCAAGCCCACATCATGACCAAGACCGAACCGGCCTACTACGGGCGGGTGATGAGTTTCACAATGATGGCCTGGGGCCTGCAGATGCTGATTGGCCTGCCGGTCGGCTTCATCGCCGATTTGTTCGGCGAGCGCGAAGTGATGGGCCTGCTGGGCCTGCTCAGCCTCGCCTGCGCGCTGTTCGGCGCGCTCGGCTGGCTGCGGATCATCAGGCGCGCGCCGCTGCCGGCGGCCGCGCCCGCCGCGGCGCCCGAGCTGCGCCCCAGCACCGCCGGCGCGCGCGCGGTTGAGGCGCTGCGGCCCGTCGCGCTGATGTCGGGCCAAAAGCCGACCGGCTGACTCCGCACCCTGCCGCACAGCGCTGTGCAGCGCCGCTAACAGAGCGCTGTTGCGCCGCTCGGCGCCTGACAGTACGTTTGTTCTCATCCAGCTGCGCCGCGCGCGCCTCCGAGCGCCGAACGGGTTTCCCGTCGGCGCGTTTGCGTTTGGAGGCGGCACCGTGCTGCTCGCCGCGATCGGCCTCGCCGCCGGCTTCATCGCCCGCGGCGCTGGATAAGGAAGCACCGATGACCAACCAACCCGAGACCGCCCGCACCGGCCCGCCCCGCCGGCCCGACCGCCGCGAACCGCTCTGGCTGCCGCGCGGCAGCGTCCGCGCCGCCATCGCGCTAGGTGTGATCAGCGTCTGGGCGCTGCTCGAAACCGGCGCGCTGGGCACCGCCGGCGCGGGCGACTCCGTGCGCACCATGGCGATCGCCGTGGCCGCCGCCTACGGCTTGCTGCGCAGCCGCGAACCGCGCGATGGCGGCGGAACCTCCGGAGCATCCGGAGGCTCCGCGTGAGCGCCGCGGCGGACCGCCCGCCCGACTTGGAGGGAATCAGCGGCCTCCCCGCCGGCGCCGCCCTGCATTGGGCTCCGGCGCACCGCTCCAACTACAGCCCCGCCGCCGACCGCCCCTACGGCGGCGCCCCGCGCCGCCAACTCGCCCTCTGCTACCACACCCCCGAAGAGCCGTGGGACGATCACGAAGCGACCCCGCGCTGGTTCCAGAACCCTCAGGCCAACGCCTCGACCGGCTACTACGCCGACTCCGACGGCGACCTCTGGCAAATGGTGCGCGACCGCGACTTCGCCTGGGCCCAAGGCACCCGCACCCGCTCCCGCCCCAACACTCGGTTCCCCCGCCCTGCCTGGTGGCGCAGCGAGTATGTCTCCTACAACACCTGCATGCTCTCAATCGAAATCGAGGGCTTCGCACGTGATATCGGCCGCACCTTCACGCCCGGCTCGCGCCAGTTCCAGACAGCCGCCGCCTGGGCCGCGTACCAGTGCCGCAAGTACGGCATTCCGGTCGACCGCCGCCGCCACATCGGCCACAGCGAGCTCTGCACGACCAAGTCCGATCCAGGCGCCGACTTCCCCTGGTCCGCACTGCTCGAAGCGATCGCCGCCCGCGTCGCGGCCAATAGCCTGGAGTCGCGCTTGCAGTCCCTCGAACACAAGCTCGCCGCCCTGCGCAGCCACACCCACGGCCCCCCGCTCCCCCCACTTGCGGGGGAGATGCCGAAGGCAGGGGAAGCACAATACCCTCCTGCAGCAGAAGCTGCAGAGAGCCCTGCGGATTGACATTGGCGGACTGCGCCCTACGCTGAGCGCTGGGAGCTGCGATGCCGCGCACTGTGGACCTTGCCCAGGTTTCCCGCGATCCGGCCCGTCGGCTGCCGGCGCGGCACCGCACGTCCGGCGGTGAAGGGGGTTGGCGAAGCGTCGAGTCCTAAGACGCGAACGCCCGCGGCCCGCCACGCGGCCGCGCTGTACCCCTGGAGCACCAGCCCATGCCCCCCACCGGCGAGCATCAACCTTCGCTTGCAGAGTTCAAAGCGCTCGCGCAGCGTGGCGGCGGCAACTTCGCGCCGATCTACCGCGAAGTCCTGGCCGACCTCGAAACGCCCGTCTCTGCCTTTCTCAAGGTCAAGCGCGGGCCCTACTCATTTCTGCTCGAATCGGTCGAGGGCGGCGAGCGGCCCGGCCGCTATTCGTTCATCGGCACCGAGCCCTACCGCGTGCTGCGCGCGCCCGCGGGCGGCGGCGAGGATCCGCTGCGGCTGGTCGAGCAAGAGCTCGACCGCTTCGATTTGGTTGCCAGCCCCGATTTGCCCCCTTTCTGCGGCGGCGCGGTCGGCTACCTCGCCTACGAGGCGATCCGCCATTTCGAGCCCCGCGTGCAGGCCGCGCCCAACGATCCGCACGGCCTGCCCGAGGCGCTCTTTCAGTTCGTCGATACGGTGCTCGTCTTCGATCATCTCAAACACGTGATTCGCGTGGTCAGCCATGCGCGGCTCGACGGTGATCCCGAGTCGGCCTACCGGCAGGCGCAGTTCCGCATCGATCAGGTGGTGGAGCGCCTCGAAGCCGGCCAGCCGCTGCCGCCGGCCGATGCACCGGAGCCGAGCGGCCGTCAGGGCGCCGTCCGCTCGAATATGGAGCGCGAGGCCTACTTCTCGGATGTCAAGCGGATTGTGGACTACATCGTCGCCGGCGACGTCATCCAGTGCGTCTACTCGCAGCGCTTCTCGCGCGGCACCTTCGTCCACCCCTTCAACGTCTACCGCACCCTGCGCACCGTGAACCCCTCGCCCTACACCTACTACCTCGAAATGGACGACCACCAGATCGTCGGCACCTCGCCGGAGCTGCTGGTGATCGTGGAAGACGGCCGAGTGGCCACGCACCCGATCGCCGGGACGCGCCGGCGCGGGCAGTCGGAGGCTGAGGATGCAGCGCTCGAGCAGGAGCTGCGCAGCGACGAAAAAGAGATCGCCGAGCACGTCATGCTGCTCGACCTCGGGCGCAACGATGTCGGCCGCGTGGCCAAGCCGGGCACCGTGCGGGTCACGCAGGAACTCGATGTCGAGCGCTACAGCCACGTGATGCATCTCGTCTCGCACGTCGAGGCGGAGCTGGGCGCGGGCCATACGGCCTTCGACGCAGTGCGCGCCACCTTCCCCGCCGGTACCGTCTCCGGCGCGCCGAAAATCCGCGCGATGGAGATCATCTCGGAGCTCGAGCAGGACCAGCGCGGCCCCTACGCCGGCGCGCTCGGCTACTTCGGCTTCGGCGGCAACATGGAGACCGCCATCACAATCCGCACGATCCTGATCCAAGACGGCGTCGCCTCGGTGCAGGCCGGCGGCGGCATCGTCTTCGACAGCACGCCCGGCTTCGAATTCGAGGAGACGGTCAACAAGGCGATGGGCATGTTTACCGCGCTCGACCTGGCCGAGCAGCGCAGCCGCGCCGCTGCCGGCGGCGCGCGGGGCTACTGAGGCGGCGCAGCCGTCATGCAGCCCCCACAGCCCCCAACCGGCCGGCCCGCAGCAACTGGAGCGCGTTCGTGCCCGACGCCCTAATCATCGGCTATGGCGCCAGCTTCGACGCCGCCGGCCGCGTCCTGCTGCTGCACCGCCGGCCCGATCACCCGCCCTGGGCCGGCCAATGGTGGCTGCCCGGCGGGATCACGCCGCTGAGCGAAGAGCCCGATGCAACGGTGCCGCGCCTGTTTGCCGATCTGCTCCGCCAGCAGGTCAGCGCGGCCTACATCGACACCGTCTTCGGGCAGGAGCCGCTGAGCGGGCGGCACACCGTGCACAACGGCTACCGCGTGCACGTCGAGCGCGCGCTCGGCGCGCAGCCCCCGGACGAAACCAACCCCTTCGACAGCGCCCAATGGTTCAGCGCCGACCAAGCATTGGCAGAGCTGCCGTCCGAACAGGCCTCCCTGCTGCGCAGCGCGATCGAGCGCGAAGCGGGCGGCGAAGCGCGCACCGCGGAGCAGCAGCACGTCGATCTAGACGCGCTCTTCGAAGCGCTGGAGGGCGCCGCGGCGGCTCCGCCGGAGCCGCTCTCAGCCCGCGACCGGGCGCTGCTCGTCTACGCCGTCGAGACTGCTCTAGGGCGGCCCGCAGCGGCGGACAGCCGCGCCGCTGCGCTCGTGCACGGCCTGAGCAGCACCCAGCTCGATGCCGCCGCCGCGCTCGCCGAGGGCTTCGTAGAATGCGCCGGCCAGGATTGATGCAGCAGCGGATTGGAAGCAGCGCCGCCATGACCAGCCACGCAGAACGCCGCGCCGCCGGCATCCAGATCTTGAGCGAAATGACGGGCGCCCCGGCCGCCGCCTTCGAGGGCATCGAAGCGCGCAGCGGAGCGTTCGGCAGCTTCGTGCTCGATTACGTCTTCGGGCAGATCTGGCAGGGCGAAGAGCTCAGCCGGCGGGACCGCAACATCGCCTCGCTGGCGATGCTGGGCGCGCTCGAGCGCTTCGACGCCGTGCGCTTCCACGCCGGCTTTGGACCCAACAACGGCCTCGAACGCGAAGAGATTGCCGAAATCGCGCTCCAAATCGCCGCCTACTCCGGCTTCCCTGCCGGCAACGCCATGCTCGATCTGCTCCAGGCAATCTGGAGCGAAGCGGACGGCGAACCCTACGTGATTCCGCCGGCCGAACATAAAGACGATCAGCAGCGCCACCGCGCCGCCGTCGACGTGATGCGCACCCTCAACGCGCGGGAAGAAGCGCAAGACCCGGCCGAGGCGCTGGCCGGCATGGAGCGGATCGGCGCCGTCGGCAAGCTCGCCTTCGAGTTCGCCTTCGGCGACCTCTGGTCACGCAGCCAGCTCTCCCGCCGCGACCGTTCCCTGGTCGTCGTCAGCATCTTGGTCGCGCTGAATAAGGTCGAAGAGCTGCGCTTCCACATCCCCGGAGCGATCAACCACGGCGTGACGGCGGCGGAGCTGGAAGGGGTCATGGCAACCGCGGCCTACTGCTGCGGCTTCCCGCGCGCCGTCGAAGGCGTGCGGCTGCTGCGCAGCCTCCTGCGCGAACGCGAAGCGGCGGGCGGGGCCGGCGGTGACTGACATTCTGCTGATCGACAACTACGACTCCTTTACCTACAACCTCTACCAGTACCTCTGCGAGCTGGGCGCTGAAGTCGATGTGCACCGCAACGACGCGCTCACGCTCGCCCAGGCCGAAGCGCTCGAGCCGCAGCGGATCGTCATCTCGCCCGGCCCCAAGACACCGCGCGAGGCGGGCATCAGCGTGCCCCTGATTCAGGCCTTCGCCGGGCGCCGCCCGATTCTCGGCGTCTGCCTCGGCCACCAGTGCATCGGCGCCGCCTACGGCGCGGTGATCGGGCCCGCAGGCGAAATTCGGCACGGCAAAATCTCCGCGATCGAGCACGACGGCGAGGGCCTGTTCGAGGGGCTCGAGCAGGGCTTCGAGGCGACCCGCTACCACTCGCTGATCGTCGAGCCGGAGACAATGCCCGATGAGCTGCAAGCGACCGCCTGGACCGACCGCGTCGACGGGCGCGGGCGCGTGCTGATGGGCCTGCGGCACCGCGATTTCGCCGTCGAAGGCGTGCAATTCCATCCCGAATCGATCATGACCAAGGCCGGTCACGACCTGCTGCGCAACTTCCTCAACCAGAGCGGGCCGCTTCGTGCCGGCGGTTAGCGGCGGCCTCGGCTCCGCGCTGCAGGCGCTGATCGAAGAGCGCCGCAGCCTCTCCCGCGCCGAGGCCGCCGCCGCCATGGACGCGCTGATGTCCGGCAGCGCCGCGCCGGTCCAGGCCGCCGCCCTGCTCACCGCGCTGCGGCTCAAAGGCGAGAGCGTCGATGAGCTGGTCGGCCTCGCCCGCGCGATGCGCGGTCACGCGCTGGCCGTCGACCTCGCCGACCTGCCCCGCCTGGCCGACACCGCAGGGACGGGCGGCGACGGCCGGCACACATTCAACGCGAGCACGGCCGCAGCCTTCGTGCTGGCCGGCTGCGGCGTGCCCGTCGCCAAGCACGGCAACCGTGCGATGTCCTCCCGCTGCGGCTCCGCCGACGTGCTCGAAGCGCTGGGCGGATGCATCACGCTCGGCCCCGTGCAGGCCGCCGCCTGCGTGCGCGAAGTCGGCTTCGGGTTCCTCTTCGCGCAGACTTTCCATCCGGCCATGCGCCATGTTGCCCCGATTCGCCGCGGCATGGCGATCCGCACCGTCTTCAACATGCTCGGACCGCTGACCAATCCGGCCCGCGCCACCCACCAACTGATCGGCGTCGCACAGCCCCAACTCGGCCCGCTGATGGCCGAGTCGCTGCTGCGGCTCGACGTCGAGCGCGGCCTCGTCGTGCACGGGCTCGACGGTCTCGATGAGGTCTCGCCGGCCGCTGAAACCCGCGTCTGGCTGGCCGCCGGCGGCGCGATCAGCGAGTTCAGCGTGCGGCCCGGCGATTTCGAGATTCGGCCCGTTCCGCTCGAGGCGGTGCGCGGCGGCGGCGCAGTGGCGGCGGCGGCGCAGATGCGCGCGGTGCTCGGCGGCAAGACATCGGCGTTGACCGGCTTCGTCACGCTCAACGCCGCCGCCGCGCTGTTCGCCGCCGATGAAGTCCCGACCTTCGCCGAAGGCGTCAGCCGCGCCGCCGAATGCCTCGACGACGGACGCGCACTGCGTAAGCTGGAGTTGTTCGTGCAGCGCTCGACAGAGCTCGCCGAGGAGTCCCGCTAGTGCCGCCGGCCCAGCCAGCCCAAGTAGACCAGCAAGTAGTCCAGGCAGGCCAGGCCGGCTCGGTGCTCGAGCGGATTGTCGCCGATACGCGCGCGCGCGTCGCCGCGCGCCGCCGGCTGACCGCGTACGAGGCGCTCGCCGAACAGGCCCGCGCGCGCGGCCCCGCGCGCGACTTTGCAGCGGCGCTGCGCGCGCCGGGGCTTGGCGTCATCGCCGAGATCAAGCGCGGCTCGCCCTCCAAAGGCCTGTTCGCCCCCGACCTCGACCCAGCAGCGCTGGCGCGGACGTTTGAGCGAATCGGCGCGGCGGCCGTATCGGTGCTCACCGCGCCCGACTTCTTCGCCAGCGACGACGACCTGCACGCCGCCGCCGCATCCCTGCGCGATGCTTCGCTGCCGATCCTGCGCAAGGAATTTCACGTCGACCCCTATCAGATCGCGGAAGCGCGCGCGCTCGGCGCCGACGCGTTCCTGATCATCGCCAAGTCTTCCAGCAGCGCCGAGATGCATCGGCTGATCGAAGCCGGGCGCGGGCTCGGTATCACCGCGTTCGTCGAAATCACGGACGAAGCCGAACTCGCCGCAGCCCTCGACGTCGGCGCGCCGGCGATCGGAATCAACAACCGCGATCTGCACACCTTCAAGGAAGACCTCAGCACGACTGAACGGCTGCGGCCGCTCGTGCCTGCGGGCATCCCCGTCGCCGCAGCCAGCGGCGTGCGCACGCGCGCCGATATGCAGCGAATGCAGGCTTGCGGCGTCGACGCCGTGCTGATCGGCGAGGCGCTC
The DNA here is from genome assembly GCA_964347635.1 of uncultured Dehalococcoidia bacterium. Lineage (GTDB taxonomy): Bacteria > Chloroflexota > Dehalococcoidia > Bin125 > Bin125 > CATQGW01. Next base: position 9,616 of record CAYFZI010000015.1, read on the forward strand.
TCAAGCGCCGCAGACCCCGCCGCCAAACTGCGCGAGCTGGCCGGCCAATGACAGCGCCGCCGCAAGCCCCGCTGGTGAAGATCTGCGGTGTGCGCGAAGTGCGCCACGCCGCGGCCGCGCGCGCAGCCGGCGCAGACCTGGTCGGGATGATCTTCGCCGACGCACGGCGCCGTGTGGAGATCAGCACAGCGCGCGCGATCCGCAGCGAGCTCGGCCCGCGCACGGAGATCACCGATTCGACCGCCGAGGCCGTCGAGCGGGCGCGGGCGCGTTCGCAGGGCCCGCTGCTGGTCGGCGTGTTCGCGCGCCAGACGCCCGACGCGATCCTGCGCGTGCTCGATCGGGTCGATCTCGACCTCGTCCAGCTCAGCGGCGGCGAGCACCCCGCGCTTACCGGACGCATCCCGCGCGCCGTGATCCGCGCCGTGCACGTCGGGCCCGGCGCGGACAGCGATTCGCTGCTCCGTGAGGCGGCGCGGCTGCCGGCCGCGCTGACGCTGCTCGACGCCGCCTCCCCGCAGGGCGGCGGCAGCGGCAAGCGGTTCGATTGGTCGCTCGCCGCAACAGTGGCCCGCCGCCGCCCGATCGTGCTCGCCGGCGGCCTGAACCCGCAGAACGTCGCCGAAGCGATCGCCCTCGTGCAGCCGTGGGCCGTGGATGTCTCCTCCGGCGTCGAGCACTGCGGCGTCAAGTCGGACGACAAGATCCGCGCCTTCGCTGCGGCGGCGCAGGCTCAGCGGGCAGCTCAGCAGGCGCAGCAAGCGCCAATTGCGCAGGCGCCGGCGTGAGCGGCGGCAGCGGCGCGTTTGGCCCCTTCGGCGGCCAGTTCGTGCCCGAAACGTTGATGCCGGCGCTGGCGGAGCTCGAAGCCGCCTGGCAGGCCACGCTGGCCGATCCCGAGTTCGGCCGCGAACTCGCGCAGCTGCTCCGCGACTACGTCGGGCGCGAGACGCCGATCACGCACGCGCAGCGGCTCTCCGAGCGCCTCGGCGGAGCCCAGATCTACCTCAAGCGCGAGGACCTGGCGCACACCGGCGCGCACAAGATCAATAACGCGCTCGGCCAGGCGCTGTTGGCCCGGCGGATGGGCAAGCAGCGGATCATCGCCGAGACCGGCGCCGGCCAGCACGGCGTCGCGGCCGCCACGGCCTGCGCCAAATTCGGGCTCGAGTGCATCGTCTACATGGGCACCGAAGATGTCCGCCGCCAGGCGCTCAACGTGTTCCGCATGCGCTTGCTCGGCGCCGAGGTGATCCCCGTCGATGCCGGCGCGCGCACGCTCAAGGACGCGATCAACGAGGCGATCCGCGATTGGGTGACCAACGTGCGCACCACGCACTACCTGATCGGCAGCGCGATCGGGCCGCACCCCTACCCCCTGATCGTGCGCGAGCTGCAAGCCGTGATTGGCCGCGAGTCGCGCCGCCAGATGCTCGCTCTGTCGGGGCGCCTGCCCGACGCCGCAATCGCCTGCGTGGGCGGCGGCAGCAACGCGATCGGCCTCTTCCATCCGCTGATCGGCGACCCCGTCCGCCTGATTGGGGTCGAAGCGGCCGGCGAGGGCCTCGACCGCCGCCACGCCGCCACGCTCAGCGGCGGCTCGCCCGGCGTCCTGCACGGGACCCGCACCTACGTCCTGCAGGACGAGCACGGGCAGATCAGCGAAGCGCACAGCATCTCGGCCGGGCTCGACTACCCCGGAGTCGGCCCCGAGCACGCCTGGCTGATGCTCAGCGAACGCGCCGAATACGTCTCGGTCACCGACGACGAAGCGCTCGACGCGCTGCAGCTGCTTTCGGAGACCGAAGGCATCATCCCCGCGCTGGAAACCGCGCACGCCCTCGCCTGGGCCGCGAAGCTCGCACCCGCCATGCCCCCCAGCCAGTCGATCCTCGTGGGCCTCAGCGGCCGCGGCGACAAAGACGTCGAGATCGTCCGCAGCGCGCTCGCCGCACGCGGCCAAACGCTGGACGCCGCCTCTCAGTGACCAACCCCGCCCCGCCGCCGTTCACGGGCGATCCGCAGGCCAAGCCCAGCGCCGGGCCGGTGCTCGGCTGGGCATTGATTGCGCTCTTCAGCTACTTGGCGATCGCCGCGCTCGCAGCCGCGATTGGCGGTGCCGTCGACGCCGACCTGCTGACGGCGCGGACAGACCTGCTGATCAGGTTCGTCGTCGGCGGTATCGGCGCCGTGCTTGTTGGCTTTGCCGCCATTCCCTACATCGCGATGCAGCGCCAATCGGTCCGCCCTCCGGCCTGGCGGCGGCCGCGCGCCGTCGATATCGGTTGGGCTGTCCTGCTGCTCGCTGCCAGCTATGGCACGATCTACGTCTACACCGCGATCATCGAGGCGATCGGCGCCGACAATCTGATCCCCAGCTCGACCATCGAGGCCGCCGATTTCCGCGCCACAGTCCTGATCACCGCAGTCAACGGACTGTGGGTCATCCTAATCGTGCCGTTCGCCGAGGAGATGTTCTTCCGCCGCTTCGTGCTCGGCGGGCTGCGCCTGGCTTGGCGGACGGCCCCCGCGCTGATCATCAGCGCCGCGCTCTTCGCCGTGCTCCACGCCGACCTCGGCAGCATGATTCCGTTCGCGATCATTGGCCTCTTGTTCGGCTTCGCGTACATTCGCAGCAACAGCCTGACCGCCCCCACCATCGCGCATCTGGCCTTCAACACTGTCGGCTTCAGCCACATCGTTTCCAAAGGCATCGGCTGAGATGAACCGCTTCCAGCACGCATTCGCCGCCGCCGAGCGCCCGCTCGTCTTCCCCTACCTGACGGCCGGCTTCCCGACGCCGGCGGAGAGCGGCGCGCTGGCGCTGGCCGCGATCCGCGGCGGCGCGGCCGGGCTCGAGATCGGCGTCGCATTTTCCGACCCGTTGGCCGACGGCCCCACGATCCAGCGCGCCAATACCGCCGCGCTGGCGGCCGGCGCGACGGTGGAGACCGCGCTCGACGCAGCCCGCGCGGTGCGCGCCGCCGGTTCCGAGGCCCCGATCACGCTGATGGGCTACCTCAACCCGTTCCTCGCCTACAACGGTGCTGCGCAGGGCAGCGGCGCCGCGCCGACGCCCGCTGCGGAGGTCGGACGGCCGCTCGAGCCGATCGCCGCGGCCGCGGCGCGGGCCGGCGTCGACGGGATGATCCTGGTCGACCTGCCGGTCGAAGAATCCGATCCAGCCCGCGCCGTGCTGGCCGCGCACGGCCTCGACCTGATCTACCTGCTCGCGCCGACCAGCACGCCCGAACGGATCGCCGCCGTCGCCGAGCGGGCCGGCGGCTTTATCTATCTGGTCAGCGTGACCGGCGTGACCGGTGCGCGCGACGAGCTGGCCGCTGGACTGCGCGAGTTCGTCGGCCGTGTCCGCCGCTGCACCGATCTGCCGCTCGCCGTGGGCTTTGGGATCCGCAGCCGCGCGCAGGTTGAATCAGTCGGCCAACTGTGTGAAGCTGCAGTCATCGGCAGCGCGCTGACGGCGGTGATCGCCGAAGCGTCGCCGGGCGGCCGTGTGCAAGCGGTCGAGCAATACCTCGAGGTGGTCACCGGCCGCCGGAGAGACGAGTCGGGATGATGCAGCTCCGCCCTCGTACTGATCGCCTGCAGGCGCGATCGGCCGCGCTGCACGCTGGCCAGCCAGCCTTCGGATACCCCGGCTATGCCTCCGCGGCCGGCGCCTTTGGCGGCGGCCGCTGAAGCGCACAGGCGGCCTCCGCCGCCGGCGCTGATTCACCCCCCCCACGCACGCTCCCGTTCCACAATCCAAACCGCGGCCGCGCAGGCCGCCGACAGCCGAAGCCGCACGTTCGGCCAGCGGGCCGGCAGGTCAGCAGGCCGGAGAGGCAGAAGGACAGCCAGATGGGTGATGCAGCCTGGCGAGTGCGCGGCATCCGCGGTGCGACGACCGTCCCCGCCAACACGCGCTCGGCGATCCTTGAAGCGACGCACGAGCTGCTCGCGGAGATGATCGAGCGCAACGCCGTAGTCGGCGAGGATGTCGCCTCCGCATGGTTCACCACCACATCCGATCTCAACGCCGAGTTCCCCGCCGTTGTCGCGCGGCGCGACTTCGCCTGGAGCGCGGCGGCGCTGATGTGCGGCCACGAAATGGATGTGCCGGGCGCGCTGCCGGGCTGTTTACGCATCCTTCTCCACGTCAACAGCCGGCTTCGCCAAGACCAGATCGAACACGTCTACCTGCGGGGCGCAACCGTCTTGCGCCCCGATCGGGTTGATCCGCGCGGCGCCCGCCAAGATCGAGCGCCGCGCCAGTAGAAAGAAGCAGGAAATGCTCGTTGTGATGGAAGCACACGCAACCGACGATGATGTCAAAGGCGTGCTCGCACGGCTCAAGGAGGCCAACCTCGAAGGGCACCTCTCGCCCGGCGAGGAGCGCGTCGTGATCGGCGCCGTCGGCGTGATCACCGACCCCGACATCCGCCCCGCCGTGAGCCGCATGTCGGGCGTTGAGGAAGTGATCGCGATCAGCCGCCCCTACAAGCTGACCGGGCGCGAATTTCAGTCCGAGGACAGTGTGGTCGATGTCGGCGGCGTCAAAATCGGCGACGGCTCGCTGGCTGTGATGGCCGGCCCCTGCAGCATCGAGAACGAGGAACACATGGTCGAGACGGCGCGTGCGGTGCGCGACGCCGGCGCGCAGATCATCCGCGGCGGCGCGTTCAAGCCGCGCACCTCGCCCTACTCCTTCCGCGGCCTCGGCGAAGAGGGCCTGCGGCACCTGGCCGCGGCGCGCGAAGAGACCGGGCTGCCGGTGATCACCGAGGTGATGTCCGAGCGCGATGTCGAAATCGTCGCCCGCTACGCCGATGTGCTGCAGATCGGCACGCGCAACATGCAGAACTTCACGCTGCTCGATGAAGTCGGCCTCACGCGCAAGCCGGTCATGCTCAAGCGCGGGCTGACGGCGACGATCGATGAGTGGCTGCTGGCCGCCGAATACATCATGGCCCAGGGCAACCGCGATGTGATCCTCTGCGAGCGCGGCATCCGCACCTTCGAAACCGCGACCCGCAACACGCTCGATCTCTCGGCGATCCCGGTCATCAAGCGGCTCAGCCACCTGCCCGTGGTCAGCGACCCATCGCACGGCACCGGGCACTGGTACCTGGTCGAGCCGATGGCGCGGGCCTCAATGGCGGTCGGCGCGGACGGCTTGATGGTCGAGGTCCATCCCTCGCCCGATCACGCGCTCTCCGACGGCCCGCAGTCGCTCACGTTCGAGAACTTCGCCGAGCTGATGCTGTCGCTGGAGCGGGTCGGCGAGGCGGTCGGCCGACCGCTCGCCGCGCAGCCCGCCACAGCGCTGGCGATCGCCGGCGGTTAGCGCCTCTGCACCTGAGCCGGGCTCGGCGCAAGACCGCCGCGGCAGCGCCAACCGCCGGGGCTGCGCCGACTGCGGGCCGGCCGGAAAGCCCCGCTGCATAGACCCTCCCCTCTCTTCCCTCCTGTTGTGTATGGAGGGAGGAGGGGATGCGGGGGATCCCCCCAACAAGCAAGCGAGGGAAGCGGCATGCCTCCCGCGCAAGCCGGGGGCGGGGGCGGGCTTAAGGGAGAGCCGGCGTATCCCGCCCGCGGGCGGAGCGGGAGCCGCTAGCCGCCGCTCGGACCTTGGCCGGCTTGCGGGCCGACTTACTGGCTGACTTGTTGGGCGGACAGCTCCGCATCGCGGCTGTCGAGGTCGCGCGCCTCCTGGGCCTGAGCGAGCTTGAGCTCGAGCGCGCCGACTGAGTTGGAGACGTTTTGCTCCAGCCCGCTGAGATGCTCGGCGAGGCGGCGCAGCAGCTCCAGCGAGTAGCGGTCCGCTTCGAGCGCCTGCTCGACCGCATCGGTCGCCGCGGCGCCGCGCAGCGCGGCCGCCTCCTCGCGCGCGTGCTCGATCGCTTCGCGCGCGGACTGCCCGGCGCGCTCCAGAATTTCGTCGGCGCGCTGCTGCGCGGCGACAGCGAGCTCGTGCGCGTCGACCCGCATCTCCGCCTCCTGCTGCGCCCGGTGGACCAGGATCTGCGCCTCTTCCCGCGCCCCTTCGAGCACCCGGTCCCGCTCTGTCAGCAGCAGCTGAGCCTGTTCGACGGAGGCCGGCGCGGTCGCCCGCAGGCGGTCGATCAAGTCCAGCAGCTGCTCGCGGTCGACCACCCAGCCGCCGCCGAGGCGGGCGCTGCGGCCCTCGAGCACCGCGTGTTCGAGCTGATCGATGATTTCGAGCAGGTCGATGTCAGCCCCCTGACTACGCGCCTGGGCGGGCCGGCGGGCCGAACTTCCGCTCCAGCGCCCGCGCCACGTTGGGCGGCACGAGGTCGTCGACCGGATGATGCAGCGCGGCCAGCTCGCGAATCCGGCTGGCGGAGATGAACAGGTGCTTGTGCCCGGCCATCAGGAAGACTGATTCGAGGTGCGGAGCCATTTTCTTGTTCATCAGCGCCATATCGAACTCGGTCTCGAAACCGGTCACGGCGCGGATGCCGCGCACCAGCACCTGCGCGCCGACTACGTCGGCGAAGTTGACAACCAGCCCCTCGAAGCCGGCGGCGCGCACGTTGGGGCAATCGCTTGTGGCCTCGCGAATGAGCTCCAGCCGCTCCTCGACCGCGAACAGCTCGCGCTCGCGCCCGTAGACGGCCATCACCACCTCGTCGAACAGCCCGGCGGCGCGCTGCACGATGTCCAGGTGCCCGTTGGTGATCGGATCGAAGCCGCCGGGATAGAGCGCGATCGTCATCCGCTGCCCTCCGCTCGATAGGTCTCGAGAACGCCCTCACCATACCGCCGCTGATCTGTGCGTACTAGTCCGCCGATCCGCGGCGGCGCGGCGGCGCGCCGCGGTCCGCCCAGCCGCCGCCGCCAGAGCACCAGCGCCGCCGGCCCGAGCAGCTGCGCCGCTTCAAGCTGCTCCAGCACCGGCAGCGCGTCGACGCCGTAGGGCGGGTCCGCGAACGCCAGGCCAAACGGCCCCGCGACCCGCGTCCAGCAGCGTTCGGCGGGCAGGCGGTGCACGGCGGCGCAGCGGTCGAGCTCCAATGCGGACAGATTGCTGCGGATCACGGCGCAGGCCGGCGCGGCCCGCTCGACGAAATCGACCCAGGCCGCGCCGCGGCTCAGCGCTTCGATGCCCAGATAGCCGGCGCCGGCGTAGAGGTCGAGCACGTTGGCGCCGTCCAGCGCGGCGCGGATTTCGGCCCGCCCAAAGATCGACTGGCGGATCGCCGCGGTGGCCGGCCGCGTGCCCGCGGCCGGGCTGCGCAGCCGCCGCCCGCGCAGCCGCCCGCCCACGATCCGCGCCGCCGTGCGCGGCACCGGGCCCCGCCCTATTCCACAACCGGCACGGTGATCACTGTGCCGACCCGCACATCGCCGTCGCTGACGATCATCTGCGCCTCGTATTCGCCCGCCGCCGCCGGCAGCTCCCAGACCTGCCAACCGGCCCCGCTGGCGCCGTTCAGCGAGCCGTCCTCGACCGCGAAGACGGGCGAGAACAGGATTGGGTTGGGCAGCCGCAGATCGACCTGCCCGGACTCCAGAAACGCGGCCACCGCCGGCCACAGATTGGCATTCGCGCGGTCCGCCGAGACATTGCTCAGGTAAACCCCGCCCAACCGATATTCCTCCACCGCGAGCAGTTTGAACGCGGCGCTGAAACGGTTTTCAATCCAGATCGTGACCTGGTTGCCGCTCAGGTCCGGGTACGAAAATGAGGTCGTGCGGGTCGTCTCATCCCAATGCAGGCCGCTGCTGGCGCTGTCGCGCTGAATGCTGGTGCCCTGCAGGGTGACCCGCTCGCCGGCGACGTACGGCCCAGTCTCGCGCACGCTGAGGCTGCTCGCTACGCCCAGCGCCTCGCGCTGGGTGGTCGTCGCGAGCAGCCCGCCGCTGCGCACCACCGCGTCCGACGAGACCGCCAGCAGCACCTTCTCGCGGGGCACGCGCGCGAGCAGCGTGGGCATCGAAGCGTCGATCGCGGCTTGGTGGATGGTCGGGTCCAGCGGCGGCTCGGCGACGATGAAGTCGGCCGCCGCGCCGATCACGGTCAGATCGTAGGCGCCCTCGCCGAAGGCGCCGCTGGTCGTGAGCGGGATATGCACGCTGAGCCCGCGCCCGTCGCGGTGCAGCTGATCGGCCAGGTCGGTGATGAAAGCCGAGAACTGCGCCCGCAGCGCCGCGCTCACGCCCCGATAGTCGATATCGATCCCCTCGTAGCGGCCGTTCTGAATTGCGATCTGCAGCGCTCCGATGTGGGCGCGGCGCAGCTGGTCGGAGGCGAGGATGTCGTTCACCGCGACAGCTTGCTCGGGGCCGGCCCAGAGCACCGGCCAGACGCTCTGGGCGACGCTGCGCGGAATCGGCGGCACGCTGCCGAGCAGCGAGCCGTCGGGCGCCGGCGACCAGCCCTCGAGATGCACGATGGTCAGCGAATCGACCACATCCGCCGAGGGTTCCTCGCCCTGCGGCACGCGCCCCGCGAGCACATCGCGGAACTGCAGCCGCCGCAGGATGACGATGTTGCCGGGCGGCTGTTCGAGCGTGACCCGCACGCTGATCCCGTCGCTGGCCAGCACGGCCGGCCCGAGCCGCCGCCACTCGCCGCCGTCCCAGCTGTAGGCGCCGAGATTGCGCGCGTCCTGGGTCGGCGTCGAGAGCCGAATGGTCAGATCCAGCGGGCCCATAAATCCGCTTGGCGCGTGCAGCTCGAAGAGCGGGCTGGCCGCGCTCAACACCTCCGGCACCTCCGGCAGGCGCTCGCCGAGCGCCGCTTCGAAGCGGGTCGTCCGCTGCGCCGCCGCGCCGCTCGAGGGCTCCGCATCCTGATCCGCGCGCGCCGCCAGGCCCGGCTCGAAGAACAGCACCACGATCAGCGCCGCCAGCAGGCCGCCGAGCAGCAGCACGATCCCGATCCCCAACCCGCGCCCGCCGCCGCTCTCCGCAGGCGGCCGAGCTGGAGGGGGCGGCGGAGGCGGGCGCGGCGGCTGCTCGCTGAAGGGCGTTTGCGCACTCGGCGCGGGCGCTTCGCCCACGCGGCGCGGCGAACGCGCGGCGAACGGACCCTCGCTCACGGCAGCCGCAGCTCTGGGGTCAGCGTCAGGTCGACGTCCGCGCCGTCTTGATGCACGATGACCCGCACCGGGGCGCCCGGGCGCAGCGCCGCCAGCGCGTTGAGGTAGGGCGTGTCGGCGTTGATCTCGATCGCGCCGAGGCGGCGAATCACGTCGCCCGGCCGAATGCCGGCCCGAGCGAACACGCCGCTGCGTTTGATCTCGAGCAGAAACGCGCCCTCAGTCACCGAGAGCCCCAGCTGGGCCGCAGCGGGCGGCGTCAGCAGCCGCTCATCGACGACGCCGAACGTCGGCCGCGGGTAGTAGCCGTCGGCCGCAATCGCGCGGGCGATCTCCAGCACCGGGTCGATCTGAATCGCAAAGCCGACGCCGTCGACGAACTCGCCGTCGCGCGTCTCTCTGGCGACGACCGTGGTGAGGCCGACCACTTCGCCCTCCAGGTTGACCAGCGCCCCGCCGCTGTTGCCATGGTTCAGCGCGGCGTCGGTCTGGATCAAGTTGCACTGGATGTAGCGCTCGCGCGAAAATTGCGTGTCCGGCTGGCTGACCACGCCGAGCGTCACCGCGATCTCTTGGCCGAGCAGAATGTTGCCGACAGCCAGCACGGCCTCGCCGGCCGCCAGCCGGGCTGCCGTGCCGAAGGCGGCCGGCGTCAACCCGCGCGGCTCGACGCGCAGCACCGCCACATCGCTGAACGGCGCATCGCTGCTGACCAGCCGGGCCGGCCTGGGTACGCCGTCGGCCGCGATCACTTTGATCCGTTCCATACCCTCGAGCACATGCGCCGCCGTGACGATATTGCCCGCCGCATCGAGCACGATCCCGGTCGCCAGCGAGGCGGGCCGATAGACCACGCCGTCCTCGCGCGCGGCCTCCGCGCCTTCGGCGTCGATCAGCACGATCGAGGGCGCGGCGCGCGCGTACGCGGCGGTGACCCGTTCGTTGAGCGGCGCTGCGGCGCGCTCCTGCAGCTGCGCGATCAGCGCGTCGGTCTCAGCTGTGCGCTGCTCCGCCTCGGCGGCCGCCTCAGCCTCCAACACAGCGCGCACGATCCGCTCGACAGCGGGCGGATCGGCCGGCTGCGGATCATCGAGCAGTACGCCGATCACGGCGGCCGCGACGGCGCCGGCGGCCGCGCCCGCAACCACGGCGGTAATCAATAACGTACGCACCTGGGCGACCCCGATCGGCCCGTTGCAGGCGACGCAATATGATACACTACAGAAGCTTCGGCATGCAGCTCGGCGTGGCTTGGATCTGTGGGGGGCAACGTGACCATTCGGCGGACGATCCCCGTGACCCGCGCCGGCCTCGAGCGGCTCCATGCGGAGCTCAACGACCTCAAAACGCGCCAGCGCCCCGAAGCAGCGCTGCGCATCCAGCAGTCGCGCGAGGACTCAGCCGGCGGCCAGGCCGAGGGCGAGGGCCTCGAGACGCGCGCCGAACAGTCCTTTATCGAGGGCCGCATCCGCGAGCTGGAAGCGTTGATCGCCAACGCCGAGCTGATCGACGAAGCGGGGGCGCACGGCTCCGATACCGTGCGGCTCGGTTCGACCGTGACCGTGCGGCCCAGCCGCCGGCGCAAGGACTTCAAGTACATGCTGGTGGGGCCGACCGAGGTGGACCCCTCGAGCGGGCGGGTCAGCGGCGATTCGCCGGTCGGCAAAGCCTTGCTCGGCGCACGGGTCGGTGACACGGTGGAAGTCCAGGCCCCCGCCGGTCTGCTCAAACTCAAGGTCAAGGCCATCGAGTAGCCGCCTGGCGGACCTCCCGGCGCGCGGTCTGGAGGCCGCCGCTGAGGAGAGACGCTATGCCGCGCGACAGCCGACGCCTGCGCGAAATCATCAGCGAACGCCGCCAACGCGCCGAACAGCAGCGTGCGCTGGGCCTCGACCCCTACCCGCCGCGCAGCGGCCGCACGCACACGCTCGCCGAGGCGCGCGCGCTCTTTCTCGCCGGCGAACAGGCCGGCGGGGCGGAACCCGCTGAGCGCGTCACGATCGCCGGCCGCGCGCACGCGGTTCGCAGCATGGGGCGCATCGCGTTTATCGATCTCGAGGACGACTCGGGAGCGCTGCAGATCCTGGCCGGCCGCCGCGCGCTGGGCGATGCCTGGAGCGCGGTCGAGACGATCGACCTCGGCGATTTCGTCGAGGCTGCCGGGCTGCTGATCCGCTCCCGCCGCGGCGAAGTCTCGCTGCAGGCCGATGCGCTGCGGCCGCTGGCGAAAGCGCTCCGCCCGCCGCCCGAGAAGTACCACGGCCTGCAGGATCAGGAACTCCGCTACCGCCGCCGCTACCTCGACCTGATCGCCAACAGCGAGGCCAAAGCGGTGCTGCGCACGCGCTCGCGGATCGTCGCCGCGATGCGGCGCTTTATGGACGAGCGCGGATTTATCGAGGTCGAAACGCCGGTCCTGCAGAGCGAGGCGGGCGGTGCGGCCGCGCGGCCGTTCCTGACCCACTTCAACGCGCTCGATGAGCCGCGCCAGCTGCGCATCTCGCTGGAGCTGCACCTCAAACGGCTGATCGTGGGCGGCTTCGACCGGGTCTACGAGATCGGCCGCGTGTTCCGCAACGAGGGGATCGGCAGCCGCTGGAACCCCGAGTTCACGATGCTCGAGTCCTATGAGGCCTACACCGACTACCGCGGTGTCGCGGAGATGGTCGAGGCGGCGCTCGAATACATCTGCCGCTCGGTGATCGGCGCGGCGCGCCTGCCTTGGCGCGGCGGCGAGCTCGATCTGACCCCGCCGTTCGCGCGGGTCACGATGCTCGAGGCGGTGCATGAGCATGTCGGGGTCGACTTCCGCGACTACGCCGCCCCAGAGGCGATGGCCGGCCTGCTGCGCGAGCGCGGCCTGACGGTGCCGGCCGGGGCGGGCTGGGGCAAGCTGTTCGATGAGCTGGTCTCCGCGCTGGTCGAGCCGCACCTCCAGCAGCCGACGTTCCTGCTCGATTATCCGGTCGCGATCTCGCCGCTGGCCAAACGGACGCCGCAGGATCCGAATCTGGTCGAGCGCTTCGAGCTGTTCGTCGGCGGCTGGGAGCTGGCCAATGCGTATACGGAGCTGAACGATCCGGTCGACCAGCGCGGGCGCTTCGAGGAGCAGCTGCGCCTGAAGGCCGCGGGCGATGATGAGGCGGAGCTGCTCGACGAAGATTTCCTTGTCGCGCTGGAGCACGGCATGCCGCCGACCGGCGGGCTGGGCATGGGCATCGACCGTCTGGCGATGCTGCTGACCAACCAGCAGAGCATTCGCGATGTCATTCTGTTCCCGCAGATGCGCACGCTGGAGCCGGAGGGGGCGGCCGATCGTTCAGCTGAGCGGGAGCATGATCGCAGCGGCGGTTGACAGAGCGCCGATCACGCTAGTCACACTAGCGGCCGCAGCCCCCCTCCTTCCTAGAAGCAGTGCAGGTAATAGATACAGGTATAGATAAGAGTGGAGGAAGGGACTTGTACTCGCCCGAAGCGGGTAACAAGCGCTGGGCAGTCCTGCCTGGGCATGAGTGAGGCCGTTTCGCCGTGCGTATCTATGTGGACGGCATGAACGTGATCGGCGCGCGGCCCGATGGCTGGTGGCGCGACCGCACGGGCGCGATGTCGCGGTTCGCTGCACAGATCGAGTCCCTGGCGGCTGCCGGCGGCGACCGCTGGACCATCGTCTTCGACGGCCGCCCGCGCCCGCTGGACGCGGAGGTGCGGCGAATCAACATCGAGTGGGCCGCCCGCCGCGGCCCCAACGCAGCCGACGACCGCATCGTTCGTTTGGTCTCCGCCGATCCCGCCGACTGCCTCATCTATACGTCCGATCGCGCGCTGCGTGATCGCCTCACGCAGCTCGGCGCGCGGGTACGGGGCGCAACCGCATTGCTCGATCAGCTGGCAGATGAAAGCGCAGCTGGAAGCGCGCGCCTAAGCCTCTTTGGTAACGCCCGACTCGATCAGCGCGTCGCTCTGAGTTTCGCTGAAGCCCAGCTCGGCGAGCAGCGCGCGCGTTTGGCTGGCGAACGGAGGCGTGGCTTCGAGCGGCTGGAAGCCGTGCTCGTCGAGCGCCACCGGCGGCGACAAGACTCGAACCGGGCCGATTGCAGGGTGCTGGAGGTCGTAGAACATGTCGTTGGCCGCGGTTTGCGGGTCGTCGAGCAGCTCGAAGGGGAGCAGGACGCGCGAAGCGGGGACGCCGGCCGCCCCGAGCAGGGTTTCCCAGTGGGCTGTCGGCTGCGCGGCGATGATCTGTTCGGCGCGCACGCGCAGCCGTTCATAGTGCGCTTCGTGGTTGTTTGGGTCGTCGCCGCTGTATTCGTCTTCGAGGCCGATCGCGCGGCTGAATGCGGCGCGCAGGCGTGTGCTGCCGCAGGCCACGGCGAGCCAGCCGTCGGCCGTGGTGTAGGTGCGGAAGTAGATATCGGCCATAATCCGCGCGCGCGCCGAAGGCTGGGCGAGGCGCTGCTCGGCGTATGAAGCGCCGCGCCCGCGCAGCGCGGCCAGCTCGCGCTGCGCTTCTGCATGCAGCGGCCCGTCGGCGGATTCGACGCGCAGCATCTGATTGTTGTTGAGCGTCATGGCGGCCTGCATCAGCGAGGCGTGCACCTCCGCGCCTTCGCCGCTGACGGTGCGGCGCAGGAGCGCGGCGGCGACGCCGAAGGCCATCGACATCGCGCACATGTAATCGGCGCTGACCGGGTCGCCGGAGGCGGGGCGTCCGCCGCTCTCGCGGCCGTTGGCGGCCATCAGGCCGCTGCGCGCCTGCACGACGATGTCCATCCCGGCGAGGCCGGCATCGGGGCCGCGGCGGCCGAAAGCGGTGACGGAGCCGATCACGAGGCGGGGGAACCGCCCGCGCAGCGTTGGCGGGTCGAGGCCGAGCTGAGCGGCGAGGCCGGGGCGGAAGTTCATCAAGGCGACGTCCGCATTGCGCAGCAGCGCTTCGATCACCGCCTGCGCGCCTTCGCTGCGCAGCGCCAGGGGCAGCGAGCGCTTGCCGCGGTTGCGCGAGATGTAAATCCGCGTTTCGCCCTCGGCGAGCTGCCCGAGGCGCCGCGTGGGGTCGCCTTCGAGCGCTTCGACCTTGATCACCTCGGCGCCGCCCTCAGCGAGCAGCTGCGCGCAGAAGGGAATGGCGACGAACTGCCCGAACTCGACGACGCGGATGCCGGCAAAAGGTTGTGTCATCCCGCATCGAAGCTACCAGAGGCTGCCGTTTCCCTCCCCGCTCCTGCGGAAAAGCCGGCGCCCCGCACTACGCTGGCCGCTGATCGGCCCTGAGCAGAATCGGGCATGCAGTGGACGACCGGCCGCTCTATGCGGAGATCGCGGTTGGCGCGGGCGGGCCGCAGCGGCAAACGTTTACCTGGCTGGTGCCGGCAGGGCTCGCGGTGCAGCGCGGCTCGGCGGTGGCGGCGCCGTGGCGGACGGGCTACACGCTCGGCATCGTGCTGAGGCTGACGCGCTCCTCCGAAGTTGCCGATCCACGCCCGCTGGAGCGGGTGATTGGCCGCGGCCCGCTGCTCAGCGCGGCGCAGCTGGAGACCGCAGAGTGGATCAGCGAGCGCTACCTCGCACCGCTGTTCAGCGCGATCGCGCTGTTTCTGCCGCCGCAGACGGTGGCGCGGGTGCGCAAAGATGCGGCGGCGGTCGCGCAGGTGATCCCAGAGCCGCCGCCGGGCGCGCTGCACCTCTCGGCCGTTCCGCCGCGCGGGGAGCTGGAGCGGCTGATCGCGGAATGGCCGCAGAGTAAGAGGTCGCGCCCCGCGAACCTGCTCGAGCTGCTCGCCGACGGCTGCGTTGACGCCGAGCAGGCGGCGCGCGTGCTGGGCGGCCCCGAGCGGCTGGCGGGCTGGCTGAAAGGGACAGCGTTCGCCGCGCGCGAGGGGAACCGCCTGCGGCTCAAAGTCGCGCCCGGCGAGGCGCGTGCGTCCGCGGCGGCGCTGCGCCGCACGGCTTTGGAACGGCGCCGTCTGACCCTGCTGCGGCTGCTCGCAGAGGGCGCCCAGAACGAGCAGGACGCGCGGCGGCGCAGCGCTGCAACGGCGCGCGATGTTGAAGCGCTGATCGAGCAGGGCCTGATCGCGCGGCGGATCGTGCGGGCGCCGCCGCCGGCGCTGGCCGCGCCGCAGCCGGCGCCAACGCTCACAGCCGACCAGGCCCGCGCCGCGGCGGCGATTGAGGCGGCGCTGGAGGCCGCGCGCGCTGCGCGTGCGCTGCCGCGCCGTGCTGCGCATGAGCTGCAGGCACGCTCGTTTCTGCTGCACGGCGTGACGGGCAGCGGCAAGACGGAGGTGTATCTGGCCGCTGCCGCCAACGCGCTCGCGCACGGCGAAGGAGTGATTGTGCTGGTGCCGGAGATCGCGCTGGCGCCGCAGACGCTGGCCCGCTTCGAGGCGCGCTTTCCCGGCCGTGTGGCGGTGCGCCACTCGGAGCTGGACCCGCGCGACGCGCGCGAGCAGTGGCGCCAGGTGCACGCGGGGGAAAAGCCGATTCTGATTGGACCGCGCTCGGCGCTGTTCGGCCCGCTCTCCGGCCCAGGGGCGAAGCTGGGGCTGATCGTGATCGATGAAGAGCACGAGTGGAGCTACAAGCAGGCGGAGCTGCAGCCGCGCTACCACGCGCGGGCCGCGGCCGAGCGGCTGGCGGCGGCGCTCGATGCAGTGTTGGTACTCGGCTCCGCGACGCCGGATGTGGTCAGCATGTCGCAGGCTCAAGCGGGGCGGCATCAGCTGCTGGAGCTGCCGCTGCGGGTCGAATCGGGCGCCGCCGGCGCGCCGGCCGAGGCAGCGCTGCCGAGCGTGGAGATCGTCGACCTGCGCGAGGAGCTGCGGCGCGGCAACCGCTCCGTCTTCAGCGCCGCGCTGAACGAGGCGCTCGGCGCCGCGCTGGAGCGCGGCGAGCAGGCGCTGCTCTTTCTCAACCGGCGCGGGCTGACTGCCTATGTCTGCCGCGCCTGCGGGGCGGCTGTGGAGTGCAGCAGCTGTCAGCTGCCGCTGACGCTGCACCGCGCGGAGCCGATTTTGCGCTGCCACGAGTGCGGGCGGCGCTCTCCGCTCGTCGAAACCTGTTCCGCCTGCGGGGACCCGCGCGTGCGGCCGATGAGCTTCGGCGTGCAGCGCTTGGAGGATGAGCTGCACGCGCGCTTCGGCGGTGTGCCGGTCAGCCGCTGGGACCGTGATGCGGTGCGCGCGGCGGGCGGCCACGCGCGAATTCTGGAAGAGTTCGCGGGTGGGCGGACGCAAGTCCTGATCGGCACCCAGATGATCGCCAAGGGGCTGGATATCCCATCGGTCACAGTGGTCGGGGTGATGAACGCCGACCTGGAGCTGCGCCGCCCCGATTTCACGGCGCCGGAGCGCACCTTTCAGCTGCTCACGCAGGTCGCCGGGCGGGCGGGGCGGGGGCGGGCGCCGGGGCGGGTGATCATTCAGACCTACGCGCCCGACCATTATGCGGTGCAGGCGGCGGCGGCGCACGACTACGAGGGCTTCTATGAGGCGGAGATGCGGCTGCGTGCGCCGCTCGATTACCCTCCGTTCGGGCGGTTGGCGCTGATCACCTGCAGCGGCCGCGAGCAGGCCGGCGCGGCGCAGCTTGCGGAAAGGCTGGCCGCGGAGCTGCGCGCCGCGGCGGCGCGGCTGGCCGTGATTCCGCCGCAGATCGTCGGCCCTTCGGAAGCTTGGCCGGCGCGCCTGCGGGGAAGCTACCGGCGCCGGATCGTGCTGCGCGGGGCCGCCCCGGCCCCGCTCCTGCGGCTGATCGAGCTGCCCCGCGGATGCAGCGTTGAAATCGACCCGGTCAGCCTGCTCTGAGCCGTGAGCCCCTAGAACAGCTCGATCGCGGTGAACACGGCGACGCCGATCATGGCTGCAGCGAGCAAGCGCGTGAGCCCGCGCTCGCCGGCGGCGGCAGCGAATCTGAGCCCGAGCGGGTTGGCGATCAGCGCGCCGACCAGCAACGGCGGCACATCGCGCAGCGGTTCGCCCCAGTTGCCCGCCGCCGTGTGGAAGAGGACAACGCTGAGCGCGATCAGCGCGACGATCGCATGGGAGGCGGGGATCGCCAGCCAGACCGGCATCCGCATCACGCGGACAGTGATGAGGCTGAAGAACAGCCCGCCGCCGATCCCCGCGAGCGCGGTGAAGGCGCCGGTCAGCGCGGTCGCGAGCAGCGTTCGGGGCACAGGAATCCAGTAGAGATAGCGGTCTCCGGCGGCGTCGCGGAGCATCCGCCGCCAGCCCCGCCGCCCCACGACGCCGGCGTCGCCGCTGGGCCGCCAGACCAGATACGCGGCCAGTAGGCCCAGCAGCAGCGCGAAGCCGGCCGCGAAGACTTCACGCGGGAGCAGCGAGGTGCCGAACGCGCCGAGCATCGCCGCGGGCGTGGTGACAGCAGCAACCAGCGCAACGGCGCGGACGTCCACGCGGCCGGCGCGGAAGAGGCGGGCCGCGGCCAAGCCGCTCGAGGCGAGGACAATCAACACCGAGGCGAGCGCGACTTCGGCCGGTTCAGCCGCGCCGTGCCGCCAGAGCAGCAGCGGGGTAAAGAGAAAACCGCCGCCCGCACCGACGCTGGTCGCGTAGACGCCAATCGCGGTGCCCGCTGCGGCCAGGACGACGAACTCGACGGGGTCCACCGAGCGAGGCTAGCCCGCGCGTCGGCGGAGACCGCCGCAGCACGCTCGCACTGTTCGCCGCGGGGGGAGGGGGTTCCGTTTCCCCGCTCCCTCTGCAAGCAGGGGGAGCGGGGAGGAGGTTGCACGGCGCATCCCCGCGCAAGCGGGTATGGGTGCATCCGCACAGGGTCCTGCACGTTTCTGCACGCTGGCTGCCGCTGTGAGCTGCGGGGCTGCTCGACAGCGGCAGAATGTGAGCAGCCCCGAACCGCCCCTAACCCTTGGTCGGCACCTTTGGCAGCAGCCAGTCGAGAAAGGCGTCGGTGCTGCGCGTCTGCATGAAGAAGCGGCCGGGGCCGGTCAGCTTGCAGACCAGGCCTTCGCCGCTGAGCAGCGTGGTCTTCCAGCCGCCGGAGCGGCCCACGGAATACTGCACGGTTTCATCGAAGGCGACCATATGGCCGGTGTCGACGGTGTACTGCTGGCCGGCGGCTAGGTCGATCTGGTGAATCGCGCCGTAGGCGGAGGTGAAGAGGGTGCCGTAGCCCGAGCATTTGAGCAGGAACAGCCCCTCGCGCGAGAAAAACGTCCGCCCGCCGCCCCACTGTGTATCCACTTCGATCTGCGGCGTGGCGGCGAGGAAGGAGCCGGACTGCACGAACAGCGTCTGGCCGGACAGCTGGATCACCTCGATATCGCCGGGCAGCGGCGGCGCGAAGGTGATTTCGCCGCTCTGCTCGGCGGTGAAGGTGTTGATGAAGAAGCTTTCGCCGCCGAGCACCGAGCGCTTCAGGCCGCTGAACAGCCCGCCCCGCACGCTGGTGTCCATCGTGATCGTGTCCGACATGCTGACCATCGCGCCGGCCTCGGCCTGCAGCTGCTCGCCCGAGGCCAGGATCACCCGCCCCAGCGCGTACGACGGGCGGTGCAGAATTTCGTGCTGCATGGCAGTCCAGCCTTTCCTGAGCTCCTGAGCGTCTTTCCTGCCTGATCGTTGGGTGGTAGATGCAGGTTGAGTGCAGAGGCGGCAGCGCTCAGTCGGCGTGCTCGCGCAGGAACGCTCGAATCGAGTCGAGCGTATCTGAGAGCTTCTCGGGCGTGCGCGCGTCGACGTCCAGGCAGCGGGCGTTGGGCGCGTCGTTGCAGATCTGCTCGCCGATCGCGGTGGGGTGGAAGGGGTCGGAGCCGGGCAGCACCAGCATCGGCGCGGCGCTGCGGCGCACGGCGACCTCGTTGACGGCGAAGTAGGGCGGGAAATGCGGCCACATCCCGTCGCGGAACTCGACAACAAGGGCGATGTAGCCCTCGCGGCGGATCGAGCGGACGGCGTCGGCGAAGAGCGGCTCATCGTGGATGCGCTGCGCAAACGGCCCGGCCTCGTTGTTCTGCATAAAGACCGGGTCGCGCCGGGCGGACTCGATCACGGCTTCGAGGCCCTCGGCGCGGGCCAGGCGGATGGTCGGGTTGAACATCTCGTAGAACGTCTCGAGCGAGTTGGTGTCGTCGAGCCCGACCGGGTCCTGCATGACCGCGGCGGCGACCCGCGCGGGCGCCTGGTCGGCCAGCCGCAGAGCGTAGGCGCAGCCGATGCAGCCGCCCATCAGGTGGGCGCGCTGGATGCCGAGGTCGTTCAGCACGGCCAGCTGATCCGCCATCGCGGTGTCGTAGGAGAACGGCGTCAGCGAGGTTTTGCTCGCGCCGCAGTGGCGCTGGTCCATGCCGATCACCATGAACTCATCGGCGAAGGACTCGATCGGGTTGATGATGCTGCGCTGCCAGAACTCGATCTGGGAGTTGACGCCGCCGGGCGCGAGCAGCAGCAGGGGGAAGCCTTCGCCGAAGACTTCGTAGTGGATCGTCGTGCCGTCGGGCCGCATCACTTCCGCCATGGCCGGCTCCCTTCGCATTCGCGCCGCGCCCGAGCGGGCGCGGCGCGAATTCTACCGCCGCGCTGCGGCAGGCGGGTTGGGCGCAGCCTAGCCCTAGCCGCCGGCCGCGCCGATGCTCGGCGCGCTTGCCGCGGCCGGGGCGCCCCGCCGTTCCCGCAGCGCATCCTTGAGCCGCCGCCGCTCCTCGGCTTCGGCGCGCGGCGAGAAACGCACCAACAGCGCGAGCGGCGAGAGGCAGGCGGCGGCGATGCCGAAGTAGAGCAGCGCATCCTCCATGGCGACGCCTTCGGCGCGGAGCAGGAAGCCGGCCGCGACCGCGCCGGCGTTGCCGCCTGCGCCGACGATCCCGGCGACGGCGCCGAGCGCCCGCTTGTTCACGAAGGGCACGACGCCGTAGGTGGCGCCCTCGGACATCTGGACGAAGATGCTGAAGACGATCAGCATCGGGACGGCGAGGATCAGCACCTCGATGCGGGAGAAAGCGGCGAGCGCGAGGCCCTCGAGCAGCAGCACAGCGCCCATGAAGAGCGTGCGGCCGCGCAGCCCGAAGCGGATCCCGAGCTTGTCCGAGCAGACCCCGCCGGCGGTGCGGGCGAAGATGTTCATCAGCCCGAAGAGCGAGGCGATCACGCCGGCCAGCACCAGGCTGAGCCCGAAGCGGTCGTGGAAGTAGAGCGCGGCCATGCCGTTGATCGTCAGCTCGATCCCGAAGCAGGCGCCGTAGATGATGAACAGCAGCCAGACGCGCCGGTCGCGCGCAGCCTTGGCGAAGGCGCCCGGCTGATCCCGTTTGGCAACCCGCCCCTGCGCGCGGAGGTCTTTGAAATCGCCCTCGGGGGCGTCCTGAGTGAACCTGTAATAGACGAACCCCATCAGCAGCAGGGCGAGGCCGGGGATGACCATCGCGATCCGCCAGCCGAGCGCGTCGTTGGCGGCGAAGAACAGGACGGCGGTCAGCACGAGCGGCATGAGCAGCTGGGTGACGCCGCCGCCGAGGTTGCCCCAGCCGGCCGTGGTCGCGTTGGCAGTACCGACAATGTTGGGCGCGAACATGATCGATGTGTGGTACTGAGTGACCACAAACGCGGCGCCGATGACGCCGATCGCTAGGCGGAAGAGCAGAAATGTTTCATAGTTCTGCGAGAGGCCGATCAACATGACCGGAATCGAGCCGAGCAGCAGCAGCACGGTGTAGGTGCGGCGCGGCCCGGCGCGGTCGAGCACCCAGCCGATCGCGATGCGGGCGAAGATGGTAATGAAGACCGATGCGATCAGCGAGGTAAAGACCTGCTGATTGCTCAGGCCCAGGTCATCGCGTACGGCGGGCAGCAGCGGAGCGATCCCGAACCAGCCGAAGAAGCAGAGGAAGAAGGCGAGCCAGGTGAGGTGGAACGTGCGCATGTGCGGCGCTTTGAAGCTGTTCAGCTTGATCGCGGCCGCCTGGCCGGTCAGTTCGTTCGTATTCACGGCCGCTCCTCCGTGTATCCAGGCATGGCGCGGGCTTGCCCGCGCCCGCGCCGGGTGTTCTCGGGCTGCAGAAACGGTATGCACGCTCCGCCCGCACAGGGTTGCGGCCGCGTGTCGCCGATGTATCGAGCGTGTTACGGTGCGGCGGGAGTAACAGTCGGGTTGGCGGCGGCGGGCTCGAGGCGGACAGCGGCGAACTTCAGCTCGGGCTCTTTGGAGCGGGCGTCGAAGGCTTCGCTGGCGGCCAGGTTGGGGCTGCTGTCGGCGGCCCAGCTGGGGCCCCAGTGGAAGGGGGCGAAGACGCAGCCGGGCGGAACCGCATCGCCGACCCGCGCCGGCGCGACGAAGGCGCCGCGCCGCGAAACGACGCGCACGGCCTCGCCGTCGGCGATCGAGAGCGCACGCGCATCCTGAGCGTGCAGCTCCAGGAACGGCCCCGGCTCGCTCTTGTTCAGCTTCGCGACCTTGCCGGTGCGGGTGCGGGTGTGCCACTGGTCTTTGACGCGGCCGGTCAGCAGCGCCAGGGGGTAGCGCTCATCCAGCTGCTCGGCCGCGCCCTCCTGGCGGACGACGTGGAAGCGCGCGCGGCCGTCGGGCGTGGCGAACTTGCCGCCCGCGAACAGCCGCTCCGTCGAGCGCGGCCCGGATGCAGGAGCGGGCCACTGCACGCCTTCGGAGGAGCCGCGCAGCCGCTCGTAGGTCAGGCCGGTCATGTCTAGGTCGCGGCCCCGCGTCAGCCGGCGGTACTCGGCGAAGATCGCTTCTTCATCGGCGTAGTCGAAGTGCCCGCCCCAGCCCAGGGCGCGGGCGACGCGGCAGATGATCTGCCAGTCCGGCAGGGCTTCGCCGGGCGGGTCGCCGACCTGCTCCAGCAGGCAGACGCGGCGTTCGCTGTTGGTCATCGTGCCGCCGCGCTCAGACCATTGGGCGGCGGGCAGGACGAGGTTGGCGGCGGCGCTGGTTTCGGTGGGGTGGTAGGGGTCCTGGACGGCGACGAAGTCGGCTCTGGCCAGGGCCCGCCGCACGCGCTCGGTGTTGGGCAGCGAGGCGAGCGGGTTGGTGCCCGCCACCCAGAGCAGCTTGACCGCGCCGGCCTCGAGCGCCTCGACCATTTCGATCGCGGTCAGGCCGGCGGCAGCGGAGATCGAGCCCGGCGCGATGCCCCAGGCGGCCTCCATTTCGGCGCGGTGATCGGGGTTGGCAACCTGGCGGTGGCCGGGCAGGGCGGCGGCGAGGCCGCCCGCTTCGCGCCCGCCCATCGCGTTCGGCTGGCCGGTCAGCGAGAAGGGGCCGGCGCCTGGTTTGCCGATGTTGCCGGTGGCGAGGGCCAGATTGATGATCGCGAGGTTCTGATCGACCCCGCGCGTGCTCTGGTTGAGCCCCATCGCCCAGAGCGAGAGCGCGGGGCCGTTGCGGGCGTAGATGCGGGCCGCATCGAGCGTGTCCTGGGCCGGCACGCCGGTCTGCTCGTAAGCGCGCTCGGCCTGGTAGTCGCCCAGCACGCGCGCCAGATCCTCCCAGCCGCTGGTGTGCGCGGCGATGAACTGATGGTCGACGCCGCCCATCAGCAGCGTTTCGTAGAGCAGCGAGTTGAGCAGCGCCGCATCGCTGCCGGGGCGGGGGCGGAGGTGGATGTCGGCGATCGCGGCGCTGCGGGTGCGGCGCGGGTCGACAACGATCACGCGCACGTTCTTGTCCGCGCGGCGGCGCGCCTTGATCCGATTGAAGAGGATCGGGTGGCAGGCCTCCGGGTTGGCGCCGACGATCAGAAACGTGTTGGCCGCCTCGATGTCGGCGTAGGAGCAGGGCGGCGAATCGGAGCCGAGCGCCAGCTGGTAGGCGGCGACAGCGCTGGCCATGCACAGGCGCGAGTTGGTGTCCTGGTTGTTGGTGCCGAGAAAGCCCTTCGCGATCTTGCCGAAGAGGTAGTAGTCCTCGGTCAGCAGCTGGCCGGAGCCGTAGAGCATCACGGCGTGCGGCCCGCCCTCGGCCTGCGCCTTGCGGATCGCCGCTGCGAGGCGCCCGGCCGCGGCCGGCCAGGAGACGCGCATGAATCGGCCCGATCGAGCTTCGCGCAGCAGCGGGTAGAGCAGTCGATCGTCGGTGCGCACGATCGGCGCGAGCAGCGCGCCTTTGGCGCAGAGCTTGCCCCGGTTGACGGGGTGCTCAGGGTCGCCGCGGACTTCGGCGACGGCGCCGTCTTTGGCCCGCGCCAGGACGCCGCAGCCAGTGCCGCAGTAGGGGCAGATCGAGCGTTTCCACTGGCCGCGCTGGCGGCCGCGCCAGCGGCGCAGCGGCAGGAGCGCGCTCATTCGGCCGCCGGCTGCGCGCCCGCGCCGGGCTGTTCGATTGGCTGTGCACGCCGGCGGATGCTGTTCGGCCCCAAGGCGGCGATGATCTGCTCCGCGACGAGTTCGGGCAGGTCTGCGGTGGGCGTCTTGGCTGCGCAGGGCTCGGCGAGCGCCGCGTCGGCGCCGAGCCGTCCGCCGCTCACGATCACCGCTGCGTCGGCGATCCCGCCGTCGAGCCGCATGCGCGCGGCTTCGAGGCCGATATCGGCGACCTTCTGCTGCGCGCAGGAGTGGGGGCAGCCGGACCAGTGAATGCGCACGCGCTCGAGCGCCTCGTAGCGCTCGTCCAGCGCGCGGGCCAGCTTCAACGCTTCGCCCTTGGTGTCGATCAGGCTGAAGTGGCAGAAATCCATCCCGGTGCAGCTGACCAGGCCGCGCAGGAAGCCGGAGGGGTGGGGCGAGTACTTGGCCAAGAGCGGTTCATCGAGCAGCGCCGGCAGGAGCGCGGGGCGGACGTGCGGGATCAGCACGTTCTGCTGCACCGTGAGGCGAATCTCGGCCTCGCCGTAGACGCGGGCGAGGCGGCTGAGCTCGATCAGGTCGGCACCGCGGATGCGGCCAACCGGCACCAGCAGGCCGACGCAGACGCGATCGGAGCCGCGCTGGCCGCTGATGCCCAGATGATCGCCGCCCTCGAGCGGGGCTGCCGCCCGGCCCGCGCGCGGCAGCGGGCGGCCGAGTTCGGACTCGACGGCCGCGCGGAAGCGCTCGACGCCCCAATCGCGCAGCAGGACTTTGAGCCGCGAGCGTTTGCGGGCCGCCCGCGGGCCGTTGTCGCGGTAGACCGAGAGCACCGCGCAGGCCAGCTCGACCACGCCGCCGGGCGCCGTAAACGCATCGAGCGGGACGCCGAGCATCGGCTCCTTGCCGCCCATCGCGCCGCCGACGAGCACATTGAAGCCGACAGCGCCGCCGCGCACGGCGGGCGTGAATGAGAGATCGTGCGTCTGCGCGTGGGTGCAGTCGTCGGGGCAGCCGGTGATGCTGAGGTTGAACTTGCGCGGCAGATTGCTGAAGCCCTTGTGGCCGATGATCGCCTGCTGCAGGCGCCGGGTGAGGTCGGAGGCGTCGATCAGCTCATCGCGGTGAATTCCGGCCAGCGGGCAGCCGACGACGTTGCGCACGTTGTCCATGCCGGACTGCTGCGCGGTGAGGCCAACCGCGTAGAGCCCTTGCAGCACGCGCGGGGCGTCCTGGATCCGAATCCAGCGCAGCTGCAGGTTCTGCCGCGTGGTGATGTCGGCCTGGCCGCGGCCGAACTCGTTCGAGATCTGCCCGATCGCGGCCAGCTGCTCCGCGCTCAGAATGCCGTTCGGGATGCGCATCCGCAGCATGAAGTAGCCGGGCGTCGCCCGGCGGTGGAAGAGGCCGTACCACTTGAGCCGTTCGAGGTCGCCCTCCTCGTACTGCGGCTCCTCCAGCGCGGCGTAGCGGTACAGGTCGGCCAGCACGTCGAGGCCGTCTTTGGCCGCTTTGAACGCTTCGATCGCGTTTGCCATCTCCGCCCCCTCACGCTGCCTCTCGCACTGATCGCAGCGGCTGCGCCGATTGTCCGCCAGGGGGGCGTTGAGGCTGGTTGCGCCAACGTGTCCGCCATGTGTCGGCCGTGTTTCCTGTGCGCGGAGCGCCGCACAGGCCGCTGGGGCTGCAGCAGCGTTGAGCAACTCATACCATGTCCGCGATCAAACGGAGCAGGAGGCAGCGCATGGTGCTCGCAGAGGCAGAACGATTGACGGTGGACACGGTCGACATCACGGACGCGGATCGCTACCGCGACCACGGCTATCCGTGGGCGGAGTGGGACCTGCTGCGGCGCGAGGCGCCGGTCTACTGGTATCAGCGGCCCGGCTTTGAGCCGTTTTGGGCGATCACCAAGCATGCCGACATCCGCTTCATTTCGGCTCACCCGGAGCTGTTCTCGAACGCCCAGATGCTGCGCCTGAACACGGCCCGCAAGCTGGGCTCGGCGGACCGCCAGTGGGAGCAGACGACCAATCGGGCCGGCGGCAAGCCGACCGACCCGCGCGACTTCATCTATCTCGATCCGCCCGAGCACCGCCAGCACCGCGGGCTGGTCGCGCGGCACTTCACGCCGCGGATGATGAAGATGCTCGAAGATCACTTCGAGCAGATGGCGGAGAACTACGTCAGCGACTTCGCGGACAAGATCGTCGCCGACTTCGCCGAGCGCGGCGGGCGCTCGGCGGTCGACCTCGTGCACGAGCTCTCGGCCAAGCTGCCGGTCGCAGCGATCTGCGATATGGCGGCGGTGCCGGAAGAGGACTGGGACCAGATTTTCCGCTGGACCGAGGTGCTCGTGGGCGCGGACGATCCGGAGTTTCGGCTGCCCGGCGAGCTGCCCAGCCAGGCGACGCAGCGGGTCAGCGCGGAATGGTTCCGCTACAACAATCGGCTGATCGAGCAGCGCCGCGCCGAAGGGCTGGGCGGCGACCTGCTTTCGGACCTGCTGCGCGCCGAGGTCGATGGGCGCAAGCTCTCGCCGGCCGAGATCTCAGGCTATTTCACGCTCCTGCTGGCGGCCGGCAACGAAACGACGCGGAACTCGATCTCGGGCGGAGTCAAGGCGCTGCTCGACCACCCGGAACAGCTCGATCTGCTCGTCAACGACGCTTCGCTGGTGCCCTCCGCGGTGGAGGAGATCCTGCGCTGGACCTCGATCGTGATTCAGTTCCAGCGCACCGCGGTGGCAGACGTCGAGCTGCGCGGACGGCGGATTCGCAAGGGCGAATCGGTCGTGCTCTGGTACCCCTCCGCGAACCGCGACGAGGACGTGTTTGCGGACCCCTACAAGTTCGACATTCAGCGCGACCCGAACGATCATTTCGCGTTCGGCGGCTACGGCGAGCACTTCTGTCTGGGCGCCAATCTGGCCCGCTGGGAGATGCGCGCGATCTTCCACGCGCTGCGCCCGATTCTGCCCAACCTCGAGCTGGCCGCCGATCCAGAGTACGTGATCGGCTTCCTGCACGTAGGCGGGATCAAGCGGCAGATGGTCCGCTACCGCCCGCAGTAGGCGGCAGGCAATAGGCGGGGCCGGGGCCGGCGCAGCGGATGAGATGTGTCGACGTTTCAGCACAGCGCGCGCGGAGTTGGCTAGAATCGGGCCGTTTACTGGAGGGGGACGCATGGTTACCGCTGAGCTGCAGCCGCTGACGCTCGAGACGCTCGACATCACGGATACAGATCGCTACGTGGAGCACGGCTATCCGTGGGCGGCCTGGGACCTGCTGCGCCGCGAGGCGCCCGTCTTCTGGTACCAGCGCCCGCGCTTCGAGCCGTTTTGGGCGATTACCAAGCACGCCGACATCCGCTTCATCTCGTCGCACCCCGAGCTCTTCTCGAACACCCAGATCCTGCGCATGAACGACCACGAGTCGATCGGGATTGGCGAGCGCACGCGGGAGGTCAACGCGAACCGCTACGGCGGGCACCCCAGCGACCCGCCGGATTTCATCTTCATGGACCCGCCTGAGCACCGCCAGCACCGCGGGTTGGTGGCGCGCCACTTCACGCCGCGAATGATGAAGCGGCTCGAGGATCACTTCGGGGCGATGTCGGAGAACTACGTCTCGGCGTTCGCCGAGAAGCTGGTCGCCGATTTCGCCGAACGCTCGCAAGGCTCCGCCGTTGACGTGGTGCACGAGCTCTCGGCCAAGCTGCCGGTCGCGGCGATCTGCGATATGGGCGGCGTGCCGGAAGAGGATTGGGACCAGGTCTTCCACTGGACGGAGACGTCCGCAGGAGCGGCGGACCCGGAGTTTCGGCTGCCGGGCGAGGACCGCGAGCAGACGATTCGGCGGGTCAACCTGGAGTTCAACCTCTACATCGAGGATTTGGTGCGGGCGCGCCGGACGCAGGGGCTGGGCGGCGATCTGCTTTCGGACCTGCTGAACGCGGAGATCGACGGCGAGCCGCTGACGCCGCGCGAGATCTCCTCCTACTTTCGGCTGCTGATCGGGGCCGGCAACGAGACGACGCGCAACTCAATCACGGGCGGCGTCAAAGCGCTGCTCGATCACCCGCAGCAGCTCGCCGACCTCGCGGCCAACCCGCAGCTGGTGCCCTCGGCGGTTGAAGAGATTCTGCGCTGGACCTCAATCGTGATTCAGTTCCAGCGCACGGTTACGCAGGACATCGAGCTGCGCGGCCAGCAGCTGCGCGAGGGCGATTCGATCGTGATGTGGTACCCCTCCGCGAACCGCGATGAGGATGTCTTCGACGACCCCTACAAGTTCGACATTCGGCGCGACCCGAACGATCATTTCGCGTTCGGCGGCTACGGCGAGCACTTCTGTCTGGGCGCCAATCTGGCGCGCTGGGAGATGCGCGCGATCTTCCACGCGCTGCTGCCGCTGCTGCCTGAGCTGGAGCTGGCCGGCGAACCGCAGATGGTGCCGCGCAGCCTCCATGTCGGCGGGATCAAGCGCCAGCTGGTGCGCTACGAGCCGCGCTAGCCGCGGCCTCCGCAGTGGATCAGGCGCTTGGTACGCTCAGACAGATGTAATCTCATCCGGAGGAGCGGCGAGCGATGCCTAGGCGGCGTGACCAAGAACAGCCCAGACTCAAGAAGTTCGAATTCGATAGGGAGAAATTCAAGGAGCTGATCGTCTATATCGCGGCGGAGTCGCAGGACGATCCCAGCTTCGGCGCTGTCAAGCTCAACAAGATCCTCTACTACGCTGACTTCGCTGCCTACCGCCGGTTCGGAAAACCGATTACAGGGGCCGCGTATTTTAAGCTGCGGGAAGGGCCGGCCCCGCGGGAGTTGCTCGTCGCCCGCGGCGAGTTGATCGAGCAGGGCCGCCTGCGGATCGAAGAACAGCCCTATTTCTCTTACATGCAAAAGCGGCTCGTACTGAACGAAGGCAGTGAGCCGAACCCTGAGTTCATGAAGCCTGAGGAGCAAGAGCTCGTTGGGGAGATCATCAACTTTTTCCGCGGCAAGTCGGCTCGAGAAGTTTCGGACTACTCTCACCGCGAACCCGGCTGGATTCTCGCCGAAGATCGGGCCGACATCCCGTACGAGTCCGCTTGGCTCAGCGCCGAACCCGTCGATCAAGAGACTGAAGAGGAAGCCATCCGGATCGGGCGCGAAGTCCTAAGGAGTCGTAAGTAGAGAGGGCGGAGATGGCGTACGGGTCTGGGTGGGAAATCGACGAGCCGGAGGAGTTCTGGAACAAAATCGGCGAATACCGCCGGCGCCCTCTGGTACACGGTGCTCGGCGCTCCTCCGTCGTACCTGGTGTTCTACGAGGTGAGCGAGGCGGAGCGTAAGGTGATCTACACCGCGATCGCGCGCGCGCCCTGATGATCGCGCTGCACTCCCGCTCCCCTGCTTTGCGGCGGGAGCGGCTGCAGGCAGGGGAGCGTCCAACTCGCTCTGTACAGGGTCTCTATTCCGAGACGGAGATCGCGGCTCTGGGGCAGGTGCGCACGGCGCGGGTGACGCGCTCGCGTTGATCGTCCGGGATGTCTTCGATGAGAACGTGCGATAGGTCGTCGTCGCGGACTTCAAAGACCGCCGGTGCGGCTTCCATGCACTTGGCATGGCCCTCGCAGAGCGATGTGTCGATGTGTGCTTTCACGGTGCGCCTCCCTATCCCCTGAGCGGCATTCTACTGCTGCTGCGGGCGGAAGCGGGGCAGCACTTCTTGGGCGAAGAGCTGCATCGATTCGCGGGCCAGCGCTCTGGGGGCGCCGGGCGGGGCGGCGGAGGTGATCAGGTGGTCGGCGGGGATCCACTCAAGCGTTTGCTCGATCGCTGCGGCGACCTCGTCGGGCGTGCCGGCGGTGAAGCGCGCGCGCATGTCTTCATCGGTCTGGTCGAGCAGCTGCCCGAGCGGGTCGCTGGGTCCGAGGTCGGCGGCCTCGCGGTACCACTTGCCGTAGGTGTCGCGCAGGTAGCGCTGGTGGGGCAGCAGCTGCTGCCAGAGCTGCTCTGGATCGCGGCTGACGAAGCCGCCCATCGAGAGCAGCACCTCGAAATCGGCCGGGTCGTCGCCCTGAGCCTCGAGCTGATCGCGCCAGGCCTCGTAGACGGGGCGGTCGGCGACGATCATCAGGTTGGCGCGGAAGCGCGCCGCCCGCCGCGCGGCGGCGGCGCTGCGCGCGCCGACCCAGAGCGGGAACGGCCGCTGGATCGGCGGCGGCGTGACGCGGACATCTTTGACTTGGTAGTGGCGGCCCGCAAGCGAGACCGTCTCGCCGTTCAGCGTGCGGGTGATGATCTCGAGCGACTCCTCCATAATCTGCGCGCGCCGGCGGCGGTCGACGCCGAAACCCTCGAACTCTTCGATCCGGTAGCCAAGCCCGACGCCGAGGTCGAGGCGGCCGTTGCTAAGGATGTCGACCGTCGCGGCGTCCTCGGCGACGCGGATCGCGTTGTGCAGCGGCAGCAGCAGCACCCAGGTGCCGATCCGAATGCGCGCGGTGAGCCGCGCGATCGCCGCGGCGATCGGCAGCACCGATGGGGTGTAGCCGTCGTCGATGAAGTGGTGCTCGGTGATCCAGACGTGGTCGTAGCCGAGCTGTTCGGCGAGCTGCACCTCTTCGAGCAGATCGTCGTAGAACTCGGCCCAGGGGCGGCGCCACTGGGGCGGATTGCGGAAGTCGTAGATCAGACCGAACTGCGGCATGGCGGCCTCGCTGGAGCGGTGCGGCTTAGGCGGCTTGGAGAGTAGCGCCGCGCTAGCGCCACAGCTCGATGCGGCCGCCGAGCGGCAGATTGAGCAGCTCGGTGCGCGGTGCGACGTGGTTGAGCTCGTTGGCGACCGGCGCGAGCGCGTCGGCGGAGGTCATGTCGCGGGTCATCGGCGGCATCCAGTCGTCGTGGTGGCCGAGCACGAGCTGCTGCGGGCGGAGCAGATCGCTCATGCGCCCCACGAACTGCGCGAGCGAGCCCTGGATCGGTTCACCGTCGATGTTGGGCCGCCCGGCCATGGCGACGATGCCCAGATCGGGGCGGAGGTTTTGGACGACGCCGGTCCAGCAGCCGGAGGTGTCGTGATAGAAGATCGAGCCGTAGGGAGTGTCGATCAGGTAGGCGAGCGCGCCGCCGGTCTCATTGCTGCCGAGGCAGGCTGCGACGTGGTCGAGCATCTGGCTGCGCTGGGCGGCGTCTTCCTGGCCGGCCGCTTCGCCGAGCGATCCGCCGACATCGAGCACGCCCCGGCCGCCCCAGCGCTCCTGCTCGGTGAGGCCGTACTGGCCCAAGACGACCTTGCCCGGATCCCAGGAGCCCTGCGTCCAGATGCAGGAGTGGAGGCTGGGAAACACTTCGACGGTGATCCCGTCGGCGATGCGGTGGCGCTCGCCGCCCTGCGAGCGGAGCAGCTGCGGCTCCTCGATGCCGGCCTCCAGCAGGACGCGGGCGGACTCGTTGGAGCCGATCACCGCGGCCTCGGTGTTGGCCGCGATCACTTCCGCCCCGGCGATGTGGTCGAAGTGCGAATGGCCGATCAGGATCGCGTCCGCGCGGGTGACAGCGGCGGCGGACAGGCCGGCATCGGGCGCCGCGGGGACGCGGTCCATATATGCGTCGAGGAAGATGACGGTCTCATCGATGGCCAGCCGAAACGTGGCGCAGCCGAGCCAGTCGAGGGTGATAGACATGGGGGATCTCGCGGGTGTTCAGGTGTTCAGGGATTTTCTCTCTGGGCGGGGGTGTTTGGCTGGTTTCCTATCTGCTCGGGGTGTCGGAGAGCGTTCAGGTTTGTTTAGGGCCGGCGGGTCGGAGTCATCTGGCGCGTTGGATGCGGAGCCACTTACGCTTACCGATTTTCAGGATGTCGCCGTCTTGCAGAGGGATGGCGGTTGAGGTCCACGGTTCGTCGTTCTTGCGGACGGCGCCTTGGGCAATCAGACGTTTTGCTGCGGCGTTGCTGGGGGCCATGCCCGCTTCGACGAGAATCTGCGGCAACTGCGCTTCTCTGAAGCGAGCGGCGCCGAAGTCAATGAAGTGGGAGGGCATGTCCTCCGGGGCGGTGCGCTGGATGAAGATGTTCGTCCATTCCGCTTCCGCCTGTATGCGGGCGTCCTCGCCGTGCCATTCGCGGACGATAGCGCCGGCGAGCCATTGCTTGATCTGCATCGGGTTTGCCCGGCCGCTGCGCATATCGGCGAGGGCTTTGTCGATTTGCTCGGCCGCGAGGTTGGTGCCGTGCACGAGAAATTCTTCGATGACGTGGTCCGGGATCGACATCGCTTTGCCGTATTGCTCGAGCGACGGCTCGTTGATGCCGATGTAGTTGCCGCTGCTCTTGGACATGCGCTGCGCGCCGTCGGTGCCGACCAAAATCGGGCTGAGTACGGCGATCTGCGGGGGCTGCTCGAAGCGCTCTTGCAGGGTGCGGCCGGCGCCGATGTTGAAGGTTTGGTCGGTCCCGCCGAGCTGCACATCAGCCTCGAGCGCGACCGCGTCGTAGCCCTGCATCAGGCCGTACATAAACTCGTGCAGGTAGACGGGCTGGCCCGCATCGAGCCGCCGCGCGAAGGTGTCGCGCTCGGCGAACTGTTGGAGGGTGAAGTTGGCGGCCAGCTGGATTACGTCGGCGAAGGACATGGCCGCGAGCCACTCGCTGTTGCGGCGCAGCTCGGTGCGCTCCGGGTCGAGCAGCTTGAAGGCCTGATCGCGGTAGGTGCGGGCGTTCTGCTCGAGCACCGCGGCGGTTTGCATCGGGCGGGCGCTGTCTTTGTCGGAAGGGTCGCCGACGAGGCCGGTGAAGTCGCCGATCAGCAGAATCGCCTGGTGGCCGAGCTGCTGGAAGAGCCGCAGCTTGCGCAGGCTGACGCAGTGGCCGATGTGCAGATCGGGCGAGGTCGGGTCGACGCCGAGATAGACGCGCAGCGGCCGCTCGTTGGCCAGCGAATCGATTAGGCGCCGGCGCAGTTCGCGCGACATCGTCTCGCGGGTGCGCTGATCGCCGTAGCGGGTGCCGCGCATGATCAGCCGATGCTGGCGCTCCGCCTCGGCGGCGAGGGCGGAGTCAGCCTGGTCGGCGGCTTCGCTCATTGGGCGCTCTCCTCGGCGAGCAGCGCGCGCGCGGCGCCGCAGTCGCGGCCGATCTGTTCGACCAGCTGCGCGACCCCCTCGAATTTACGCTCGCCGCGCAGGCGGCGGACGAATTCGACGCGCAGGTCGGTGTTGTAGATGTCGCCGTCGAAGTCGAAGATGTGGCACTCGATGGAGAGCTCGGCGTTGTCTTCGAAGGTGGGGCGCACGCCGATGTTGGTGACCGAGGGCCGCCGGCCGCCGGGCAGGTGCGCGAAGGTGGCGTAGACGCCGGGGCC
Source organism: uncultured Dehalococcoidia bacterium (assembly GCA_964347635.1). Classification (GTDB taxonomy): domain Bacteria; phylum Chloroflexota; class Dehalococcoidia; order Bin125; family Bin125; genus CATQGW01. Next base: position 42,308 of record CAYFZI010000015.1, read on the forward strand.
GGGGATGGCGCGATCGGCGCCGACGGCGACGTTGGCGGTAGGGAAGCCGATCGTGCGTCCGCGCTCGAAGCCGAGCACGACCGGGCCGTGCACCGAGAATCTTCGCCCCAGCAGCGTCTGGACGCGATCGATGTCGCCCGCGCTGAGCGCGCTGCGGATGTCTGTCGATGAGATCTTTTCCTGCTGCTCGCCGTTGCCGGCGACGAGCTCGATCACATCGACAGCGAAGCCCAGCTCTTGGCCGAGCCGAGCGAGGGTTTGCGGATCGCCGCCGCGCTGGCGCCCGAGCGCGAAATCCTCGCCGATGATCAGACGCCTGAGCTGCAGCTCCTCGACGAGCATGCGGACGAAATCGCCGGCGTCGGTTTGCGCGAACTCGGAGGTAAAGCTGACGGTAGCAACGGTGTCGAGGCCGGTAGCGCGCAGGAGCGTGAGGCGGTCTTCGAGGCTGGTGACGTATTCGATCGTCAGGTCGCGGCGCAGGACTTCGCGGGGATGGGGGTGGAAGGTGATCGCGCCGGCGGCGAGGTCGTGCCGCCGCGCCAGGGCGGCGACCTGCTCGATCACGGCCTGGTGGCCGCGGTGGACGCCGTCGAAGATGCCGATCGTGAGTGCGGTGGGGCGCCCCAGCGCGGCGCGGCGCAGCTGCTCGCGGGCCAGCTCGGTGACCACTAGCAGGCCTCCTCTCCGCAGACTTCGCCGGCGGGCGGCTGCTTGTACATCTTGTACATCGACGTCGGCAGCTGCAGCACGCCGTCTCGGCCTCAGTTGGCGACGAAGTTGAGCAGGCGGTCGGGGACCCAGACGGTGCGCCGCAGGGTTTTGCCGTCGAGCTGACCGCTGACGCGCCGGGAGGCGCGGGCGGCGGCCTCGGCTTCGGCCTGGGCGACGCCGGGCGGCAGCGCCAGCTTCTCGCGGACTTTGCCGTTGACCTGCACGACGACGGTGATCGTTTGCTCGCCCGCCAGCTGCTCATCCCACTCGGGCCAGGCTTGTTCGTGGACGGAGCCGCTGCGCCCGCGGCGCGCCCACAGCTCCTCGCAGATGTGCGGGGCGGAGGGCGCCAGGCAGAGCGTCAGGGCGTCGATCGCTTCGTCCCAGGCCTGGGCGTCGACAGGGCCGGCATCGCGCAGCCGGCCGATCGCGTTGGTGAACTCCATCATCGCGGCGATCATCGTGTTGAAGCGGAAGCGGTCGATGTCGCGGCTGACCTTGCGGATCATGGCGTGCGTCGCGCGCCGCAGCTCGGCCGCGCCGTCGGGGTCGCGGCTGCGTTCGGCCGCGCCGAGCGCGAGCTGCCAGACGCGGTTGAGCCAGCGCCACTGCCCCTGGATGCCGCTGTCGTCCCAATCGCCGCCAGCCTCCCAGGGGCCCAGGAACATCAGGTAGAGGCGGACGGTGTCGGCGCCGAAGCGGGCGACCCAGTCGTCGGGGTTGACGACGTTGCCGCGGCTCGTGGACATTTTGAGGCCGTCTTTGGTGATCGTGCCCTGATTGAAGAGGCGGGTGAACGGTTCGTCGATCGGCAGATGGCCCATGTCGCGGGCGGCTTTGGCGAAGAAGCGGGCGTAGAGCAGGTGCATCACGGCGTGCTCGGCGCCGCCGGTGTACTGATCGATGGGCAGCCAGCGCTTGGCCAGGCCGGGATCGAGCGGGGCGAAGTGGTTGTGCGGGTCGAGGTAGCGGTACATGTACCAGTTGGAGCACATGAAGGTGTCCATGGTGTCGGTCTCGCGCCGCGCATCGCCGCCGCATTCCGGGCAGCTGGTCTGCAGGAAGCCTTGATGGCGTTCGAGCGGCGATGCGCCGCTGGGCAGGAATTCGGCGTCGTCGGGCAGGAGCACGGGGAGCTCCGCCTCCGGCACCGGCACGATCCCGCAGGCGCCGCAGTAGACCATTGGAATCGGCGCCCCCCAGTAGCGCTGGCGGCTGATCAACCAGTCGCGCAGGCGGTAGGAGATCGCGCCGCCGCCGAGCCCGCGTTCGGCGAGCGCTGCGGCGACCGCCGCTTTGCCCGCTGCGGAGGGGGTGCCGTCGAAGCCGTCGGAGTTCACCATCAGGCCGTCGCCTGTGTAGGCCTCGGCGAGCGGTTGGCCGTCCCAGCCCGGCGGCGCGATCACGACGGGGATCGGCAGCCCGTATTTGCTGGCGAAGGCGAAGTCGCGCTCGTCGTGGGCGGGCACGCCCATGACCGCGCCGGTGCCGTAGCTGAGCAGCACGTAGTCGGCGATCCAGATCGGGACGGCAGCGCCGGTGAGCGGGTGGCGCACGCAGGCGCCAGTGAAGACCCCGCTCTTGTCGAGCTCGGCCGATTGGCGCTCGATCTCGGATTGTCGGCGCGCCTGCGCAACGTAGGCGTCGACCGCCGCCCGCTGCTCGGGCGCGGTCAGCCGATCGACGAGCGGATGCTCGGGGGCGAGCACGAGATAGCTGACGCCGAAGACAGTATCGGGGCGGGTGGTGAAGACGCTGATCCGCTCCGCCGCTCCGCCGGGCTGTTCGAGCGGAAAGGAGATCTCCGCGCCCTCAGAGCGGCCGATCCAGTTGCGCTGCATGAGCTGGATGGGCTCGGGCCAGTCGATCGAGGAAAAATCGAGCAGTTCTTCGGCGTAGTCGGTGATGCGGAAGAACCACTGCTCGAGGTCGCGGGTTTCGACAACCGTTTCGCAGCGCTCGCAGCGGCCGGCGTCGTCGCCGCGGTTGACCTGCTCGTTGGCGAGCACGGTGCTGCAGGAGGGGCACCAGTTGGCGGCGGCGCGGCCGCGGTAGGCGAGGCCGTGCCGGTAGAGCTGCAGGAACCACCACTGCGTCCAGCGGTAGTACTCCGGGTCGGAGGTGGCGAACTCGCGCTGCCAATCGAAGCAGGCGCCCATGTTCTGCAGCTGGCCGCGCATCGCTTCGATGTTCTTGTAGGTCCACTCTTTGGGGTGGGTGTTGTGCTGGATCGCGGCGTTTTCGGCCGGCAGGCCGAAGGCGTCGAAGGCGACGGGGAAGAGCACATTGAAGCCCTGCATGCGCTTGCGGCGGGCGGCGGCGTCGCTGGGCGCGATCGCGTACCAGTGGCCGATGTGCAGGTCGCCGCTGGTGTAGGGCAGCATGGTGAGGAAGAAGTAGGGCGGGCGCGGGTCGTCGTCGAGCGTGCGGTAGAGGCCGTCCGCCTCCCAGCGGCTGCGCCAGCGCGGCTCGATCTCGGCCGGGTCGTACTCGGGCGCGGGCTGGGCTGACGGCATGGTCCCTGGTCGCGCAGTCGCAGCGGAAGCGGGTCGTTCGAGTATACGCGGGTATCCTGCAAAGACAGCGCGGCCAGGAGACGTTTGCGGGGCGCGCTGGGGCGCTTGCAGCGAAAGGGGGCAGAACGTTGGCCGATGCAGTGCAGGTGGGCGTGATGATGGGTTCGCACTCGGATTGGGAGACGATGCGCCACGCAGCGTCGACGCTGGAGCAGCTGGAGATTGCCTGGGAGGCGCGGGTGCTCTCCGCGCACCGCACGCCGGACGAGACGGCGGCCTATGCGGCGGCGGCCGCGGAGCGGGGGATCCAGGTGCTGATCGCGGCGGCCGGCGGCGCGGCGGCGCTGCCCGGCGCGGTGGCGGCGAAGACGGATCTACCCGTGATCGGCGTGCCGATGAAGGGCTGGGCGACGGACGGCCTGGACTCGCTGCTCTCGATGGCGCAGATGCCGCGCGGCGTGCCGGTCGCGACGGTCGCGATCGGGCGCGCGGGGGCGGTTAACTCGGCGCTGCTGGCGGCGCGGATTCTGGCCTTGAGCGACGCCGGCGCGGCGGCGCGGCTGGTCGCCTACCGCGAGGCCCGCGCGCGCGAGGCGCTCGATGCGCCGCACCCCGCGTTGCCGGACTGAACGGGCCGGGTGCGTATGGCGGTTCACTCGATCACGACGCTGCCCGCCGACACGGCGGTGCTGCGCGCGCCGGCGAAGCGCGTGCGCGCGTTCGACGCCGGGCTGCGCGATCTGGTCGGCGACCTGATCGATTCGATGTACGCGGCGAACGGTGTGGGGATCGCCGCGCCGCAGATCGGAGTGGGGCTGCGCGTGGTGGTGATTGGGATGCCGGGCGAGCGGCCGTTTGTGTTGGTCAACCCGGAGGTGGTCAAACGCTCCGGCGAGCGCAGCCTGACGGAGGGCTGCCTGAGCGTGCCGGGCTGGCGCGGGCGGGTCAGGCGCTCGCTGCGGGTGCTGGCCAAGGCCCAGGACCTGCGCGGGCGCGAGGTGCGCATCCGCGCTGAGGACGACCTGCTGGCGCAGGCGCTAGAGCACGAGATCGACCACATTAACGGGCGCGTCTACATCGATCACGTGGCGGCGCCCGAGGAGCTCTGGCGGCTCGACGAGCCGAACCCGGATGCGGATGCTGAGCGGGATTGAGGCGGCGCTGCGGCGGATCGCCGCGGCTGGGCTCGGGGCGGAGCCGTATGCGGTCGGCGGTGCGGTGCGCGACCGCTTGCTCGGCTTGACGGTCGAGGAGGTGGACCTGGTCGTTGAGGATGCAGCGGAGTGGGCGGCGCAGGCGGGGGCGCTGCTGGGGGTGCGTGCGGTTCGGATCGGAGCCGGGCCGTCGGTCTGGCGGCTGCCGCTCGGCGGAGGGCACCTCGACGCCGCCGAGCCGCAGGGCGGGCTGCAGGCGGATCTGCGGCGGCGGGATTACACGGTGAATGCGATGGCTGTCTCGCTGACCGATTACCTGGCCGTCGATTCGGCTGTGGGGCTGGCTGACGGCGTGATCGATCCGTTGGGCGGGCGCGCGGACCTGGAGGCCGGGCGGCTGCAGCCGGCCGCGCCGAAGGCGCTGGATGCGGACCCGCTGCGGGTGCTGCGCGGGCTGCGGCTGGAGGCGCTGCGCGGGCTGCGGCTGACAGGGGAGGCGGAAGCCGCGATTCGGCGCTGCGCGCCGCTGCTCGCGGGCGCGGCGGCCGAGCGGATCTGGGCGGAGTTGGAGCAGCTGTTGCTGCATGACCGGTCGGCCGGCGCGGTGCGGCGAATGGAGGCGCTCGGGGTGCTCGATGTGCTCATCCCCGAGCTGGCGGCCTGCCGAGGCGTCGAGCAGCGGCCGCCGCAGCGGCGCGGTGCGCCCGATGTGCTTCGGCATCAGCTGGATGCGCTGGGCTGGGTCGACGAGTTGATTTCGCTGCAGCGCCCGGCCGAGCCGCTCGCTGCTCGACTGTGGGATGGATTATGGCGGTCGGACGCTGCTGCTGCGGCGGCGGTCAGCGGCTTGCGCGGGCGGCTCTGGGAGCTTCGCCTGGCGCTGCGGACGGCAACACTACTGCACGATCTGGGCAAGCCGGGCACACGCAGCGTGGATGCCGATGGGCGGACGCGCTTCTTTGGCCACTCGGAGCTCGGCGCGGAGCTCGCTGCGGCGCGCCTGACCGCGCTGCGCGCGCCCCGCGCGTTGGTCGAGCGGGTGCGGCTGCTCGTGCTCCACCATCTGCGGCCCGGGCAGCTGGCCGCGCCGGGCCGCGCGCCGACCGACCGCGCCCTCTACCGTTTCCACACGGCGCTGGGCGAGCTCGCCGCGCCCTTGTGCTGGCTCTTCCTCGCCGACAGCCTGGCTACGGTGGGTGGAGCGGCGCTGGCGCCGCGCTGGCTGGCCTATGCCGCCCATGCAGCGCGGATTATGAGCTGGCGCCGCCGTGATCCGCCGTCCGCCCCGCGCCTGTTGAGCGGGCACGCGATCATGGCGGCGGCGGGGCTGCGCCCAGGTCCGCTGGTCGGCGCGATCCGTGCGGCGATCGATGAGGCGGCCGCGTTGGGCGAGATCGGGACGTACGAGGAGGCGCGGGCGCTTGCGCTCCGCCTCGCCGATGGTGCGGCTGGTGGTGCAGCCGTCGGGTCGGCTGCATCCGCCGCGTTGGATGCTGAGAAAGGTGCGGGCGTTGCTTGATGTCATTCTGATCACGTTGTTGGTGGTAGCGGCGTTCTACCTGTTCTTCATTCGGCCGACGCGTTCGGAGGAGCGGCGGCGGCAGCGCGATCTGAACGATCTGCGCGTCGGCGACACCGTGCTCACGCGCGGCGGCCTGATCGCTGAGGTCACAGGCGTAGAAACGCCCGAGAACGAGCCGATGGTGGTGCTGCTGCGGCTCGCCGAAGGCGTCGAGGTGCGGGCCCGCACGGCCGCAATCGCTGAGCGCCTGGCGACGCCGGAGGAGGAACAGGACGGCAGCGGTTGGGAAGACGCGCAGGAGACGCCGAAGCGCGGTGGTTGGCGGTGATTGAAGGCGAGGCGGTGCGTATGCTGAGGGCACGCCCGCGTAGGACGGGCGGCGCGCCGCTGCGCCGCCGCCGCGGGCGGGTTTGCGCGAGGCGAACGCTCCAACCGTGAGACGCTTCCGCTTCCGCGATGCGTACATCTTTGCGCTGATCCTGATTCTGGGCGGGTTCGCGATCGCCGCCTCTTGGCCCGGCAACCCCGATAAGTACCTGCCCGACTTCATCCCTTGGCCTTCCGGCGGCGGCGTTGAGTTGGGCGGTTGGGAGCGCAGCGAGTTTCGGCTTGGGCTGGACCTGGCGGGCGGCGTCTCGGTGACGCTCGAAGTCGCCGGCGAAGCGGCGCCGGTGCGGCGGGGCGAATCGCTGAGCGCGTTCCTGGCCCGCGAAGGCGTCCCCCGCAGCGCGGTGATGGAGCTGAACCCGGCGCTGCTGGAGCTGGACCCGGCCGACGACGATCAACCGCTCCCCGCCGCGGTGGACACGATCGTGCTGCCGCTGGAGGTGGACGACGACGCGCTCGCGGAGGCGGTCGAGGAGTCGCGGCGGATCATCGAGGAGCGCGTCAACGGGTTCGGCGTCTCGGAAGCCGAAGTGACCGTCGTGGGTGATCAGCGGATCAACGCGCAGATACCGGGCGTCGACGCCGACGAAGCGTCGGGGCTGGTCGGCTCGACGGCGCAGCTGGAGTTCCGTGAGATCGATCCGGTTCAGCGCTTCGTGCCGGCGGAGCCCACAGCGCTTGAGGTGCGCGACGCCGTCGATGATGTGTGGCTCGCAGCGGTGCGGGGCGAACCGGAGCTGTTCGGGCTGCGCGCGCGGCCCTACTTCATCCCTGAGGCGGATGAGGATGTGATCGTGGTCGCGGGCGTGCGCTGGATTCCCGCCCTGGGGATCACCGACGCCGGAGACACGGTGCAGCTGAGCGGCCGGCACCTGATCGGCGACTCGATCATGCGGACGCTGGACGAATCGGCGGAGCCGGCGTTGTCGTTTGAGTTCGACGACGAGGGCGCAGAGCTGATGGAGCAGATCACGCGGCGGCTCGCGCCGAGCCAGGAGCCGCTCGGCATCTTCGTCGACCGTGAGCTGATCAGCAGCCCGCGGGTCAACGCGGTGATCGCCGATGCGGGGATCATCAACGGTCTCTCGGAGGAAGACGCCGTCACGCTGCGCCGCCAGCTGCGCGCCGGCGCGCTGCCGATCAATCTGCGCGTGCTGCAGAACACAGAGGTGGCGGCGACGCTGGGCGCCGATTCGGTGGTCGACACCGTGCAGGCCGGGGTGATCGCGTTTGCCGCGATCGTGGTCTTCATGATCATTTACTACCGCGTGCCGGGCCTGCTCGCGGCGCTGGCGTTGATCGTCTACGCGGCCGGCGTGATGGCGACGTTCAAGCTGGTCCCGATCACCCTGACGCTGGCCGGGATCGCGGGCTTGGTGCTTTCGATCGGCTTTGCGGTCGACGGCAATGTGCTGATCTTTGAGCGGCTCAAGGAGGAGCTGCGGCTGGGCCGCAGCCTCAACGGCGCGGTCGAGACGGCCTGGGCGCGGGCCTGGCCGGCGATCCGCGACGCGAATATCTCCACGATCATCACGGTTGCGATTCTCTGGCTGTTCGCGGATGCGCTGAATCAGAACCTGATCAAATCGTTCGCGCTGGCGCTGCTGGTTGGCACCGGCTTCAGCTTCGTGACGGTGATGACGGTGACGCGGACGTTCATGAATCTGGCCGTCAGCTCCGGCTGGGTGCGCGGGTCGAGGCTGTTCGGGGTGCGCGAGCTGGTGGTGCTCGAGGAGCCACGCGGGCGGCGCGCGGCGGCAGCGGAGGGCGGGCGCGAATGATCGATTTTGTCGGCCGTCGGCGGGTCTACGCGCTGTTCTCGCTGCTGATGCTGGCGCCGGCGCTGATCGGGCTGGCGCTCTGGCAGTTTGAGCCGGGCCTGGACTTCGCCGGCGGGCTCGAGTCCGAGGTCCGCTTCCTGCGCGATGTCGATGCGGCCGCGATCGAGCAGGTGATCGATGCGGTGGAACTCGCGGAAGGCGTGAGTGCAAGCGTTGCCGAGGGCGAAGACGGCGCGTTCGTACTCGAAGCGGCGCTGGCCGAGCCGGATGCGGAGGCCGCCGTCGACGTGGCGAATCGGCTGCTGGAGGCGGTCAGCGCGGAGCTGGGCGAGGCGCGGCTGATCGACGCGTCGAACGATGAGGCGGCCGCGCAGCGCGAGCTGTGGTTCCCGGCAGCGCCGACGCAGGACGAGGTGCGGGCGGCGCTGGACACGGTCGAGCTGGGCGCGGCGCGCATTCAGGCCAGCGCCGACGGGGCGTTTCACATTCGCGCCGAGCAGCCCGCCGACGGCGACCTGGAGCGGCTGCGGCAGCGCATCAACGGCGCGCTGCGGGCCGAAATTGGGCCGATCGTGGTGCTGCAGTCGTCCTCGGTCTCAGGCGTGCTCTCGACAGAGATCGCGCGCGATGCGGGGGTCGCGCTGGCCGTGGCGGCGGCGGCGATTCTGATCTATATCTCGCTCGCGTTCCGGCGGCTGCCCAACCCGGTGCTCTACGGCGCGGCAGCGATCGTGGCGCTGCTGCACGACATCACGCTCGTCGCCGGCGCCTTCGCGATCGGCGGGCAGCTGGCGGGGCTGGAAGTCAACGCGATGTTCGTGACAGCGCTGCTGGCGATCATCGG
>CAYFZI010000016.1:0-24053 GCA_964347635.1 uncultured Dehalococcoidia bacterium
GCGCGATGTTTCGGGCGAGGGCGTGCAGCAGGCGCTGCTCAAGATCATCGAAGGCACAGTCGCCTCAGTGCCGCCGCAGGGCGGGCGCAAGCACCCCCATCAGGAGTTTCTGCAGATCGACACGAGCAAAGTGCTGTTTATCTGCGGCGGCGCCTTCGAGGGGTTGGAGCCGATCATCAGCCGGCGGGTGGCCAGCGGGGTGCGCAGCATCGGCTTCGGCGCAGAGACGCGGAGCAACAAGGCGTCGGCGGCCCTGCTGCGCCAGCTGAGCCACGACGACCTGCAGAAGTACGGGCTGATTCCCGAGTTCGTCGGGCGGCTGCCGGTCGTCGTGACGCTGGAGCCGCTCGACCAGGAGTCGCTGGTGCGGATTCTGACAGAGCCGAAAAACGCCCTGGTGCGGCAGTTCGAGCAGTTCTTCAAGATGGACGGCGTGGATCTCACATTCACGCCGGAGGCCCTGGAGGAGATCGCGACGACAGCGCTGGCGGAGGCGACCGGAGCGCGCGGCTTGCGGACCGTGGTCGAAGATTTGCTGCTCGATGTGATGTTCGAAGTGCCGAGCCGCCCAGAGGTGAAGAAGTGCGTGGTCAACGCCGACACGATCAAGCGTCTGGAACGCCCGCTGCTGCTCAACGAGTTGGGCCGGGCGGTCGAGTACGAAGCCATTCGGCGTCGCGGTGAAGAGGCGGCAGCGCAGCAGGAAAGCGCCTGATGCGCGCGGCGCCGGCCGCGGCTGCAGGCGCCCGGGCGCGTGGAAACTCTCAGCGGCGGCGCATCGACGATCTGCTCGTGGCGCGCGGGTTGGCGCAGAGCCGCCGCGAAGCGCGCGCCCTGCTGCTGGCTGGCCGTGTGCACGGCCGCGGACGCCGGCTGAGCCAGGCCGGGGCGCTCATCGATGCGGATGCAGAGCTCGAGCTGACCGCGGCGGCGCGGTTCATCTCGCGCGGCGGCGAGAAGCTGGCCGCAGCGCTGGCGGCCTGGCCGCTCGAGGTCTCGGGGCGAATCTGCCTCGATCTGGGCGCTGCAGCCGGCGGGTTCACCGACTGCCTGCTGCAGCACGGAGCGCGGGAAGTGCGAGCGGTCGATGTGGGCTACGGCCAGCTCGCGGCTTCGCTGCGCAGCGACCCGCGCGTACGCCCGCTTGAGCGCACCAACGCCCGCGCCGTGCCGCTGCTCGAACCGCGGCCTGAGCTGGCGGTGATCGATCTGTCCTTCATCGGCCTCGACGCGGTGCTGCCGCGCGTCGCCGAGGTTGCGCAGCCGGGCGCCGATGTGGCGGCGTTGGTCAAACCGCAGTTCGAGGCGGCGCGGGGGGAAGTCGGCCCAGACGGCGTGGTGCGCGAGCGGACGGTGCAAGCGCGGGCGGTGACCGCGGTGCTGGCCGCGTCGCTGCGCGCCGGCTGGCGGGTCGGCGGGGTGCTGCGCTCGCCGCTGCGGGGCGCGAAAGGCAACCGTGAATGGTTCGTCTGGCTGCGCACGCCGGAGGCGGGCCGATGCCGATGAGCAAGGTGCGCTGCATCGGCTTCTACTACCACCCGCGCCTGGCGGCCGCGCAAGCGCTGGCGGAGCAGGCGGCCGAGCAGCTGCGCGGGGCCGTCCCCCATGTCTGGGTCTCCACGCCCTGGGATCCGCAGCGCTCGGAGGCGTATCTGGCGCAGACCGATCTGCTGATCTGCATCGGCGGCGACGGCACAGTGCTGCGCGCCGCCCGGACGGCGTCGCGCCATGATGTGCGCATCCTCGGCGTCGATATGGGGCGTCAGGCGTTTCTGACCGAGCTGACCCCAGAGCAGCTCGATGCGCACCTGCCGGCGCTGCTGCGCGGCGAGTTTGAGGTCGAGGAGCGCTCGATGCTCGAGGCGCGCCCGCAAGGAATGCTCGAGGATGCACAGGCGTCGCTGCCGGCGCTCAATGATGTGATCCTCGGGCGCGGCAGCCTCGGCCAACCGGTCTATCTCAATGTGCGCGTGAACGATGACCCGATCGGCGTGGTCCGCGCGGACGCGATCGTGGTGGCCAGCGCGACCGGCAGCACCGGCTATTCGCTGTCCGCGGGCGGCCCAATCCTGCATCCGCGGGCGCGCAGCGTGGTGCTCACGCCGGTCGCCCCGCACCTGGCCGCCGCGGCCCCGCTCGTGATGCCGGCCGACGCAGTGATTGGGCTCAGCCTGGGGCAAGAGCATTCGGGCATGCTCTCCGTGGACGGCCAGCGCCCGTATGAGCTGGCGCCGGGCGGCGGCGTCGAGGTGCGGCGCAGCGACGCGGTGGCGCGCCTGATTCGCTTCGGCGAGCGTTCCTTCTTCGCGCAGCTGGGCAAACGGCTGGCCTGGCTCGATGAGCGGCGCCTGCGCGCCGTGCAGCGCACAGGCGTGGAGCCGTTCGACGCCGACCAGGCTGATCCGGGCTAAGACGGGCTAAGAACTGTTCGGATTCAGCCAAGCGGATCACAGCGAATTCGGTGCTGTTGGTCGGGTACCATAGACACTGCCGCGGTGCCGAGCGCCGGAGGGCGGGCGGGGCGCGGCGTGTGACGGAGTCGCGGACCACGTGTTGAGCGCACTGCGCCTGCGGGACTTCGTGCTCACGCAGCAGGCGGAGCTCGAACTCTCGGCCGGCTTCACGGTGATCACGGGCGAGACGGGCGCGGGCAAGAGCGTGCTCTTCGAGGCGCTGCGGTTCGTCCTGGGCGGCCCCGCGGACGCCGCGCTGATTCGGCCCGGCGCACAACGCGCAGAGGTAGAAGCGGTCTTTGACCTGCGCGGCGGTCCATCGCGGGAGGCCGTCGCCGCAGTGCTGGAGCAGCTGGACGTGCCATTCGAAGGCGAGCTGGTGCTGCGGCGCTGGCTGGCCGCCGGCGCGAAGCGGGAGCGGCGCTTATCGGGGCGGCTGCGCATCAACGACCGCACGGCAACGCTGGAAACAGTCCGTCGGCTCGCGCCCTGGCTGGTCGACATCCACGGGCAGCGCGAGCATCTTTCGCTGCTGCAGCCCGGTCAGTGTTTGGCGCTGCTCGACCGTTTCGCCGGCCTCGGGCCGAAGCGCGGCGAGTTTGCCGGCATGGTGCGCCGTCTGCACGCGCTCGATCGACGGCTGGAGGGGCTCGCCGGCGACGAGCGGGAACGCGCGCGCCGCGTCGCCCTACTGCAGCACGAGGCGGCCGAGATCGAGTCCGCGAACCTGCGGGCGGGGGAAGAAGAGGAGCTGCGGTCGGAACATTCGAGGCTGCTGCACGCGGCGCGGCTGCTGGAGAACTCGCGCTCGGCGCGCGCCGCGCTGGAGTCGGAAACGATCGACGAGGCGTTGGCGGCGGCGCGGCGGATGGTCGAGGTCGACGACGCAGCGGCGGCAGTCGCGGCTTCGATCGAAGCGGCCGCAGAGCACGCCGCAGATGCGGCCCGCGCACTGCGGACCTACGCGGAGACGCTCGTGGTCGACCCGGCGCGGCTGGCCGAAGTCGAGGCGCGGCTCTCGCTGATCGCGGATTTGGAGCGGCGTTGGGGCGACACGATTGAGGGTGTGCTCGCCTACGGCCGGCAAGCGGCGGCCGAGGCGGAGCAGCTGGAAGGGGAAGCGGCGGACGCAGCTGAGCTTCACGCCGAAGCAGATTCGCTGCTGCGCGCGATCGAAGCGGCCGCCGCCGAGCTGAGCGCAGCGCGGCGCAGCGCGGCGCAGCGATTCACGGCGGCGATTCGCCGCGAGTGCGGGCCGCTGCATCTGGAGCGGGCCGTCGTTGAGCTGTCCTTCGAGCCGCTCCAGGCAGATATTGGCGGCCGCGCCGTCAGCTCGGCTGAGGGCGAGCCGATCGGGTTCGACCAGACGGGGAGCGAGCGGGTCGATCTGCTCGTCTCGTTCAATCCCGATGCGCCGGCGCGGCCCTTGCGGCGCGTCGCGAGCGGCGGAGAGACAGCGCGGCTGACGCTCGCGATCAAGGCCGTGCTGGGCGATCGCGACGCGGTTCCAGTCCTGCTCTTCGACGAGATCGATGTAGGGCTGGGCGGCCGCAGCGGGGCAGCAGTCGGCGAACGGCTGGCGCGCTTGGGCGAATCGCATCAGGTGCTCTGCATCACCCATCTGCCCCAGGTGGCATCGTTCGCCGCCGACCATCTGCGGGTGCGGAAGGCCGCCGCCGGGCTGCACACGTTGATCGAGGTGGAGGCGCTCGACGCGGCGGGCCGCTTGTCGGAGTTGGCGGCGATGCTGGGCGCCGATTCAGAGGCGAACCGAACCAGCGCGCGGGCGCTGCTGCGCGCCGGCGCCGGAGCGGGCGGCCGATGATGGAGAACGGCGCCGCGGCCGGCACCGAGGATGCAGCGGCGGTCTGGACGCCGGCGGCGCAGCGGGCCGCGGTTGGCGATGCGCGGGAGATTCAGCGCCTGATCTCCTATTGGGCGGAGGAGACGGGGGATGTGCTGCCGCGCACGGAAGGGGAGATCTACGAGACGATCCGCGACTTTGTGGTGGTCCGCTCGCCGTCCGGCAAAGGGTTGGCCGCAGCCGGCGCGCTGCACGTGGAGTGGCGCGACCTAGCGGAGATCAAGTCGCTCGTCGTCGATCCTGCGGTGCAAGGCAAAGGGCTTGGCCGGATCGTCGTCGCGGCCTGCCTCGATGAAGCGGTCGAGCTGGGCCTGAAGACAGTGTTCGCGCTGACCACCACGCCCGCGTTCTTCGAGCGGCTGGGCTTTCGGCTGGCCGGTGTGAGCGCGTTTCCGCGCAAAGTCTGGAACGATTGCTTCCGCTGCCCCAAATACGAGCACTGCGACGAAGTGGCCGTCTCGATCGACCTGCGCGGGCGAATTGCGCAGCGCGCCCCATGAGCAGCGTCCCCGTGAGCGGCGGCGATGTGGGCGGCAGCGATCAGCTGATCGAAACGCGGGTCAGCAGCGAACTCGTGTACGAGGGCTCGCGGCTCAACTTGCGGGTCGATGAGGTGCGAATGGCCGACGGCCGGCAGGCGCGGCGGGAGGTGGCTGAGCATCCGAATGCAGTGGTGGTGCTGGCGTTTCGAGCAGACGGCCTGATCGCGTTCGTGCGCCAGTGGCGCGCGCCGGCGGAGCGCCCGCTGCTTGAGCTTCCCGCCGGGCGAATCGACCCGGGTGAATCAGCGCCTGAGGCCGCGCGGCGCGAACTGCGCGAGGAAGTCGGCCTCGATCCAGGCCGGCTCGACGCTGTCAGCGAGTTCTTCGTCGCGCCCGGCTGGGCGACCGAGTACCTCTACGGCTTCGTCGCCCGCGAGTGCGTCGAGTCGCCGCTGGCGGCCGACGAGGATGAGGAGCTGATCGTCGAGTGGATGTCACTCGGCGAGGCGGTGTCCGCCATCGAGCGGCGCGAGATCGTGGACGCCAAAAGCCTGATCCTGCTCCAAGCCCTGGCGCTGGAGGCGGTTGGTCCGCTCGGACGCAAGGTCGTACGTCACTACCGCGGGGCCTAGGCCGAACGCGGTAGGTGGTAGGTTTGCGGCGCGCCCCAGCCGCTGTGCGGCTGCACCGCAGCAGCGCCCTGGGCCGGAAGCGCTGGCAGGACGATCACTACCGCCCGCCCGCGATCGGTGCGACAATCGACGCAGACGCATGGGAGCGCGCTGGAGGGCTGCTGATGTTGGAGCATGATGTTCTGATCGTCGGTTCGGGCTTGGCAGGAATGCGGGCCGCGCTTGAGGTGAGCAGCGATCCCTCCTTGGATGTGGCGATTCTGTCGAAGGTGCACCCGCTGCGCTCGCACTCGGGCGCGGCGCAGGGCGGAATCGCCGCCTCGCTCGGCAACTCGGCGGAAGACTCGTGGGACCTGCACATGTTCGACACCGTCAAAGGCGGCGACTTTCTGGTCGACCAGAACGCCGCCGAACTGCTGGCGCGCGAGGGGCCGGAGAACATCTTCGAGCTGGAGCACATGGGCTGCGCGTTCTCGCGCGATGAGCAGGGGCGGGTCGCGCAGCGCCGCTTCGGCGGCCACACCGCCCCCCGCGCCTGCTACGCGGCCGACCGCACCGGCCACGCCGTGCTGACGGTCCTGTTCGAGCAGCTGCTGCGGCGCGGCGTGAAAGTCTATAGCGAGTGGTATGCGCTGGACCTGATCGTGAAGGACCGCGTCTGCCAAGGGGTAGTGGCGTACGACATTCTGACTGGGCAGATCGAAGCGATCGCCGCCAAAGCGGTGATGTTCGGCACGGGCGGCTACGGGCGGGCGTTTCGAGTGACGACGAATGCCTTTGCTTCGACCGGTGACGGCGTGGTGATGGCCTACCGCTCGGGGATTCCACTCGAGGATATGGAGTTCGTGCAGTTTCACCCGACCGGGCTGCAAGGGTCTGGGATTCTGCTCAGCGAGGCGGCGCGCGGCGAGGGGGCGCACATCGTCAACTCCAAGGGTGAGCGGTTTATGCAGGACTACGCGCCGGGGCGGATGGAGCTGGCGCCGCGCGACATCGTGGCGCGGGCCGAACAAAGCGAGATCGAGGCCGGGCGCGGCGTGACCGAGCTGCGCGACTCGGTGTTTATGGACCTGCGGCCGATTGGCGAGGAACGCATCCGCTACGCGCTGCCGTCGGTGCTGCACCTGGCGCGCGACTTCGCTGGGATCGACCCGCTCACAGACCCGGTGCCAATTCAGCCGACGGCGCACTACTCGATGGGTGGGATTCCCTGCGACATCAACGGGCAGGTCCGCTTGAAGGACCAGGACGACGCGCCGATCGTAGGCTTCTTCGCGGCCGGCGAAGCCTCCTGCGTGTCGGTGCACGGCGCGAACCGCCTAGGCACCAACTCGCTGCTTGAGGCGGTCGTCTTCGGGCGCCGCGCCGGGCGCGGCATCCTTGATGCGGTCGGTGGCCTCGAACCGACGTCGATCGGCGAGGGCGACATGTCGCGCGCGATCGGGGAGGTCGACAGGCTGCTGCGCGCGGACGGGCCGGAGAAGATCGGCGAGATTCGCGCCGAGCTGCGCGACACGATGATGGATAAGTGCGGCGTGTTCCGCACTGAGGAGCAGCTTGGCGAGGCGCTGGCCGAGGTCAAGGGCTATCAGGAGCGCTACGAGCGCGCCTCGATCGACGACCACGGCCAGACATTCAACACCGACCTGCTGGATGCGGTGGAGCTGGGCCACATGCTGGAGTACGCCGAGGTGATCATTCGCGGCGCAATTGCGCGGCAGGAGAGCCGCGGCGGCCACGCGCGGCGCGACTTCCCGAAGCGCGACGACGAGCACTGGTTCAAGCACACCCTGGCCTACCGCGAGCCGGACGGCCCGCGCCTGGAGTACTGCGCAGTGAACATGGCGCCGCAATACCGCGAGGCGTTTCCGCTGCAAGAACGTACCTACTAGCACCCTAGTACCTACTCAAGGAGAGGGGACGCGCGATGGCGGAGCAGACGTTCGTAATTCAGCGTTACGATCCGGAGCGCGCACAGAGCTACAGCGAAGAGTTTTCGCTCGATGTGCAGCCCGGCCAGACGGTGCTCGACTGCCTCAACGCGATCAAGTGGGAGCAGGACGGCACGCTGTCGTTTCGGATGTCCTGCCGCCACGCGATCTGCGGCTCGTGCGCGATGAAGATCAACGGCAGCTCAATGCTCGCCTGCCAGACGCAGGTCAGCGAGGCGCTGGAGCTGGGCGACCCAGTGCGCGTGGGGCCGATGGGCAACCAGGCGGTGATCAAGGACTTGGTCGTCGACACAAACAAGTTCGTACAGCAGTTCGAGCGCGCCGAGACCTGGCTGGAACCGTACGAGGATCAGGAGCCGCCCGCACGGGAGTACCGCCAAACAGTCGAGGAGTTCGACCACTGGTCGCACGCTTCGACCTGCATTCACTGCGGCGCCTGCTACTCCGACTGCACGGTCGCCGCGGTCGATGAGAAGTTCCTCGGGCCGGCGGCGCTGGCGAAAGCCTACCGCTTCGTGATGGACAGCCGCGACTCGAAGCGCGAGGAGCGGCTCAAATTCCTGGCCGAGGCCGAAGGCGGCATCTGGGACTGCACGCGCTGCTACATGTGCGTGCAAGCCTGCCCCAAGGATGTACTGCCGATGGATGCGATTATGGAGCTGCGCACGCTCTCGATCGAAGCCGGCTTCACGAACAACCACGGCTCGCGCCACCACGCAGGCTTCACCTCCGGTGTACGCAAGCGGGGGCGGCTCGACGAAGCCTCGCTGCCAATTCAATCCGTCGGCGTCGCTCGGCTGGCCACGCTGCAGCCCGACGCGATCAAAGAGATGATCGCCTACACCCCGGGCGCGATCCGACTGCTGAAATCGCGCAAGCTGATCGCAGCCGCGCAGCGGCACGGCGCGAGCAAGGCCGGGCGCGAACAAATCCAGCGCATCTTCGACGAGGTCGAGGAAGAAAAGCACCACCGCGCTGTGGACGCCGAGGCGTTCTCCGCGGAGTTCGAGACTGCACTGGGCAGCGCATAGGCAGGCCGGGGGAGGCACGCATGAAGTACGCATTCTGGCCGGGCTGCGTGGCGCGCGGGGCCGCGCCCGAGCTCTATACGTCCACCATCGCCGTGGCCAGGCATCTGGGCCTCGACCTAGTCGAGCTGGAGGCGGCGGCCTGCACCGGCGCCGGCATCATCTCCGACGGCGAGCCCTACCTGCAGGACGTGCTCAACGCGCGCACGCTGGCGATCTCCGAGCAGATGCAGCTGCCGCTGATGGACATCTGCTCGACCTGCGTCGGCGTCCACCGCCTGGCGGCGGAGAAGCTGCGCGATGTCGACTACCGCATCCGCATCAACCACCACCTCGAGCCGGAGGGGCTGGAATACCGCGGCACGGCCGACCCGCGCCACCTGCTCTGGATTCTGCTCGAGGACATCGGCGAGGACAGGATCAACTCGCTGATCAAGCGTCCGCTTGAGGAGCTCAATCTGGGGCCGTTCTACGGCTGCTATCTAGTCCGCCCGGAGCGCACGCTGGAGTTTGATGCGCACCCCGCGCGGCGCGACAGCCTCGAACGGCTGATCGCGATGCTCGGCGCGACGACGGTCACCTACGACGGCATGACCAAGTGCTGCGGCTTCCCAATCCTGACCACGAACAAACGCAACTCGCTGACGATGGCCGGCTCGCACCTGGCTGAAGCGCGGCGCATGGGCGCCGATGCACTGGTCACCCCCTGCCCGCTCTGCCACCTCAACCTCGACGCCCAGCAGCCGGACGCGGAAAAGGTGATCGATCGCCGCCTCAACCTGCCGGTCCTGCACGTTCCCCAGCTGCTCGGCCTGGCGATGGGCCTCGCCCCCGAGGAGCTGGGCCTCACCCGCCACGTCGTCGACACGCGCGGCCTGCTCAACCGCCTGGGCGTCTGACGGCCGGAGCCTCCGCTAGCGGAGCTTGGCGGGCGTGGCGGGCAGCGCCGCGTCGACGCCTTCGATGCGCTTGCGGAGCGCTTCGAAGCGGATGCGCCGCGTCGCTGCAGGGACGGTTGATCGAGCGCCGTGCGGGCGGTGCAGCGGGCGCCGCGCCCTCGACATGGGCGCGGCGCCCGAGTGGTTGCGGAGGGCCGCCGGGCGGGGGGTGCGCCGGCGCTTTGGCGCTGCGCCGGCGAGCGGGCGGGGTGACAGATAGACCGCCAGGCGTCACGGGCCCTCCAGCCGTCTTGACGACGGAGGGCAGCGTTTGGTTCCCCTACGCCCCAGCCCCAGTGCCGCGCAGGCGCGGGTCGAGGATGTCGCGAAGCGCGTCGCCGAAGACGTTGAAGGCAAAGACGACCAGCGTGATCGCGACGCCCGGAGCCAAGGCAAACCACGGCCAGCGCGTGAGGTTGCCGCGCTGCGTCGCCTGGTATAGGACGAATCCCCACGTCGGGTTCTCAGCGGAGTTGGCTCCGAGCGCCAGGAACGAGAGCGCCGCCTCGGCCAGAATCGTTCCGCCAATCGTGACCGTGGCCAGGACCATGATCGGGGCGACGATGTTGGGCACGATATGACGCACGACGATGCGCGGCCCGGTTGCCCCAATCGCACGAGCCGCCTCGATGTAGGTGAACTCTTTGATCGATAACACAGTGCCGCGAATGACACGCTGAGTCCCGGGCACGAGGAAGATCACAATCACAAAGACGACGGTGCCAATCCCCGGCGACATCATCGTGACCAGCACCATCATCAAGACCAGCGGCGGCAACGCCTGGAGGGAGTCGGAGACGCGCTGGATGAAGAGGTCGACGGCGCCGCCGAGGTAGGCAGAGACGGTGCCGATCAATGTGCCGATCGCAATCCCGATGCCGGTGGCAGCGATTGCGATGATCATCGCAGTACGGGCGCCGAAGATGATGCGGGAAAAGAGATCGCGGCCTAGATCGTCTGTGCCCGCGATGTGGTCCGGCCATGATGGTGCGGCAAGCTTGTTTGCAACATCCGTCTGCTCCGCTGGGTAAGGCGCGAAGCCCGGCACGATCGTGTTGCCGTAGGCTGAGATGTCCTGCCCGAACACGGCTGTCACGACAAGGACGAAGATGACGAAGGCCCCGAGCGCGCCGAGCGGGCGCTGGCGGGCTAGACGCGCATAGCGCCGCAGCCGGCCTGGGCCGGCTGACGGCAGGGCTGCAACGACCTCGTCTGCGGCGCCGGCGACAGAAGCCATGAGTCCTCGCTCCTAGCTGTACCGAATCCGCGGATCGATCGCTGCATAGCTGAGGTCGACGAGCAGGTTGATCAGCACAACCCCAAAGCCAATCACAACGACCACGCCGATGACGAGCGGGAAATCGGCGCGGCGGATCGCCGTGACGAGCAGCGCCCCGACCCCGTTGATGCGGAAAATGTACTCCACGATCACTGCGCCCGAAATCAGGAAGGCGAACTGATTGGCGAAGATGGTCAGCACCGGAATGAACGAGTTGCGCAGCGCGTGGCGCATGACGACGACCCGTTCCGAGAGCCCTTTCGCCCGCGCGGTGCGTACGTAGTCCTCGTGGACAACCTCCAAAAGCTGTGACCGCTGCATCCGCATCAGCGTGGCCATCAACGATGCGGCTAGCACGAGCGATGGAGCGATCATGCTTTCTAGGTTGGTGATCGGATCATCCCAGATGTATGGAGAAGGCAGCGTTGCCAGCGAGACGCCGACCCAATCGGCGACAAAGAAGACGGCAAGGATCCCAAGCAGGAAGTTTGGGATGGCCAAACCGAGGATCGTGATGATGCGCCCCGCGTAGTCGGCGGGTGAATTCTGCTTGATCGCAGAGATGACGCCGACAGGGATTGCGACCAGAAACGCGATGATGCTGGCGATGATCACCAGCTCGATGCTCCGCGGCAAGCGAATCTTGATCTCAGCGAGGACGCTTTCGGATGTCGCGAACGAACGCCCCAAGTCTCCCTGCAGCGCCGCCCAGAGCCATTCCCCGTAACGGTCGAGCACCGGCTTGTCCAGCCCCAGCTCGCGATTAAACCGGTCGATCAGTTCCTGCGTAATCGCGCCGCCCTGCGGGCTCTCGGACAGCAGCCGCTCAGCCGTGCTGCCCGGGAACGCATTCACCAGCATGAACGAGATGATCGAGAGAATGAAGACGACAACGACGACGCCGATCAGCCGGCGGACGATGTAGCCGCTCATTGCGCGTTCGATCGTTGAGCGGAAACACCGGTCGACGCGTTGGATAGGGCAAGGAGCTCTCGCCCCGCCGCTGACGAGTCCGGGCCGCGTATGGAGATCGCAGCAGCCGCGATCGCGATCCCGCCCCAACAGCGGGCAACGCCGTAGGCGCTGCCCGCTGGGTGTGTACGTCTGATCGCCATTCTGCTCTAGCTCCGATCCTGAGCCGGATTCGCAGAGGGGCCGGCGCTTACAGGTTCTTCCAGATGCGCTCGGTATTGGTGGCGCCCCAGCCGGGGTTCCAGGCGTTGTAGGTGTCCATCTCGTTGAACAGGTAGCCGCGGCGGGCAGCGATGCGGTAGGGATTGACGGCGAAGATGCGCCACATGTTCTCGAGCTCGCGGACGCGGATGTTCTCGAGAATTTCGGAGCGCTTGTTGACGTCGAGTTCCTGGCGCTGCTCGATGCACCACCGGTCGATGTCGGGCTCGGAGATGCCGTAGAAGTTGCCCGGGCTCTCGCTGTGCAGCTTGCCGTAGGAGAGTCCGTCGGCGTCCATCTCTGCGCCGATCAACCAGGTGAACAGCGAGTCCTTGAAGTCGCGCGTCACCAGCCGGCCGAGCCATGTCTCCAGGTCGACCTGGAAGTGGTTGACCTGGATGCCCAGGTTGGTGTTCCACTGCTGGCGGCAAAGTTCAAACAGGTTGAGGTAGACATTGGCGACGGCGTGGAATGTCGCCTCAAACTCGAGCTGGTTCTCGTCGTTGTAGCCGGCGGCGTCGAGCAACTGCCGACCCCTGGCGGGGTCGAAGTCGCCGAACTCGCCCAGCTCCGCTTCCGTCCAGGGCCACTCGCGGAAGCCCCAGGGCGAGTCGAGGTCTTCGAAGAACGTCCAGTTCTGGCCGTAGCCGGCGGCGGCGAGGCCGTCGTAGATGCCCAGCTTTTGTTCTTCGCGGTTGAGGCCGAGCGCGAGCGCCTGCCGCACGCGGATGTCGTTGAACGGCGGCTCGTCGAGGTTGTGGAATGACAGGTAGGGCTGCCAGCCCGGCGGCGGAGCGCAGACCTGCACGACCGTGTCCGGCTGCGACTCGAGCGCGCGATCATGGTCGGCGATGTCCTGCAGCGTGATCCGGTCGATCACGTTGCTCTCCCAGGCGGCCCACTCCGACTCGCGCTGGTTGACGAAGTCGGGGCCGTGCAGCGCGTCCATGTAGGGGAGCTGCATGCCCGTGCGCGGATCCTTCTTGAAGTAGGTGGGGTTCTTGCTGGCCTTCCATTCCGCGCCCTGCTCGACGAAGTCCAGGGTGAAGGGGCCGGTGCCGACGGTGTTGCGCCAGTCGTCCAGCACGGTGTAGTCGGTCGTGATGAACTCCGGCGCCGCAATCACGTGGAAGGGGTTCATCATGTTGTTGAGCAGGTATGCGGCCGGCTCGAGCAGGTTGAAGCGCACCGCGCGCGAGGCGTTGTCGTACTCGATGTCCTTGACGGCCGTGTAGGACGAGGCCTGCACCGGTACGGGGTCCACCTCGCCGTCGTGCGCGAGGAACGACCCGTCGCGCAGAGCGTCGTAGGCGATCTTGACGTCCTCAGCGGTCAACGTGCGCCCGTTCAGCGGCGGCTTGTCCTGCCACTTGACGTTCTCGTGAATCGTGAAAATGACGGTCGTGTCGTCGGGAATCTCCCAGTTCTGCGCGACGTCGCCTTCCAGCTCGTAGTAGTGCGCGTTGGCCCAGTCGTCCATCGGGAAGACGACCAGCTGGCTGTAGAACATGGGCGCAAAGGCGGCCATGATGTTGGCCTGCGGCCCGACCACGTTCCAGTTCGCCACCGGCAAGTGCGCGAGCGTCCAGGTGCCGCCGTATTTGGGGCCGTCGGCCTGGCCGGGCAGGTTTTGCAGCTTGCTCCAGTGGTAGCGCAGCCGCCACTCCTCTTCGGTGGTCAGGGAGCGGGCTTCCTGCTCGGCGCTGAGCTGGCCGGGGAGCAGCTTGACCGACTGCTCATCGGTAGTTTCTTGAGTGGTTGCAGCCTGCTGAGCGGCGGTCTGCTGGGCCTGCTGCTGCGCGGCTTGCTGCTGCTGCTGGGCCTGGGCGGCGGCCTGCTGGCCGTCGTCGTCGTCGTCCCCGCAGCCGACCAGTGCGAGCCCGGCGGCGCCGACGCCGGCGCGCGCCGAGGCGCTCATCACCGTGCGGCGGCTCATCCTGCGGCTGCGCATCCGAGTCCAATAGTTCGTCGCTGGCATGGTGTCCTCCTGAGATACCGGGGCCGTGCACGCTGCGGCGTGCGGCTTGGGCGGTAAGATAGCGCTTTCGAAAGGAGCGCGTCGGTGCGCGACTCCCAGCCTGCCGCCGCGGAGGAGATCGAGGCGCGGGTGCGCGGCGAGTTGGCGCGGCTCTGCATCCCCTTTGAGGCGATCGCCTGCCGCCCCGAACAGGCCGATACGGCGGTCTTTTGCGAGGCGTTCGGGATCGCGCCGGAGGCTTCGGTGAACACGATTTTGGTCGCCTCGAAGAAGGAGCCGCGGGTCTATGCGGCCTGCCTCGTGCTGGCTGCAACGCGGCTCGACGTGAATCGTGCGGTGCGGCGCGAGCTCGGCGTGCGCAAGGCCTCGTTCGCCTCCTTTGAGCAGACCGAGCGGGTCACCGGGATGATGTCCGGCGGGGTCACGCCCTTCGCGCTGCCGGCCGAGATTCCGATCCTGATCGACAGCCGCATCCAGGGCAGCGCGACCGTCTGGCTGGGCGGCGGCAGCCGCTCGCTGAAGATCGGGGTGGCGGCCGGCGATCTGGCGAAGCTGCCGAACGCGCGGTTGGTGGAGGGGTTGGCGGTCGAGATCGGTGCTTAGGTGAGCTCCCGCTCCAGCGCGAGGACCTCGCTGAGCGCGGTTTCGCCGGCGCCGCGGCCTTCGCGCAGCGCGGTTTTGGCGAGTAGCTGGAGGGCGCGGTTGGCCGGGGTTGGGACGTTGTGCTCGAGGCCGAGCAGGACGATCTCGCCGTTCAGATAGTCGGTCTCGACGGCCGGCAGCCCGCGGCGGAATGATTGCCAGGTCGAGCCGCCGCCGCGCTCGACGCCTTCGACCTGTTCGGATGTGAAGACGGCGGCGCGGCGGCGGTTGATCTCTTCGTGCGGGGCGTAATCGATCGCGGCCGCTTCGTAGCAGGCCAGCGCTTCGCCGCGGACGCGCCGCATGAAGCTCTGCATGGCGTCTCCGCCGTGCTCGACGCGGACGCCGCAGAGGGCCTGGACAGCGTTGGCCAGATTGCCGAGCAGCTTGCCGTATTTGAGCCGCATCGCGCGGGGATCGGGGGCAGCGCTGAAGCCGGCCGCGCGGAGATCAGCGCAGACCTGCGCGATCCGCCCGTCGGCGCCGTACGGGAAGCGCCCGCAGTCGAGCAGCCCTGCGCCCGGCGCGCCGTGCAGGGCGATCTCGCCGGGCACGAGGAAGGTCGCAGGCATCACGATCAGCATCGCGTAGACATCGACAAAGCGCCGCGCCGCGGCGCGTTCGTTGGCGACGCCGTTCTGCGCGCAGACGACGGGGACCTGGTGGCCGGCGGCGGCTTCGAGGTCGTCCAGCGCGGCGTGCGTGTCCTGGCCTTTCATCGCGAGCAGCACGATCTCGTCGCCGCTGAAGCGGATCTCGCTGGGGTGTGCGGCGGTCTGGACGGCGATCCGCTCGACCTGCTCCGGCCGGCGGACGAGCAGGCCCTGCCCGCGCATGGCGCTCAGATGCTCGCCGCGGGCGATCAGCACAGCCTCGCGGCCGGCGCGGGTCAGCAGCGCCCCGATCCCGCCGCCGATCCCGCCCGCGCCGTAGATGATGTAGCGCATACCGCCGCTCCTCCCCCAAGCGGCACGCTAGCGCGATACTGCGGCTGAGAGGGAGGTGCACGATGGTTGAGGCGCAGGTTGATGCACAGGATTGCCTGCCGGCGATCGACGGCAGTCTGGAAGTCGAGGGTCTGGAGGGCGAAGTGCGGATCGTGCACGACCGCTGGGGCGTGCCGCATGTGCGCGCCGGCAGCGCCCGCGACGCGTTCTTCGCGCAAGGCTTCTGCCTCGGCCAGGAGCGCACCTGGCAGCTAGAGCTCTACCGCCACATGGCGCACGGGCGCGCGGCCTCGCTGCTCAATGAGGGGCTGTTGCGGATCGACCGCCTCAACCGGCGAATGGGCTACGGGCGCGATGCGGCGGCGGAGTGGGAGGAACAGTCGGACGAGGCGCGGATGATCCTGCAGGCCTATGCCGACGGCGTTAACGCAGCGGTCGCGGCCGGCCCCCGCCCGCTCGAGTTTCAGCGGCTCGAGCACGAGATGGGGCCCTGGTCGCCGGTTGATTCGCTGGCGATCCTGAAGATGGTTTCAGCGAATCTGCACTGGTCGATGAAGATCAGCAACGCGCGGCTGGTCCAGCAGCTGGGCGTCGAGGCGGCTTCGGCGCTGATTCCCGATGTGCCCGAGCAGGGCGCGCTGATCACCCCCGCAGGCGCATCGTGGGCCAACGGGCGGCACGCCTGGGAGGATCAGCTGCTGGCGCTGGCCGCGGAGCCGGGGATGCGGCGCGGCGGCGCCGACGGCTCGAACTGCTGGGTGATCGACGGCGCGCACACCGCATCGGGCCGGCCGCTGGTCTGCGGCGACCCGCACCTCTCGCTGAGCGTGCCGGCGCAGTGGTACTTGATCCACATCGAATGCAGCGAGTTCAACGCGGCTGGGCCGTGCAGCCCGGGCTATCCGGGGCCGATCTACTACGGGCACAACGGGCAGCTGGCCTGGGCAATGACGCACGCGCAGGGCGACCGCTGGGATGTGTATCGAGAGCGGGTCAGCGGGGGCGCTGAGCCGGCCGCCGAGTTCTGCGGCGAGCTGCGCCCGCTGCAGCGCCGCGAGGAGCTGATCGAGGTGCGCGGCGGCGAGGATCGGATCGAAACAGTCTGGTCCACCGAGCACGGCCCGGTCGTGCAGGGCGATCCGACAACAGACGATGAGGTGCTGGCGGCGCGCTTCGCGCTGGCGGCGCCCTGCCGCGACTTCGATGCACTGCTGCCAATCTTTCGCGCGCGGACGATCGGCGAGGCCCGCCCAGGCTTCCAGCGCTACGAATCGATCTCGGGCAACTTCTGCTTCGCCGATCGCGAAGGCGGGATTGGCTACCAATACACCGGCCGCACGCCCAAGCGGCCGGCCGCGTTGACGCCTGTGCCCGGCTGGGACGGCGGCCGCGAGTGGGACGGCGAAGTGCCCGCAGATGAGCTGCCGCAGGAGACGAATCCGCAGAGCGGGCTGATCGTCACGGCCAACAACCGCACCACCACGCCCGATTATCCGCACTACCTGAGCTGGAGCCAGACGCCGTTTCGGGCCGACCGGCTGCGCGAGCTGCTCAGCGGCCGCAGCGACTGGACGGCGGAGGAAATGGTCGAGATTCAGGCCGATCAGACCAGTCTGCACGCGCGCAATCTGGCCGCGCGCACGGCGGCGGCGCCGAGCGCCGACGCGGCTGTCCAGGAGTTGCAAGGCCTGCTCGCCGAATGGGATGCGCGGCTGTCGCGCGATTCGGCCGCGGCGCTCGTCTACCACGAACTCTGCGAGCAGGTCGCGCGGCGCACCGTGCGGCGCTTCTTCGACGACCCTCAACGGATCCCGCCCGGCACCAGCGACGAGCGCCGCATCGTGCACGAACAGCTGCAGCGCGGCTCCAGCCTGACGCTGCCCGATGGGCAGAGCTGGGCCGATCTGCTCGTCGACGCGCTGTCCGAGGCCGGCCGCGTACTGCGCGGGCGGCACGGAGCGGACCCCAGCGGTTGGCGCTACGGCGACGCCCACAAAATCCTCTGGAAGCACAACCTGGGGCGCGATCCGGAGGGCGCGGCGCTGTTCAATGTCGGCGAGATCGAGACGGGCGGCGACGATCACACGCCCAACAACGCGGGCACGATCTACGGCAAACCCGGCGATCACGGCACCTCCTACCGCCAGATTTTCGATTTGCAGAACCTCAACGGCGCGCGCGTCTGCCTGCCGCCCGGCAACTCCGGCCGGCCGGGCTCGCCGCACTACCGCGATCACCTCGAGCGCTGGCGCGACGTCGAGTACTTCCCGCTCTACGTGGAGTGGGCCGATATCGAGGCCAACGCCGAGGGCGCGCTGGAGCTGCACCCCAACGGTTAGTTTTCGTTTAGTTCGTGCTGTTCACATGCAGCCGCGCGGTTCGCAGCGGAAGTCGGCGGTCGAGCGGATCACCAGGAAATCAGCGCTGCGTGAATATGCGCGAACGCCGGCTTCCGTTGTGGTCCGCGCGGCTGCATGCGGACCGGCCTAGCCCGCAGCCTCCGCCACGCTGGCGCGGAGGATGGCGAGGCCGGCTTCGAGCTCGTCGTAGGGAATCGTCAGCGGCGGCATCAGTTTGACGACGTCGTCGTTGGCGCCGGAGGTTTCGACCAGCAGGCCGCGGTTGAAGGCGGCGGCGGCGATCTCGCCGGCGAGGTTGGGGCGCGGCGTGTGCAGGCCCTGCAGCAGGCCGCGGCCGCGCGGCGCGGCGCGCAGCTCTTCCTGCTCGGCGCTGATCGAGTCGAGCTCGGCGCGGACACGAGCCGCTTTGCACCGCACTTCGCCGCTCAGCGCGTCGTCCCGCCACCACTCCAGGGCGGCGGCGGCGGTGACAAAGGCGGCGTTGTTGCCGCGGAAGGTGCCGTTGTGCTCGCCCGGCCGCCAGATATCGAGCTCGGCGCGGATCAGCGTCAGCGCCATCGGCAGGCCGCTGCCGCTGATTGATTTGGAGAGGCAGATGATGTCGGGCGAAATACCGGCCGGTTCAAACGAGAAAAACGTCCCGGTGCGTCCGCAGCCGGCCTGGATGTCGTCGACGATGAGCAGCGCCCCGCGGCGCCGGCAGCACGCCTCGAGGCGTTGCAGCCACTCCGTCGAGGCAGTGTGCAGGCCGCCCTCGCCCTGCACCGTCTCCACGATCACCGCCGCCGCGCCGCCCTCGCTCGAGAGCATGGCGTCGAGCACGGCGATGCTGTCGGCGCCGCCCGGCTGGCCGTCGTACGGCGCGGTGGCAGTGTGCTGCAGCGGCACGCCGGCCGCCTGGCGCTTGTTCGGGTTGGCGCTGACCGCCAGCGCCCCCAGCGTCATTCCGTGGAAAGCGTTGGTGAAGGACACAATGGTCTCGCGGCCGCTCACCTTGCGCGCCAGCTTGAGCGCCGCCTCGACAGCGTTGGTGCCGGTGGGGCCTGGAAACTGGATCCGGTAGTCCATCCCGCGCGGCGCCAGGATGACCTCGTGAAAGCGGGTCAGAAAGCCGCGCTTGGCCGCGGTGGACATGTCGAGGCTGTGCAGAATGCCGTCGGCGCGCAGATACTCGATCAACGCCTCGATCAGCTCGGGCGGGTTGTGGCCGTAGTTGAGTCCGCCGGCGCCTGAGAAAAAGTCGACGTAACGATCGCCCGCTTCATCTTCAACGACCGCGCCGCGGGCGCGCGTGAAGACGGTCGGCCAGGCGCGGCAGTACGAGCGGACCTCAGACTCGAGCGCGGCAAAAACATCAGTCGGCGCGGAAACCGTCATTCGGCAGCCTCACAATTCGACCGCAGCCCCGCGCCTGCTTCAACTATGCCCGATCTTGGGGCTCTTGTCGCGTGCTGCCGCGGGCGGCGGCGCCAGTCGGCGCGCCGCCGCGGCGGTGCAGTCAGCTGTGGCCGTTATGCGAGTGGTGCCCTCCCATGTCATGCTCTTCGTGCGCGCAGTGGTCGGGCATCGGCGCGTCGAGCGCCGGGTTGCGGTCGAAGAAGCCCCACGGCTTGAGCTTGAAGCCGGCCCGGTGCACAGGAGCGACAGGCCAGTCCTCAGGCACAGCGATGTGATTCATGCCGACCGTGTACCAGAGCACCACATCGGAGTCCTGCAGCGGTCGGTCAGCGCTCATCCAGGCCGGGATGCCCTGGCCGGGCTCGCTCTGATTGGGGTAGTCGCCGGCCGGGTAGAACTCGTCCGCGGCATAGGGCGTCACGTGCAGCTGCTTGCGCGCGAAGACGGCCCGCCGGCCGACCGCCGACTGCGCATCGGCCATCATCCCGACAGTCTCGCCGGGCACTAGCACGTAGGCGGTCGGGTCGCCGTTGGGATTGCGGGCAGCGTCGTTGCTGATTTTCCAGTGCCGGCCGCTGGCGGAGTTGACCACGCAGGCCGCATCGGACTCGCGGCCGAGCAGTCGCGCCTGCGGCGCGAAGGCGTTGAGCAGCGGGTTGTTGGGCCCGGGCGGCAGCGGCGCGGTCTCCACTTCGTAGACGCTGTTGGCCGCGCCGTCGACCTCCATGTCCAGGCGGAAGCAGAAGAAGTGCTGGTGGATCGTGCCGGCCAGGCCGGGCGCCACGCGGTGCCGCGTGAGCTGCGGATCGTCGTCCGCGATCGCCCTGGTCTGGATGATCCCAGTCGCCTTGATCTCCTGCTCCCAGCTGCCGTCCTGGTAGAAGTACCAATAGAAGCCGTAGTCGTAGTTGCCGACGGTGGCGATCGCCGAGACGACCAGACGGCGCGAGCGGCGCACCCAGGACTGCACGCCCTGCTCGCCGGCGTAGGTGTGCTTCCAGAGGATGCCGAAGTCTTCCTCGTGGATGCAGACGGCGTTCTTGATCGTGCGCGCGCCGCCGCTCTCGTTCGTCACGTGGCCGTCGAGGTAGACGATCTCGCCGAGGCAGTCGCAGCCCAGCTCGAGCGAGTTGCTGAGCCGCCCGAGGCCGCCGACCTCGCCGCTGTCGAAGGCGTTCTTGAAACTCTGCGTAATCGAAGGGTCGCCGTAGGGCACGACCATCTCGGCCATCGAGGCGCGGTAGCAGATCGGGCGCAGGCGGCCCGCGTCTTCATAGCCGATCTGGTGCAGCACCAGCCCTTCGCGGGGGTGCAGCGAGACGCGCATCTGCCACTTCTGCCACTTCAGCAGATGCCCGTCGAGCGTGAACGAGACCCCCTCCGGCTGCACGATCTCGAGCGGCTTGAGGTCCGTGCGCGGCTGGCCGCCGTGCGCGTGCTCGCCGTCGAAGCGCAGCGCCGAGTCCGGCGCCGGCGGAGCGTCCTCCTCCTCAACCACCTCCAGCACCTTGTTGTTGAGGATGTCGACCACCGCCATCACGCCCTCGACAGGGCGGCCGTAGCCGTTGTCCGCCTCCGTGTCGCGCAAGTAGGCGATCGCCTTCAGGATGCGGTGCTCGGTCTCCCACTTGCTGCCGAAGTTGCCGGCCGGCCAGGGGTCGATCTGGATCGTCTCCAGCTGCTCCTCGCTGACCCCCTTGCGCTTCATCGCCGCGCGCCATTCAGGATGGTGCTTGACCGCCTCCTGCGCGCGCCCGAACTCCTCCATCAGCGGAAAAGGCTGGCTCTCGGGCTTGAACGTCCACGATTCGACGCGGCCGCCGTTGAGGTCGACAACGGCCTCGACGGTCTCGCCGGATGCGGTGTCGTAGACCATCAAAAACGCGCGCCGCTCGATCGGCGCGCCGGGTGCATAGGCGCGCACGGCCTCCTTGGCGGGCTCATGCAGCGCCACCAGCGGAAAGCGGATCGATTCCGCCCCGCCGGCGCGCGCCTTGGCAAGCGCCGAGGCGCGCTCAATCTCGCCCGGCGAAAGCGGGTCAAGCGGGTGAGCAGCAGCAACGGGCGCGTGAGGACGAACTTCGGTGACCACGGGAAACCTCCAAAGGCTGTTGGGGAGAGGGTAGCGGAACACTCCACGCGGCGGCGAAACAAGGTGCGGCTCGTCGATGTCCGGCTTCGGCAACGCCTGAGGGGACCAAGACTGTGTCGTAGTTGACAGAGAGCGCAAGAATGCGGATATTTCTCAGTCTGGATGTGCTAATCTCGAGGAGTGCAGATAAGAATTCGCTGCGCAGAGATGAGGTGCGATGGCAGAGACGCTCAAGCGGCCGGATGAAGCAACCGCTGTCAGGGTACTTCGAGAGAAGGCGGCCTCGCTCAATCCTCAGATCGCAGAGGCGCTCGGCAGTTCGATCGTTGCGCTGGGCAAGCTCGCCCGACTGCTCGATGAACAGCACGTCCTTGCGAGTGCTGCGGATTCCGTCGGCGGCGAGTTGGAGGATGCGGCTCCTGAGGAGACTCTCAGAGGGCGGATGTCGGAGCCGAGCGCCCGCGTGCAGCGCGCGCTGCGCGAGCTGCAGATGCTCGAACGGCGGATGGGTCTGGACCCTGGTGAAGATCGATGGCGCAGTCCACCCGGCCCGCGCCTACAGCAACGCCGCCGGGGCTCGCGGGCCGATGTTGTTCAGCTCGCTCTCGATCTTGCAAAGGAGAACTCATCAGGCGTCGTCCAACTGAGCGACCTTGCGGATCGACTGATGTCGACCGACCCGGACCGGTACAGCAGCAAGACCAGCGCTCAGGCGT
The DNA here is from genome assembly GCA_964347635.1 of uncultured Dehalococcoidia bacterium. Lineage (GTDB taxonomy): Bacteria > Chloroflexota > Dehalococcoidia > Bin125 > Bin125 > CATQGW01. The sequence continues at coordinate 21,935 of CAYFZI010000016.1, forward strand.
CGCTGTATTACCACCTTGGCCACAGCGAGCAGTTCGAGAAGGTGGGTACAGGCGCCTTCCGCCTCGTGCCGCGTGCGGCAAAGGCGGACACTGGGAGTGACGGCTGAACAAGCCGCAGAACAGAAAGGAGACAGTGATGCCCGAGCATTGAAGCTGCTAGCGACAACAAGCGGTTCGAAACAACTAGGAGTAGACCAATACTACGCTGGATCAAACTGGGCGTCTGGAGCAGTCTGGGCGCAAGGCGAAACCGTGCACAGGAAAGGAACAACATCATGTTGGACGTATCGATCAAGCTGGACGTGTCGTATGTTCAGTCCATCCGAAAGACTCGACGATCGCCGAGGGTACCGGTGGTTCTGTTCGACATCTCTCATAAACGTAGATGCAGCCGTCATCATGCTCATGGCTGTTGAGCTTGGCGACTTAGCACCTACTTGGATTGTCGTGCTACTCGTCGGCTGGTTATTGAGGTGGATCAAGATGGCAGGAGGGGCGTAGTGTCCTCCTAACCAAAACGAGCGGTTAGCGTTCTGATCGCAAACGGGGGCGGCCATTTGGCCGCCCCCGTTTTCTGTGCGCCTTGCGGCGGGTCTGGGGAACTAGATCGCCTCGAGGATCGTGCTGATGCCCATGCCGGCGCCGATGCACTGGGTGGCGAGGCCGTAGCGGCTGCCGCTGCGCTGGAGCTCGCGGGCGACAGTGGTGACTAGGCGGGTGCCGGTCGCGCCCAGCGGGTGGCCGATCGCGAGCGAGCCGCCGTTGACGTTGACCTTCTCCAGCGGGATGCCCAGCTCTTGCACGCTCGGAATCACCTGTGCGGCGAAGGCTTCGTTGAACTCGACGCGGTCGATGTCCGAGGCGTCGATGCCGGCGTGCGCGAGCGCTTTGCGGGTCGCGGGGATCGGGCCCAGGCCCATGACCTGCGGCTTGACCCCGCCGACGCCGAAGCCGGCGATGCGGGCGAGCGGCTGGAGGCCGAGCTCGTCGGCCTTGCGCTCGCTCATCAGCAGCGCCGCGGTGAAGCCGTCGTTGGTCGGGCAGGAGTTGCCCGCCGTGATGATGATCTCCTGCTGCTGGTGCGAGACCGCGCCGCGCACTGTGCGCAGCTGGCTCAGCGTCTCGAAGTTGGTGCCGGCGCGGAAGCCCTCATCGACGTCGATCACACGCTTTTCGCCGCGCTCCGCGAGGACCAGGTTGCGCTCTTCATCGAAGACCGGCATTTCGACCTCGATCGGGACGATTTCGTCCTTGTAGAAGCCGGCGGCGAGCGCTTCGCCGTACTTGCGGTGGCTCTCGACGGCGAACTCGTCGAGGTCCTCGCGCGTGAGGCTGTACATCTCGGCGACGTTCTGCGCCGTCTGCAGCATCGAGCAGACCGGCGAGGAATCGAGGATCGCGTCGGGGATTGGCACCGAGAAGTCGAGGCCGTGGTCGCGCGCGAGGTTGCGCTGGGTGTCGTTCTGCTCGTGCCGCTTCTGGTTGAACTCGGTGATCCGAGTCTGTTCCGCACCGCCGCCGCCGCCCAGCTGGCGGCCCATCCGCTCGACGCCGAGCGCGACGCCGACGTCGATCGCGCCAACCATGATCTCCTGGGTGACGCGGTGCAGGGTCTCCATCGAGGAGCCGCACTGGCGGTTGGAGTCGAAGGTGCAGACGGATTCGGGCAGCCCGGCGAGACGCACGATGTGGTTGGCGCCGATCCCAGCCAGCTCAGCGACGCCGCCGACGCAGCCCATGCCGACGTCTTCGATGTCTTCGGGGGCGACCTGCGGGTAGCGGCTGAGCAGCTCTTGCAGCACCTGCACGCCGATGTCGTCCAGCCGCGTGGCGGTGAACGCGCCGCGCCCGCCGCGGGCGAAGGCGGAGCGCACGCCGTCGACGATCACTACGTTCTGCAGTTCCATTGGGGTTCGTTCCTCTCTGCGGCGCGGGCAGCGCCGTGTGTGCCGAAAAATCAGTCCGCGCGCATAGTAGCAGCCCAATCAGCGTTCCAACCGGCGGGCGCGGCGGCCTGCTGCCGGGGGAATGGGGTGAGGGCGGTGCAGGTGCGGGCGCCGGGGCCGCCCGCGCCCCCCGGCGGCCCCCGCGCCCGCCCGCGGGGCGGGGCGCGGGGAGC
>CAYFZI010000016.1:24063-42278 GCA_964347635.1 uncultured Dehalococcoidia bacterium
GGGGGGGGGGTGTCGGGGGGGGGGGGGGGGGCGGGGGGGGCCGGCCCCGGTGCCCCCCCCCGGGGGGCCCGCGCTTCCGCTTCGGGCGGGGGGCTGCTCTAGACCTCGTGGCGGTAAATCCGCGCCGCGTTGCGCTGCAGCACGTTGAGCAGGTCCTCCTCGGGCAGCACGCTGAGCACTTCCTCGACGTGCTGCTTGGGGTTGCGCGCGATCGAGTTGGGGCCGGGCGAGATGCTGGTCGGGTGGGGGAAATCGGTCTCGAAGAGGAAGTTCTCCGAGCCCCACTGCTCGATCGCTTTGAGCGCGCTGGCCTCCTCGAACCAGAAGCAGCCGTAGCACTGGCGCCGGAAATACTCCGAGGGCAGCAGGTCCATCTCGGGGTGCTCCTCGCGGCAGCCCGAATTGAGCCACTGCCAGTCCATCGCTTCGAGCAGGTACGGGATCCAGCCGACGCCGCTTTCGACGGAGACAAAGTTGACGCCGGGGAAGCGGTGGCACATCCCGGAGAGGATCACGTCGAGGATCGCGTTGGAGTTGTCGAGGAACAGTTTGACAGTGCTCTTGGCGTATGCCGCCTGGCGGCCGTTGTCGACGGTCACGTTGCGCAGCTCGGTGAGGTCGCCGGAGCCGATGTGGAAGTTGATCGAGAGGCCGAGGTCCTGGGCCTGGTGCCAGAGCGGGTCCCAGTGGCCTTCGGTCAGGCGCGGGAAGCCGAAGGTGTGCGGCTGGTTCGTCATCAGCACGCCCTTGTGCCCGCGCTCGTGCGCACGCGCCATCTCCTCGACGCAGGCCGGCACATCCCAGAAGGGCATCGCCATGATCGGGATGAAGCGCTCCGGCGCGGCGCTGGTCCAGTCGATCAGAAAGTCGTTGTAGGCGCGCACGCAGTCGCGCCGCAGCTCTTCGTCGGTCATCGTCAGGAAGTTGCCCGAGCCGAAGCCGCCGACGTTGGGGTAGACGACCTGGGCGTACATGCCGTACTCGTCCATGCGCTCGAGCCGCTCGCGGATCTCCCAGGAGCCGTGGTCGGCCTCTTGCAGGGTCGGCGGGTGATTGGGCGGCGGCGACTTCCAGCCGGCCATCGCAGCGCCGGCGGTCGGCATGAACTTTTTCCCGCCCATCACCCAGCGGTCCTCGTTGATCTCGTCGTCGAAGATCACGTGCGGCACGAGGTCGCCCCACTTCTTCGTCGAGATCCGGTTGGTCCAGAGGTCTTCCGGTTCAGAGACGTGCGTGTCGGAGTCGATCACCTTAATCCGGTCGCAGATCAGCTCAGCCATCTCAATCCTCGATTCTTGGGCGGGGTGCAGACTGCTCAACAGGCTGAAGATAGCACTCTGACTCTGGATGCTGGATGGAATGGATACGGTAGGCTGGCGATAGTTCAGCGATTCGAAACATTCTTAGGCGGGCGATGAGCCAAGCGGCAGTGATCGACGAGGAACGCCCGCTGGGGATGGATCTGCCGCGCCGCACGAAGGGCCTGGTGCTGGCCGGCTCGATGCTGGCGATGTTCCTCTCAGCGCTCGAACACAGCGTGGTCAATCCGGCGCTGCCGCGGGTTGTCTCCGATCTGGGCGGGCTTGAGCTGTATCCGTGGTTGATTCAGTCGTTCACGATCGCTCAGCTGGTCACGATTCCGGCGGCCGGCGCGCTGAGCGACTCGCTCGGGCGCAAGCCGCTGCTGCTGATCGGTTTGCTGATCTTCCTGGGCGGGACGGGCGCCTGCGGCGCGGCCGGCGGAATCTACGAGCTGATCGGCTTCCGCGCCGTGCAGGGCGCCGGCGCGGGGATCCTGATGATGGCCACGTTCTCGGTGGTCGGCGATCTCTTCCCGCCCTCCGAGCGGGGCAAATACATCGGGCTTTTCGCCGGCGTCTTCGCGCTCTCTTCGCTGATCGGCGCGCCGCTCGGCGGCGTGCTGACGGAGGCGCTGTCCTGGCGCTGGGTGTTTTGGGTGATGTTCTTCGTCGGCCCGCCGGCGATGCTGATGATCGCCTGGAAGATGCCCTGGCTGCGCCCGCCCAAGCAGCCGCTGCGCTTCGATTGGCCGGGGATGGCGGCGCTGCTGCCGCTGCTGCTGGGCCTGACGATCGCGATCAGCCTCGGCGGCACGGCCGGCTGGACGAGCGCGCTCGTGCTCGGGCTGCTGATCCTCGCCGCTGTCTCCGCCGTCCTCTTCATCGCCGCCGAGCGCCGCGCTGCGGTGCCGATCGTGCCGCTGCACCTCTTCCGCATCAACACCATCGCCATGGTCACGATCGCGATGTTCCTGACCGGCGTGGGCATGATGGGCGTGATGGTCTACCTGCAGTTCTTCCTCCAGGTGGGCCTGGGCGCGGGCGCGGCCGCAGCGGGCGTGGTGATGGGGCCGATGATCCTCGTCTCGGTTGCGTTCTCGGTGGTCAGCGGACAGATCATGGCGCGCACCGGCCGCTACAAGCCGCTGGCCGTGGCCGGCGGGCTGCTGATGCTGGGCGGGATCGCGCTGCTGTCGACGATGACCCGCGAAACACCGATTGCCGGCGGCGTGCTGCCGCGCCTGTTTGTGTTCGGGATCGGGATGGGGCTGATGATGCCGGTGCTCTCGCTGGCGGTGCAAAACGCCGCGCCGCAGCGCTATCTGGGGCGCGTCTCGGGCTTCACGCAGTTTTTCCAGCTGGTCGGCGGTGCGATCGGGATCGGCGTGATCGGCGCGCTGTTCAACGCGCGCCTGGCCTCGGGCCTGGAGTCCGCGCTGCCGGCCAATCTGGTCGATGTCGTGCTGCCCGAGAAGCTGGTCGACCCTGAGTTCCGCGCAGACCTCGTGGAGACGCTCGGCGCAGAGCTCTGGGCGGCCGTCGAGCCGGCTGTGCAAACTGTCGTCGCGTCCGCGATCGCCGATAATTTCCTGCTCGCGCTCGGTATCCTCGTGATCGCCGTGATCGCGCTCTTGCGGATGCGCGAAGTGCCGCTGCGGACGGGCAATGAGCATCTCGAAGCGCCGCCTCAGGCTGTTGCCGCGCCGCCTGCGCCGGCCGATCTGCAGCCGGCGGCCGCCAATGGAGCCTCTGTGGCGCAGGCCAAGATCGCCGCGCCGCAGGCGGCTGGGGCATTGGGGCAGCAGCGCGAACCGCTCGGCGCGGTCAGTGCGCCCAGCGCGAATGGTATGAACGGCGCGGGGGGCGGCGGCGTGAACGGCGGCGGCGCGCCGAGCCCCGATTGGCCGCGGGCCGCGCGCGGCGTCGCGGCCGCCGCGTTTGTCGGCGCCAGCCTCGGCCTCGCGGCGTCCTACGCCTACTCCGGCAGCGGGCGCTGGGCGGCCGCGCGGCGCTGGGCCGGCGGGCTGCTCAGCCTCCGTCCGCAGCCGCAGCCGCGTCCGACGAATCCTGCAAGTCTGCTGGATCGGCGCCGAAACGGGCGCGCACCGCGGCGAACGCTTCGTCGCTAGCGGCGACCGTATGCTCGATGTCCGCGCTGGTCAGCGCGGTGCTGAGGAAGGCGTTGTGGGCGGGGTGCAGATAGACGCCGCGCGCGGCCAGCTCAGCGCTGAACATCCGCCCGCGCGGCAGCTCGCGCTGCTCCGGCGAGTCCGCGTCGAACAGCAGCAGCGGTATCTCGACCGGGCCGGTCTGACTGATGCCAAGCCCGTGCGCGGCCGCCCGCTCGGCGAGCCCGGCGCGCAGCTGCGCGCCGACCGCGTGCAGGTGCGCCAGCCCGCCGGTCTCCTGCAGCGTGGTGATCGTGGTGATCGCTGCAGCCATCGGCGCCGATGAGAACCAATACGAGCCCGTCGCCATCGCCTGGCCGACCGCCTCCGCCAGGCTCCCGCGCCCCAGCAGCGCCGAGATCGGGTAGCCGTTGCCGATCGCCTTACAGTAGATGCTCAGGTCGGGGTCGACGCCCAGCGGCGCCCAGCTGCCGCGCAGGTCGAGCCGAAACCCGCCCCGCACGTCGTCCAGAATCATCACCGCGCCGTGTGCGTCGCAGAGGTCGCGCACGCCCTGCGCGAACTCCTGCGTCGGCAGCTCCTGCGGCAGCCCGACATCGTGCCGAAACGCTGAGACCACGATCCCCGCGGCGTCTCCATCGGCCTCGTCGAGCGCCGCGCGCAGCGAGGGCAGGTTGTTGAACTCGTACTCGATGGTGCCCGGCGCGGGGGACGGGTAGTCGAGCCCCATCCAGGCCGGCGAGGCGCCGTGGTAGGCGCCGTGCGCGCGCAGCACGGTCGCGCGGCCTGTGGCGGCGCGCGCAACGGTTGCCGAGTAGACCGTCGCGTCGGTGCCGTTCTTGGCGAACCAAGCCCAATCGGCCCAGGGGGTGAGATCGACGAGCAGCTCGGCCAGCTCGACCATCTTGGCGCTGGGCCCGTTGAGGCAGTCGCCGGCTTCGAGCGCGGCGGCGGCGGCGCGGTCCACGCTGGGGTGCGCGTGGCCGAGCAGAATCGGGCCGTAGGAGCAGAGATAGTCGATGTATTCGTCGCCGTCGGCGTCCCAGATGTGCGCGCCCTCGCCGCGGCTGAAGAACTGGGGGAAGCCGCGCGGCAGATATGCGGCGTTCTGATGCCCGTACATACCGTTGGGGATCACGGCGGCGGCGCGTTCGCGCAGCGCGGCGTCGGCCGGCATGGTGCGTGCGCTGAACTCGGTCATTGGGGCCTCCCGCTTCGCTGGCCGCTTTGTTGGTTGGTGCGGGTGCAGTGTAGGTGCGCCGCGCCGCTACCCTCGCGCGATGCAGCCCGACCCCGCCGACCACTGGATTGTCCAGCGAGCCAAGGATCTGCAGCCGCTCGCCGCCGCCTGCGCCGACGAAACAGAGGCCAACGGCAGCCCGCCCCGCGAACTGATCGAAACCGTCACCGACGCCGGCCTCTACCGCATGTTCATCCCGGCCGCCGCCGGCGGGCACGAGGTTCCGCCGCTCACGGCCTTCCACGCGGTCGAAGCGCTCGCTGTCGCCGATCCATCGCTGGCTTGGGTCGTCATGCTCGCCACCGAGCTTTCGCTCGTCAGCGGCTTTCTGGCCAACGGCGATCTGCGCGGGATGATCGGCGCCGACCAGCCGGGCGGCCCGCGCTGCCGCATCGCCGGCTCGGCCCGCCCCACCAACAGCGGCAAGCGCACCGCCGGCGGCTGGCTGGTCAGCGGCGTGGCCACCTACGCCAGCGGCATCGACCACGCCACCCATGTCGTGGTCGCGTTTCGCGATGAAGCACGCCCTGCCGATGCGTATATGTCCTTCCTCGACCCCGCACAGGGCGAGATCCTGCGCACCTGGGACACGATGGGCCTGCGCGGCACCGGCAGCCACGATTACCGCACCGACAATGCGTTCGCGCCGCACAGCCGCACCCTGCGGATCGGTTCGCGGCCGCAGGCTGAAGGGCCCAACTGGAAAATCCCCGATGCCGGGATCGCCAGCTGGCTGCAGAACGCGGGCCAGGCGCTCGGCGCGGCGCAGGGCGCGATCGACGAGGTGGTGCGGCACGCCAAGCGGGCGGCCAGCAAGAGCGACTCGCGTCCGCTCGCCGAACGCGAGCACGTGCGCGTCGCGCTCGGCCGCGCCCAGGCCAAAGTCGGCTCGGCGCGTTCGTACGTTCGCGAGATCGGCTCTGCGGCCTGGCAATCGGTCCTCGCCGGCGCGCCCGATCTCGACGCGGCCGCGCAGTGGCGGCTGGCCAACGTCCATGCCGTCCACGCCGCAGCCGAAGCGGTCGAGCTGCTCTTTCCGGCCGCCGGCACGAACGCCATTCACCGCCGCTGGACGCTGGAGCGGCGCTTCCGCGACCTGCAGGTCGCGCGGCGGCACAACGCCGCGCTCGACTTCAATTGGGACGCCGGCGCGCGCCGCATGCTCGAGCTGCCGCCGCTGACGCGCGGCTCTGCGATCCCCGACCGCGACCGATACCGCGGCGGCCCTCAATAGACTCCGCAGATGCCCCAGACTCCGCGCGCGCCCCTCGACCCGGCGGACCATCCGCTCGTGCATGCCGCGCGGCAGCTGCAGCCGCAGATCCGTGCGCAGGCCGCCCAGATCGAAGCCGATGGACGGCTGCCGCGCGGGCTGGTCGAGGCGCTCACTGAGCGCGGGCTCTTCCGCATGAACATCCCGGCCGAAGCCAACGGCGAGCAGGCGCACCCCTTGGTCGTGTTTCACGCCATTGAGGCATTGGCCGCCGCCGATGCCTCGGCCGCCTGGGTGGTGATGATCGCTTCAGAGGTCTCACTGCTCACCGGCTGGCTGCCGGCCGCGCTGTTGAGCCAGATGATCGGCGGCGATGAGGCCGGCGGGCCGCGCTGCCGGATCGTTGGGTCCAGCCGCCCGCTGGCGAGCGGCCGCCGGACTCTGTCGGGTTGGCGGCTCAGCGGACGGCTGAACTTTGTCAGCGGCGTCGAGCACGCCTCGTATGTGCTCGTCACGTTCCGCGCCGGGCAGGACGGCGCTGTGCGGATGGCCTTGCTGCCGCAGCGCGCCGGCAAGGTACTGCAGACCTGGGACACGATGGGCCTGCGCGGCACCGGCAGCCACGATTGGCTGATCGAGGATGCCTACGTGCAGGACGCACACACCTGGCTGCCCGCCGACAGGCCCTGCGCTGCAGGGCCGGCCTGGCGCGCGCCGGACCGTTCGGTGGTCGCCTGGATCGCCAACGCCGGCCATGCCCTGGGCGCGGCGCAGGGCGCGATCGACGAGCTGGTGGAGGCCAGCGGGGCTGCCGCCAGCAGCGGCGACGCGCGCCGCCTGGCCGAGCGCGAGGCGTTTCGGATCGCTGTCGCACGCGCTCAGGCGCGCGTCTCCGCGGCCCGCGCGTTCGTGCGGGAGGCGGCCGCTGCGGCTTGGCAGGGATTGCTCGCAGGCTCGCCCGACCGCGTCCTGCTGGGGCGCTGGCGGCTCGCCAACGTGCACGCGGTGCACGCGGGCGCCGACGCCGTCGAGCAGATCTTTCGCGCGGCCGGGACCAATGCCGTGCACCGCCGCTGGACGCTCGAACGCCGCTTCCGCGACCTGCAGGTCGCGCGCCAGCACGGCGCCGGGCTGGAGTGGAACTGGGACGCAGGGGTGCGGCCCGGCTTCGGGCTCGAAGAGCGGCGCTCGCGGCAGGGCTGAGCCGCTGCGCGGATCTGCAGCGCCGACTGCGGCTGCGACCCGCTCGGCTGCTCGACTGAATGTGAACAGGCCCTAGCCACCAGCTGGACCTTACCTACTAGCATTGTGGCGATTAACCGTCTACTGCCGGCGCCGCGCGGATTTTGCAGGGAGTTGGTATGGCCGGGCCGCTGGATGGCCTCCAAATCCTCGACCTATCGTGCAACGTGGCCGGGCCCTACGCGACCAAGCTGCTGGCCGACTACGGCGCCCGCGTGATCAAGCTGGAGCCGCGCGGCGGCGACCCCTCGCGCCGCTTCGGACCCTTCCCCGGCAACACGCCCGACATCGAGGCCTCGGGGCTGTTCCTGCACCTGAACACAAACAAACAATCGGTCGTGCTCGATCCGCACACCGACGACGGAGCGACCGCGGTGCGGCGCCTGGCCCGCCAAGTGGATGTGATCGTGGAGGATGGGATGCCCGGCAAGGCGGCGGCCTCGGGCTGGGGCTGGGATGTGCTGTACGCGCTGAATCCGCGCCTTGTGCTCTGCTCGATCACAGCTTTCGGGCAGACTGGGCCGTACCGCGACTACCGCGGCTCGGAGCTGACTCTGCAGGCGATCGGCGGCCCGCTGCACGCGACCGGCGCAGCCGACCGCGAGCCGCTCAAGGTTGCCGGGCACTATGCGCAGTACCACGCCGGCGCGACGGCAGCGCTGGCGATCCTGCTGGCGCTGCGCCGCAGCGAACGCAGCGCGCGGGCCGGAGAGTGGATCGACATCAGCATCTACCGCTGCCAGGCGGGCTGCCGCGATCGACGCACCGTGCAGCTCACGGCGGCGGCCTACAGCGGGGTCGCGCCGCAGCGGGCGCGGCGCGACAGCCGTTGGGTCGGGGCCGGCATCTTCCCCTGCGCGGACGGCTTCGTCAATCTGATGGGCGCCGGCCGGCGCCTGCCGCTGCTGCTGGAGTGGATCGGGCGCAGCGACCTGCTCGAGGAGTCGCGCGCGGCGGGCGGCGCCGCGCCCGGCTTCGCCGACCGCCTCAACGAAGCGGTGGCGGACTTTCTGGCCGGCATGAACAAGCTCGAAGCGGTCGCGGCGGCGCAGTCGGTCGGCCTGCTGGCCGGGGCGCTGATGACCGTGGCCGACCTGCTCGAGGATCCGCAGCTGGAAGCGCGCGGCTGGTGGCACGAGATCACGCACTGGCACGGAACCGAGCTGAAATACCCCGGCCGCCCCTTCCGCCTGAGCGGATCGCCGCCCGATCCGCCGCGCCGCGCGCCGCATCTCGGCGAGCACGCGCGCGCCGTGCTCGATTTGGCCCCGCTGGAAATCGCTCCGCCCCCGCGCGCCGCTCCGGAGCCGCTGCCGCTGCCGCTTGCAGGCATCCGCGTGGCCGCGGTCACCGTGGTTTGGGCCGGCCCGCATGTCACGCAGCTGCTGGCCGAATGGGGCGCGGATGTGATCCAGGTCGAGCCGGTCAATCGGATGCAGCCGTTCACGCGGGGGGCGGAGCAGGCGCCGACGCGCGAACAGATGCTGCGCGGCGCCGAGCGCGGCGTGCAGCCCCAATACCCCGACGCTGAGCTCGGCGGCGAGCCCTGGAACCGCTTCGCCTCCTTCAACTCGCACGCGCGCAACAAACGCTCGATGGCCTGCGACATCATGTCGCCGCAGGGCCGCGAGGCGTTTCTCAGGTTGATCGAGCACTGCGATGTGTTGGTCGAGAACAATGTGCCGCAGACGATCGACCGCGCGGGGATCGGCTGGGAGGTGCTGCGCGAGATTAATCCCCGCTTGATCATGCTGCGGATGCCCGCGTTTGGACTCGAAGGCCCCTACAGCAGCTACCGCGCGTTCGGCTTGCATGTCGAGGCGATGGTCGGGCACACGCACCTGCGCGGTTACCCCGACCGCGGCCCGGACGGGATCGGCGAGACGCTGGCCAGCGACGGGCTCTCGGGCGTGCAGGGTGCCGTGGCGGTGCTGATGGCGCTGCGCCGGCGCGACGCGGGCGGCGGGGGCCAGCTGATCGAGATGCCGCTCAACGAGGGCTTCATTCCAACTCTGGCGGAGTATCTGTTCGACTACACGATGAACGGGCAAAATCCGCCCCCGCAGGCCAATCGGCACCGCTGGCATGCGCCCCACAACGTCTATCCGTGCGCCGGCGAGGATCAGTGGATCGCGATCGATGTGGGCGGCGATGCGGAGTTCGTCGCGCTCTGCAGCGCCCTCTCGCGCGGACCTGCGGGCGGCGGCGAGGTGGACATCGGCCACGCGCCGCTGGATGCGCGGTTCACGACCAGCGCGCTGCGTCTGCGCCATGTCGAGGCGCTCGACCAGCTGGTCGGCGCGGCGACGGCGGCCTGGGATAAGCACGAGCTGTTTCACAGGCTGCAGGCGGCCGGCGTCTGCGCGGCGCCGCTGCACGATCCGCTCGAGGCGCTGCGCGACCCGCACCTGCGCGCTGTCGGCTTCTTCGAGCAGCAAACCGTGCCCGGCGTCGGCACGCATGACTACCCGGGGCTGACGATTCAGATGCTGCGCACGCCCAACAGTCTGCGCCTGCCGCCGCCCAAGCTGGGCCAGCACAACGAGGAGATCTACCGCGGCCTGCTGGGCTACAGCGAAGCCGAGCTGGCGGCGCTGGAGGCGCAGGGATTGGTCGGCACGTCGTACGATCCGGCGCTGCTGCCGGAGCATCTGCGCGGTTCGCGCCGCGCCTGATCGGGGGAGGCGATGGCACGCTTGGCGCCGGTGACGTTTGACAGCCTGGATGAGGCGCAGCGCGCGCTCTGGGAGCAGATCACGACCGGGCCGCGGGCCAACCCGGATCGCCCGCACGGCGGCCTGGCCGGCGAGGACGGCGCGCTGATCGGCCCCTTCAACGCGCTCTTCTACTCGCCGCAGATTCGGCGACGCCGTGCAGCAGCTGGGCGCTGCGCTGCGCTACGGCACATCGCTGCCGGCCGACCTGCTCGAGCTGGCGATTCTCTGCGTGGGCGGCGAGTGGCGGGCCAACTTCGAGTTTTGGGCGCACGCCCGCCTGGGCGCCGCGGCCGGCCTCCCGCAGGCCGCGATCGATGCGATTCGCAGCGGCGAAACGCCCTCGTTCAACGACCCGCGCCACGAGGCGGTCTACGCCTTCGGGCGCGAGTTGATCGAGACCAAGCGCGTCTCGGATGAGCGCTACGAGGCGCTGAAGCGGTTGGTCGGCGAGCGCGGCGTATTTGAACTGGCCTCGCTGATGGGCTACTACACGCTCGTCTCGATCGCGCTCAACACCTTCGATGTGGGGATGCCGCCGGGCGTCGAGGCGCCGTTCAGCGATTGAGCGGGGCGCGCGCGCCGCGCTGGGCGGCGGCAAAGCCGGTCACCAGCAGCGCCACGCCGACCGCCAGCTCCCAACCGATCGACTCGCCGAGCACCGCCCAGCTGAGCAGCACCCCGAAGACGGGGGTGGTGAGCTGCGTGGCGGTCACGCGCGAGGGCAAGTAGCGCTGCAGCAGCCAGGTGTTGCCGATAAAGCCGAACCCGGCGATCACGAGGCCCTGATAGAGCAGCGCGCCGAGGAACTCGAACGAGAGCGTCCACGGCGCTGACTCGAGCAGCACGCTGAGCAGCGCGAAGACGGGCACCGAAGAGACGGCCTGGACCATCAGCAGGCGCGCGAATGGAATCGCCTGCGAGGTTTGCGAGAGATAGATCTGGCGTGCTCCGAGCAACAGCGCGGAGGCGAGAATCATCAGATCGCCGCCCAGCCCCGCCGCGCCGCCGAGGCTGCCGGAGAAGACGACGACCACGCCCGCGTAGGCCGTGAGCATGCCCAGCGCGCGGGCGGTCGTCATGCGGTCGCCGGGCACGATGAAATGCGCGAAGAGCGCGGCCCAGAGCGGGAAGGTGGAGATCAGCACGGCTGCATGCCCGGCGGTCGTGTGGTCGCCGCCGAAGTACATCAACGCGGTCTGGCTCGTGAAGAGGACGGCGAGCCCCGCCAGCGGAGCTCGTTCGGATTTGGCCGGCCGCAGCGAGATTCCGGCGGCGCGGGCGTAGAGCAGCACGCAGAGCCCGCCGAGCAGCATCCGCAGCGCGCCGAGCCGCAGCGGCCCCGCATGCTCCAAGCCGGCCTTGATCGCCACGGGGTTGCCACCCCAGAGCGCCGCCAGCAGCAGGGCGAAAGCGGCCGCAGGAATGCTCAGCGGGCGGCGCTCAGACGCCGCGCCGACAGCACCCGGAGCAGCTGATTGCGGTTGCACGCTGCAGAGGCTAAGCCGCCCCGCCCGCGGCAGGCTGCCCGCGGCGGGCGCGGGGAACGGCGGCCGCGCGCTGGGTGCGCTCAGCGCGCCTGGGCTGATGCCCGGCCGTCGAGCGGGAATGCGCGCACTGCGGTGACGGCGGCGAGATGATCGCGCAGCAGCGACCAGGAGTCGCCGCCGTCGCGGCTGGCGTAGAGCTCCCCGCCGCTGGTGCCGAGATAGAGGCCCAGCGGGTTGCAGTGGTCGCTGCTGAGCGCCTGGCGCAAGACGCTTTGGTGGAACTCGCGCTGCGGCAGACCGTCGGTCAGCGGCTGCCAGGATTGGCCGGCATTGCGCGTGCGCCAGACCGTCAGCGCGCCGCCGCGCGGCGTCCGCGTCTGGTCGCTGTCGAGCGGCACGAACCAGGCGGCATCGGGGTCGTGCGGGTCGATTGCGGTAGCAAAGCCGAATTCGCCGGGCAGACCGCCCCCCACGTCAACCCAGCTGCGTCCGTCGTCGTCGGAGCGGTATTGGCCGAAGTGGTTCTGCTGCCAGAGGCGTCCGCGCTGCAGCGGATGCGCGAGCATCGAGTGGACGCAGTGCCCCGCGGGCTCCTGGCCGTCCAGCGGCAGGTGCCCGCCGCGGACGCCGCCGTTGCGCGTCTCCCAGCTGCGTCCGCCGTCCTCGCTGACGTAGACGCCGGTCGCCGAGCCGCCCAGCACGATCCGCTGCGGATCCTCGGGGTCGGGGCAGATGTGGTGGAAGATCAGCCCGGCGGGGCCGGCCGCCCAATAGACCTTGCTGGGGTGGCTGTCGAGCGCGCTGCAGAGCTCCCACGACGCGCCGTCGTCGCGGCTGATGAACAGCGCCGCGGGCAGCACGCCGGCGTAGAGCGTGCCCGCCTCGGCGCCGGCGGCGATCGTCCAGACAGCCTCAACGGAGCGCTCGCCCTCGGCGAAGGACGGCGCGGCGGTCTCGCACCAGCGCTCGCCGCCGTCCTCGGAGCGGTACATGCGCGGCCCCCACTGCGCGGTGTTGACGGCCGCCCAGATCGCGTGGGAATGGGGGTCGTGCACGGCGTAGTCGGCGACCCAGCCGCCGAAGGCGATCGGCCGCCAATCCCAGCGGCTGCGCCGGCCGCTGCTGCGGCCGACGATCAGCCCCTTGCGCGTGCAGACGAGCAGGCCGACTTCTTCTAGTCCGACTTCCAGGCCGACTTCCGTGTCGACTGCCAAACTGACTTCGCTCATTGCCGTGTTCCTTTCGCGGCGCTGCTCAGGCCGCGCCGCCGGAGACGGCGGGCAGAATGTGCAGCCGATCGCCGTCGCGGAGCGGATCGGAGAGCTCGATGCGGTCCGCAATCTGCGTGTCGTTGATAAAGATGTTGACGTGGCGGCGGAGGCGCTGCCGATCGTCGAGCACGAAGCGCTGCAGCTGCGGGTGCCGCTCGCTGAGCGCGCGCAGAGCTTCGCGGGCGGTCGCGGCCTCGGCCGTGCAGAAGCTGGGCAGGCCGGCCTGCGTCTGCAGCGCGCGCGCAAAGCGAACCTGGACTTCGGCCACCGCGCACTCCTCCCCGCCCCCGCTCCGTGAGCGTTTGCACCAATCGGGTCGGGCTTACACCGATCGACTGTACTCAGCGGGAGCAGGGCGGAGCGTCGTAGTGTTACGTAGGAACGGAGCGGATGATGCTGCATGTCGAAGCGCTGGATCACATTGTGCTGGCTGTGGCGGATGTCGAGCGCTCGCTGGCTTGGTACTGCGGCCGTCTGGGGCTGGCGCCGCTGCGCGTCGAGGAGTGGCGGGCGGGCGAAGCGCCGTTCCCCTCGGTGCGCGTCTCAGCCGACACGATCATCGATATCACCGCTGCCACCGAGGGCGCGCCGACGGGGCGCAACGTCGACCACTTCTGCCTGGTCGTCTCAGCCGAGGACCTCGCGCAGGTGCGCGGATCGGGCCGCTTCGAGATTGTGCGCGACCCGGACTTCGCGCTCTACGGCGCGCACGGCCTGGCCGACGGGCTCTACGTCCGCGACCCGGACGGCAACGAGGTCGAGCTGCGGGCCTATTCGAGCCCGTAAATCCGCTTCACGTTGCCGCCCAGCACGCGCTCGCGCGCGGCCTCGTCGAGCGGGTCGACCAGCTCCACCAAATCGTGCACCCAGGTGCCGGTGTGGTCGGGGTGCGGGTAGTCGGAGGCCCACATGAACTTGTCCGCGCCGACGTAGTCCATCGTGTACGCCGCGGAGTGCTCATCCGGGTCGCCGGAGACGAAGCACTGGCGCTTGAAGTAGAAGCTCGGTTTCTCGTTGAGCGGCAGGGCCCGGCCGGCGGCGGTGTCGTAGACGGCGTCCATCCGATCGAGCATTGAGCCGACCCAGCCCGAGCCGACCTCGAGGATCCCGAGCTGGAGGTTGGGGAACTTCTCGAAGACGCCGAAGGCGAAGAAGCTGGCCAGCACCTGCTGCAGCCCCTGCCGCACCGTCACATTGCCGTACCAGCCGGCCGCTGCTCCGAAGCTCTCCATCTTGAAGCGCGGCGATGTATTCGAGTCGAGATCGAAAGTCGGGTGAATCGCCATCGGCACGCCCAGTTCCTCGGCCTTGGCCCAGAGCGGGTCGTGGTCGGGGTGCCCGTGCGGCAGCTTGCTGTGCGTGAAGGGGGCCACGAATGCGCCCCGCGCGCCGTCCCGCACGGCCCGCTCCAGCTCGATCACGGCCTTCTCGATGTCCAGCATCGAGAGCTGCGCAATGGGCACCAGCCGACCCTCGCTGGGGCGCGTGAAATCGATAATCCAGCGGTTGTAGGCGCGCGTATAGGCGTCCGAAATCTCCGCGTCGCTGCACTCGCACTCCCAGAGCAGCCCCAGCGTGGGGTAGAGTAGCGCCTTCTCCAGGTGTTCCTGGTCGAGCAGATCGACCCGCTGCGCGGCATCGCAGGCGCCGTAGGGCATGTGCTCCATGTAGAGCCGCTCCGGCGAGGGGATCAGATCTTCTTCGCCCATCGCCCCCATCAGCCCCAGCACGCCCTTGACGGTCTTCTTCGAGGCCGCGCCGTTGATCTCGAGGTACTCGAGGCCCTCGCCGTCGCGCTTGATCTGCAGCGCACGATCGCGGTACTTCGCTTCCAGGTAGTCCTGCCAGAGGTTGGCCGGCTCGAGAATGTGGCCGTCGGCGTCGATCGCACCGTCGTAGGGAAAGCGGACAATTTCGTAGGCCATCGCATTCTGCTCCTGATCACCGGCGCCGGCCGGATGCATGTAGGCGCGAAGGCTAGGATTCTGGCAGCGGATGTCAATCGCGCGCGAGCATCGGCGAGCATCGAAGGAGGCGGACGATGGCGGCACACGAGGCAGAGGCGAAGATCGCCGAGCTGGGCCTGGATATGAGCACAAACGCGCCAATGGCCAACTACGTGCCCGCAGTCCGCACGGGCAGCCTCGTCTTCCTGTCCGGCCACGGTCCATTCGCGGACGGCAAGCTGATTCGGGGCAAGCTCGGGGCGGACCTGGACGTCGAGGCGGGTTACGAGGCGGCGCGCGCGGTGATGGTGCAGCTCTTGGCTTCGCTGCGCGCCGAGCTCGGTTCGCTCGATTCGGTCGCGCGGATCGTCAAGCTGCTCTGCATGGTCAACTGCACGCCGGAGTTCGGCGACCAGCCCGCCGTGGCCAACGGCGCGTCCGACCTGCTGGTGGAGATTTTCGGCGAGGCCGGGCGGCACGCCCGTTCCGCCGTCGGCATGCAGTCGCTGCCTGTCGGCATGGCCGTCGAAATCGAAATGATCGTGGAAGTCGAATAGCGCGCAGCGCGGGTAGACTGCGGTTCGTAGCAGCTTCGATGCAGCGAGGAGCGCTCTGATGAGGCTTGGCGTATTGGCGGGGTTCTCGGCCGATTGGCGGGAGACGCTGGAGAAGGTCAAAATTGCCGATGAGCTGGGCTACGAGCTGGTCTCGACCGGCGAGGCCTGGGGCCCGTCGGTGCTGCCCTGGTTGACTCTGATCGCGGCCAACAGCGAGCGCATCCAGGTCGGCACGGGGATTCTCAACTGTTACTCGCGCTCGCCGGCGGCGATCGCCCAGGAGTTCGCCACACTCGAGATGATCTCCGGCGGGCGGATGGTCTGCGGGCTCGGCTCCTCCGGCCATCTCGTCGTCCAGGGTTTCCACGGCGTCGAGTTCGATCGCCCCCTGCGCCGGCTCAAGGAGTACACCGAGATCATCAAGCTGCTGCTCTCCGGCCGGCGCCTCCAATACGAGGGCGAGATCTACACGCTGCAGCGCGGCTTCCGGATCGACTACGACGCGCAGCGCGAGGATGTGCCGGTCTACATCGCCGCGATCACGCCGCGCTCGATTCAGCAGACGGGCGAGATCGCCGACGGGATCTACCCGATTCACTGGCCCAAGCGCGCTTTCGAGGGCCTGCGCCGCCAACTCTCCGGCGCCTCGCGCGACGCCGGGCGCGATCCCGATTCGGTCACCATCGCGCCCTTCACCAACGTCTATGTGCTCGGCGAGGGCGACGACGAAGAGACCTGGCGGCGCGCGCGCCAGCCGCTCTTCCACTACACCAACCGGATGGGCGAGTTCTACTGGCAGATGCTCTCGCGTTCTGGCTTCGAGGCGGAGATCGCGAATTCCCGCGCCGCCTGGGCCGAGCGCGACGCCGAAGGCGCGCTGATGGCGATCACCGAGCAGATGGTGCGCGATATCCAGGTGATCGGGCCGCTCGAGTCGGTCTGCGAACAGCTGCAGGAGCGCTCCGCCGCCGGCGCCGAACTGCAGATGCTGCCGATGCCCGGAGGCTCCGCCGGCGAGGCCGGCGCGCGGCTCGAACAGTACCTCGGCTGACCGCGGTGACGGACGCCGCGCTGCAGCTCGAAATCGAATACTGCGCCGATTGCGGCTACTGGCCGCGCACCAGCTGGATGCTGGGCGAGATCATGGCCGATATTCAGCATCTCATCCGCGATGTCCGGCTCGTGCCCGGCACGCGCGGCGTCTTCGAGTGGAGCGTGAACGGCCAGCTGGTCTTCAGCAAGGCCGCGATGGGCCGCTTCCCCGATCTCGATGAGCTGAAAGAGATCGTCTACGCCTATCTCGACTGAGCCGATCTTGGCTGAAATGCGCTGAGACGCGAGAGGAGAGCGCCATGACCGAAACCGCGCCGGTGTTGAACCCCGTCGCCCACGCCGCCGTGCACGAGGCCTCCGCCGCTCCGCGGCCGCGCGCGCTCGACGGCCTGCGCCCGGGCATTCTCGAAAACCGCAAAGCCAACGCGCGCGTGCTGATGGAGGCGATGGTCGATGGGCTGCGCGGGAGCGTCGAGCTGGGCGCGCTGACTGTGGGCAGCAAGCCGGTCGCCGGGCCGCCCTCCGATTCGACCATCGCAGCGCTGCGCGAAGGGGCCGACTTTCTGCTGATCGGCTCATGCGATTGAGGCTCCTGCACGACGTGGAGTGTCCACGCCGCAGTGCTGTTTGAAGAGCTGGGAATCCCCACTGTCACGGTCGGAACGAGCGCCTTTACCGACCTGCTGCAGCTCGAAGCCGAGCAGCGCGGGCTGGGCGGCCTCGAGCGGGTGATCGTGCCCCACCCGATCGGCGGGCTCAAGCCCGAGGCTGTGCGCAGCAAGGTCGACGACAGCGTCGTCGCCGCGCTGCTCAGCGCGCTGACCGACGGGGGCGGCGAGACAAGCGGCGAGACCAACGGATCGTGAGCGGCCGCGCCGCGGAGGCGTTCGAGCTGCCGATCGACGCGGCGGCGTTCTCGCAGGAGTGCATTCGGCGCGGCTGGTCGGACGGGCTGCCGCTGATTCCGCCCACCCCTGAGCGGGTCGCCGAAATGCTGGCCGCCGCCGATCGCAGCCCGCTCGAAATCATCGCCGTGCTCGCGCCGCGCCAGGGCGAGGCGACGGTTCAGGTGATCGCGATCAACGCGGTGATGGCGGGCTGCCGCCCGCAGCACTTTCCGATCGTGCTGGCCGCCGTCGAGGCGATCAGCCGCCCGCCGTTCAACCTCGACGGGATCAACGCGACGACGCATCCGTGCGCGGTCTTCGTGCTGGTCAGCGGTCCGGCTGCGCGCGCGGCCGGGGTGCACGGCGGGGCGGGCTGCTTCGGGCCGACCTTCCCCGCCAACGCGGCGATCGGGCGGGCGCTGCGGCTGGTGCAGCTGAACGTGGCCGGCGCAACGCCCGGCCGCGGCGACCGCGCGACGCAGGGCACGCCGGCCAAGTTCGCCTTCTGCGCCGCCGAGCGCGAGGACGCCAGCCCCTGGCCGCCCTTTCAGACCACGCGCGGCCTCGAACCGGAGCAGAGCGCCGTCACCGTCTGGGCCTGCGAGGGTCCGCACAATATTCAGGACCACGGCAGCAACACCGCCGAGGGGATTCTCCAGACCATCGCCGGCGCGATGGGCCAGGCCGGCAGCAACAACATTCTGGGCAAGGGCGAACCGATTCTCGCCTTCGGCCCCGAGCACGCTGCCACCGTCGCCTCGGCCGGCCTCGACCGCAGGCAGGTGCAGGAGTATCTCTGGGAGCAGGCGCGCTTCCCGGCGGCGCGGCTTTCGGCGGAGTTCCTGAGCGCCGTCAACGACCGCATGGCCGGCGGATCGCTGCCAGCACACGGAGCGGACGACCTCCTGCCGATCAGCGACCGCCCCGAAGATATCCACATCATCGTCGCCGGCGGCCCCGGCAAACACTCCTGCTGGATGCCCACCTTCGGCGGCATGACGCGGCCGGTCACCATCCCGCTCCTAGCCTGAGCGCTTCATCCCGCCTCCCTTCACTTCACTCGCGCGGAGCTTTCCACCCCCCCCCCCCCCCCCGGGGGGGGGGGGGGGGGTGGCCGGGGGGCGGGGGGGGGGGCCCCCCCCCCCCCCGGCCCCGCGGGGCCCCCCCCCACG
>CAYFZI010000016.1:42288-48345 GCA_964347635.1 uncultured Dehalococcoidia bacterium
CGTCGCCTCCCTCCCCCCCCCCTTTAATCTCCTCCCCGCCCCCTTTCCCCCCCCCCCCCCCCCCCGCTTGCAGGGGGGAGGGAGAGATGCCGCGGAGCGGCAGAGGGAGTCCGCCGCCCGCCCTGATCCGGCGGTCAGCCCTCCTCTGCCTGTGGCACAAGCACAATCAAGTGGAGGAAGGAGGCTGTGCTTATGAAGCGTCCGCCCAACTCGCGCGCAGATCGCCGCGTGCGAACTGCGCCAGCTTGGCGAAGAGGTCGGCGAAGATCGGATCGCGCCGCACGTAGTTGACGGCGCCGATCGAATGCCGCCGCGCCGACGGCTGCCAGGTCAGGTCGGCGGCCAACTCGGGGGCGGGGGCGATGCTGCTGGGCGTCCAGGCCGGGTTGAGCAGCGCGCCGATCGCGGCTAGATCCCAGATCTCTTTGGATGCGCCGGGGTACTGGCGGTCGTGTGCGCCGAAGATGTCGGCCAGATACTCGCCAATTGCCCCCTGCGGGCGCACATAACGGTCGATCTCGGCTGTCGTCGTGAGCAGATGCGAGGCCGCGCCGTAGCAGGGGATGTAGAGCAGCGGGGCGCCGCTGGCGAGCACGGCGCGGACGGCCGCTGGGTCGCCGCGCAGGTTGAACTCATCCGCCGTCGGCCAGTGCAGCGGCTGTCCGCCCAGCCAGATCACGGCGATGCGATTCGCGATCGAGGGGTCGAGCAGCAGTGCGGCCGCGATATCGGTGATCGCGCCGATCGCCGCCGCGTAGAGAATCTCGCCCTCCGGCACGGCCTGCGCCCGCTCGATCAAATCTCCCGATGCCGGGTTGAGCACCGGCGTCTCAGCGTCGGGCAGGAAGCGTGCGGCGCCGCGCAGGACGCGGTCGGCGGGCTCGAGCTGCAGGCGCTCGAGCAGGCGCAGAATTTCGGCCTCGCTCGCGGCCGCGCCGGCCGCTGCTGTGTCGGCCCCGCGGCCCACATAGGGCGCCGCGTAGATCGCCTCCAGCGCGAGCCGCTCAGCCGAGAGCAGCGCGTGCACGACTGCGAACTGATCGTCGATCTCGTTCGCCGTATCTGTATCGAGCACCATCCGAATGCGCCGGCCGGGGGGCGGCCGCAGCCGCGCGATCCGCTCAGCGTCGTCGAGTGCGGGGGCGGGAAAGCGGGAGTCGGCCATATCGCACCGTCCGCAGGCATCCTACCCTGACGCCAACAGCAACAACGCCCAACGAGGGCGGTGAAGGAGTACGGCGATGAAGCACGGCGTGTTCATTTTCGCAACCGATCTGGCGATCGACCCGGTCTCGCTCGCACGGGCCGCCGAGGAGCGCGGCTTCGAGTCGCTCTGGGTGCCCGAGCATGTCCACATGCCGGTCGAGCGCGAGACGCAGTTTCCGCGCTCGGCGGACGGCTCGCTGCCCGATGAGTACCGCCGCATCCACGACCCGTTTGTCGCGCTGGCCGCGGCCGCCGGGGCGACGAGCGAGATCAAGCTGGGCACCGGCATCTGCCTCGTCACCGAGCACGAGCCGATCGCGCTGGCCAAGCAGATCGCGAGCCTCGACATGATCTCCGGCGGGCGCTTCCTCTTCGGGATCGGCGCCGGCTGGCTGGCTGAGGAGATGGAGCCGCTGGGCGTCCGCTTCGCCGACCGCTGGCAGGTAACACATGAGCGGATCGAGGCGATGAAGCTGATGTGGACCGAGGACGAGGCCGAATACCACGGCGAGTTCGTCGAAATCCCCAAGACCTATGTGATCCCCAAACCGGTGCAGGACCCGCACCCGCCGGTGCTGATCGGCGCGGGCTCGAAGTGGGCGCGGCAGCGCGTCGTCGACTGGGCCGACGGCTGGCTGCCGAACATCACCGCGCCGGGCTTCATCGCGCGCGGCATCCAGGACATCCAGTCGCGCGCCGCCGAGGCTGGGCGCGATTTCGACAGCATCGAGATCAACGTCTTCGGTGCAGAGCCCGACGCGCTGAGCGAATACGAGCGCCTCGGCGTCGACCGCTGCATTCACCGCCTCCCGCCCGCGGGCGCAGACGCTGTCGTGCCGGAGCTGGACCGCCTGGCGAAGCTGATCGGGGCCTGAGCGCGCCCACATCTAGGGGGAGAGAGGCTGTTCGGAGCTGTTCCGATTCCGTCGAGCGGTCCCGTGAAAGTCAGGTTGCGGGAACCTGTGCGGACGCTCCCTGCCCCCCTTCTGCATGAGGGGAGGAGGAGCTGCAGCCTCTCTTCTCCTACAAGCGGAGCGGTGGGAAATGAGCGCTACTTGAAGCGTCGGCCCCGCTGCTCGCGCGAGCGCTCGCCGCGGTACTCGTAGAGCGGCACGCCGTAGCCGCACGAAGTCTGCGTGCGCTCGACCGCGATCTCGATCACCTGCCGTTCGGCTGTGGGGATGTCGGCCGCCCGCAGCGCTGCGGCGCGATCGGCGAGCCGCGAGTCGTCCAGCGGCATCGCCCGCGCGCGCCCGTAGAGGCGCACGATCGCGGCGTCCTCATCGAACGAGGTCACCATCACTGTGACCGGTCCGCCGGCCGCCGCGTGGCGCGCCGTTTCGTTGCCGCTGCCACGGTAGTCGAAATAGGCCACCGTGTTGCGATCGAGCACATGCAGGTCGCCTGCGCCCTTGGGCGAGAGATTGACCGCGCCCTCCCCGCTGGGCCCCTCGCCGAGGGTGGGGTCTGCGGAGGCGATGAAGAAGACGCGCGCAGAGCGAATCAGGTCTGCCTGCTCGTCGGTGATCTCTGTCGGGAATTCGGCCACGGGCGGCTCCTGTCGGCTCTTCCTGGCTGTGTCTGCCTGTGTCTATGTCTATCCCTGTTTGCTGCGCCGGCCCAGCAGCTGGCTGCTGAGGCTGCGCAGCTGCTGCGCGCGCGCCGCGGCTTGGCGCTGGCCCCGCTCGCTGGTCGGATCGAAATCGCGCGCCTTCTCCGCCGCCGCATGCAGCAGCGATTCGACATTCTGCTGCAGCTCCGACGGCTGCGGGCGCGCCGCTTTGATCAAGGTCGCGAAGTCCTCCGCATCGGCGCTGCCGAGGTCGCAGAACCATTCGTCGCACACTGCGCTGTCGGTGCGCAGCTGCAGCCAGACCGCCGTCAGCACCGAGAGCGTGTCCTGCAGATCGCTCTCGTTGAACTGGCCGTCCGAGTGCTGCCACTGCCCGCGCCGTTGAATCTCAGTCCAGATGCGCTCGAACGCCTGCGGCTGGCGTTTGCGAAAATCGCCGCGCAGCCAGAGCAGGAAGTGCGTGCGATCCTCGCGCGCGGGCGCGGTGCGCCCAGCCAGCTCCGACGCTTGCTGCGAAATCTCGCCCGCCAGCTTGCCCGCCGCCGCCGAGCCTGCAGCCTGCGTGAGCGCGCGGCGCGCCAAGCGGTTGAACAACGATGACACGGCGCCCCTCTCGTCAGGGTCTCGTCAAGGCCTCGCCAGTGCCAGACTACGGCCTTCAGGCGCGCGCGTTCCACGATACCCATGTGGCCTCTGTGAGCAGCTGCATCCCGCCGCTCGCCAGATCGGCGATCGCCACGTTCCAGTTGCCGCCCTGGTGCAGATCGAAGGCCAGCAGAGGGCCGCGCTGCGGCGGGGCAAATGCGGGCGCGGCGGCCGGGGACGGCAGCCCAAGGATGGGCGCGGCCCCGCCGCCGTGATCGACCGCGAAGAGCGCGCCGCGGCGCACGAATGCGATCTGTTCGCCGTTCGGCGCCCAGGCGGGGGAGTGGTCGCCGCGGTTGTGGGTGAGCGGGCGCGGCGCGGCGCCGACCCGAGCAGGCGCGGCCTCGAGTACGGCGATCCCCTCGTAGCGGACGACGGCGATTCGGCTGCCGTCGGGCGACCAGGCGGGCTCGGCGGCGTCGACAAGCAGCGCCGTTTCCTCGCCGTCGGTCGAGCGAAGCCAGAGGTCGCCGCCGCGCGTGAAGGCCAAGCGTCCATCCGCCGCCCACGCCGGCTGCGACGCGCGCAGCAGCAGCACCTCGCGCCCCCCGCCGTCCGCCCGCACCAGTTCAATCCGCCCCTCGCGCTCGACGGCGATCCGATCCCCGTCGGGATGCCAGGCCGGGTCGTCGGCCGTTGCGCCCGAAGTCAGGCGGGTTGGCTCGCCGCCGCCGCTGGCGGCCGCATAGAGGTCCCAGCCCTCGGCGCGGTTCGAGAGAAACGCGATCCGCCGGCCGTCGGGCGACCAGGCCGGCGACATGCCGTTGGCGGACGAGATCAACTCCATAGCTGCGCCGCTCCGAATTCGCTCTGCTGGGGGTACAGTAAGCCCCTGTGGCGCGCCAAAGGCATTTCACGGTGACGGCGTTCGTCTCGCGGGTCGGCGCCGCGGGCGGCGCCACGCTGCTGCACTGGCACCGCAAGGTTGGCCTCTGGCTGCCGCCCGGCGGGCACATCGAGGCCAACGAAGATCCGACTGAGGCCGCGCTGCGGGAGGTGCTGGAGGAAACCGGGATGCAGGTCGAAATCGTGCCTACCGCCGCCCCCTTTCCCTACTCCGATCCGCCCCAGCTGGCGGCGCCGGCGACCATCATGGTCGAGCCGATTCGCGCGTTCGGCGGCGAGCCGCCCCATCAGCACATCGACTCGATCTACTTCACCCGCCCGATCGGCGGCTCCGCAGTGGCGCCGCCCAGCGGCTGGCGCTGGCTGACCCGCGCCGAGCTCGTGCGCGGTGAGCCGATCGATGCGGACGGCGCGGCCGCCCGCGTTTCAGAGGATGTGCGGGTGCTCGGCGTCGCCGCGATCGACCACATCGCTGCGAACGGCGGCGGCCGATGATCTCCGCCCAGCTGATCCGCGAGCGAGTCGAGGCGGTGCGGCGCTCGCTCGAGCGCCGCCGCAGCGATGCGCCGCTCGAGCAGGCCGCCGCGCAGGAACGGCGGCGGCGCGAAATTCTCGCTGAGCTCGAGGCGCTGCGCGCAGGCCGCAACGAGGCGGGGCGCCGCATCGGGCGCGCTGAGAGCGCCGCGGAGCGCCAGCGCCTGATCGCCGAGCAGCGGACCGCAGCCGAGCGGATCGACGCCCTCGAAGCGCTGCTGCGCGAGAGCGAGGCGGCGCTCAACGCCGCGCTCGGCGAGATTCCCAACCTGGTCGCTGAGGAGACGCCGGACGGAGCGGATGAGCGCGCCAACGTCGTGCTCCGCGATCACGGCCGGCCGCGCGTCTTCGATTTTCAACCGCGGCCGCATTGGGAGCTGGGCGAGCGGCTCGGGGTGATCGATATCGAGCGCGGCGCCGCAATGAGCGGCTCGCGCATGTATCTCCTGCGCGGGGCCGGCGCGCGGCTGCAGCGCGCCTTGATCGGCTGGTTTCTCGATCAGCATCTCGCCGCCGGCTATGAGGAGTGCTACCTCCCCGCGATGGTCCGCGAATCCGCGATGCAGGCCTCGGGCCAGCTGCCCAAGTTCCGCGCGAATCTCTACCGCGACGCCGAAGAGGACTACTGGTTCGTGCCCACCGCTGAAGTGCCGCTGACGAACCTCCACGCCGGCGAGATCCTGCCGGCCGCGGCGCTGCCCCTGCGCTACGCCGCGCACACGCCTTGCTTCCGCCGCGAGAAAGCCAGCGCCGGCCGCGATGTGCGCGGCATCAAGCGCGTCCATCAGTTCGAGAAGGTCGAGATGTATCAGTTCACCGCACCCGAGCAGTCGGCTGCGGCGCTCGACGAGATGGTCGCGCAGTCGGAACGTCTGCTGCAGCAGCTGGGCCTGCACTACCGCGTGCTGCAGATCTGCAGCGGCGACCTCGGCTTCAGCGCCGCTCTCACTTACGATCTGGAAGTCTGGGCGCCGGGCGCGCAGGAGTGGCTCGAAGTCGGCAGCCTCTCCAACTGCACCGATTTTCAGGCCCGCCGCGCCAATGTGCGCTATCGGCCCGAAGGCGGCCGGGGCGCCCGCTTCGTGCATACGCTCAACGGCAGCGGCCTCGCCCTGCCCCGCACCCTCGCCGCGCTGCTCGAGACCGGCCAGCAGGCGGACGGCTCGATCATCCTGCCCGAGGCGCGGCGCGCGCGGGCCGGGTGCGGCTCCATCGAGACGCCGGCCTAAGGCTGTGCCGCTCGACAAGTACCG
>CAYFZI010000017.1:0-46794 GCA_964347635.1 uncultured Dehalococcoidia bacterium
GTGGGGGGCGCAAACCCGGCGCGGTCACCTCCCCCGAGGCGAAAAAAACCACAACGCGCGCCCCCGCCCCGGCGGGGGGCCGCCGCGACCGCGGCGTGCTGCATCCCGGCTACGGCGCGGATATCGTGCTCTTCGACCCCGAGCGGATCGCGCGCGATGAAGAGATCGGCGTCCGCGACCTGCCCGGCGACGGCTACCGCTACATTCGCAAAGCGATCGGCGTCGACACCGTAATCGTCAACGGCGAAGTGGCCTACACGGCGCCCGACGGCTACACCGAGAGCAGCTCGGGCGAACTGGTCACGCTGCAAACTCCAGGCACACCCTAAGCCGCGCTCTGCCGCTCTCGCCCGCCCAAAGTTAGAAGGGGCCCGCCCCCGCTCGGCGCGCCCTTAGTCCTGCTGGCCGAATTCGCGGTTCGTATCGACGACCGCGATCGAGGCGACGTCGCCCTCCGGCACGTTCATCACCCGCACGCCTTTGGTGGCGCGCCCGCACTGGCGGACCTGCCCCACCTCGGTACGCAGGACCTTGCCCTCCGCGGAGATCAGGACCAGCTGTTCATGCCCGCGCACGACCGCCATTCCGACCAGCTTGCCGGTCTCATCCGAAACTCTGTGCGCGATCAGGCCCTTGTTGCCGCGCCCTTTCGTGCGGTACTCAGATTCGTGTGTGCGCTTGCCGAACCCCTTTGACGTTACGGTGAGAATCGAAGCATCGGGCGTGATCGTCTGCAGCCCGATCATCGAGGCGCCGTCGGCGATGCGGATCCCGCGCACACCGCCCGCGACGCGCCCCACCTCGCGCACCCTGCTGACCGGAAAGCGCAGACACTGCCCGACATCCGTGGCCGCCAGCACGTCGTCGTCCGCATGCGCGAAGGTCGCCTCGATCAGCTCGTCGTCATCGCGCAGATTAAACGCGCGTATGCCGTTGCGGCGGACATTGGCGAAATGCTTCAACAGCGTGCGTTTCACTTCGCCGTTTTTGGTGCCGAAAATGATGAAGTCGTCGGTGAACCGCTCGACGGGAATGATCGCCGTCACATGTTCATCCAGCTGCAGTTCAACGATATTGCGCACCGGCAGCCCGCGCCATTCGCGCGAGCGGGTCTCGAGCTCGTGCGCCGGCAGCGCGTACACGCGGCCGCGGCTGGTGAATAGCAGCAGCTGATCATGCGTGTCGCAGGCGATCAGGCGGTACGGCGCGTCCGCACCGCCGCCGCGGCTGCGCCGCTCGATCCCCTTGACGCCCTTGCCGCCGCGCCGCTGCGAGCGAAACGCGTCGACCGCCTGGCGCTTAATATAGCCCTGGCGGGTCAGCGTAACGACCGAAGCCTGGTGCGGCACCAGGTCGGCGCCGCTGAACTCCTCAACGCTGCGGGGGATGATCTCCGTCTTCCGATCCGTACCGTAGATCTCGACCAGTTCGTCGAGGTCTTCCGTGATCACGCCGTCGATCTTTTTAGGGTCGGCGAGCAGCGCCTCGAGGTACTCGATCGTTTCCGTGAGGTCCCGATATTCCTCCTCCAACCGGGTGCGCTCCAGCGCGGCCAGCCGGCGCAGCTGCATATCGAGCACCGCCTGCGCTTGGCGTTCGGAGAGATCGAAGGGATCCTGCTGCAGCGTATCGCGGGCGGCGTCGGCTGATGCGGCGCTGCGGATCGCGGCGATGATCTGATCGATCATATCGATCGCTTTGAGCAGCCCCGCAACGATGTGATGCCGCTCACGCGCTTTTTCCAGGTCGAACTCCGAGCGCCGCCGCACAATCTCGCGCCGATGATCGACAAAGGCGCCGATCATCTGCAGCAGGTTGAAGGTCCGCGGGCGCCCCCCGGAGAGCGCAACGAAGTTGGCGTTGTAGCGCACCTGCAGGTCGGTCGAGCGGTACAGATGAGCGAGCACCGTTTTGATATTGGCGTCGCGGCCGAGCTCAACTACCAACCGAATTCCGTGCCGATCCGACTCATCGCGCAGATCGCGGATTCCGTCGATCTTCTTTTCGCGCACGTGCCGCGCGATCTGCTCGATAATCCGCACCTTGTTCGCCTGATAGGGAATTTCGGTGAAGACGATTTGCAGGCGGTTGCCGCGCGTCTCTTCGATATGCTGGCGGCCGCGCAGCACGAAGCCGCCGCGCCCGTGCCCGTACACCCGCTTGAGATCTTCGTGGTTCTCGCCGGCAAAGATCATCCCCGCCGTGGGAAAGTCAGGGCCGGGCAGCACATTCGTCAGCTCGCCGATCGAGGCGTCCGGGTTGGCCAGCAGCAGCTTGGTCGCCGCGGCGACTTCGCGCAGATTGTGCGGCGGGATCGTGCAGGCCATCGCTACGGCGATCCCAGCCGCGCCGTTGAGCAGCAGGTTCGGCACGCGGCCCGGCAGTACGCTCGGCTCGTTCAGCGATTCATCGAAGTTGGGCGTGAAATCGACCGTGTTTTTGTCCAGGTCGGCGAGCATCTCCTCGCAGATCGCGCTGAGCCGAGCCTCGGTGTAACGCATCGCCGCCGGCGGGTCGTGATCGATCGATCCATAGTTGCCCTGGCCGTCGATCAACGGCGCGCGCATATTCCAGTCCTGCGCCATCCGCACCATCGCCTCGTAGACCGGCACATCAGAGTGCGGGTGGTATTTCCCCAGCACTTCGCCGACGATGCGGGCGCTCTTGCGGTACGGCTGATTGGCCCGCATCCCCAGGTCGTCCATCGCGTACAAAATGCGCCGCTGCACCGGTTTCAGGCCGTCGCGGACGTCCGGCAGAGCGCGCGACACGATCACGCTCATCGCGTAATCGAGATACGAAGACTGCATCTCGTCGACGAGCAGCTGGGGGCGGATATTGTCGGTCGATTCCGTTACCACATCGCACTCCAGACCGACCCAGGCGCTCCGTCAAAACCGCACGTTGACCAGATATGAACAGAATATCAGATCGGGGGCCGTTCCGCTGCCGCCGCAGAGCCAACGCATAACACCCTGCGAACTGTCCGAGACCAGCGCTAGGCCAGCCGATCCCAGCCTGCGGGGGCCGGGTTGGGGGCCGCGGCGGCCGCCAGGCGCTGCGCCAGCGCCGCGCGCAGCCGCGCCGGCACACGGCAGCCGTCCCACGCCTCCGAGCCGATCAGCCGCGCCAACAGCCGCGCTTCGGCGCGGTCGTCCCGCGCGTCGAACCAGACTGCGCCGCCTCCCTCAGCTTCCCGGAGCAGCGAATCGAACCACCAGGCGTATACCGCAGCGGGCCGCTCCCAGCCGCTTGGCGGTGTCAGCGCCGCCGCGAGCGCGCCGCCGCCAAGCAAGGCGTAGCGCGGGCCCTCCGTTTCGCGCACCCGCTCCAGCTGCGCCTCGGTCAACCATTGCAGCCACGTCGATTCGGCCCGGCCCGGCCGGCGCGACAGCGTCAGCGGTGCGTAGCCGCGCCGCGACAGCGCTGGGCAGAAGGCGGCGCCGTAGCCGTCGAGCCTAGCTGGAACCGTCGCGATCCCCTGATCGGCGCCCGCGCAGCCCTCGAACTTGTCGAAGAGCTGGCGCGGATAGGCGTTCGAGCCGACAGCGAGCAGCGCCGTACGCGCAGCAAAGCCGCCGCCGCGCGCGGCCAGCCAGGCATCCAGCGCCGCCGCATCGAGGGGGCCGTGCAGCTCCCGCAGCTCCGCGCCGTGCAGCGCGAACGCGGTCCGCGAGGCCGGCGGGCGCGCATCAGGGTAGCGGCACGGCTCATCCGCCAGCGAGGGCAGCCCGCGCACATCGCGGACCTTTCCAAACTCCATCGCGGCCGCCTTCCGTATCCGCGCGTCTGAGACCGATCGCCGTTAGGCTCGCATCCGAGCGGTCAGCGCGCCGCAGGCGCCGCGCACCGATGATCGGAGCACATACATGATGCGCTACCGCCGGCTCGGGCGCAGCGGCTTGGTCGTCTCCGAAGTCGGACTCGGCGGCGGCGGGATCGGCCATGTCTGGGGCGAGACGAGCGAGGACGAGGTCGCCGCCACTGTCGCGCTGGCGCTGCGCGAGGGCGTCAACTTCTTCGATGTCGCGCCCAGCTACGGCGGCGGCCGCGCCGAGGAGAATCTGGGCCGCGCGCTCGGCGATCAGCGCGACCGCGCACTCGTCGCCACCAAAGTCTCGCTCGCCGCCGAAGAGCTCGACGACATCGCGGGCGCTGCCGAACGCTCGCTCAGCGAGAGCCTCGAACGGCTGCGGCGCAGCCGCGTCGACCTGTTCCAGCTGCACAACAGCATCGCCGCCGAACGCGGCCGCTTTCCCCGCGCGATCACCCCACGCGACGCGCTGCAGGCTCAGGCCGCGCTCGAACGGCTGCGCGAGGCGGGCATGACCCGCCTGATCGGCATCACCGGCCTCGGCGAAGCCGCCGCCGTCCGCCGGGTGCTCAGCGAAGGATCGTTCGACACGGTGCAGGTCTACTACAACCTGCTCAATCCCTCCGCCGCGCGGCCGCTGCCGGCCGCCTCCACGCTGCACGACCACGGCCAGCTGCTCGGCCTCGCCCAGCGGCTCGGGATCGGCGTGATCGGCATTCGCAGCCACGCCGCCGGCGCGCTGAGCGGGCCGCTCGACCGCGCGGTCGCAGCCGATTCGCTGACCGCGCGCGACGCGCAGCGCAGCCGGCGCCTCGCATTCCTCACAGACACAGACAGCCGCGGCGGCGGCCCGCAGCAGCTCTCACGGCTGGCGACCCGCTACGTGCTCGAGCAGCCCGCCGTCGCCACGGTCATCCCCGGCGTCAAAAGCCGCACGGAGCTCGCCGACGCCGTGGCCGGCATCGACCTGCCGCCGCTGAGCGAAGAGCAGCAAGCGCAGCTCGAACGCGAGCAGAACCGCGATTTCGGCCTGCCTGAAGCGGAAGACCGCCTGCTCTAAGCGCCGCCGCACCCCTCCCTACTTCGCGAAAGCCGCCGTCCTTGGGGGGGGGAGGGGGCGGAGGAAAGGGGCGAGTCGCGGCGATCGCCGCCGGCCGATCCGAGCTGCGCCTAAGCTGACCATAGGCTGGGTACGCCGTAGCGTTTGCCCGGAGAGAGCAGCGAGTGTCCGAGCCCATCGTTCCCGACATCGTCGTTCGGCGGCTGCCGCTGTACGCGCGCGAGCTTGGCCTGCTCGAAGGCGAGGGGCGCACCTATATCTCGTCCAAGGAGCTGGGCGACCGCCTCGACGTGACGCCCGCTCAGATCCGCAAGGACCTCTCCTACTTCGGCCGCTTCGGCACCCAGGGGCGCGGCTACGACGTGGTCGACCTGCGCCGGCGCCTGCGCCAAATCCTCGGGATCGACGGGCGGGTGCAGCGCATGGTGCTGATCGGCGTCGGGCATCTCGGGCGCGCCGTCCTCGGCTACCCCGGCTTCCCGCTTCAGGGCTTTCATGTCGTCCGCGCGTTCGACTCCGACCCTGGGGTCATCGGGCGCGTGATCGCGGATGTGCAGATCGACGATATCTCGGAGCTGCCAAGCTATCTGGGGCGGCACCGCATCGCGCTGGCGATCGTGGCCGTGCCGGCCGCCGCCGCACGCTCGGTGGTCGAGACGCTCGTCGCCGGCGGGGTCAGCGCGATCCTCAGCTACGCGCCGATCGCCACCGCCGTGCCCGAGGGGGTGTATCTGCGCCAGATCGACCCCGTCATGGAGTTGCAGAGCATGGCCTACTACATCCGCAGGGACAAGCTCAACCACGTCCCTGAAAGCGGCGCCGCGAGGGTCTAGAACCGATCGCCGCCCGCCAGCACGCCTTCGGGGGTGATCAGGTTGGGGCGCAGCAGGTCCAGATTTTGCAGTGCAAAGGCGGCGCCCAAGGCGACGGCGTCGCGCGGCTCATCGGCGATATGGACGGGGATGTTTGTCTGCGCGGCGAGATACTTATCTAGCTCGCGCAGCAGCGCGCCGCCTCCGGTCAGCACCAATCCGCGGTCGATCACGTCGGCGGTGAGCTCCGGCGGGGTGCGCTCCAGCGTGGTGCGGATCACCTCAACGACCGTTTCCAGCACCGACTGCACAGAGGGCACGAGTTCGTTGGAGGTCAGCGCGATCGTGCGCGGCAGGCCGGTCGCAGCGTCGCGGCCGCGCACTTGCGTGCGCAGCGATCGCTCCAGCGGCTCAGCAGCGCCGATCGCCATCTTCAGGTCGTCCGCGGTGCGCTCGCCGATCACCAGATTGTGGCGCCGCCGCACATACTCGGAGATCGCAGCGCGGATCGTGTCGCCGCCGATCCGCGCCGATTCCCAGACCACCACGCCGTACATCGAGAGCACCGCGGCCTCCGAGCGGCCCGCCCCCAGATCCACCACGAGCGAGCCCTGCGCGTCGCCCATCGGCAGCCCGGCGCCGATCGCCGCTGCAAGCGGATTGGCGATCAGATGCGCGGGGCGGCGCGCACCGGCCTGCTCCGCGGCGTCGCGCACCGCCCGCTGCTCGACATTGGTCACACCGGCCGGCGTCGCCACCATCACCTCGGGGCGCACCAGGTTCATCCGCCCCGTGACCTGCGCGATGTAGTAGCGCAGCAGCGCCTCGACGATCAGGTAATCGTCGATCACGCCCTCGCGCATGGGATGCACGATCGCGATCGTCTCCGGGGCGCGCCCGATCATCCGCGCCGCGTCGCTGCCGGCGGCCAGCACCGCGCTCTCGCGCGGATCGAGCGCCACGACCGACGGCTCGCGAATCACGACGCCGCGGTCGGGCAGGGCGATGCGGATGTGCGCCGTGCCGAGGTCGATGCCGATCCGCTTCCCGAAGAACATCCGCCCTCCAGCGTCGCTCCGCGCTGCCCGCACCGGGTGCGCAGTCTACCCGCCGCCGCGGCTACGTCGCGCGTTGAATATCGGCTCCCAGCGCAGCCAGCTTGACCTCCAAGCGCTCGTAGGCGCGATCGAGATGGGGCACACCGAACACCTCCGATTGGCCCGCAGCGGCCAGCGCGGCCACGACCAGCGCCGCCGCCGTGCGAATGTCGCTGCCGCGCACGACAGCCCCCGCAAGCGGCGAAGGGCCGTGCACGACGGAGGTGGCGCCGGCATTCACGACATTGGCGCCCAGCTTGGAGAGCTCATCGACGTGCTGCATGCGGTTCTCAAAGACGCGCTCGTGAATCACCGAGCTGCCCGCGGCCTGAGTCAGCAGCGCCGTCATCGGCGCTTGCAGATCGGTCGGAAAGCCGGGGTAGGGAATGGCCTGCACATCGGTCGCGCACAAGGGCCGCGCGGCGCTGGCGGCGAGTGTCTGCTCGGACGCCTCGATCGCAACACCGGCCGCGCTGAGCTTGGCGCAGGTCGCCGCCATCTGCTCGGCGCGCACACCGCTGAGCGTCACCGCACCGCCGCTGATCGCCGCAGCGATCGCCAGCGTGCCGGCCTCGATGCGGTCCGGCAGCAGCCGCTGACGGACTCCGTGCAGCCGATCGACCCCGTCGATCACGATGCTGTGCGTGCCGGCGCCGGAGATGCGCGCGCCCATCGCGGTCAGCATCTCCGCCAGGCAGACGATCTCCGGCTCCATCGCCGCGTTGATGATCCGCGTCCGCCCTTGGGCCAGCACCGCGGCCAGGAGCAGGTTCTCAGTGCCGAGCACGCTGGGGTAATCGAGAAACAGCGCCGCGCCCTGCAGCCCCCGCTCCGCGCGGGCGATCGTGCGACCCCCCGCCACCTCCACCTCCGCGCCCAGCGCGCGGAACCCGGCCAGGTGCACATCGACGGGGCGGGCGCCGATCACATCGCCGCCGGGCGTCCCGCAGGAGGCGCGGCCGCGGCGCGCCAGCAGCGCTCCCATGACCAGGAACGACGCGCGCTGCTCGGCCACCAGCCGGTCCGGCGGGCAATCAACCAGACCATCGATCGATTCCACCGATACTTCCACCGCGCCGCTTTCAGGGTCGTGCGAGACCGCCGCACCCAGCGAAGCCAGAATCTCGCAGAAGCCGCGCACGTCGGCGATATCGGGCACACGCTCGATCAGCGAAGGGCCGTCGCCGAGCAGCGCCGCGGCGAGGCAGGGCATGGCGGCGTTCTTCGCTCCGCCGACCGTGATCGCACCTTCGAGCCGGCGCCCGCCGCGAATGCGGTAGAGCGGCTCAGCGCTCATCGGCCGATGCGCCGCGGGACGCCGTCACCGCTGCCTCCAAAGGCCTTTGCAAAAGCCCCGCCTTTCCCTGTGCCACTGTGCCCCTGCCGTGCCTCCGCATGCGGGCAAAGATGCCGTACAGCACTCTCCACGCTCTCCCCCAGTTCGCGGGAGCTACCGTCAGCTCTTCCCCTCTCCCCCGACCAAGTGGGGGGAGCGAGTGGGCATGCGGCAAGCGGTCTTCCCGTGCTGGCGCGGTGATGAGCGCCGGCTGCGCCTGTCTCGCGCCGAGTCCGCCGGAGCGTGAACGGGATCCTAGCGGCCGGGCCGCGCGGCCATGTCGGCGCGGCCGCCGCCGCGCCGGCGACGGCGCTCAACCACGCGCAGGCGGGCCAGCGAGCGGGTGAGCGCCGCTTGCGCGCGGGCGCGATCGGCGTCCTCGACCTGCTCAAGGCGCTGCTGCGCGCGCCGGCGTGCGTCCTCGGCGCGCTCCACATCGATCTCCGAGCCCAGCTCGGCCGCGTCGGCCAGCACCGTGACCTGGTCCGCGTGCACCTCGAGGAAGCCGCCGGAGACGAAGAAATCCTCCTCGCCGCCGCCCGATTTGACGCGCAGGTCGCCCGGCTGCAGCGATGTGATCAGCTGCGCGTGATTCGGCAGAATGCCCAGCTCGCCCATGCTGCCCGGCGCGATCACCTCGTCCACATCCTCCTGCCGCAGCAGGCGGCGCTCGCCGGTGATGATCTCGAGTGTCAGCGGCATTGCGCAGTGTCCTTCGCTCCCGGCGCTTCTGGCGCGGCGCTAGGCCGCCTCGGCGGCGATCTGCTCGCCCTTGGCGACGGCGGCCTCGATCGTGCCGACATTGAAGAAGGCCTGCTCGGGCAGACCATCGTGCTCGCCCTCGAGAATCTCCTTGAAGCCCCGCACCGTGTCACGCACCGCCACATACTCGCCCGGCAGCCCGGTGAACTGCTCGGCCACGAAGAAGGGCTGAGTCAGGAAGCGCTGAATGCGCCGCGCCCGCGCGACCGTCTGCTTGTCCTCCTCCGAGAGCTCGTCCACGCCGAGGATCGCGATGATGTCCTGCAGATCCTTGAACCGCTGCAGGACGCGCTGCATCTCCTGCGCCACGTCGTAATGCTCCTGGCCCACAACTTTGGGGTCGAGCGCGCGGCTGAACGATGTGAGCGGGTCGACGGCCGGATAGAAGCCCTGCGCGGCGATCGCCCGCTCCAGCGCGACCACCGCATCGAGGTGGCCGAACGTCGTCGCCACGCCTGGATCGGTGTAGTCGTCGGCCGGCACGTAGATCGCCTGGAAGGAGGTGATCGAGCCCTTCATCGTGCTCGTAATCCGCTCTTCCAGCTCGCCCATCTCGGTGCTCAGCGTGGGCTGGTAGCCGACCGCCGAGGGCATCCGCCCGAGCAGCGCCGAGACTTCCTGGCCGGCCAGCGTGTAGCGGTAGATGTTATCGATAAACAGCAGCACATCCTGGCCCTCGGTGTCGCGGAAATACTCCGCGAACGTCAGGCCGGCCAGGCCCACGCGGAGCCGCACGCCGGGCGGCTCATTCATCTGCCCGAAGACAAGCACCGTCTTATCGAGCACGCCCGATTCGCGCATTTCGTGCCAGAGGTCGTTGCCCTCGCGCGAGCGCTCGCCCACCCCGGCGAAGACCGAGTAGCCGCCGTGCTCCGTGGCGATATTGCGGATCAGCTCCTGAATCACGACGGTCTTGCCCACCCCGGCGCCGCCGTAGGCGCCGATCTTACCGCCGCGCGTGAACGGGCAGACCAGGTCGACCACCTTGATCCCGGTTTCCAGGATCTGCGCCTCGCCGCTCTGCTCGTCATAGGCCGGCGGGGCGCGGTGAATCGGCCAGGGATCGGTGCTGGACGGCACATCACCGAGATCGTCGAGCGGTTCGCCGAGCACATTGAACAGACGCCCCAGCGCGCCCTCGCCGACGGGCACCGCGATCGGCTGGCCCTCATCGCGCGCCGTGTCGCCGCGCTTCATACCGTCGGTGCTGTCCATCGCCAGGCAGCGGGCGCGGTTGTTGCCGAGGTGCTGCTGCACCTCGGTCACGACCGCGACACCGTTGCTCATCGTGATCGTGACCGCGCTGAACAGCGCAGGCAGACCATCGGGCGGAAACTCCACATCGACAACCGTGCCAATTACCTGCACGACCTGTCCATCTGCCATCACGACCTCATTTCAACGGCGATACGGCCTGCGCCGCATCCATCGTATCAACGATCCTCAGCGCGCCCACTCTCAGCACGCCTTCAACTTTCAACTCGCACAATCAGTCGCGCCAGTCAATTGCGCCGCGCCGGCCCAGGCCGGATCGAAGTCGGCCAGCGAATCGATCACCCGCGCCGCCTCGGCGAGCGGCAGACCCGCCGTCATCGGCGTCCGCACCGCGACCACGGTCATGCCGGCCGCGCGCGCCGCGGCGATCCCGGCGGGGGCGTCCTCGACGGCAAGGCAGGCGCTTGGCGCGGCGCCCAAGCGCTGCGCTGCGCGCAGATAAATCTCCGGGTCCGGCTTGCCGCGCGCCACTTCATCGCCGGCCACCGTCTCGCTGAAGAAGCGCCGCAGCCCCAGCGCGTCGAGCGCCGCATCGACCCACTCGCGGTTGGAGGATGAGGCCAGCGCGAGCGGGACCGACGCTTCAGCCAGGCGGCTGAGCAGCGCCTCGGCGCCGGGCAGCAGCTCGGCTTCCTCGCGGTACGAGCGCACGACTTCGCGGTCATAGGCTTCGGCGTACCACTCATAGCCGCGTTCGAGCCGGTAGCGCCCGCGCAGATCGCTCCAGGTGCTCTCCAGCGTCGTGCCGAGATAGCGCTGGTAGTCGGCCAGCGTGAACTCGACGCCCTCCTCGGCCAACAGCCGCCGCACCACTGCATAGTGCAGCGGCTCGCCGTCTACCAACACGCCGTCCATATCAAAGATCACCGCGGCCCGGCCGAGCGCCATGGTCAGCTCTGCATCGCTTCTACGCCGCCGGTGATATCGAGCAGCTCGGAGGTAATCTGCTCCTGGCGGGCCTTGTTGTAGACCAGCGTCAGATCGTCGATCATCTCGTTGGCGGCGTCGGTCGCGTTGCGCATCGCGACCATGCGGGCCGACTGTTCGGAGGCCGCCGCCTCCAGAATCGCCTGGTAGACCAGTAGGTGCACATAGCGCGGCAGCAGCTCGGCCAGCACCTCCTGCGGAGAGGGTTCGAAGATATAGACCGACTCGCTCGTCTGTCCGCCTTCGGCGTGTTCAATCGGCAGCAGCGGAATCGTGACCGGCGTCTGCGTCACGGTGTTGACGAACGCCGCGTAGACCAGCAATACCTGGTCCACGCGGCCGGCGGTGTACTCCTCGATCGCGATGCGCGAGATCGGCTGCGTCTCAGCCAGCCCTGGATAATCGCCCAGCTCCTGAAACTGGGCGCGGTAGTTGACGCCGAAGCGGCGAAAGTAATCGGAGCCTTTGCGGCCGACCGGCACCATCGAGACATCGCCGCCGGTCTCGGGCCCCAGCACGATTTCGCCGACGTGGCGCTCGAGATTCGCGATCAGCCCGCCGCAGAGTCCGCGGTCGGGCGTCACGAAGATCACAGTCGTCTCCTGCACCGGGCGCCGCTCGAGCAGCGGGTGCGAGGCTTCGGTCTCGCCGATCACGCCCGAGAGGTGGCCCAGCACTTCGCGCATCTTCTCCGCGTAGGGCCGCGCCCGCAGCGCGCGGTCCTGCGCACGGCGCATCTTGGAGGCCGCCACCAGCTGCAGCGCGTTGGTGATCTTGGCCGTGTTTTCGACGGAGCGGATGCGGCGTCGAATCTCGCGGGTGTTGGCCATGCGCTCCTCGCAACTTGCTCAGCACTTGCCCGGCTTCGCGGGGCGGAGCGCCCCGGCGGACCGGGTCAGAACTGCGCTAGAACGGCACCGTGTCCTTGAAGGTTTCGAGCGCCGCGCTGAGCGCCGCCGCGCTCTCGCCGTCCAGCTCGCCGCTGACGCCGATCCCGTCCAGCAGGTCGCGGTGCGAGGCGCCGAGGTACTCGCGCGCGCCCTTGGCGAAGTCGGAGACCTTGTTGACGGGGACATCATCGAGCGCGCCGCTGTTGGCGGCGTGCAGCAGCGCGACCTGATCGGCCAACGGCAGCGGCTCATTCTCGGGCTGCACGAGCAGCGCGCTGAGGCGCTGGCCGCGCTCCAGCTGGCGGCGCGTCGCCGTGTCCAGGTCGCTCGTGCCGAACTGCGCGAAAGCCTGCAGCTCGCGGTACTGCGCCATATCGATCCGCAGCTGGCCGGCGACCGCGCGCATCGCGCGGCGCTGCGCCGAGCCGCCCACCCGGCTGACGGAGATGCCGGAGTTGACCGCCGGACGCTGACCGGCGTTGAAGAGGTCCGCCTCGAGGAAGATCTGGCCGTCGGTGATCGAGATCACGTTGGTCGGGATATAGGCGGACACGGCGCCGGCCTGCGTCTCGATGATCGGCAGCGCGGTGATCGAACCGCCGCCGTTCTCCGCGTTGAGCTTCGCCGAGCGCTCGAGCAGCCGCGAGTGCAGGTAGAAGACATCGCCCGGGTAGGCCTCACGTCCGGGCGGGCGGCGCAGCAGCAATGAAATCTGGCGGTAGGCCCAAGCGTGTTTGCTGAGGTCGTCGTAGATGATCAGCGCGTCCTGGCCGCGCTCCATGAAGTACTCGGCCATCGCGACGCCCGAATAGGGGGCGAGATACTGCTGCGCGGCGGACTCTGCGGAAGCCGCGTTGACGATGATCGTGTGATCCATCGCCCCGTATTCCTCGAGCGTCGCCGCCACCTGGCTGACCTTGGCCTGCTTCTGGCCGACGGCGACGTAGATGCAGATCAGGTCTTGGCCTTTTTGGTTGATGATCGTGTCGATCGCGATCGAGCTCTTGCCCGTCTGGCGGTCGCCGATGATCAGCTCGCGCTGCCCGCGGCCGATCGGAATCTGCGAGTCGATCGCGAGAATGCCGGTCTGCACCGGCGTATCGACCGAAGCGCGGGTGACGACGTTGGGCGCGATCCGCTCAACTGGGCGGGACTCCGCCGCGCTGAGCGGGCCCTTGCCGTCGATCGGCTCGCCGAGTGCGTTGACCACGCGGCCAATCAGCTGCTCGCCGACCGGCACCTCGGCCACGCGGCCGGTGGAGCGCACTTCGTCGCCCTCTTCGATCACGCGGTAGTCGCCCATAATCACCGCGCCGACGATCTCTTCTTCGAGATTCAGCGCCATCCCCATCACGGCCTCGCCGCCGCCCTTGGGGTTGAACTCGAGCAGCTCGCCGGAGAGCGCGCCGGCGAGGCCGTAGACGCGGGCAATCCCGTCGCCCGCTTCGACCACCGTGCCGACCTCAGCGGAGATGACTTCGCTCTCGAAGCCCTCGATCTGCTGGCGAATGATCGCCGCCACTTCCTCAGGGCGTACGGCCATGGTTCACTTCCCTCGTACCAGCCTGCGGCAGCGCAGGTCAGAGATTCCCGCCGGCGACCGTGCGGCGCAGCGAATTGAGCCGCGTGCGCACGCTGCCGTCGATGATGCGGTCGCCGATCCGCACGATCGCGCCGCCCAGAATGGCGGCGTCGACCTGCTCGCTCAGCTCGACGGTCGCCGCGTTGGTGTAGCTGCGCACCGCCGCTTCAACCGAGGCGCGCGCTTCGTTGGAGAGCGGCACCGCCGTGGTCACGATCGCCGCGGCGATCCCGCGCTCGCTGTTCAAGCGTTGGCGGAAAGCATCGCGGATCTGGTCGGCGAGCCGCGTGCGGCGTTTGCGCACGAGCAGTTTGGCCAGGTTGCGCGCCTCGACGGCTGCATCGGTCAAGGCCGCGTCGATCACCGCTTCCTTGTCTGCCTGGGTCACGCGCGTGCTGATGAAGAATGCAGCCGCGTCGGCGTTGCGGAACAGGCTGGCGACGTCGTCGAGGTCGGCCGACCAGCGCTCGGCGCTGCCGCCGTCGCTGGCGATCGCGAAGACGGCGTCGGCGTAGCGCTTGGCGGCGAGATCGCGCGGCGGCACGGCAGCCCTCCGCCCCGCTAATTCCGGTCCGATGCGCCGGCCGAAGATTGGGCCAGCACCTCGCTGATGATCCGCTGGTGATCGTCGCGGCTGAGCGCCTGGCCGATCACCCGTTCAGCGGCGGCGATCGCCAGATCGGCGAATTCGTTGCGCAGCTGCTGGACGGCCTGGTCGCGCTCCTGCTCGATCTCCAGGCGGGCGCGCTCGATCAGCTGGGCGGCCTGGTCCTGCGCCCCGCTGCGGGCCTCGGACTCGATTCGCTGCGCGATCTCCTGCGCCTGGGCAACCAAGCGCTGCGCCTCCTCGCGCCCCTGCTGCACTTCGGCGCGAGCCTCCGCGCTGGCCTCTTCGGCCGCTTCCTGAGCCGCTTCGGAGGCGCGCAAGCCCGCTTCGATCCGCTGCCGCCGTTCATCGAGCACGCGCCGCAGCGGTCGATAGAACAGCACCACGAGCAGGCCGAGCAAAAGCCCGAAGCTGACGAAGTGCGTAATCAGCCCGGCCAGATTCAGTCCGAGTTCGTCCATTGCTGCGCCTCTCCCTACCGCCGGCCCGGCTGGGACGGCTGCTGCTGCGGCGGCGCGCCTAGAACACGAAGCCGATCATCACCGCCACGACGAGCGAGTAGATCGCGAGCGCTTCGGTGAAGGCGATCCCGAGGATCATGTTGGTCTGAATCACCGGCGCCGCATCGGGGTTGCGGCCGAGCGATTCCATGGCGCGGCCGGCCAGCAGGCCGATGCCCAGCGCCGGGCCGATCGCCCCCAGCCCCATCGCAATCCCGGCGCCGATGTACTTCATGCCATCGTCGCCAATCTGCAGCAGCAGGTCCAACATGCGCGCGTCCTCTCTATGCGGCCCTCCGCGGCCGCGTGATCCGTGAACTGCCGGCGCCCTAGCGGGCGCCTTCCTCGCTCTCCTCGTGGTGATCGTCGTGCCCCGCAACGGCCGCGCCGGCGAAGACCAGCGTCAGCATCGCGAACACGAACGCCTGAATAAAGCCGACGAAAATCTCCAGCCCGAAGAACACCGAGGGCACGATGAACGCGGCCAGGAACATCGAGATGAAGAGCACCACTTCGCCGGCAAAGATGTTGCCGAACAGTCGGAAGGTGAAGGAGATGATCCGCCCCACTTCGGAGATGATCTCAAGAATGCCGACGAACAGCCCCATCGGCCCCTTGACCACGGCGTGCGAGCCCAGCCCGATGTATTTGCCGAAGTTGCTGGCCAGGCCGACTCCGCGCACACCCCAGAGCTGGACCATGATCAGCGACCAGAGCGCCAGCGCCAAAGGCAGATTGACATCCGTCGCGATCGCCCGGAAGAAGGGGAAGACGTGGCCGACCGTCTCGCCCTCGAAGCCCTGCTCTTCGAGCCGCAAGATGAAACCCAAGTGCGCCGTGTTGACGGTGGTCGGCACGACCGCCGGCTGGTGATCCCCGATCGCCAGCCCGCACTCAATCAGGCAAAGCTGGGCAACCGACCCGTCGGCGGCGGGCTCGATCAACAGCGGCTCCGCGAAGGCGTCGTAGGAGTAATCGCGCGGCGTGTCGAAGAGCGTGCGCGGAGGAATGATCTTCAGCCCGCTGCCGCTCAGGATTGGGCCGTCGGCGCGGACCAGCTCGGTGTCGGCCGCGGTCATCGGCAGGTTCCAGATCACCGCGTACTCGAGATCGTGCCCGCCGTCGTGCACGTCTGCGTAGCCGGCCGCTTCGAGCCGCTCCTCGATCGCGTGGATCACGTCGCTGCCGTCCGTATTGGACGGAATCGGGTTGACCGCAAACTCGCTCCGCACCGCACGCTCGACATCGGTCAGATGGTGCTCGCGGATTTGCTCGATCTGTTCATCGGCGTGCTCCAGCTCGTCCAGCTCGAAGGGAATCGGCTCGAAGAAGGCGTGCTGAAATGCATCGTTGATCACACCGATCTCGGCGGCCGAGATCGCCCGCTCGCTGTGCTTCAGCTCCTCCACCACCTCATGCGCGCCGATCTCCATCTCGTGCAGATAGTGCTCGCGGACGTTCTCGACCTGCCCGATCACGTTGTTCCAGGGGAAGAGGCCGAACCAGTTGCCCATCAGCACGAAGATGAAGATCGTGAAGACGACGGGGAAAAAGCGGCGCCCGTTGCGTTCGCCGACGACCTGCTCGACGATCCCGAAAAAGGCCTCGTAGAGAGCCTCGACGAGGTTCTGCAGACCGCTCGGGACCAACGCCTGCTCCACGTTGCGGGTCCGGCGGTAGATGAAGTACGCGCCGATTACGAGCAGCGCGATCACGACCCAGGCGGAGAGGATGGTGTTGGTGATCGTGTAGCCGCCGATCTGGGCGACGAACTCGGGGGCGATCGCGATCACCGGCTTGGGCGCGCGGACGAACAAGAAGCCGCCGAAGATCAGCACCAGCACGGCGAGGATGATCAAGCGGCGCCTGCTCACTCGTCGCGCTCCTTTCTCTCCGCTGCCCCGCGCTTCGAGCGGCGGCGGCCGAGCGGCCTTTCGAGCACATCCAGCAGCATCCGGTATCCGCCCCAGCCCGCTGCTGCCAAGCCGAGAGCGAGGCTCAGGAGGGTCAACGCAGGCGCAGTCCCTGCACGGTCGTCAAGCCAGAGCCCGGCCAGCACGCCCAACACGATGCACGTGGCGACGTACCAGCCAATCCCCAGCAGAGCGATCGTCGGAGGCCAATTCTTCATCGGCCCCGCCCTCCGCAAGCTTTGCGAAGATTATCACAAGGCGTCCTTGCGACAACCACCCCGCCCCGTCTCCACCCACCCCGTGCACGGAGACCGTTGCACCACCTGGACTGCTGGAGCACAGCAGGCCGCCCGAAACTCTCCCCCGCTTGCTGCCGCTGGTTGCAGAGAGAGCCGCCGCAAACTCTCCCCCGCTCCGCCTGCTTGTGCTGTGTGCGGGGCGGGAGCAGGGGGCAGGGCCCTATTCGAAGTCGTCCATATCCAGGCTCTCGATGAAGTCCCGGAAGGCCGACATCTTCTCCAGCTCCTCCGGCTTGACCGGCTCGCGGCGCGACTCATCGTCGGCGCTGACCAGCCCCTCATCGTCGAGCAGCACGCCGGCCTGGTCGATCACCTCATCGGCCACGAAGATCGGCGCTTCGGCGCGCACCGCCAGCGCGATCGCATCGCTCGGTCTGGAGTCAATCTCGAGCTCCTGATCGTTGATGTTCAGGAACAGCCGCGCAAAGTAGGTGTCGTTCTTCACTTCCGAGACCAGCACCCGCGTGACCCGCGCGCCCAGCTCGGCCATCACATTCGTCAGCAGATCGTGCGTCATCGGCCGCGCCACCGAGACATCCTGCAGCCGGATCGCGATCGCGTCCGCCTCGGCGGCGCCGATGTAGATCGTCAGATAGCGGTCGGCGTCCTTCTCCTTCAGCACCACCACACGGTTGTAGTTCATCAGCGAGACACGAATCGCCTCGATCGACACCTCCTTCATGACCGCCACCTTCCCCCGCACTGTGCGCGCTCGCTGCACAGGCGAGATTAGCGCAGCCTTCCCGAGCCTGCAGTTCGAGCTCAGCCGTGCGCGCCGTGCGGGGCCGCACCGACCCGCCCCGGGCGCCCCAGCCAGAGCGACGCGGCGGTGATCGCGAACGTGCCGAGCGCGAGCAGAAACAACGCCTCGCGAATCCCCCAGGCGTCGCTCACGCCGCCCACGATCACCAGCGCCGCCATCGAGACCGCGTTGGCCAGCATCAGCTGCGCCGAGAACATCCGCCCGCGCATACGCGGCGGCGTGCGCTCGTGCAGCAGCGTCTGCGCCGGCGCGTTGACCATCGCGTAGGCTAGCCCCAGCGGGAACGCCATCAGCAGCGTCAGGCCCAGCAGCAGCCCCTCCGATGCAGACGCGCGCAGCAGGTCCAAAACGCCGAACAGCGTCACAACCGCCGTGATCACGGCCAGCCCGGCCGAGGCCAGCAGCGCCACGCGAAAACGCCGCCCCAGCCAGGGCAGCAGAATCAGCGCCAGCAGCGCTCCGACCCCCGTAGGCCAGAAGACGAACACCGCATCCTCCGGCGGCCGCCCGAGCACATCCTGCACGAAGCGCGGCACCAGCACGGCGAACATGAACAGCAGCATCACCCCGGTCACCAGCTGAATCAGCGCGACCGCCGTGAGCCGATCGCGCCAGACGCGGACGGCCGCCTCGCGCACATCATCGAGCCCTACCTTGACCGTCGCCCAGAGATGCCGCCCGCTGCCTGCTGCGTCTGCGCCTGCGGGCGCGGCGCCGTCCGCGCGCGCGGGCGGCGGCAGCGCCGGCAGGATCGCCAGCAGCGGCGCCGTCAGCAGCAGCAGCACCGCGCTGAGGATGTAGGACGCATCGAAGCCCAGCGCCTTGAGCATGATCGGCGAGAGCGCCACTAGGCCGATCAGCTGA
Source organism: uncultured Dehalococcoidia bacterium (assembly GCA_964347635.1). Taxonomy (GTDB): domain Bacteria; phylum Chloroflexota; class Dehalococcoidia; order Bin125; family Bin125; genus CATQGW01. The sequence goes on from CAYFZI010000017.1 coordinate 18,502, forward strand.
GTACTGGTCGCGGTGAACTGAAAGGCCGAGTTCGCGGCCAGCAGCTGCGCGCGGCCGACGAACAGCGGCAGCGCCGCCGCGCCGGCCGGCAGCGCAAACTGGCCGGCCGTCGCGGTCAGAAAGGCGACGGCGAAGATCGCGCCGACGGAGACGTTGTCGGCGATCAACAGCAGCGCCGTCAGCCCCGCGCGCAGCAGCACCATCAGCAGCAGCACCCTGCGCTTGTCCAAGCGGTCCAGCAGCACTCCCGTACCGAGCCCGAAGACGACCGGCGGCGCGGCCAGCACCACCACCAGCGCCACCGCCGCCAGGCTCGAGCCGCTGAGATCCACGACACGGATCAGCAGCACGAACTGCAGCGCGCTGTTAACCGTCAGCTGGATCCCGGTGGCCAGCCAGAGCGCCGTGAAGTTGCGGTTGCCAAACAGCTCGCGCAGCCCGACCGGCGAACCGCCGACGCCGCCGGCAAGGCCCGAGGGGAGATCCGCATCAGCCGCCACGCGCGGCGCCGCTTCGCTCCCGCAGTGCTTGGATCGCGCTGTGCAGCCGCTTCGCTTCGGCGGCGATCTGTGCCCCGCCGCCGGCGTAGATCAGCGAGCGCGACGCGCTCACCAACAGCCCCCGGCCCTCCGCATCGAGCCCGGCCTCCAGCGCCGCTGCGAGGTCGCCGCCCTGCGCACCGACGCCGGGCAGCAAGATCGGCAAGCGCGGGCAGAGCGCCCGCACCCGCGCGAGCTCCTCAGGGTAGGTCGCGCCGACAACTAGGCCGGCGTTGCCGTGGTGCTGCGCGGCCCACTCAGCGGCCCGCCGCGCGACCCGCTCGAAGAGCGCTTCATCCGCGCCGCCGCCCCGCTGCACGCGCAGCGACTGGAAATCGCCGCTGCCCGGATTCGAGGTGCGGCACAGCACGAACGCGCCGTGCTCGGGCCGCCCCAGAAACGGCGCGACGCTGTCCGCCCCGAGGTAGGGGCTGACGGTCACCGCATCGGCGCCGAACTGCTCGAAGGCTGCGCTCGCATAGGCTCGTGCGGTGTGCGCCACGTCGCCGCGCTTCGCGTCGAGCACCACCACGGCGTGGGGCGCCTGCTCGCGGATCAGCTCGATCGTGCTGCCAAGCGCCTCCCAGCCCGCCCCGCCGGCCGCCTCATAGAACGCCGACTGCGGCTTGAAAGCGCAGACGAACTCCGCGGCCGCCTCAATCACCAACCGATTGAAGGCCAGGATCTCCGCCGGCGGCGTGCGCTCGGGCTGCGGATCGAGCCCCGCGCAGAGCAGCGAGTCCGCCGCATCGACCGCCCGCCGCAACCGCTCCGCGAAGCGCATGGCTCAAGCCTAGCCCGCAGCCGCCGCGCTACTCTCCCCGCGCAATATGCGAGACACACCGCCCGATCTCGAGGTTTACACCCAACCGCCGCCGCCGGCTCAGCTGGAGCAGGCCGCCGCCGCGGTGATCGACATCCTGCGCGCCAGCACCGTGCACGCGGCGCTGCTCGGCGGCGGCGCCGCTGCGATCTACCCCGCCGCCGAATGGCCCCGTGCACGGCAGCTGCTCGGCCAGCTGCCCGGCAGCCGGCTGATCGGCGAGATCGGCTCGCTGCCCGGCCCCGGCGCCGAGTACGGCAACTCGCCGACCGAATTCGCCGCGCTCAACGTGGCCGGCTGGACCGCGGTCCATGTCACCGGCAACGGCACCCGCGCGCTCAACGCCGCCGCCGGTGCGCCTTTTGTACTCTCAGCCTGCCTGCGCAACCTGAGCGCCTGCGCGCAGGCGCTCCACCGCGAAGCCGCCGAACAGCAGCGCTCGATCGCGATCGTCTGCAGCGGCGATCACGGCGGCGCCGCCGCATCGTTCGAAGACACCGCCGCCGCTGGGGCATACGTCGAGGCGCTTTCGACGCTCGCCGGCGATCGCCTGCAGCTCGGCAACGGCGCGCTGATCGCGCTCAAGCTCTGGCAAACCTACGCGGATGCGCCGCTCGCTGCGCTGCGTGAGGCGCCGCACGGCCGTGATCTGATCGAGCTCGGCTTTGGAGCTGATTTGGAGTACGCGGCCGAGCTCGACGCCGCAGCGGTCGTCCCCGCGCTGAGCACCGATCGCGCCGGGCGCCCGCTGCTGCGGCCCGCCTGACCGCCGGCGATGCGCTTACTCGACCTCGTCGACCGCCAGGCAACGCCCCAACCGTGGAGCGAAGGCGAGAAGATCCCCTGGAACGACCCTGACTTTAGCGAGCGCATGCTGAGCGAACACCTGTCTCAGGAGCACGAACGCGCCAGCCGCACCGCTCAGACGATCGAGCAGCACACGGCCTGGATACACCGCGAACTTCTGGGCGGGCGGGCGGCCCGAATCCTCGATCTGTGCTGCGGGCCGGGCCTATACGCCAACCGCCTCGCCGCCCGCGGCCACGAGTGCGTGGGGATCGATTTCTCGCCGGCCTCAATCGCCTATGCGCGGGCCCGTGCGGCGGCGTCTCAGCCCGCCTGCCGCTACATCCAGGAGGACATCAGAACGGCCGACTACGGCGCGGGGTTCGACCTCGTGATGCTCATCTACGGGGAACTCAACGTCTTCACACGGCCGGACGCCCAGCGCATTCTCGAGCGCGCCCGCCGCGCCCTCGCCCCGGCCGGCGCGCTGCTGCTGGAGCCGCATACCTTCGCCGCGGTGCGGGCGGCGGGCGAGAGCCGTTCGAGCTGGTACTCGGCCGCGCATGGGCTGTTCTCCGCCCAACCGCATCTCTGCCTCAGCGAGAGCTTCTGGCATCCGCAGCAGCGCGCCGCCACCGAGCGCTACTTCGTGGTCGACGCCGAGTCCGGCGCCGTCACCCGCTACGCCTCGAGCATGCAGGCCTATACCGATGACGAGTACAAGTCGCTGCTCGCCGCAAGCGGCTTTGCAGCGATCGAATTCCACGCCGCCATGGGTGATGAGGGCGGCAGTTCGCAAAGCAGCCCGCAAGACAGCCTGGACGACAGCCCGCAGAACAGCCTGATGGTGATCACAGCGCGAACGCAGGGCTGAGCGCCGCGGCGCAACGGTGAGCGGCGAGTGACCAACGAGCACACGGCGTGCGCGCCGCCCGGCCTCACTGAGGCTCGCGCAGCCGTTCCCAGCTCTCGCGCAGGCGCCGCAGCGCGCCGGGGTCGGGCTCGCGCCCGGCGTAGCGGAACGCGGAGAAGGCGCTCGAAATATCGACGGGCACCGGCGACTGGTAGATCCGCTGCAGGACCGCAGCGAACTGCAGCGGCGTGCGCGCCGCAGCGCGCGTGGTGCCGCGCGCCGCGGCATCGGCCAGCAGCTCGTAATACAGCTCGGCGATCGGCGCATCCGGCTCGCGCGCCGCGCCGCCGCGGCGGAAGCGGCCGCGCAGATTGCGCAGGCCGCCGAACAGATCGCCGAGCACATCGGCCTCGGACCACACCGACTCGCGCTCTTCATCCGCGCGCGGGCGGCGGCGCAAGAAGCGGCGGAAGAACAGCCAGGCGAGGAAGACGAACAGCAGCACCGCGCCGATCCCGCCGAAGACGCGCGCCAGCACGATCCCCGGCGTCGGATTCGGCTCGCCCTCGGGCAGCTCTGTCTCCTCATCAAACGGACGGCCGATCCCCTCGGTGAGGACTTCTATCGCCGGCGGCGCCTCGGGCCGCAGCCCCGCCACGATCTGCTCGATGATCCAAAACAGCGGCCAGAGCAGATAGACTGCGCCTCTGACGATGTACTCAAGCACAAAGCCCAGCGCGTCGAGCACCGGCGAGACGACCCCCGAACCGGCAATCCCGGCCACAATCCCCACCACCAACAGCAGCACCACGGCGATCCCGGCGATGATCGCGAACAGGGTGACGGCCAGCGTGAGGCCGGTCTGGGCCTCGCTGCCTTCCTCGGCAGTCGCGGGATTGCTGGCATTTTTCAGCGCCGCCGCAACCACGCAGCTCAGCACCCAGGCGATCGCCGCGATCTGCACGACGGACTCAATCCCCGCGTTGTCGCCGAACACGAAGCCGAACAAGAGAACGGCGAAGCCGCCCAGCACGGAGCGCGTGAAGGGGCGTTCGGCGAGGTCGGTTGTGCCCAGCGCTGCGCCGCGGAACCAGATCGGAATCAGCGTCAGCGCGGCGAAAAACTGATCCAGCGCGCCGGCCCTGCGCCAGACCTCGGAGCTGGGCGAGCCGAGGTCGATCAGCCAGGACATATCCCACACCGCCGCGCTTTCCGAAAGATCGGCGCGGCCGATGATCTGCAGCGCGAGGAAAGTCACCGCCAGCCCCCAGAAGACGCGGCTGCGGGTGCTCAATTCGCGCCCGCCAAGCACGCGCGCAAAGCCGAAGCCCAACACCAGCGCGCCGCCGACAGCCCAGACCGAAAGCACCTCCGCGCCGCTGCCGATCAGCAGCTTGGGAACCAGCTTGGCCAGCACGATCAGCAGGATCGCTTCGGCCAGCAGCAGCGCGGCGACATAGGCGGCGTGCATGCGGTCGCGCGGCGGCGCCGCCGCCAAGCCGGCCAGCGCCGTCATCAGCCGCCCCCGCCCGGCCGGCCCCACTCGCTGCCCGCGCCGCGATCGAGCCCCGCGGCTGCAGGGGCCGCGCCGGGCAGCGGCTCGACTTCCGCTGCAGCGGCCCCGAGCGGTTCGGGCGCGGCGCCGCCGGGATCCTCCGGCGCCTGCGGCGGCCGCGGCGGCCGCCGTTCCCGGCCGCCCTGATTGGCCGAGCCGTCCTGGTTGGCCGGGCGATCCTGGTTGGCCAGCGCCCAAACGCTGGCGCTGCCGACCCGCTCGAACTCGAGGCCGGCCAGCGCCTCGCGGATATCGTGCACCACCGCACCGCCGACGACCGCCGGCGGATCATCGACGCCCACGTAGATCACCGCCACCTCCACGCCGTGACGGCGCAGCCGATCGATCGAGACTTCCAGCGGCCGCGTGACAACGGCGGTGACCAAGGCCACGGTGCTGCCGAACGGCATGCGGCGGCGCTCATCGGTCAGCATCCGATCGATCGGCGTCAGCGTGAACACGTCGGCCATCGCCAGCGCTTCGAGAATCCGCGTCATCTGCCCCGGCGCGCGCGACGGCGCGACGCGAATCGGCGCATCGTTGCCGGGAAACGTGCAGTTGGCGATCAAGCCGACCGGCGCGCGGCTCTCCGCCCAGGCCGCCGAGAGCGACGCGGCGACCGAGACAGCGCGCTCGAAGATGTCGCCGTAGAAGCCCTGCCAGGCGATCGGCAGCGTGCTCACGTTGAGCGCCACCACCGCGACCAGATCGCTGGCCGGGTCGTAGACGCGGCTCTGCAGCGCCTGCCGCCGCGCCGTCGCCTTCCAATCGATCCGCTTCAGCGGATCGCCCGGCCGATAGTCGCGCAGCGTCTGCAGGCGGGTCGGATCATCGAAGAGCCGCTGGCCGCCGCGGCGCTCGCCGTGCGGACGCAGCTGGGGCAGACGCAAGCGCTCGAGCGGCAGCACCTCGGGGTAGATCCAGAGCCGCTGCGAGGCGGGTTCCACACGCTGGCGGCGAAAGACGCCGAAGAGATCGCTCGCGGTCAACTCGGCCTCGACCAGCCGGTAGTAGCCGCGCGCACGCAGCGGAATCTGGTAGCGCCAGGTCAGCCGCTCATACCAGCGCAGCGAGCTGCTGCGCACGATCTCGCCGATCTCCTCGCCCATCTGCGCGGCCATGCGCGTGAACGGCGCGTTGGCCGGCTCGAGCAGCTCGGGCAGCCCGAGCCGCACGCGCAGCACCGGCAGCGGCAGCAGCTTGCGGTTCTCGAAGCGCAGCGTCAGCTCGATCGTCTCGCCGACAAACGCGTGCGTCTGCGAGAGCGTCTGTGAGAACTCCAGCCGCTCCAGCGACGAGCGCGCCCAGACCCAGGCGATCGTGCCCGCCGTCAGCACCGTGCCGGCGACCAGCGCGATGATGATCTGGTCGGCCGCAACGGCGCCGATCATGGCCGCAACGGCGGCGACGGGCCAGATGCTGCGCAGCCAAGTATTGGTGTGCTCCTGCGCGAAGCGGCTCTCGGGGCGCTCAAACTGATCTTCGCGCTGCTGGCGCGAGCGCAGCTCGAGGTCGAGCATCGCGCCGCCGCCGGGCATCATTGCCATCTAGGCCCCCAAGCAGAGCGGCGCGGCCTGCCTCACGCAGCCTCGATCGGCACCGGCACGCGCGACATCACGTCCTCGAGCAGCGCCTCGGCCGTGGAGGAGCGCAGCCGCGACTCGGCGCTGAGCAGCAGGCGGTGCGGCAGCACGACCCGCGCCATCTCTTGCACGTCGTCGGGCAGCACGTAATCGCGGCTGCGAATCGCGGCCAGCGCGCGGCTGGTGCGCATCAGCCCCAGCGAGGCCCTGGGGCTGGCGCCCAGCTCGAACGCTGCCTCCGCGCGCGTCGCCTGCACCAGCGCGACCATGTAGCCGCGCACCGTCTCGTGCACGCGCACCTGCTCGACAGCGGCCGCCATCGCGTGCAGCGTTTCGGCGCCGATCACCGGGTCCAGCGCTTCGAGCGGCTGGGCGCGCTCGAAGCGCTGCAGAATCTGATCTTCCTCCGCCGCGTCCGGGTAGCCCATCCGCAGCCGCACCAGAAAGCGGTCCAGCTGGGCCTCGGGCAGCGGGAAGGTGCCCTCGAGCTCGACCGGGTTCTGCGTCGCGATCACCAGGAAGGGGCGCGGCATCAGCATCGTTTCGCCCTCCACGGTCAGCTGCCGCTCCTCCATCGCCTCCAGCAGCGCGGCCTGCGTCCGCGGGCTGGCGCGGTTGATCTCGTCGGCCAGCACCAGCTGGGTCAGCAGCGGGCCGGCGCGGAACTCAAACTCGCCCGAGCGCTGGTTGTAGACATTGACCCCGGTGACATCCGAGGGCATCAGATCGGGCGTGAACTGGATGCGCCGAAACGAGCAGCCGATCGAGCGCGCCAGCGACTTGGCCAACATCGTCTTGCCCAGCCCCGGTACATCATCGAGCAGCACGTGCCCCTCGCAAAGGATCGCCGCCAGCGTGTAATCGATCACGTCATCGCGGCCCACGATCACGCGGCGAATGTTGGCGCGGATCCGTTCGGCGGCGGCGGCGACCTCGGGCAAGGCGGGTGCAGTCATCGGCGCGATCCTGGATCTGCGGCGGCGGGGAGAGAGTCTGGCGCCAGGCTATCAGCCGCTTGCCAACCCGCCGGCGCGCCGCCCTAGAATGCCGCCATGCGCGCAGAAATCGTCTCCATCGGCACCGAAATCCTGATGGGCGAGATCCTTGATACGAACGCCCAATACATCGCCCAGCGCCTGCCGGCGATGGGCATCGACCTCTTCTTCATGCACCAAATCGGCGACAACAGGCAGCGCCTCACAGCGCTGCTCACGCAGGCCGGGGAGCGCTCCGATGTGGTCCTCTGCACCGGCGGGCTCGGCCCGACCGAGGACGACATCACGCGCGATGCGATCGCCGAATCGATCGGCGAGCAGCCCTACGTGGTGCCCGAGCTGGAGGCGCATCTGCGCAACTTCTTCGAGCGGCGCGGCGGGCGGATGCCCGGGCAGAACATCAAGCAGGCCACGATCGTGCCCTCCGGCGAATCGATCCCCAACCCGCGCGGCACCGCGCCCGGTTGGTGGGTCGAGAAAGACGGAGCGATCATCGTCGCGATGCCCGGGCCGCCGGCCGAGATGACCGGCATGTGGAGCAGCGAGATCGCCCCTCGGCTGGCCGCGCGCAGCCCCGGTGCCGTGCTCATCTCGCGCACACTCAAAACCACCGGGCTCGGCGAGAGCGCGCTCGATGAGGCGCTGGGCGCAATGCGCGCCGGCGAAGACCCCACTGTCGGCGTCTACCACAAGGCCGACGGCGTACACATCCGCCTGGCCTCCAAAGCGGCCAACGAGGCGGCCGCCCGCGCCCGCATCGCCCCGGTCGAAGCGGCGATCCGCGAACTGCTCGGCGACAACATCTGGGGCGCCGATCAGGACACCTTCCAGGAAGCCGTCGCGCGGCTGCTCGGCAGCCGCGGGCTCTCGATCGCCGTCATGGAATCCTGCACCGGCGGTCTGCTGGCCAGCACGATCACCGATGTGCCCGGCGCCAGCCGCTTCTTCCGCGGCGGGCTGGTGGCGTACACCGCCGAGGCCAAAGTGCAATACGGCGTCGACGCCGGCGTGATCGACGCGCACGGCGTCGTCAGCAACGAGACGGCCTCGGCGATGGCCGCCGCTGTGCGGCGGCAGTTCCAGGCCGATATCGGCGTCGGCGTCACCGGCGTCGCCGGCCCCGAGCCGCACGGCGGTCGGCCTGTCGGCGCCGTCTGCCTCGGGGTCGAAACGCCCGCCGAGTCCTATGCGACCGGCTACACCTTCGCCCAGACCCGCGCCGCGATCAAAGCCCGCGCCGTGACCAGCGCGCTCACGCTGGTCCGCCGCGCCGCGCTCGGCGATCTCTCCAGCGGCTCCAGCGGCATCTACCGGCGGCTCTGACGGCAGCGCGCCAATGGCGCCCCGCGCCGACGGCCGCAACGGTCAGGCGCCGGAGGGCGCAGGGCGCGCGCTGGAAATCGCGATCGCGCACCTACAGGTGCAGCTCGCTTCAATCGCCGGCTTTGACGGCAAGCTGATGTTCCTGACTGCGCTAAACGTCGCCGGGATCAGCGCCTTGGTCGGAATCGCGGCATCCGCGGATCCATCACTTTGGCTGTTGGGGGTCGGTCTAGCCTCATCCACGATCTGCGCGCAGCTTGGGCTGGGCAACCTGTGGGCTTGGCATGTGCCTCAGTTCCCGGCGCCCGCAGAGGCAATGCGTGCAGCGCTGGAGAATCGGCTTGGAAACACTGCACTCGCGTGGGAGCACCTGCAGGCTATTGCGTTGGCCTCCACGGAAGCCGAGGCAATCGTCGCCCGCAAGTCTCGACTGATGCGCAGTCTGCTGGTCGGAACACCGATCTCGCTTGGAGTCGTCGTTGCGACAGCGCTCACGACGGCCCTATAGCTCTCCTATAGGTACGTCCGGCCAGGCTTGACTCTCCGCGGGTCTGCGTCCTCCACGCGCTCCCATCGACGCCGCATCTCGCTCGTTGGCCTCCCGTAGAGCTCCCAGAGCAGCGTTTCAATCGCGCGCTGCGCGGCCGTCCACCATTTCATGCCGCTCACCTCAGCCTTCAAGGCAATTCTACCCGGTTTCGACGCGCCGAATCTGCAGCGCGCCGTTCTCTTCGAGCTCGGCGGCCTCGCCGTTTTCGACCAGCGCATCGATCTGCCCCACCACCTCCGCCATCGCTTGCCAGAGGCGGCGGTCGGGCAGGCGCGGGAAGAGCACGCGCAGCAGCTCGTAGGGCGCCGCCGGGCCTGCGGCGAGCGCTTCGCGGAGCTGGCGCTGGCGTTTCGCATGGTGGCGGCGGCTGCGCGCCAACTCCTGCTCAACAGCCCCGCTGTGCTCACCGTGGCCGGGGTAGAGATGCCGCACGCCCAGCGCGCCGACCTTTTCCAGCGAGGCCGCAAACGCCGGCAGACTGCGGAACCGCCGCGGCGGTTCCGCAGTCAGATCGAAGTGCCAGCCGGGGTTGGGAATCGAGCCGGGGAGCAGCTGGTCGCCGCTGAACAGCGCGCCGCTCTGCCGCTCGAAGAGCACCGCGTTGCCGGGCGTGTGGCCGGGCGCGGCGACCATCTGCAAGCGCCGCCGCCCGACCGCGATCTCGGCGCCGTCCTCGAGCAGAATGTCGGGCCGGAACGGAGTGCCGCGAATCAGGCCCGGCCAGCGCGCGCGGCGGCGGCCGCCGCCGGTGTCGTCGCCGGCGCGGAACGCCGCCCGCATCCGCTCGCGCTCCTCGATAAAGCCGCTGACCCGCTCCTGCGGCACGCCCATCCGCTCCAGCGCCTGAAACACGTACTGCGTCTGGTAGCCGATGATGTTGCGCCCGTGCTGAAACTGCGCAACCTCCTGCGACCACGAGGCCACCGGCACGCCCGCGTCCTGCCAGCGGTGCGCCAGACCGCAGTGGTCGATGTGCGCGTGGGTGACGAAGACGACGCGGACAGCCGCGCGCGCGAGGCCGGCGGCCTCCAGCTGGGCCGCCAGCGACTCCCAGGCGCCGTCGAAATCGGGGCCGGCGTCGACCAGCGCCGCCTCGCCCTCGGAGACGACCGCATACACCCAGTTGTCGCCCAGGCTGATCGGCAGGACGCCGTCGGCGGTCATCATGCCGCTCACACGCGCGGCGTTTCATCATCGGCCCCGCCCTGCTCCAACTCGCGCCCGCGGCGGCTGGATTCGAGGCCGGGGATGTTCTTGATGCTGCCCACAATATCGATCCCCGTCAGCGATTCGATCACCTCGGGCACCTGAGCGACGGTGCGGGTGATGTCCTGCGTCAGCTTGCTCGGGCCGGCGGCGCCGTCGCCGCCGCCGAACATGACGATCCGCTCAGTGCGGGCGAGCGGCTGGGCGACCGCTTCAGCCACGGCCGGCAGCGCTTCGAGCACCTGCTGGACGACAGCCGCCTCGCCGTATTCCTTCCAGGCATCGGCCTTGGTCCGCATCGCTTCGGCCTCGGCGAGGCCTTTGGCGCGGATCGCGTCCGCTTCGGCTTCACCGGTCATGCGGATCACATCAGCCTGCGCCTGGCCCTGCCGGCGGACAGACTCAGCGTCGCCCGTGGCCGAGGCGACGGCGGCGTTGCGGTTGCCTTCGGCGATCGTTTCGAGCCGGAAGCGCTCGGCCTCGGCCGGCTTGCGCACGGTCGCCTCCAGTTCGCGTTCGCGGCGCTCGATCTCCTGCTCCTGCAGCTCGATCTGCTTGCGCCGCTCGACCACCTCGATTTCGACCTCTTCGCGGCGGATTTCCTGCTGCGTGCGGGCGCGCTGCAGCTCATCGGCCAGCGCCGCTTCGGCCTGCCGCGCGTTGACCTCCTGGTCGTAGGAGGCCTTCTGCACCTGAAAGCCGCGCTCCGATTCGGCGATCCGCGTGTCCGCCTCGTAGCGGGCCGCTTCGCGCTCGCGCAGCGCCTCCGCCGAGCGGATCCCCGCGTCGCGCTCCGCCTCCGCCTCGCCGAGCGTGGCGTCGCGGCGCACCTCAGCGGTGCGCCGCACGCCCAACGCATCGAGGTAGCCGCCCGGATCTTTGATGTCGCGGATCGTGAACGAGACGATCTCCAGCCCCATCCCGGCCAGATCCGGGGAGGCGACCGAGCGCACCTGCGAGGCAAACTTCTCGCGGTCGCGGTAAATCTCCTCGACGGTCAGCGTGCCCAGAATCGCACGCTGGTGGCCCTCCAGCGTTTGCAGCGGCACATCGAGAATTTCCGCTTCCGTCTTGCCCAAGAACTGCTGCGCGGCCGTGCGGATCGCCTCCTCGCTGCGCGCCACTTTGACCTGCGCGACCCCGTCCACGGAGACCGCCACACCCTCGCCGGTGTAGACGTTTTCGGTGATCACGTGCAGCGTCATCACATGCAGCGAAAGCCGCTCGGCGCGGTGGAAGATCGGCAGCACGAGCGTGCGCCCGCCCACCACCACCTTCGGCATGTCGCCGCCGCCGGAGCGAACCAGCGCCTCGTTCGGCCCCACTGTCTGAATCACGCCCATGCTCAGTCCTTCCCTTGCAGCGCGCCCGCGCGCAGGCGCGAGAACAGGCGCGGCAGGCCGACAGCCGCCGCGCGGCCCCGCCAGCCGTCGGCCGGTGCGGGTGCAGCCCTCACCGCCAGTATCGCGCGCTCATCCTCCGCCCGCGCAACTTTCACCACCCCGCCCGCGTAGACGCCAATCACGCGCACCGCGGCGCCTGCCTCGATATCGCTGCCTTCGGTCATCCCCAGCCAGCGTTCGCCCTCGATTTCCACCTCGCCGCTCGGGTTGAGCGGTCCGAGCGCGAGGCCGGTGCGGTCGATCACGGCCCGCTCGCCGGCAGTCATAAACGCCTCCGATTTGCCCCCGCCGCGCCCCAGCAGCCAGAGCAGCGCGATGAAACCAAGCGTGGCGGCCGCGAACGCGCCGAGCACCCAGCGGCTGATTTCGAGCGGGTCATCGAGCGCCGACGGCTCCGGGAATAGCGCGCCGAAGAGCAGGAACCCGGCGAACAGCCAGCAGATCACCGCGCCGATCCCAGCCCAGCCGAAGCCATCCAGCTGCGACTCCAGCAGCAGCAGCGCACAGCCGGCCGCGAGCAACAGCACGCCGGACAGATTGACAGGCAGCAGGCCGATCCCGAGAAAACCGAGCGTGAGGCAGAGTACGCCCAGCACGCCGGGCCCGAAGTTGCCCGGATCGCGGATTTCGTAGAGCACCCCGTAGGTGCCGATCAGCACCAGCGCGTAGGCGAGGCTGGGGTTGGTGATGATTTCGAGGAAACGCTCGACCAGTGAGCGCCCGATCGGGCGCAGCTCCGCGCCGACCGTTGCGAGCCGCCGCGGCCCTGCGGCCGTTTCGACCAGCTCGCCGTCGACCGCCTCCAGCAGCGCCTCAAGATCGGGCGAGATCCGATCGATGACGCCGAGCGCCAGCGCTTCATCGGCGGTGTAGGCCTTGGCTTCGAGCACCGTGGCCTCGATCGCAGCGGCGCTGCGGCCGCGCAGGGCAGCGATGCTGCGCACCAGCGCGGTGGTGTCTTCGTCGACCTTCTTGCGCAGCGTCGGCGGCAGGTCTTCGCCGCTGCCCGAGATCGGCGCGGCTGCGCCGATATTGGTGCCCGGCGCCATGGCGGCGATATTCGCCGCCACTGTGACCAGCGTCCCCGCCGAGGCCGCTTGCGCGCCGCGCGGCGAGACGTAGACGATCGTCGGCACCGACGCGCCGAGCAGCTGCTCGACCAGCTTGCGCATCGTCGAGCCCAGCCCGCCCGGCGTGTCGAGCTGAATCACCGCCGCCGCCGCTCCGCGCGACGCCGCCTCCTCCAGCAGCCGCTCCAGGTAGCGCTCATCGTTGGGCTCCAGCGCATCATCGATGGTCCCCAGCACCACCAGCGGCGCCGCATCTCCCTGCGCGCCGGCAGCCTCAAGCCGCGCCCCGATCAGCCCGCCAAGCGCCAGCGCCGCCGCAAACAGCGCCGCCACCCGCCACCCAGCCGCCATCCGCACCTCAGCCCGTCCTTATTCCGTCATTCCCATCGGAGCGCGCCGTACCGAGAGTTCCCTTCTCACTCATAAGCGGGGGAAGCTGCCTGCTTGATCGGGGTGGGGCGCCCCCTCTGTCGCTCCGCGGCATCTCCTCCCGCAAGTGGGGGAGAGGGACGGCGGCGGGACCGAATGCGACCAGCCGCTCAGCCCGTCTCCGCGCGGATCGCGTCGTGCAGCTCGGCCAGGGCCTGGGTCAGCGCGTCGGGCGTGCGCGCGCCGGCCACGAACACGCCTGTCACGTTGACCGCCGCCCAGCCGAAGCCCGCCGCCTGCGCGGCGGCCGCGGTGGCGGCGACTTCGGCGGTCTGCGCCCAGAAGCCGCGCGCGCCTGGATCAGCCGGGCGCGGCGGCGGCGCCAGCTGCGCCTGGAACTCCAGCGCGTCCGGGTCGCGGCCCGCCTGCTCGGCGTAGCCGCGCACGGCGGCGATCGCCTCCTGCGCACGATCGCCGAGCAGACCGCTCGCCATCCAGCCGTCGGCGATGCGCCCCGCGCGGCGCAGCGCTGCCGGCGAGGCGCCGCCGATCCAGAGCGGGATGCCGCCGCCCTGCGGCGGCTTCGGCTCCATCGCCATCGCGCGCGAGACGAAGTGTTTGCCCTCATAATCGATGGAAGCGTCCGACCAGGAGGCGCGCAGCAGCTCGATCGCCTCGTCCATCATCTCGCCGCGGCGGTGGAAGTCCATCCCCAGCGCTTCGTATTCGGCCTCCTGCCAGCCCACCCCAACGCCCAGCCGCACCCGCCCGCCGGAGAGCGTGTCGAGCGTGCTGACCTGCTTCGCGACCAGCGTCGGCTGGCGCTGCGGCAGCACCAGCACTTCGGTGCCCAGCCCGACCCGCTCGGTCACCGCGGCGATGTATCCGAGCGTGATCAACGCTTCGAGGATCGGCATGTTGGCCGGATAGGGGCCCGATTCACGGCCGTCCAGCGGATGCGCCATCACGACGTGATCGAAAATGTCGATTTCGTCGTAGCCGATCTGCTCGATCGCCCGCGCCAGCGCGGCGACGCCCTGCGGCCCATCGCGATGGACAACAGACGGGAACTCCACGGTCAGACGCATCGCACACTCCTCCTGGACCCTCTGCACGCACCTTGCTGCTGACTGCCGACTGCTGAGCCGACTGCCGACTGGTCGGCGCCCGCTCAGGCGGCTCGGGCGGGGGCTATGCTACGAGACGCGCCAACCGCCGTCCGCCCTGTGCGGCGCCACCGCCCAGCGGCAACACTCGAGAGGCCTGCGACGATGCCGGAAATTACGATCAACACCAACGGCCCGATCATCATCCCCGCCGCCGATGTCGTCCTGAAGGCCGGCAACGGCTCCGAGATTGCGCTGCCGCGCGGCTCGGCGATCGCACTCTGCCGCTGCGGGCAATCGGACAACAAGCCGTTCTGCGACGGCTCGCACAAAGCCTGCGGGTTTACCCACGACCCGACCGCGTGAGCGCCGCGCCCCCGCCGCACGCGGCGGCGCAGGTCCCGCCGCTGCAGCACCGCTAACCGCGAGCCGGCGCTCAGATGAGCAGCGTCCTCGCCGCCGGCTGGCTGCACGAGTCGGCGATCGGCATCGAGGTCTGGCAGTTCCTCGGCCTAGCCGTCCTCGTGCTGATCGTCGCGCTGCTGCGCTACGCGGTGCTGCGGCTCAGCTGGTACGCCATCGAGCGGCGGATCGACCCCGAACGCCGAGAGTTCTGGCAGCGCGAGCACAAGCGCCTCGAGCTGCCGATCCTGCTGCTGGCCGCTTCGCTCACCGTCCTGCTCGGCTTCCCCGTTCTCGATTTCGACTCCGATGTCGAATCCATCGTCAACACGTTCGCCGCCTTCGCTTCCACGCTCGCCTCCGTGCTGCTCGGCTTTCGCCTGGTCGACATCGCGGCCGACTACTGGGCTGAGGTTGCCGCGCGCACCGATTCCAAGCTCGATGACCAGCTCGTGCCGCTCGTGCGCACCGCCAGCAAGATTTTCGTCGCCGCGGTCGGCGCCGTCTTCATCCTCCAAAACCTCAACATCAACATCACATCGCTGGTCGCCGGCCTCGGAATCGGCGGCGTCGCTGTGGCGCTCGCCGCCCAGGATTCGATCCGCAATCTGCTCGGCGGCGCGACGATTCTGGCCGACAAACCGTTTCAGGTCGGCGACTGGGTGATCATCGGCGATTTCGAAGGCACCGTCGAACAGGTCGGTTTCCGCTCAACGCGCATCCGCACCTTCGCCGACTCCCTGATCAGCGTGCCCAACGCGCGGATCACCGATACCGAAGTCAACAACATGGGCCGCCGCAGCTGGCGCCGCTACTCGACCACGCTGGGCCTCGCCTACCACACCGATCCCGACCGCATCCAGGCCTTTGTCGAGGGCGTCCGCGCGATCGTCCGCGCCAACCCCAAGATGCGCCGCGACTACTACATCGTCGAGTTCGTGACCTTCGCCGACAGCAGCCTCAACATCATGGTCTACACCTTCATCGAGGCCGCCAACTGGAACGAAGAGATGCGCACCCGCCATATCTTCAACCTCGACATCCTGCGCCTCGCCGAACGCCTCGAGGTCGACTTCGCCTTCCCCACCCAGACGCTGCACGTGGCCGAGGCGCCCGGCCAACCGCCCCAGCCACCGCCTCTGCGCACGCGCAGCGAGCTGGCCGCAGCGGTCGACGATTTCGCCCCCGACGGCGCAGCCGGCCAACGCACCGACCAACCAATCACGCGCGGCTACGACAACGGCTAAGCGCCTGTGCACCGCCTATCCACCGCAGGCAGAGGAGGGCCGCCCGCCAAGCAGCGCCTATCCTGCCTCTGCTCACACATTCACACGTACACACAGCCGCAGCCGAAGGAGACCGCACCATGCAGAACATGCGCATCGGCGTGCACATCGCCTCGCACAACATCCAGATGATGGGCGCGCCCGAACTGATCAACGGCATCCTCGCCGCCGATGCGGCCGGGCTCGATACCGCCTGGCTGACCGTCGGCGGCCCCGCCGCCGACCCGTTCGCCGTCTTCGTCGGCGCGCACCTCAGCGGCGCCGAGCGGATCGACTTCGGCACCTCCATCGTCCCCACCTACCCGCGCCACCCGATCAGCATGGTGCAGGGCGCGGCAACCGTCGACCAGATCGCGCCCGGCCGCCTGCTGCTCGGGCTCGGCCCCTCGCACAAGCCCGCCATCGAGGGCACCTGGGGCATCCCGTTCGAGAAGCCGCTCTCCCACCTGCGCGAGTACGTCACGATCTGCCGCGCCCTGCTTGAACAGGGCGAGGTGAACTTCGAGGGCGAGATCCTCACCGCCCGCGCACAGTTGATGGGCGGGCCCACTCAGGTGCAGACGATGATCGCCGCGCTGCGCGAAAAGGCCTTCCAGCTCAGCGGCGAGCTGACCGCCGGCGGCATCTCCTGGATGTGCCCGCTGCCCTACATCCGCGACGTCGCCGCGCCCGCCCAGCAGGCCGGCGCCGACGCTGCGGGGCGCCCGAAGCCGCAGATGGTCGTCCACACTCCGATCATCGCTTCCCAGGACAAAGACGCGATCTACGCCGCCGCCAAGCGCCAGTTCGGCTTCTACCAGCGCCTGCCTTACTACTCGCAGATGCTGCAGGACGCCGGCTACGAAGAGGCCGCCGGGCGCGACTTCACAGCGCGCATGGCCGACGCACTGATCATCTCCGGCTCCGACAACGAAATCGCCGACACCGTCCGCGGCATGCACGACGACTACGGCGTCGACGAGATGCTCGCCGCCATCGTCGTGCCGCTCGAGGACCCAGAGCCGGCGATCGCCCGCACCTTGGCGCTGCTCGGCGAGCTCGCGCAGGAGTAGCAGCCGCGCGGCGGCGGCCGCTCAGTCGCCGCCCGGCGCGCGCGCCGCGGCTGCGCCGGGGCGCTGCCCGTCCATCAGCACCACCGGCGCCAGCCGCGCCGCAAAGGCAGGGCTGAAGGCGGGGCTGGGCGCTTGCCGCGGCTCCGCTGGAGCGGGCGGCTCGGCCGCTGCATGCGCCGCAGCGGTACCCGATTCGGGCGGGATGCGGCGCAGCCGCGTCCAAGCCAGAGCCATCAATGCGGACCCGGCGAAGACCACGAGCCCAACGATGAACAGAGTTTCGCGCCCCCCGATCGCGTCCGCGATCGCACCCCATACCGGCGCGAGAAAGGCCTGCAATCCGAACGCGATCAGCACCCAGGACATGATCCGCCCGAAATACTGCGGGCGGGTGTTCGACATCAGGATTGACTGATTGACGAGCATCACCCCGGAGCGCCCCGCTCCGGCGACGGCGGCGAGGATCAGGAACAGGCCGTAGACGGGGGCCCAAGCGACGAGCCAGAGCCCGATCCCCATCAGCAGCGCGGTGGCGAGCAGCATCGGCCAGGCCCAGCGGCCCGAGACGAGGCCGGCGAGGGGAATGTTGATCGCCACCGCGGAGACGCCGAAGATGAGATACACAGGCAGCGCTTCGGTCGAGTCGAGGCCGAATTCGCGCTCCATGATGCCCGGCAGCAGGGTCTGCATCGCGAACCCGCAGACGACCATCAGCAGCCAGAAGAGCCAGAGCGAGAGTAGGCGGCTGCGCACGCGCAGATAGGTGAAGCCCTCGACCAGCTCGTGCCGCGCTTCCCGCCAGCCGCCGGCTTTCTTGGACGGCGCTGTCCAAGGCAGCAGCGTGGTGAGCGGGATGACGATCACGAACAGAGCGGAGACCAACAGGTAGAGGACGCCGGCGTCCACCCCGAAGGCGAAGACGATCACGGAGGCCAGCGCCGGGCCGAAGACCTGGGCGATGTTGATCGACATCTGCTGCAGCGCCACACCGTTCGGCAGGAGGCGCTGGGGCAGCAGATCGGTAATCCAGGCCTGCCGCGCCGGGCCCATCAGCGCGAACGCCGCGCCCATCAAAAACGTCGAGCCGAACAGCAGTGGAATCGTGATCTGATCGGTCACGATCAACACACCCGTCACGATGATGATCAGGCAGGGGAAGATCTGGCCGGCCAGGACCAGCGGTTTCTTGGGGTAGCGATCGGCGATCACGCCTCCAAACGGACCGAGCAGCAGCTGCGCCGGCGCCATCCCCATCTGCGCAATGCCGGACGCCGCATACGAGCCCGAAATCTCGTAGGCCACGATCGGCACGAGAATGAACGTCGTCATAAATGCCGTCGTCGCCAGCAGCGAGCCGGACCAGAGCAGCCGGAAATCGCGCTCAGAGAGCGCGGCGAAACTCTGCAGCATCCGCCCCATCAGCCGCCTCCGCCCGGCCGCTGCCCATCCATCAGCGCCACCGGCGCCAGCCGCGCCGCGAAGGCGGGCAGCGGGGCGGGCGGCAGCCGCGGGCGCTCCGCCGGGGCCGGCGCCGCCTCTGCGGCCGTTCCGCTCTCCAGGGGCAAATGCCGTGTACGCAGCCAGCCGGCCGCCATCAACACCGTTGCCGCCGCCGCCGCCGTCCCGATCAGCAGCAGCGTCTCCCGCCCTCCAACCGCGTCCGCGATCGCGCCCCAAATCGGCGCCAGGAGCGATTGAAAGCCGAAGCCCATCATCACCAGCGACATCACCCGCCCGAAATACTGCGGCTTTGTGCTGGTCATCATGATCGACTGGTTGACAAGCATCACGCCCGAGCGCCCCGCACCGATCAGGCCCGCCATACCCACGAACGCTCCGTAGCTCGGCGACCAGGCGGTCAGCCAGAAGCCGGCCGCCATCAGCAGCCCCATCGCCAGCAGCGCGTGCCAGGCAAAGCGGCCCGACACCAGCCCGGCCAGCGGCACGTTGACCGCGAAACTGGCCGCCCCCAGCACCGTCAGCGAGAGCGTCAGTTCGTAGGGGCTGCGCCCGAACTCTGTCTCCAGCATCCCCGAGAGCAGCGTCTGAAACGCGAACCCGCACATCACCATGATCAGGAAGTAGCCCCAGAGCAGGCGCAGCCGCGGGTTGCCGGCCATGTAGCGCACGCCCGCGCGCAGCTCCGTCAGCACCGCCTGCTGGACCTGCGCGCGCGCGGGCGCCGTGCGCCGAATCATCGTCGTCAGCGGCAGCACTACGACAAACAGCGCGGCCACGAAAATGAACAACTCCCCAGTACCCAGCAGCGCGCCGATCACTCCGATCACCAGCACCGGCGTCGTCACTTGCGCGATGTTCATCGAGAGCTGCTGCAGCGCCACCGCGTTGGCCAGCAGATTGCGCGGTATCAGCTCCCCGACCCACGCCTGCCGCGCCGGGCCCATCACCGAAAACGCCACCCCCATCAGCAGCGTCGCGGCCAGCAGCAGCGGAATCGAAATCCAGCCCGCCACGATCAGCGCGCCGACCCCCGCGATGATCAACCCGGGCATGATCTGCCCCGCCAGCACCAGCGGCTTTTTCGGATAGCGGTCGGCGATCACCCCGCCGACCGGGCCCAGCAGCAGCTGCGAGATGCCCGAACCCATCGCCGCCACGCTGGCGCCCAGGAACGATCCGGTCAGATCGAAGCCAACCGCCGGAATCAGATAGAACGAGGTCATAAACGCTGTCACCGAGAGCAGCGAGCCGAACCAGAGCAAGCGGAAATCACGCGAAGCGAAGGCAGCGAAGGTCTGTCGCAGGCTGTTCATCAGGGAGGCAAAGCCTACGCCAGCACGAACACTTCGCGCTGCACAAAGCGACACACAGCCGTCAGCACCGCGGGCAGACTGCGACGGCCCCGCCCCGCAGCCCGCGCGCCGAGCCGGCTCCTCAGGCGATCGGACTCTAGGTGACCATGCGGCGAACGATTTCGTAGGTCAGCTCGACGCCCATATTGAGATTCTCGATCGTCAGGTGCTCATCGTTGCCGTGGAAGCCGGCCGCTTCCTCGGGGCTGAGCAGCACCGGGATGAAGCCGTAGGCGGGGATCCCGCGCTGGCGCAGGAAGCGGTTGTCCGTCCCGCCCACGCAGGTGCTGGGCACGACCGTCGCATCCTCGACCGCCTCGCCGACCACTGTCTCGATCGTGCGGTAGAGCTCCGTATCCCAATCCACCGCGACGGGCTGATCCTGGCCCCAGTCCGAGAACTCCACCGAGATCCGCTTATCGTCGATGACTTCGATCACCTGCTGCCGCCAGTCCTCGCGATCCTGGCCCGGCAGCAGCCGGCAATCGATCGTCGCCTCGCTCTTGGCCGGGATCACGTTGGCCTTGATCCCGGCGTTGATCATCGTCACGTTGAGTGTGTTGAGAAACATCGCGTGCGCGCCGGGGTGCTCGCGGACCAGCCCCTCGAGCTCGTGCTCGCTGCTGATTGCGGGGATGTGGCCTTCGGCGGCGAGGCGGTCGAGCCAGACGCGCGTCTCCGGCGTGATCGTGACCGGCCGCTCCCAAGCAGCGAGGCGGCCGAGCGCGTTGACGAGGTGCACCGCGGAGTTGTCGTAGTGGGGGCGGCTGCCGTGGCCGGGCGTGCCGACCGCTTCGAGCCGCAGCCAGCAGATGTCCTTTTCGTTGGTCGCCACCGAGAAGATGTTCGCCTCCTCGCCGAGCAGCTGGGTGCTGCCGGCGCCGCCCTCGGAGAGCTCAAACTCCACATCGACCAGCTCCGGGCGGTGGCGGCAGAGCCAGTCCATCCCCCAGACAGAGCCCGCCTCCTCATCGGGCACGCCGCAGAAGACGAGGTCGCGCTTGAGCGGCGCCTGCTCGCGCTTGAGCAGCAGCATCGTGAGCAGATGCATGATCCCGCAGCCCTTCATGTCGACCGCGCCGCGCCCGTAGACCTTGCCCTCCTCGATGTGGCCCGCGAAGGCCGGCTTGGTCCAGTAGTCCTCCTCGACGGGCACCACATCGGTGTGGTTGCAGAGCATCATCGGCCGCTTTGAGCCGTCGCCGCGCAGCCAGGCGAAGATCGCCCCGCGGTTGGGCTGGATCTCGACGTATTCGGTCTCGATCCCTTCCGCTTCCAGCAGCCCGCCCAGCCAACGCGCCGCCGGCGCCTCGTTGCCGGGCGGGTTCGTCGTGTCGATCTGCAGATACTGCACAAACCGCTCCAGCGCCTCATCGAACACCGCCGGCCAGTTGATCGCCATCTCAGCCTCCCTCAAGCTCATCAAGCTCGCGCCGCGGGTCTATCACAGCACCCGGCCCTGCCCGCTAAGGTTAAGCGCAATCGAATCGGAACATATGATCCAGTCAAGCGCCGCCGGAGCAGCGTCCCAGCCCGCTTCCATCCGCTCTGTCCCGCTCGTGCAGCCGGCATTGCACGGCTGCCCCTCATGAGAGCCGCTGCCGCGCGCTGGACTCAGACAGCCAGATCGATGCGCTCAAGCGAACTGCCTGCGGCGGCTAGGCCGCGGGATACACAGCGGCAGGCCGTCTACAACTGGGAACGGGCCTATGCCGAGAAGCTGGGCCTCCCGATGTTCGGCGAAGTGCTGACGCTGGACGAGATACGGAAAGCGGTCGAGATCATCCTCGACCAGCACGGCATTGGCATGATCGAGATCAAGGACGGCCGCGGCGCCCGCCGCGCGCACGCCAATCGGGCGCGGATGGCATTGCCGAGGAACATGCGCACCCCATTCGTGGTGCTGCACGAGGCGGCGCACACGATTACGCACACGAAGTGCGGCGCTCGGCGCATCGCCGGCCACGGCCCCGAGTTCACAGCGGCCTACGTGGCTTTGCTCGATCGCTGCATCGACGCAGTCGATGCCAAGGAGATGAAGATGCACGGCCGCTCGCAGAAGCCGCGGCGCGTCCGCTTCGCTCTACAGAGCGCAGCCCCGCAGTTCGAACACCGGCGCGGAACGGCAGAAGTCAAGCGAATATTCGCGAACGCATACAAACGCTACGCGCAAAAACGAAAGGCCGCCAGCGCTGCGGCAGCTGCCCGTAAGCGGTACGCAGAGGCGGGGTAAGAGAAAGATTGATAGCGGTCCGCCGGCGCCTCGCTCCCCTTTCGAGCAAGCGATTCGGCCTATTGCTTTGTACTCGCCGACTGATCGCTCCTGCGCCCTTCGATAATATTGAGAGCGCACTGTATGCTCGTGGCAATACTCAGCCCTGTCGGCACAGGCACTATTCGCTCAATCTCGTCTTCATCATCGGACTCCACGTGCATCGGTTCGCAGTGCGCCGCTGCAACAACACCTACGAACGCCCACTGGTCCGTTCCCACCTGATGATCCGTTCTCATCTGCTTGAGCGCAACAGGTCCACCTGAGAACCCTGGGTTTACCTGGCAATCCAACAACAGCTCACGCGGACGGCTACGCGTTGGCAGCCCTGCAATGACGGCGCGCTTTGCGAGCGGGATTGGCCACTCGCCTAAGAGTCCTGGCGCATAAGATTCCCAATCAAACGGATAGCCAAGAACATAAGCATCCTGGGTTATGACCATGCTTGCCACCGCATGCACAGGCAACTCACCCACAGGCACCCGCCGAAACCTTTCATCTGCAGCTCGAAAAACGATCACGTCGTCACCCGCAACACCTGACCCAACGACATTGACCGGCAACCCGCGCCACTCTTCCTGATAGCGAAATTCGATTTCAGCTATTCGATTGCTAGAGAATATATGTTGTGCGGAAATGAGGTATTCGACCTGGTCAACTTCGATCGCGAATGCTGTGCCTTTCTCGCATGACTGCGGATCTCGTACACGCATCACTCGATTCCATACATTCGAAGTAACGGGCATCATTCAATCCTCTCTCTGATAGTCAGCGGCTGCAGCAATTCCACGCCGCGTGCGCGGTGCCTGAGGGCGCAGGCTCAGCACGCCCACTCTAGATCGGCATCCCCATGAGGAGGGGGGGCGTCCGCGGCCTGACCGCCGGCTACCATATAAAGCATATGTGCTCTCCCCTCGACGGCTTTCACCCGCTTGTGCGCGACTGGTTTTGCTCGCGCTTTGCGGGGCCGACCGATGCGCAGCTGGCCGGCTGGCCCGCGATCCGCTCGGGGCGCGACACGCTGCTCGCCGCGCCGACCGGCTCCGGCAAGACGCTGACGGCGTTTCTCGCCGGGATCGATGAGCTGGTGCGCAGCGGGCAGCAGCACGGCGAGCTGCCCGATGAGACGCGGATTCTCTATGTGTCGCCGCTGAAAGCGCTCTCGAACGATATTCAGCGCAACCTGGAGGAGCCGCTGCGGGAGATCGCGGCGTTGGCGCGGGAGCGCGCCCAAGCGAGCGCCTTGGGCGGCGCGCCGCTGCCGCGGATCCGCAGCGCGGTGCGCACGGGCGACACGCCGGCCGCCGAACGCCGCGCGATGGTCAAGCGCCCGCCGCACATCCTGATCACCACCCCGGAATCGCTCTATCTGATGCTCACGGCCGAGCAGAGCCGCGCGGTTCTGCGCACGGTGCGCACGGTGATCGTGGACGAAATCCACGCGCTCGTGCG
The DNA here is from genome assembly GCA_964347635.1 of uncultured Dehalococcoidia bacterium. Taxonomy (GTDB): domain Bacteria; phylum Chloroflexota; class Dehalococcoidia; order Bin125; family Bin125; genus CATQGW01. The sequence continues at coordinate 41,940 of CAYFZI010000017.1, forward strand.
CGACAAGCGCGGTTCGCACCTCTCGCTCTCGCTGGCCCGGCTCGATCACGCCGCCGCCCGGCGGCCCGTGCGGATCGGCCTCTCCGCGACGCAGAAGCCGATGGACCAGATCGCCGCGTTCCTGACCGGGCTCGACGAGGCGGGGCAGCCGCGCGACTGCCAAATTCTCGATTTGGGCCATCAGCGGCAGCTGGAGCTGTGGATCGAAACGACCGACGCCCCGCTCGCGGCGATCCCCACGCACGACCTCTGGGACAGCATCTACGACCGCCTCGGCGAGCTGGCCGCGCAGCACCGCACGACGCTGATCTTCGTCAACACCCGCGCGCTCGCGGAGCGGGTCGCGCACCGGCTGACGGAGCGGATCGGCAAGGAGCATGTCGCCAGCCACCACGGCAGCCTGGCCAAGGAACGCCGCCAGCAGATGGAGCAGCGGCTCAAATCGGGCGATCTGCGTGCAGTCGTGGCGACCGCTTCACTCGAGCTGGGGATCGACATCGGCGCGATCGACCTGGTCTGCCAGATTGGATCGCCGCGCCGCATTGGGACATTTCTGCAGCGCGTCGGCCGCTCCGGCCACGCGCTGGGGCGCGTGCCGCACGGGGCGCTCTTCCCCACCACGCTCGATGAGCTGATCGAGTGCGCCGCGTTGATCCGCGCTGTCTCGGCCGGCGCGCTCGACCAGATCTGCCAGCCGACGGCGCCGATCGAGGTGCTGGCGCAGCAGATCGTCGCCGAGGTCGCGGCCGAACCAACCGCCGAAGGCGAGCTCTACCGCACGTTCACCCGCGCCGCGCCCTACCGCGGGCTGAACCGCGCCAAGTATGAGGAAACCCTCGAGATGCTGGCCGGCGGGGTCGGCGAGGGCGGCGGACGCTCGCGGCCGCTGATTCACCGCGACCGGATCAACGGCATGCTGCGCCCGCGCCGCTCGGCGCGGCTGACCGCGCTGCTCAACGGCGGCGTGATCCCCGAGACCGGCGACTTCCGCGTCGTCAAGGATCCGGAGGGTGCGTTTATCGGCACGGTCAACGAGGACTTCGCGATTGAAAGCCAGGCCGGCGATATTTTCCTGCTCGGCACCACCTCATGGCGCATCCGCAGGGTCGAATCGAAGGGCGTGGTTCGAGTCGAGGATGCACACGGCGCGCCGCCCACGATCCCTTTCTGGCTGGGCGAAGCGCCGGGCCGCAGCCTCGAGCTCTCCAGCGCGATCGGCGAACTGCGCCGCGATCTCGCCAACCGCATGGACGACCTCGAGCGGGCCGGCGCGGGGCTGCAGCGCGAATGCCGTATGAGCGCCGCCGCCGCCGAGCAGCTGCTCGAATACCTCGGCCAAACGCAAGACGCGCTGGGCGCAATGCCCTCCGATACCGATGTCGTCTTCGAGCGCTTCTTCGATGAGGCCGGCGGGCAGCAGCTGGTGGTGCATGCGCCGTTCGGCTCGGGCGTCAACCGCGCCTGGGGCCTGGCGCTGCGCAAGCGCTTCTGCGTGCGCTTCGATTTCGAGCTGCAGGCCGCAGCCAACGAGGAAGGGATCATCCTCTCGCTCGGCCCCTCGCAATCCTTCCCGCTCGAGGAAGCCTTCAATTACCTCAAAGCCGCCAACGCCGAACAATCGCTGCGCCAGGCCGTGCTCTACGCGCCGTTCTGGAATACCCGCTGGCGCTGGGCCGCGACCCGCGCCCTCGCGGTGCCGCGGATGCGCAGCGGCAAAAAGGTGCCGCCCAACCTGCAGCGGATGATCGCGGATGACCTGCTCGCCGCCGTCTTTCCCGCTCAGGTCGGCTGCCAGGAGAATTTGGCCGGGCCGCTGGAAGTCCCCGATCACCCGTTGATCGCGCAGACGATGGACGATTGCCTGCATGAAGCCGTCGACACCGACGGCCTGGTCGCGGTGCTACAGCGCGTCGAGGCCGGCGAGATCCGGCTGCACGCCAAGGACACTGTGACGCCCTCGCCGATGGCCCAGAGCATCATCAACGTCAACCCGTTCGGCTTTCTCGATGACGCCCCGCTGGAGGAGCGGCGCGCGCGCGCGGTGATGACGCGCCGCAGCCTGCCCGCCGAGCAGCGCGACCTCGGCCGCCTCGACCCGGACGCGATCGAGCGGGTGCGCGAGGAGGCCGCGCCGCCGCTGCGCGACGCCGAAGAGCTGCACGACCTCTTGATCAGCCTGGTCTGCATGGAGGCCGCGTCTCTGCCTGCTGGGTGCGGCGAGCTGCTGGCCGAGCTGGCGGCCGAGGGGCGCGCGGCCTGCGCGCTGAGCGGCGGCCTGCGCATCTGCTTCGCCGCCGAGCAGCTGCCCGCGATCCAACTGCTCTTTCCCGATGCTGCCGTCGAGCCGCCGCTCGAGCTGCCGCCCGGAGCGGCGATCGAGGCCCCCGACCGCGAAACGGCGCGCGTGCGGCTGGCGCGCGGGCATATGGAGTCGGCCGGGCCGATCAGCGCCGCGCAGCTCGGGAAACGCTGCGGGCTGCGCGCCGACGACGTGGAATACGGGCTGCGCCAGCTCGAAGCGCTCGGCGAGATCATGCGCGGCCAGTTCACACCGGCCGCCGCGCCGCGCAACGGCGCCGAAGCGGTTGAGGAATACTGCGATCGCCGCCTGCTGGCGCGCATCCACCGCTACACGATCGCGCGCCTGCGCGCCGAGATCGAGCCAGTCTCGGTGCAGCACTACATGCGCTTTCTGCTCCGCTGGCAGCGCCTCACGCCCGACACGCAGCTGCAGGGCAAAGCCGGCCTGCGCGCCGCCGTGCGGCGGCTCGAGGGCTTCGAGGCGCCCGCCGCGGCCTGGGAGCGCGACCTGCTGGCGCGCCGCGTCTCGGACTACCGCGAAGCCTGGCTGGACGAACTCTGCCTGGCCGGCGAGGTGACCTGGGCGCGGCTCACGCCGCGGCCGCCCGGCAACGGGCGCAACGGCAGCGGCGGCGCACCCTCGCGGGCCACGCCGATCACCTTGGCCTTGCGCCGAGATTTCCAGACCCTGCTGGCCGCGGTGCGCCGCCCCGCGCCGCCGCCCACGGCGCGCGGCCGCTCCGCCCCCCCGCCCGCGCCCGACCCGGCCGAACAGCTCAACGGCGCGGCCGGCGCGGTCCACCGCCTGCTGCGCGAGCGCGGCGCGCTGTTCTTCGATGAACTCGTCGACGGCACGCGCCGCATCGCCACCGACGTCGAAAACGGCCTGCGCGAGCTGATCGCCGCCGGCCTCGCCCACGCCGACGGTTTCCAGGGACTGCGCCAGCTCTCCCGGCCGGCGAGCGCGCGACGGCGGCGTCCGCGCCGACCCCGCTACGGCGGCGGCGGCGTCTTCATCGGCGAGGGCCCGGCCGGGCGCTGGGCGCCGCTGCCGGCCAGCACCACCGCAGAATCCGATCCAGCGCGCGCCGATGAGCAGGCCGAAACGATCGCGCAGATCCTGCTGGAACGCTACGGCGTGGTCTCGCGCGAGCTGCTGACGCGCGAAAGCCTGGCGCTGCCCTGGCGCGAGATCCTGCGCGCTCTGCGGCGGCTCGAAGCGCGCGGCGAGATCCGCGGCGGCCGCTTCATCCAAGGGCTGATCGGCGAGCAGTTCGCCCTGCCCGAGGCGATCGACCAGCTGCGCGCGCTGCGCCGCAAGGCGGCCGGCGGCGACGCCCCGATCGAGATCGCCGCCGCCGACCCCTGCAACCTGCAAGGCATCCTGCTGCCGGGACCGAAAATTCCCGCCCGCCTGCACCGCAGTATCCGCATTGTCAACGGTGTCCCGGCAGAGGCCTAGGGCATACTCATTTAGTTCGTTAGTCGAGCCGCTCTTAGAGCAGCAGTCGGCGCTGCGGGACACGGGGCGCCGGCCGTTCAGTAGCATCCGGCCGAGGGCATCCGGCTGAGGGGAGGAGGCGGCGATGGACTTGCACGCGCTGCTGCTGCAATTGCGGGCCGCGGCGGCGGCTCCGAACGTCCGCACCGTGCAGGTGCAGATCGTGCTGCCGCTGCTGCGCGCGCTCGGCTGGGCCGACACCGATCCGCACCAAGTCAAACTCGAGCACCCTGTCGGGGCTGCGGGCGCAGCCGCGGCCGACATTCTGCTCACCGCCCCGCGCGGCGAGCGCACGGCCGTCTGGTCCAACCAGGAAGACCGCCCCGCAGTGCTGATTGGGATTGAGCCGCACGACGCCGATCTGGACCGGCAGGCGGCGGCCTTGCTGCCCCACGCGGCGCACGAGAACGCCGATCTCTGCGTGCTCACGACCGGTCTGCGCTGGTCGCTCTATCTGCCCCGGCGGCTGCACGACGGCGGCCAAGCGCGATTCGCGGTGCTGAACCTGCAGGCGGACCCGCCGGAGCGGCTCGAGCAGCAGTTCAGCACCTATCTGAGCCGCGACTCGGTCATTCAGCAGGCGGCGCTGCGCGCGGCCGAGCATGCGCTCTCGGCGCGGCTCGATGCCGAGCGCCTTGAGGCCGAGGTGCCCCGCATCTGGCGCCGCCTGCTCGCCGAGCCCGATCCGCTGCTGGTGGAGCTCGTCCAGGAAGAAGTCCGCCGCTCGATCGGGCTGCATGCCGGCTCGGAGCAGGTAGCGGCGATCGTGCGCGCCAGCCTCCCGCCCCAGCCCGCGCCGCCTGCACCCACAGCGGCACCGACACCGACAAACCGTGAGCCTCAGGAACCCGAACGCCGGCAGGCAACGCCGCGCCCGGACGGCTTCCGCCTCTGGGGCGCCGAGCACCGCTTCACGAGCTGGAAGGAGCTCTGGCTCACAGTGGTGCGATCGATCTATGAGCGGCACAGCGCAGACTTCGAGCGCGCGCAGGCGCTGCGGGGAGCATCCCGCCAGTACATCGCGCGCTCAACCGTGAACCTCAGCAGCTCCGT
>CAYFZI010000018.1:0-46279 GCA_964347635.1 uncultured Dehalococcoidia bacterium
CGCGATCTGCGGGGTCCCCTGGGCCGAGATCCGCGCCTGGTTGTAGCAGATCCGCCCGAAGTGCTCGCGGTCCGGGAACACCTCGGCCTGCAGCGGCAGAAACGCGCCGCCCGAATCGACCAGGTAGATGCAGGGGAGGTGATTCTGTTCGGCGATTTCCTGCGCGCGCAGATGCTTTTTGACGCTGATCGGATAGTAGGAGCCGCCCTTGACCGTGGCGTCGTTGGCCACGATTACAACCTCGCGGTTGGCGACCCGCCCGATCCCTGTCACGATCCCCGCGCCCGGCGCCTCGTCTTCGTACATTCCCGTCGCCGCTAGCGGGCTTAGCTCCAGAAACGGCGAGGCGGGATCGAGCAGCCGCTCGATCCGCTCCCGCGCGAGCAGCTTGCCGCGCCCGTGATGGCGCTCAACCGAGCGCTGACCGCCGCCCCCGCGCACCAGCGCCTCGCGCTCGCGCAGCTCCGAGACGAGCCCGTGCATCCACGCCGCGTTGGCTTGAAACTCGGCGGTGCTCGGCTGCACCGCCGAGCCCAGCGGCGGCGCCTCATCCAGCCGCTCATGCAGTTCGTTCGTCGTCATGCTCGGCCTCCGCTCGACCCCCAGGCTGACTGCTGCGCTGATTGGGTAGGGTATGCGCCGGCGGCGCATATCTGCGCTGCCGGCGACGGCATGAGCAGGACAGCACTACAAACAGCACGACAAGAGGTCTGAGGAGTGTGCGATGACAGTCCAGCTGAGCAGCGGCGGCTTCACCTATACCGCGCTTGAGATCTGGGAGCAGCTGCCCGACGGCGTCACGCTGGTCGAGTCGCCCGGCGTCGCGGTTGCCGCCGATGACACGGTCTACGTGCTGACGCGCAACACCGAACACCCAGTGATGGTCTTCGATCCCGACGGCGCCTGGCGCGGCTCCTGGGGGCAGGGCAACTTCACTGAACGCTCGCACGGCATCTGGATCGGCCCAGAGGGGGATGTCTGGGGCGCCGACGACGGCACGCACACGATCACCCGCTGGTCGCCCGAGGGCGAGCTGCTGCAGACCCTCGGCGACCCCTACGAGCCCGCCCCGGCCTGGGCCGGCCAACCGTTCAACCGCCCCACGCACGCCGCCGTCTCGCCGCGCAGCGGCGACATCTTCGTCACCGACGGCTACGGCAACTCCTGCGTGCACCGATTCAACGCGGACGGCGTCCACCAGCAGACTTGGGGCACGCCCGGGATCGACGCCGGCCAGTTCATCCGGCCGCACAACATCGCGATCGATGAGGACGGCCTGCTCTACATCGCCGACCGCGAGTGCCACCGCGTGCAGGTCTTCAGCGAGTCCGGCCAGTTCATCACGATGTGGAATAACATCCACCGCCCCGACGGCCTGACGCTCGCGCCCGACGGCAAGATCTACATCGGCGAACTGAACGAGATGGGCGGGATGGCCGGCGCACCCGGGCTCGGCCACCGCGTCAGCGTCTACTCCCGCGACGGCCAGCGCCTGGCGCTGCTCGGCGCCGCCGAGGAGGGCGAAGAGGCGGGCAAGTTCATCGCGCCGCATGGGATCGCCGTCGACAGCCGCGGCGACATCTATGTCGGCGAGGTTTGCAACACGATCCGCGGCAAAGCGCTCGGCCGCGAGCTGCACTCGCTGAAAAAGCTGGTCCGCGAGCGCTGACAGCCCGGCTCAGACCAGCCGCGCCGCGCCAAGCAGATCAGACCTGGTGCAGGCCAGGCGCAAACAGGGCGCAGACAGAGTGCAGATCAGGCGGGTCAGACCAAGCGGTAGCGCAGGAACAGCTCGCCGGTCTGCGGCTCGGCGAGCTGGTGCAGCAGCTCCAGCCGGCGGAGCGACCCGCGCGTCGCAGCTTGCGGCCAGCGCACCGCGGCCGAATGGTCGGGGCCGCCGACGATGCGCGGCGCGAGCGTGAGAAACAGCTCGTCGCAGTAGCCCGCGGAGATGCAGGCCCCGTTCAGCGTCGCGCCGCCCTCGACGAGCACCCGCGCCGCCCCCAGCGCGCCGCGCATGTGCCGAAACAGCGCGCCGATCTCATCGCCGGCCGGCACCTCGACAATCGGGCGGCGCAGCTGGGCCAGCCGCTCGCGCGCACCGCGCGGCGCAGCGGCGCTGAGGTAGATCACCGCCTCGAAGCTGCTGTCGGTGAAGAAGCGCCGCTGCGGGGGCAAATCGCCGGAACGGGTCAGCACCGCCGCGATCGGCGTCGGCGGCAGGCCGCGCCCGCGGCGGAGCGCCTCCAGATCCGCGCGCCCGAGGCGCGCCGAAGTACCGGAGGCGCGAAACGTCGCCGCGCCGTTCAGCACGACGTCGAAATGCACGCGCAGCTCGCGCATCAGCCGCTGATCGGTCGCCGAGCCCAGCCCGCGCTCCGCGCCTTCGACCACGGTATGGCCGTCGGCCGACATCACCATATTGATCGCCGTAAACGGCCGATCGGCCGGCGGCGGCGGGAACTGCAGCACCGTGTAGTCGATCATGCAGCCCATGCTACGTTGCCGCCATGCCCGACGACGCGCAGATCGATGAGGAGTTCGAGGCAGAAGCAGCGGACGATCGCACCGAGCCGATCGGCCCCAGGGCCCGCTTCACGATCGGCGGCAAGCCGCTGCCGCTGGACGATTTCATCAGCGCCACGACCGGCGCGCTGGCCAACCGCGGCCCTGTCGAGCCCGAGCCGCAGCCGCCGCCGCAGCCCAAATCGATCGTCTGGGCCTCGCGCCGCCCGCTCTAGGCGGCCGCTGAAACCTCCCCGCGCCTGTTTGCTCCCAATCTCCCCGCTCTCCCCACGAGCGGGAGGAGCGGCCTGCGCGACGGCTGCCCACACACATGCATGGTGACATGGGGGCCTGGAGAGAGCGGTAAGAACGCGGGCGTTTCAGCGCCCCCGCTAACCCTGCGCCCGCAGCGCTAGATAGGTTGCGGCCGCCATGAGCGCGGCGGGGAGCGGCTCGCTCGCTTCGACGCTCAACAGCCAACCGGCGCCGTAGGGGTGTTCGTTGACCAGGCTCGGCTCGGCGGCGGCGTTCGCGTTGCAGCCGCGCACGACGCCGGAGACGGGGCTGATCAGGTCAATCACGGCCTTCGCCGACTCGACTACGCCGAACGCTTCGCCGGCATCGATCCGCACGCCCGGCTCGGGCAGTTCGAGATAGACGATCTCGCCGAGTTGATCCTGCGCGTAGTCCGTCACACCAACGCGGCGCGGATCGCCCTCAGCCTCTACCCACAGATCGTCGTCGGAGTAGAGCAGCTCTGCGGGGGCGGCGCCGCTGCTCATGCGGGCGGGGCGTCTGCCCAATCGGCCTCCCAGCTGATCTCGATCGCGTCTTTGACGCTCTCGTGCGCAGGGCAGCCGCCGGCGTGAAACTCAACCGCCCGCTCCGCGGCGGCGCGCTGCTCAGCGCTGACGCCGTGAATATGGAAGACGACATGGATGCTCGTGATGCGGATTGTCTCCCTGCGCTCGCCGCGGATCGTGCCCAGCACATCGGCGCTGTAGCTGGAGCGGTCGAACTCGACCTTGCGCGCGGCCAACGCCCGCGCGAGTGTGCCGTACATTCAACCGCCGACCGCAGCGACAATATGGTCCAGCGTCGCCGCAACCGGCGGCGCCTCGGGCGGCGCGCCGTAGTATTCCTTCAGCTTGCCCTGCACGCCGTAGAAGACCGGCTCGGGCGCCTCGCCCAGCGTCGCGCGGCGCATTCCGCCCTCCAGCTCCAGGCGGTTGCGCGAGATGTACTCAAAGCTGTCGCTCATCGGTCTGCTCCTGCTTCGCCCTGCTGTGCTCAGCCGCCCGCCAACAGGCGGCGCATGCGGCTGACGCCCTCGCGGATGTCGTCGAGGCTTGCAGCGTAGGAGAAACGCAGGTAGCCCTCGCCGAGATGCCCGAACGAGGTGCCGGCGATCACCGCCAAGCCCGCCTCATCGAGCAGACGCTGCTGCAATGTGCGCGCATCGATGCCTGTCTCCGCGATGTTCGGAAAGGCGTAGAACGCACCGCCCGGATCGACGCAGCTGACACCGGGCACCTCGTTGAGCTCAGCCACGATCACTCGGCGCCGTTGATCAAACGCCGCCACCATCCGCCCGACCGGCGCTTGGTCGCCCTCGAGCGCCGCCAGCGCCGCATACTGCGCCGCGGCATTGGGGCAGGACCAAGCGTTGATCGCGATCCGCTCGGCGTGCGCGAACAGGCTCGGCGGGAACACCCCGTAGCCCAGCCGCCAGCCGGTCATTGCGTAGGTCTTGCTCCAGCCGTCCAGCAGGATCAGGCGCCCGCGCAGCTCGGGGTAGCGCAGCAGCGTCACGTGCTTGCGCCCGCCGTAGAGGATGTTGGAGTAGATCTCATCGCTCAGCACGGCCGCCTGCGGCCATTCGGCGAGGCCCGCGGCGAGGCGGTCGAGCTGATCGGGGGTGGCTGCGCCGCCGGTCGGATTGGCGGGGCTGTTGAGGATGATCAACCGCGTGCGCTCGTTGACCTGGCTGAGCACCTGCTCAGGGTCAAACGTGAACCCGTCGCGTTCGTGCAGCTCGATCGGCACCGGCTCCGCACCGGAGTAGCGGATCAGCGACTCGTAGATCGGAAAGCCGGGGTTCGGGTAGAGGATCTCCGCGCCCGGTTCGCCGAACATCAGGATCGTGCAGAACATCACCGGCTTCGCGCCGGGCGTGATCAGCACTCCAGCGGGGTCGACGCGCTCGCCGTGGCGGCGTTCGAGATCGCGGCCGACCGCTTCGCGCAGCTCCGGGATGCCTGCCGCCGGCGTGTAACCGTGCCGCCCCTCGGCCAACGCCTGCCGCCCCGCCGCGACGATGTGAGACGGAGTCTCGAAATCGGGCTGGCCGATGCCCAGGTTGACGATGCTGCGGCCCTCCGCCGCCAGCTGGTTGGCGCGGGCGAGCACCTCAAAAGCGGTCTCGGTGCCCAGCGATGCAACGGCGCTGTTCAGTTGCGGCATCGGCCTCCCGCTCCCTCTCCACGCAGACAGGCTTCGGCAGAGGGTAACGGCTAGGCTGCCGATGATGCCCGCCGAGCACGCCGCTTCGCCCCCGCCGGCCGAGAGCGGCCCCGTCGCCGAATCCGCCCGCATCACTCACCTCGACATGCTGCGCGGCACCGCCGTGCTCGGCATCCTGCTGATGAACGCCGTCTCCTACGGCCTCGAGCCGGCCGCCTACTTCAACCTCAGCGCCGGCGGCAGCGATACCTGGCTCGATTGGGCGATCGGCGTCTTCGGGGAGATCTTCATCGACCAAAAATTCATGGGCATCTTCTCGCTCCTGTTTGGGGCCGGGATGGTGCTCTTCGCCGACCGCGCTGCGGCCAAAGGGCTGCGCGCCGGCTGGCTCAGCTGCTGGCGCAACCTGCTGCTGCTCGGGATCGGCCTCCTCCACATGCTGCTCTGGGAAGGCGACATTCTCACCGTCTACGCCGTCGCCGCGCCGATCCTGATCCTCCTCCGCCGCGCGCCCGCCAAACTGCTGCTCGGGGCCGGCCTCGCGCTGATCCTGGTCATCCCCTTCCTCGCGCTCGCTGCGCAAAGCTCGGTCGACCCCGACGGCCGCCAGCTCGGCGAGCTCTGGCTCGCCGAGGGCGGCGACCCTTCAGACGCCGTCAGCCTCTACCTGCTGGCCGATTTCTTCCTGCGCGCGCTGGGGATGATGCTGATCGGCGTCGCCCTCTTCCGCATGGGCGTCTTGAGCGGAGCGAAAGCGCCCGAGTTCTACCGCCGCACGGCGCTCTACGGGCTCGGCTTCGGGCTCCCGCTCGCCGCGCTCGGCGTGCTGATCACCTCCCTTACCGACTTCGATCCGCAAATCGCGCTGCTCGCCGCGATCCCCAACACTGTCGGCACCGCCCCGGCCGCGCTCGGCTTCACTGCCCTGATCATCCTCTGGAACATGCGCCGCGGGGGCCGGCTCCAGCGCCCGCTCCAGGCCGCGGGGCGAATGGCGCTGACCAACTACCTCAGCCAGACGATCATCGGCATCCTCGTCCTCCGAGTCCTCCTGGACGGCCAGGACCTCACCCGCAGCGCCGTGCTCGGCTTTGTCCTCGCCGTCTGGGCGCTGCAGCTGCTCTGGTCGCCGGCTTGGCTCCAGCGCTTCCATTTCGGCCCCTTCGAATGGCTCTGGCGCGTCGCCACCTACCGCAAATTGCAGCCCCTGCGCCGCTAACGCCCCCTCCTCCCCTAGGGAGAGCTAGGGAGAGATGCCGAAGGCAGAAGCGGTCCGCCCCCGCCCCGCTGAGGCTGCCAGCCCACCCTATTCCTGAGCGGGCACGCCGATCGCCCCGCTGGCCCGCAGCGCCGCGATCTCTTCGGCGCTGTAGCCGTGTTCGGCCAGCACCGCGTCCGTATCCTGATCCAGCGCCGGCGCCGCCCCCTGCGCTGCCAGCGGCGTCGCCGACATCGTCCACGACGGGCCGACCATCGTCTCCGGGCCGGTCAGCGCATGCTCTAGATCGACCATGATCTCGAGCGCCTGCACCTGCGGGTCGTCGATCATGTCCTCCGGCAGGTTGACCTGCGAGGCGGGCGCGCCGGCCGCGTCGAGCCGCTCGATCCAATAGGCCGTCGTCTGGCTGCGGAACAGTGCGGCGATCCGCTCGCGCACGTCTGCGACGATCTCCGCTGATTCCGCGGCGAGCGGATCGAACTCGGCGTCGGTCGTCGGGTCGTGACCCAGCTCCAGCGCGTCGCGCACCTGCTGCTGATTGGCCGGCGTCACGCAGCCGAGCATTATCGCGCCGTCGCTCGTCTGATAGCCGCCGTAGTAGAGCAGAAAGGCGCCGCCGACCAGCGCGCGCAGACCGCCGCGGGCGGCCTGCAGATCGGCCCAGCTCGCGCTGCGCGCCCGCGCCGCCGCGATCGCCTCGAGCGTCGGCGCGAGCAGCAGCGCGTCCGAGACCGGCATCCGCGCGATGAATGCGTTCTGCAGCGTCAGCGCCGAGGCCAGCAGCGACGTCTGGATGCGCTGCCCCTCGCCGGTCCGCTCGCGGTGATAGAGCGCCGCGCAGACCGCGATCGCGCTGCTGTAGGCGGCTGAAAAATCGGCCGGCGTCGTCGCCGTGATCAGCGTCGGCCCGCCGTGCTCGTCGAACTTCTCGTCGCCCGCCATTAGCCCCGAGTAGGCCTGCGCGATGATGTCCGCCCCCGCGCGGTGCGCGCTTGGGCCTCCCGGCCCGTAGGCCGTGTTATCGAGGTAAATCAGGTCCGGCCGCTGCGCCCGCAGCGTCTCGTAGTCCAGCCCCAGACGCTCTGGCACCCCCGGCCGCGCGTTGATCAGGAACACATCGAAACCGCGCACCAGCCGCTGCGTCGCGGCCCGCCCATCGGCGTCGGCGAGGTTGAGCACAATCCCCCGCTTGCCGCGGTTGAAGACATGAAAGCCCTTGCTCTCGTGCGGCGCGATCTGCCCCAGCAGCCGCATGCCGTCCCCCGCGGCCGACTCCACTTTGACCACGTCCGCGCCCATGTCGGAGAGAAACACACCGCACATCGGCCCAGCGATGATCTGCGACACCTCCAGCACCGAAACTCCGTCAAGCGCTCCTGGCATACGCGCCCCTCCATCCGTTCATCGGCGCACAGGCTAACGACACAACCTCACGGCGCTGCGCGCGGGCAGTCCTGAACACAAGGCACAACACGTCTGAGCGCAACCTGCCTGTCTGAGACAACCTGCCTGCGCACGGCATGCGCCGCCCGGCGGCGGCGTCAGCGCTGCACGCCGATCGCGCCGCCGCGGCGCAGCGCCGCAATCTCGGCCGCGCTGAAGCCGTGTTCGCGCAGCACCGCGTCTGTATCAGCGTCCAGCGGCGGCGCGGGGCGCCCGCTGCCCGTCGGCGTCGCCGACATCCGCACCAGCGGGCCAACGTGCCGCTCCGCGCCGGTGAGCGGATGCTCAATCGAGCGCAGCACCCCCAGCGCATCGATCTCGGGGTCCAGATTGACCTCCTCGGGCAGCCGCACCTTCGCGGCCGGCGCACCGGCGGCGTCGAGCCGGGCCATCCATTCATCCATCGTGCGCGTCAGCAGCGTCGCGCTGATCTGCGCACGCAGCCGCTCGACAACCGGCAGCGACTGCGGATCGAGCGCGTTGAAATCGGCGTCATCGGTGGGGTCGTCCGTAATTTCGAGCGCGCGGCGGATCTGCGCGCGGTTGGCCGGCGTCAGCGCACCCAGAATGATCGCGCCGTCGCGCACCGGATACCCGCCGTAGTAGAGGCGGAAGGCGCGCGTTTGGCGCGGCAGCTCGCGGCGCGCCTGAATGATCTCCGCGTAGCCCGCGCCGCCTGCGCGCAGCTCCTCGATCCGCTCGCGCAGCGGCTCAACCAAAATCGCATCGGAGGGCGGCACCTCAGCCACCCAGCTCGATTGCAGCGTCAGCGCCGCCGTCAGCAGCGACGTACTCAGATACTGCCCCTCGCCGGTCCGCTCGCGGTGGTAGAGCGCGCTGCAGACGCCCATCGCCCCGGCCACGGCGGCCACGTAGTCGGCCGGCGCGGTGGCCGTGATCTGCTCCGGCGCGCCGTGCTGATCGACCTTCTCATCCGCCGCCATCAGCCCCGAGTAGGCCTGCACAATGATGTCCGAGCCGGCCCGCTGCGTGATCCGCTCCGCCCGCTCCGCATCAACCGCGCTTCCCGATACTTCCTCGCGCGTCCCGAACGCTGTGTTGTGCAGGTAGATCAGGTTCGGCCGGAACCGCCGCAGCGTCTCGTAGTCGACGCCAATCCGCCCTGGCACACCGGGCCGCACGTTGGTCAGAAAGACATCGAAGCCTGCGATCAACCGCTGCACCGCTGCGCGACCGCCGGGCGTCTGCAAGTTCACCACGATCCCCCGCTTGCCGCGGCTGAGCGCGTGAAACGGCTTGCTCTCGCCCGGCGCAAACTGCGCGATCCGCCGTGCACCCTCGCCCTCGGGCGGCTCCAGCTTGACCACTTCCGCGCCCAGATCGGCGAGCGCCGTCCCGCAGTAGGGGCCAGCGATGATCTGGGCCAGCTCCAGCACGCGGATTCCATCGAGCGGCCCAGGCATCGGCGCTCCCTTTCGCTGCGCCGCACGATGGTACGCGACGATTACCCGAACCGCCGCGGCGCCTGCCTCTACTGCTTGCCTCTACATTGAGGACGCAGGAAGCGGAGCCGAATGATGCCCAACTACGAACACATCCTCTACGAACACGACGGGCCGGTCGTGACGGTGACCTGGAACCGGCCGGAATCGCTCAACGCGATCACGCCGGCGCTCGAAGATGAGTTTCACCTGGCGCTGGATGAAGCCAACGCCGACCCGGCGGCGCGTGCGATCATCGTGACCGGGGCCGGCCGCGCCTTCTCCTCGGGCTACGACATCGACGGCGGGATTGACAGCGCGGTCGGCGGCGCGCGCACGCCGGTCAGCGGCCACCTGCGGCGCTGGTTTCACTTCTCCAGCCGCAACCCCGAGATGATGATGCACCTGATGACGCTGGAGACGCCGATCATCGCCGCCGTCAACGGCTGGTGCATCGGCGGCGGCTTCTGGTATGCGCTCGCCTGCGACATCACGCTCGCCTCCGAGCGCGCCGTCTTCGCACAGCCCGAAGTGCGCATGATCTCCAACTCATCGGTGCTCTTCGCGATCCTCGCCGGCTGGAAGGCCGCACACCGCTACGCGCTGACCGGCGACCACTTCGACGCCGCCGAAGCGCTGCGGATCGGCGTGATCAACGAGATCACGCCGGCCGACGAGCTGCTCGAGCGCGCGCACGCGCTGGCCGAGCGGCTCGCCCGCGTGCCCTCCGACTCGATTCGCTACAACAAGCTGATCACCGCGCGCGGGCTCGAAGCGATGGGGCTGCGCAACGCGCTCAATGTCGGCTCGCTGCTCTCAACGCTCGTCGAAGCCTCGGCCGACGGGCCGGAGGTCGAGCATCTCGACGCAGCGCGGCGCGAGGGCGGCTTCGGCGCGTTCCTGCGCGCGCGCGACGAACCGTTCCGCCCCGAGCCGTTCGGCCCGCGCAGCCGCGCCGATTGAGGCCGCCCGCAGGCCCTGCCGTCTGGTAGCTTCCGCCTCGCAGCAGCGCTTGGCTGGCTTAGCGGGAGGTTGGCGATGGTGCGCGTGGACGGCCCCTACGACATCGAGCAGGTCCGCGCCGAATGGATCGGGCGCAAGACCGATCCCGCGCGCGGCCGCTACCCCGTCGAATACGACGCGATTCGCCGCCACTGCCACATGGTCGAGGACACGAACCCGCTGTTTCTCGACCCCGAGTACGCTAAAACGACCAAGTGGGGCGCGGTCATCGCGCCGCCGGTGATGACCCGCTACTTCGCCGGCGCGGGCGTCTGGCCGCCCGCCAAGGACACGAGCAGCATCATGCGCGGCGTCCCCACCCGCGGCGAGCGCATGATCAACCTCAACACCGAGTGGGAATACCTGCTGCCGGCCCGCGTCGGCGACCACCTCGCCACCGAGACCGAAATCATCGACATCTACGAAAAGTCGATTCGGCTCGACCCCCGCTCGGTCTGGATCGAAACCGAAACGCGGATCAGCAACCAGCGCGGCGAATTGGTCGCCCGCGGCCGCAACACACTCTGCACCCACCGCACGCCCGAACAAGTCGAAGCACAGGAAGGCGAGGCCCCCGCATGACCAGCGAACCGCAGACGCTCAGCCCAATCGCGCAGCGCTACTGGGACGATGTCCGCGTCGGCGATCGGCTCGACGGCTTCGAGCTGCGGCTGGGCTGGACCAAAATGGCCGAGCAGGTCAGCGGCTCGCAGGACTTCTACGCTGTGCACCACGACCCAGAGTTCGCCGCCGAGGCCGGCCACGAATCGATCTTCTACAACACCGGCTTCACCCAGGCCGCGCTCTGCCGCGTGATCACCGACTGGAGCGGCCCCGAAGGCTGGCTGCAGAAGTTCCGCTTCGAAATGCGCCGCATGCTGATCCCCAACGACATCGTCCAGGCCCGCGGCAAAGTGACCGCCAAGCTCGACGCCGATGCGCAATCGGGGCTGCTCGAGCTCGAAGTCTGGCTCGAGAACGAGCGCGTCGGCGTCACCACGCCCGGCTGGGCGACCGTCCGCCTGCCGCGGCGGAGCCGAGCGTGAGCGGCGTGAGCGAGCGCATCGCAATCGTCGGCGCCGGCGCAATTGGCGGCGTCGTCGGCGGGCTGCTCACCCGCGCCGGCTGCGATGTCACGCTGATCGACCACTGGGTCGACCACGTCGAAGCGATGAAGCAGCACGGCCTGCGCCTCAGCGGCCCGCTGATCGGCGACATTCGCGTCCCCGTCAACGCCCTGCACATCCACGAAGTGCAGGCGATCGATGCACCCTTCGATCTCGGCTTCCTCGCCGTCAAGTCCTACGACACGGAGTGGGCCGCCCATCTGCTCAACCCGTTCGTCAGCCCCGACGGCGCGATCGTCGACTTCCAGAACGGCATCAACGACGAACGCGTCGCCGCCGTCGCCGGCCGCCGCCGCACGCTCGGCTGCGTGATCACGATCGGTTGCGGACTCTACGAGCCCGGCCACTGCATCCGCACCGACACCCGCAGCCTCGGCTTCAAAGTCGGCGAGCTCGACGGCGCCCTCAGCGCCCGCGCCCAGCGGATCGCCGCGATCATCAACCGCGTTGCCGGCGCCGAAGCGACCGACAACCTCTGGGGCGAGCGCTGGGGCAAGCTGGCCGTCAACTGCATGGCCAACGCCGTCGCCGGGCTGACCGGCTACAGCTCGCGCGAAGTGCGCGCCGGCGAGCAGACCCGCTGGCTCTGCATCCGCATCGCCGCCGAAGTCGTCCAGGTCGGCCGCGCCCATGGCCAGCAGATCGACGCTGTCTGGGGCATCGATGCGCAGCGCTTCGTCGATGCCGCCAACGGCGCCGACTCCAGCCAGCTCGACGCCGAGCTCATCGCCGGCGCCCAGGCGCTCGGCGTCGGCCGCCCCTCGCTGCTCCAAGACGTCCTGCGTGGCCGCCGCGTCGAAATCGACGCCCTCAACGGCTGGGTCGTCGAGCAGGGCCGCAAGGTCGAAGTGCCCACCCCCTGCAACGCCGCCGTCGCCGAAGTCGTGCGCAGCTTCAAACCCGGCGCACTGCGCCCCGACCCCGAGAACCTGCAGCGGGTGCTGGAGTTGATACCCTAATCGGACAGGGGAGCCCCGGATGGCGCTGAGCATCCTCCGCATCAGGCGCGCCGCCGTCAACTTCGGCGCGAACAGCGAACAGGCCGACGATTTCGCTGAGGCATTCAGCGGCTTCGTGACCATTTCCGACCTCGAACGCGCACTGCGCGAACAGGAAATGCGAATCGTCAACCGCATGCTGATCGCCGTGTTCGGCTCCAGCGGCCTCATCATCGCCGCCGTCGCCCTGCTCGTGAAGCTCTGACAAGGCGTCGGCCGCGTGCCCGCCACCACCCATGAAGCCACGATCAACGACGCCCTCGGCGAGGTCCTGCAGGAGCTCCGCCGAACCAGCTGGCGGATTCGCTCCGAAGAGCTGAAGACGCTGGTCGGCAGCAGCAAACGCCCCGACATCCTGATCGAAGAACCGGCCGGCTGGCCCGTCGTGATCGAGGCCGAGCGCAGCAGCCGCAGATCCGCCGAGCAGGACGCTCTCGCGCGGCTCGGACAGACCGTCAACGAGACCGGCCGCCCGATCGAGAGCGCCATCGCGCTCGTCTACCCGCCCAGCCTGCACGGCCTCAGCGGTGAAGCGCTGCGCGGGGCGATCCGTGAAGCCGCGGACTTCGAGTACGCCCTCTACACAGCCAACGCCGGCGGCGGGCATGAGCGCCTGCCCGAGAGCGGCTGGCTGCAGGGCGGCGTGCTCAACCTCGCGATGCTCGCCGCCCGCGCCTCCACCCCCGCTCCGCGCGTCGAACGGCTGGCCCAGATCCTCGAGGACGGCGTCACCGCCGCTGCGGGCGCCTTCGACCGCAAGCACGAATCGCACCGCAGCGGCGTTGGGCCCGCTATCGCCCAGCGGCTCGGCCAGGCCGACGACCTCGGCGATCAGACCCGCCGCATGGCGATGACCGTGCTAATCAACGCGCTGATCTTTCACGAGGCGTTGGCCGAATCGGATTTCAGAATCGAGCGTGAGGCGTCGCTCGACGGCCTCGGCCGCCGCGCCGCGCCGCTCTCAAAATTCCGCTCGCAGCTGGATCTGTTCATGATCTCGAAGCTGCTCGCCGAGTGGGACCAGATCCTCGAGGTCAACTACTGGCCGATCTTCGCCACCGCCAAGGCAATTCTCAACGAGCTGCCGATGGCCACCGCCGCAGCCGTGCTCGCGCCGCTCTGGGATGCCGCCGAGATGCTCGTCCAAGGCGGCGTAACCCGCTCGCACGACCTCACCGGCACGATCGTCCAGCGTCTGATCGCCGACCGCAAGTTCCTCGCCACCTTCTACACCCGCCCCGCCGCCGCCGCGCTGCTGGCCGGCCTGGCGATCCCCGCCGAGCATGCGCCGGGCGGCGCCGAGTGGGGCGACGAATCGGTCGCCGCCCTCCAAATCGGCGACTTCGCCTGCGGCACCGGCACGCTGCTGGCCGCCGCCTACCAACGCATCTCCATGCTCCACGAGCTGCACGGCGGCGACCCCAAGCAGCTCCACCGCGAGCTGATGAAGAACGGCCTGCACGGCCTCGACGTGCTCAACATCGCCGTCCACCTCACCGCCGCGATGCTCGCCGGCGCCCACCCCGACGTCCCCTTCGAGGGCGAATGCCTGCTCACCATGCCCTACGGCAAACAGGAAGACGGCTCAGTCGCGATCGGCTCGCTCGACCTGCTCGCCGAGCAGATCCAACCCAGCCTGATCAGCCAGGCGGCCGCCGCCACCGCCGGCGGCCGCGCGCCCGAAGAAGTCACCGACCTCGTCAACCGCGTCGGCCACGGCCAGTTCGATCTAGTGATCATGAACCCCCCGTTTACGCGCGCTGTCGGTCAGGAGGCCAAGAAGAAAGGGACTGGAAACCCTGCCTTCGCAGGGTTGAACACCCCTCCGTCTGTACAGAAGGAAATGACGCGCCACCTCCGCGGCCGCCGTGAAGGTCCGCCGCTAGCAAGCGGCAACGCCGGGTTGTCAGCCGATTTCGTTGACCTTGCGCAGCGCAAGGTCAATGCGAATGGCTGCGTTGCCCTCGTCCTTCCACTCAGTGCGGTCAGCGGTGCGCCGTGGGACAACGTACGCACCGAGATCGCGCGGCGGTTCGACGATCTCACCGTCATCACAATCGCCGCGCCGCGCCCAGGCAACACGGCGTTCTCGGCTGACACCGGGATTGCCGAATGCCTGCTCATCGGCTCTGGTACAATTAGCCCAGAGCCCAGAGCCCAGAGCCCAGAGCCCAGAGCCTGCTTTGTGGTCCTCGGCAGCTCGCCGCCTAACACTCCCACCGCTGAACTAATCGCGGAGTGCATCAACCACGAAGTTCAGATCGGCCAAGTCCGGCGCCTCGAAGACGATCCTGTCGGAGGAACACCGCTCGAGATCGGCGGCCAACGCGTCGGCTATCTCCTCGACTGTCCGATTCCAAAGACAGGTCCATGGCCCGTGGTTGGGATTGCCGATGCGTCGCTAGCCCAAGCGGCGTATCAACTACAGCACGGCCGCCTGTCGATCCCTGGAATGAACCCTTCAGATCGACGCGGTATTTCGATCGCGCTAATCGGCGAAATCGCTGGCCGCGGTCCATACCATGCAGACATATCTTGGAGCAACGCGGACGGCACTCCACGAGGACCGTTTGAGATCATTTCACCGCCGGCCGCTGCAACCCCGACAATTCCAGTCGTCTGGGGAAGCAACGCGAAGCGGGAACGGCAGTTGATCATCACCCCTGATTCTGAAGCACAACTGAAGCATGTCCATCCCAACTCGCGAGACGCACTGGCAGAAAAGGCCGAGTCAGTGATCGCCAGCGCGACGCGTGCCCACTACAACCGCGATGTTGGTTTCAGCGCTCAATCCCTGATCGCTGCAATGACCGAGCGCAAGACTATAGGTGGACGCGCCTGGCCATCCGTCATCTTCGAGAACCCTGACCACGAATACTCGTTCACACTCTGGTGTAATTCGACATTGGGCATGCTCATGCATTGGTGGGTCACCAACAAGACTCAATCAGGGCGAGGGTTAACTAGTGTGACCGCCATCCCAAACATCCCCACACTCGACACCCGCACACTCTCCGACCAGCAGCACGCCGCCGCCAAGGCTGCCTTTGAGCGGCTCAGCGGCGAGCGCTTTCTGCCTTTTGACCAGATCGATGAGGACCCGGCGCGGGCGAAACTGGACCGCGCGATCCTGGTCGACGTGCTCGGGCTGCCCGAATCGCTGGCCGCCGAGGGCGGGCCGCTCGAGCTGCTGCGCCGCAAGCTCGCGCGGGAACCGCAGATTCACGGCGGCAAGCGCTCCCGCGTCGTCTTCACCGATGAGGGCGAAATCTCGCGCAAGCGGAGCGACCGTTAGCCGAACAGGTTCCTAGCCGCCACCCAGCCCGCCGAACTCCGGCCGCTCCGAACAATCCTCGATGGAGCGTTGCGCTGTCTCGGCCTCAAGCTCCGGTCGGCTCCCACAACGAATTCTCGAATTCTGCGTGATGGGGGCCTTCTGTCGCGCGAAGCAGACGTTCCGCAAGCACGATGCCGGCGGTCTTATCGAGTTCACCGCGCTCGCGCGGCGGCACAATGCAGTTCGGGCAGCCTCGTCTGCAGCCGCAACCCTCTGCCACCCGTATGCCCACCTTGAGAATTGAACGCCACCGCTCGAGAACCTTCCGAGCGATGCCGATGCCGCCCGGGTAACTTTCTACAATATACGCTTTTTGCTCTCGCACATCCGCGTGCGGAAAGATGTCGTGCGAGTCAAGCGGAATCGAGAATAAGGCTCCGACGCGCAACAGATGTTGGAGCGCGGTGACGCCCGCTGCAGCCTCCTCAGAGCGTGTATCCTCACACACCCAGAATGCATGCGCATTATCGAACCTTGCTGTTTGAACGGTCGGCGGCCAGCGATCCAGCACCTCACCTGTGAGTGCGTTGACTTCTTCAATTGAATTCATGACCTCTGTAATCACAGCCTGCCCATAGTACGCGCTGACTGTCTGGCCGCGTGTGGTCCACCTCATACCAGCGTCAATATCGCGCTCGGCAAGAGATGTGAATAGCGACGCGTTCGTTCTCAAGTGCGGCTCGGCCGAACCAAGCAGGATCTCCCCGCCGTTGCCGGTCAGAGCGATCTCTTGCACTCTGTAGGTGCGGCCGCCATGCAGGTAGACGGCGCGGTGGTACGCTTCACGGAATTGCTGCTGGCCTGATAACGTACCGATCTCCCGCGAGCCGTCTTTGAGTGTGAAGCTGCCGCCGCCTGTGCCGCGAAAGGAAATGGTGCGGTGCGGCCGGTACCGTCCACTGCGGACCGGCTCTGCGCCGGCTCGTCGCTTTTCCTTTGCCGCCCGGTGTAATGCTGAGCCTAGAAGTTCAGCACTTCCTTCGAAATCGGGGCTCTCAAAAAGCAGCGCCGGCACGTGGTTCTTGACCAGATCTTCGTTGGCTGGGTTCGCAACCAGATCATCCAGCGGTTTCGTGAGGAACGTCTCAAGGTTGGATGCATAGAACCGATCGAGCGGGTTATTCCGTGCGTAGTAGAGGACGAACGCATCCGCGTTCCAGTTCCGCCCGGCGCGGCCGATTCGCTGCCAGGCCGACATCATGTTCTCTGGAAAGCCGGCCAGGATGACGCCGTCGAGGCCGCCGATGTCAATTCCCAGCTCGAGTGCACTGGTAGTGAACACCAATTGAATCGTGCCCTGCTTGAGACCTCGCTGGATTTCGTGCCGCTCGTCGGTGCTCAGGCCCGCCCTGAACACGCGCACTTTGTCTGGGTCGATATCGATCTCGCCGCGCTCCCGCAATTGCTCGATCTCCCGCATCGCGATCGGGTAGCAGGACTCAGCGAACTTGCGTGTCGGGCAAAACGCAAGCACCGACTTCCCCAAGCTGAGGCAGGCGAGTCCCGCTTTCATTGTACGGAGCTGCAGGATGTCCCAATACTGGTAATCAGGAATATCCGGCTGCACGAAGAAGAAGTCGCGCCGCGGCCTCATGCTTTGCGCCGCGTCGACTTGTTCGAACTGCAGGCCGGTCAGGCTCTCGGCGTGTTCCTTGGCATTTGCGCAGGTCGCAGAACTCAGAAAGAACTGCGGGTGTACGCCAAGCATCGAAAGATGATGCGACAGACGCCGCAGGAGCAACGAGACGTTAGACCCGAAGTAGCCTCGGTACTCATGCATCTCATCGATGATGACCCACTTGAGGCCGCGAAGAAAGGTTTCCCACAACTCGGCGTGTCCGAGGAAGCTCAAGTTGAGCATTTCGGGATTGGTGATCAAGATGTGCGGCGGCTTCTTGCGGAGTACCGTGCGCTCTTCTTGTGGAGTATCGCCGTCGTACCACCATGAGCCGATCTCACGCCGCGGGATCAGCCGGGACAGCGAGATCAGCTGATCTCGCTGGTCAAGCGCAAGCGCTTTGTTCGGATAAATCATCAACGCGTGGGCGCTGCGCTCCCTGGCCAGCGAATCGAGCATCGGCACCTGAAACGCAAGGGTCTTCCCGCTTGCAGTGGGCGCCTGCAAGACGACGTTTCGCCCGTCCAGAGCCATGCGGATCGCGTCGGCCTGATGCGAGTACAGGCGGTCGAGACCCAGAGCGCGGAGCCCCTCGGCAATCGGCCGCGACAGTCTGTCCCACAGGTCCACATCGGCATATGCCGGGGCTATCGCACTGAGCGATTCGTGCGATACCAGATCACGGCCCAAGTCGCCGTCTCGCAGAGCGTCGAACTGCCGAAGCGCCGTTAGAAGCGAAGTCATCCTGCCATTTTCCTCATTTGGCAGAGTACGCGATCATGGCAAGCGGAGCGGCCGTTAGCCGCCCCCCAGTCCGCCGAACTCTGGCAGTACGCGCTCTGAGAAATCCTCGATCGTGCGCAGGATCTGGCCGCGGCTGAGCAGGCCGTTGTACTGCCACATGAAGACCCAGCTGACGGGGGTGACATCGAGCATATTCTGGACTTGGCGCTTGACCGAGTCGAGCGTGCCGGCGAAGAGCAGGCCGTGCTCGAGCATCTCCTCGACGCCGAGCAGCTCGCCGCCGGGCGGGCGCAGCGCCTCCGCGAAGCCGAAGGGGGCGAACCAGGCGGCGCCGGCGAAGGCGGCCGAGCGGCGCCAGAGCTCCAGCGCCTCCTCATCGGTATCGGTGATGATCACATCGCGCAGCACGCCCAGGCCCTCGCCGGGCTGGAGCGTGCGGCCGGCCGCCGCGGCCTCCTCCTGGTAGACCTCGTAGAGGCGGTTCTGCAGCTCTGGGTACATCGGCGGCAGAATTGCTGTGATGCCTTCGCGCGCGCACCAACGGATCGTGCGCTCCGAAGAGGCGAAGGGCTGAAACAGCGGCGGGTGCGGCTTTTGCAGCGGCTTCGGCACCACGCCAATCTCGCGTACGATGTTCTGCTCATCGACCCCCGCGCCGTACAGCCGCGTCGCCTCGATATCCCAAGGCGTACCTTCGGGCGGAATCTGCCAAGCGTCGCCCTGGTAGGAGATCATATCTTCCGTCCAGCAGCGGCGGATAATGTTGAAGTGCTCTTCGAAGGCGGCCCGGTTGGCGGCGTCGATCGCATCGTGGTCGCCGGGCCGTGCAGCGTGCACGCCGTGGATCTGCTGCGCGAGCGTATCCACCCAGCGGCGCTGGTAGCCGCGCGCAAAGCCGGCCAGCGCGCGGCCGCCGCTCATATGATCGAGCATCGCAATATCTTCCGCGACGCGGATCGGGTTGTGCGCCGGCAGCACGATCCCGAGCTGGCCGACGCGGATCCGCTCCGTCTGCATCGCCAGGTAGAGATCGAGCATGATCGGGTTGGGCGACAGCTCGAATCCTTCGATGTGGAAATGGTGCTCGGTGAAACCGATCGAGTCGTAGCCCAGCGCGTCGCCGGCTTTAGCGAACTCGCTCAGATCGGCGAGCATCTCCTGATACAGCTCGGGCCGCAGCCCGGCCATCCCCTGCTCGATATCCTCGCGCGTGCCGACCGACGGAAGAAAGAAGAGTGAAACCTGCATCATCTGCTCCTAGCGGTGCCTCAGCCGAGCGCAGCGAGAAAATCCAGCACCGCGCGGTTGAAGTCGGCGGGGTTATCGATGTTAGCGGCGTGCCCGGCGTTGGGCACGACTACTTTCGTGGAGCCCGCGACCTTGTTGTGAATGTAATCGGTCGAGCCGAGAAACGGTTCGTCGCGCTCGCCGACCAGCACCAAGGTCGGCTTTTGGATCGCGGCGAGCGACTGGATCACACGGTTATCGAACTGGGCCAGCATCCCGCGCGCGGCGCGCGCCAGCCCGGCGGCCGAGCGGTGCGTCGAGACGCGCACCTCCTCCGAGCCGCCCAGCGCCTCCAGCCCGCGCGTTTCCAGCGCCTCGGCGCGCGGAAAGGCGAAATTGCGGTTCCAGCCTTCGCGCCCGTTGGGGTTGTTGTAGCCGGGGCCGGTATCGAACAGCATCAGCGCCCGCGTCCGCTCGGGGTGTACGAGATGGAAGGCCAGCGACATATAGCCGCCCAGCGAGAGCCCGCCGATCACCGCCTGCTCGGCCCCTTCGGCGTCCAGCACCGCCGCCATATCGGCTACCGTCTCCGCCTCCGAGTAGCAGGCGGGGTCCTCGGGGCTGGCCGTCCGTCCGTGGCCGCGCATGTCCCAGGCGATCACGCGCCAGTGCTCCGAGAGCGGCCCCAGCTGCCCCGCCCACATCTGCGATGTCGCCCCGTAGCCGTGGCTGAGCAGCAGCGCCGGGCCGCTGCCCTGCGCTTCGTAGTAGATCTCGACCCCGCCGCGATCGATTGTCGCCATTCGATTGCCTCCTGCGCGGCGCTGCTGCCGCGCAGAGCCAAGATAGGGCAGCGCAGCGCATACCCTGCGCGCAGCAAGCTGAGCCGGAACGGAGGCCGCCAATGACCAACAGCGCAGCGCGCAAGCCGATCGACTCGGAGATCGTCTTCGATTTGCCCGCCGTCGGAAGCCCCGCCATCTCGCCCGACGGCGCGTCGGTCGCGTACGTGGCGTCGCAAGTCTCGCGCGAGACGATGAGCAGCGAGTCGCAGATCCGCGCCGCCGCCTTCGACGGGAGCGGCGACCGGCGGCTGACGGCCGGCCCGCGCGACAGCGCGCCGGTCTGGTCGCCCGACGGCGCGCAGCTCGCCTTCCTGCGCGCCGCCGACGCCGAAGCGCCGCGCCAGATCTGGCTGCTGCCGCTCGGCGGCGGCGAAGCGCGGCGGCTCACCGACCTGCCCGACCAGGTCGAGTCTTGCACCTGGCTGCCCGACGGCAGCGGGCTGATCGCGGTCGTCGACGTCGATCCCGAACGCCGCATCGAGGACGACGACGCCCCGCGCACGCGGGTGCTGCGCAACATCTACTACCGCGGCGACACGCTCGGTTACCGCGTCGACGCCTACCACCACCTGTTCAGGATCGACGCGGAGAGCGGGGCGGCCGAGCAGCTCACGCAGGGGGCCTACAACCACGCGCACCCCGTCGTCTCGCCCGACGGACGCTGGATCGCGTTCGCCTCGGACCGCTCGCCGCAGCGCCAGCAGCGCCGACCGTTCGGCAGCGAACTCTGCCTGATGCCGGCGGACGGCGGCGAGATCGAGCGGCTCACGCCCGGCGTGCTGTCGGCCGGGCGGCCCGCCTGGTCGCCCGACGGCCAATCGCTGGCCGCCGCGCTGACCAGCGTCGACGAGCGGCATCAGGCCTATCTGTACCGGATCGACCGCCGCTCGGGCCGCCGCACCCGCCTGACTGACGGCGATCTCACCCCCCAGAGCGGCTTTTTCCCGCTCGCTGCGCCGCCGCCGATTCGCTGGACCGAGGCCGGCATCAGCTTCGCCGCCGACGCTTGCGGGCGCTCCGGCGTCTGGCGCGTCTCCGCGGACGGAGCGGGCGAAGCAGAAGCGATCCGCGCTGAGCCGGAACTGATCAACGGCATCGACATCTCCGCCGACGGCGAACGGATCGCAGCGATCGCAGCGCGGCCCGACCAGCCCGGCGAGCTCGCCGCCCAGAGCGCGGCCGCCGGTGCCGAGCGCAGCCTGCCGCTCAGCTCGGTCAGCGCCGACTACCTCGCCGCCCATCAGCCCGGCGCTGCGGAGTGGTTCACGATCGTGCGCGGCGGTTTGCCGATTCCGTGCGGCCTGATCTTCCCGCCCGGTTTCGACCCTGCCCGGCAGTACCCGCTGGTGCTGGAGATCCACGGCGGCCCGCACGGCTTCTTCGCCGAGGGCTTCAATACGCTGCACCAGATCATCGCGGGGGCCGGCTATCTAGTGTTGTTCGTCAACCCGCGCGGCTCCTCAACCTTCGGCCCCGAGTTCACCCGCGCGGTGGTGGAGGACTGGGGCGGCGAGGACTCGCTCGACCTGCTCGCCGCGCTCGACGCCGTCTGCGAGCGGCCCTACGTCGATGCCGAACGGCTCGGCGTGCACGGCTACTCCTACGGCGGCTACATGACTTCCTGGCTGATTGGCCAAACCAACCGCTTCCGCGCCGCTGTTGTCGGCGCGCCGGTGATCAACCTCGAATCGATGTACGGCACCTCCGACATCGGCCCCTCTTGGGGGCGCTTTCAGTGGCGCGGCCGCCCCGCCGACGCGCGCCAGTGGTACCGCGAACGCTCGCCAATCAGCTACGTCGAACAGGTCGAGACCCCCGTCCTGCTGATGCACGGCGAGGCCGACTACCGCTGCCCGATCTCGCAGAGCGAAGAGTATTTCGCAGCCTTGCGCGACCGCGGCAAGCACGCCAAGTTCGTACGCTTCCCCGATTGCTCGCACCTGATGCTGCGCACCGCCCATCCCAAGCTGCAGCAGGAGTACTACGACCGCCTCGTCGGCTGGATGGATCGGCATATGTGAGCTTTCTGGCCGCGCATCAGGGCGGCGATCGGTCGGAGCACGGCGCGGGCGGCCTGCTGCGCACGGGCGGGCGGGCCGCCCAAGCGGTCGTAGCGCAGCCCGGAGAAGGCGGCGATAGCGATCACGGCGAGGCCCATGCCGATCAGGACGACCCGCTCGCCGCTGGCGTCGGCGAGGTTGCCGAACAGCAACCCGGCGAGGGTGGAGACGCCGAACGGCAGAAATGTCAGCGCGGTCAGCCGGCCGTGGTACTCGGGTTCGCTTTGAACCAGCACTTCGGCCGTGTTGACGGCCTGGAACGCGCTGACGCCGGCGCCGATCATGAACATGAACGGGAAGGCGGCGGCGAGGCTGGGCGTCAGGCCGAGCAGCACGATGCCGAGGCCGAAGAGCAGCCCCATGCTGTACATGACGCGGCCCGACCAGGCCGTACCGACGACCCCCGCGACAGCGAGGCCGACCACCAGCGAACCGCCGCCGGCGACGCCCTGCAGCAGGCCGATCCGCTCGGCCGGCTGGCCGAGTGTGTTCTCCAGCAGGCCCGCGAGCAGCACCTGGTAGGGTTGGCCGGCGATTGAGATCAGCAGCAGCGAGATCAGCAGCAGGCGCAGGTGCGGCTGGGCGGCGGCGTAGCGCAGCCCCAGCACGATCTCGCGGTAGATGCCGCCGCGCCGCACGGCGCGCGGCGCACCCGAAGGCAGCAGCGCCAGCGAGAGAATCGTCAGGCCCAACAGGCCGAACATGGCAAAGTAGGTGCCGCCGGGGCCGACAAAAGCGAGCGCCAGCAGGCCGGAGGCGATCGCCGGGCCGATCATCATCGGCAGCGAGAGCGCCGATTGCAGCAGCGCCACTCCGTTGCCGACCAGCCGCGCCGAGACCAGATCACCGATGTAGGCGCGGCGCGTGGGCCCGGTGAAGGCGAACGAGGAGCCGAGCAGAAAGCTGCTGACGACCAGCCAAATGATCGCGATCTGACCGCTGACGATCAGAATGCCGAGCAGCAGAAAGCTCAGCGCGATCACAGTCTGCGCGAGCACGAGCAGACGGCGCTTGGGCAGCCGATCGGCGAGCGCACCGGCGAGCGGGCCGATAATCAGCCAGGCGATCCCGTTGCCCGCGCCCACGAGACCGACAGCGGCGTTCTCGCCGGTGAGATCGAAGGCGACGACGCTCTGCACCGTGAAGGACATCGAGAACGAGATGAACGCGGCGGCGGTTTGGAGCCAGTGCAGGCGGTAGCGGCCCACCGCAAAGGCCGCAAACGTCTGCCGTGCGCCGGCGCGTAACATGGGCACGATCCTATGCGCTGGCCGTGTTCGGCCGGTTACCGATGGAGGACTGTGATGGATGTCGTCGAGGCGATCCGCGGTCGCCGCACGATCGGCGCGTTCAGCGGCCGCGCCGTCCCGCGCGGGCTGATCGAAGAGCTGCTCGAGGCCGCCGTCTGGGCGCCCAATCACAAGCACACCGAGCCCTGGCGCTTCCACGTCGTCGGCGGCGCCGCGCGCGATGAACTCGCCGACGCCGTCTGGGCCGAGCTCGAGGCGGCCGGCGCCAACCCGGCCAAAGACCCGCGCGCCAAGCTTAAGCGCGCGCCGCTCTTTATCGCCGTGACGCAGACCGGCTCGCCCGAAGACCCGGTGCGTGATCTAGAGGACTACGCGGCCTGCTGCTGCGCGACCCAGAACCTGCTGCTCGCGGCGCACGCGCGCGGGCTCGCCGCCAAATGGAGCACCGGCGCGCTCGCCGAATCGCCGGCCGCCAAACGCTGGCTGGGCCTCGCCGCGTGCGACCGCATCGTCGGCTACATCTACCTCGGCTATGCCCCCGCAACCGCCCGCATCCCCGCCGCCAACCGCCGGCCCGCCCCCGTCACCTGGCGCTCCTAACCGCGGGTAGAGCCTCTCCCGCTCCCCCTCTCCCTGCCCGCGGACGAGCTGCCGCCCATCCCCTCCTCAGCCGCTCCGTGGCAGCTGTCCGCGCAAGCGGCGAGAGCCCTAAGCGCGCGGGTTGTCAACATCCCGCTATGGAAGCGTCCGCACGAACTCGGCGATCGCCTCGGCCGCGTCAACCAGGTTGTCCTGCTCCGTCAGCCCCGAACGTTTGCGCGGCGCCAGGCTGTGGTCGCCGTCCGCAATCCAGTGGATGCGGATGTTGGGCGAAAGGCGGTATTGGGAAACCTCCTCGCGCGTCCCATACGGATCCCGCTCGCCCTGCACGATCAGCGTCGGCGTCGCGATCCCGCGCAGATGCGCTGTGCGCACCGGCCCCTCGCGGCGCGGCGGATGGAACGGATAGCTGACGCAGACCAGCCCGGCCGTCTCTGCGGCGTCGGCGAGCGTGCTCGCGACGCGGCCGCCCAGCGAGCGGCCGCCAATGACCAGGCGGCGAATCGGGGCCAGCCCGCGCATCACGCCGATCCAGGCGCTGGTCAGCACGTCTTCATCGTCGGGCGGCCAGGCCCGCCGCCCCGTCTGCGCCGCGCGGCGCATGTAGGGAAAATCAAACCGCGCCGTCGTCACCCCCTGCCCGCCGATCAAGCGCGCCAGCTCCGCGAGCGAAGGGTGACTCGAAGACGCGCCCGCACCGTGCGCGAGCACGAGGATGCGGTCGCGCGGGCCGGCCTCGGGGCCGTCGAATCTCAGCGGGGCGTCCATCAGCGGCAATCCTCTGCTGCACGGCGCGGCGCTCGGCTGCAGAGCTGTCCCGCCGCCCGCCGCGCCGGCAGCTTGCAGCTATGTCAAGAGCGCCTAGCCGCTCATCGGTTTGATGATTTCGCGCGCGAAGTCCTCGATCAGTTCGCGCGCGCCTGCGGGGCTGTGGGCGGCGAGCGCGAGGTGATCGACGCCGGCTGCGGCGGCGGCTTCAATCTTTTCGATCAGCTCTGCGGGGCGGCCAACGATCCCCGCCGCCATCCGCTCGGAGTCGACGAACTGCTCCTCGCCCTGCTTGAGGAATGAGAAGTGGCCCTCGTGCACATCGAGATAGAGGCGGTCGAGCGGGCGCCCGCGGGCCTCGGCGTAGCCGCTGATGTAACGGTGATACTGGCCGGCCAGGTCGGCGTCGGCGATCGGCAGATTGCGGCCCCAGCGCCCGTGCGACACCTCCCACAGCGTGTGCAGAGTCATCACGTCCCAAGGGCCGACGCGCTGCACGACCCGCTCGGAGGCGGTCGTCTCGCCCTCGCGCAGCACGCAGGCGGAGGTCAGCTGCACGGTGTAGGGCTTCTCGTAGGCGCGCCCAACGGAGGCGGCGCCCCGCTCGATGAGCGGAAATCCGTCGGCGACCTGACGGCCGCTGCTGGTCGTGACCCAGCCGTCGCCGAGCTCGCCGACGACGCCGATCGCCTTCGGACCGACGGCGGCGAGGTAGAGCGGGATCGGATCGGCGATGTTGATGAAGTCCTCGTGATCGGGGTGAATCAGGCGGATCCAGCGCTCGGCGCCGGTCACGTCGTCGCGGAAGGCGACATCTTCGCCCGCGAGCAGCCCGCGCAGCTGCTGCGCATATTCGCGGAACTTGGCGACCGGATACGACGGCAGCCCCATCGTGTTACGGCCCGTGTAGCCCGTGCCCAAGCCCAGAATCACCCGCCCCGGGGCCAGCTTGTTGATCGTGGCCGCCGCCGACGCCGTCACCGGCGCGATCCGATTGCTCGGAATTGAGACCAGCGTGCCCAGCTTGATCGTCGAGGTGCGCTCCGCCGCCAGCGCCATCGCGGCGTACGCGTCGGACCAGATCAGCTGCGAATCGGGGAACCAGGCGTGCGTAAATCCGGCCTCCTCCGCCGCAGCGACCTCGCGCCACATATCGATATAGGTCGGAACGCAGATCCCGTAATCCATCTCATCCTCCGACCGCTGCAGCCTGTTTCAGCCAGTTCTGTTTCAGCCAGTTTCAGCCTGTGCGGGGGCGAATCACCTCGCGCGAGAAGTCTTCGATCAACTCGCGCGCGCCCTCCGGGTCGTTGGCTGTAAGCGCGATGTTGTCGACGCCTTCGGCCTCCAGCTGTTCGAGTTTGCTGATGATCTGCGGCCCCGTACCGACGAGCATTCGCGACATCAGGCCCGTGTCGACAAACCGCTCCTCGCCGGGCTTGAGGTAGACCATGTGCCCTTCGTGAACGTCGAGGTAGAGGCGGTCCTCCGGCGTGCCGCGCCCGCGCGCGTATTCGCGGATGTAGCTGTGGTATTCGCCGGCCAGGTCGGGGTTGTTCATGCCCAGGTCCGCGCCCGGCCCGTGCGCGGCCTCCCACATCGCGTGGACGCCCGGCACCATCGCCGGTCCGACGCGCCGCACGGCGCGCTCCGAATCGACCGATTCGCCCTCGCGCAGCACCAGCCCCGAAGCGAGCCCCACCGTGTATGGCTTCGCGCTGCTGCGCCCGGCGGCCTCCGCAGCGGCGGCAATGACGGGGAAGCCGGCCTGCGCGTTGCCGCCCATTCCCGTCGTCACCCAGCCGTCGCCGGCCTGCCCAACCACCGCCAGCGCGCGCGGGCCGTTGGCCGCAATGTAGATCGGGATCTGGTCGTCGAGATTGAGGAACTCGCCGCGGTGGCCGTGAATCAGACGGATCCAGCGCTCTTTGCCGGTCACGTCGTCGCGGTAGAGCACATCTTCGCCGTCCAGCAGCCCGCGCACCTGCTCGGCGTACTCGCGGTAACGCCGAATCGGATAGGCCGGCAGCCCCATCGTGTTGCGCCCCGTGTAGCCCGTACCCAGGCCCAGAATCACCCGCCCCGGCGCCAGCTTGTTGATTGAAGCAGCGGCGGCGGCCGTGACGGGCGCGATCCGGTTGCTGGGGATCGCGACGAGCGTGCCCAGCTTGATCGTCGAGGTGTGGTGGGCGGCGAGCGCCATCGCGGCCCAGACATCGGAGTAGATCAGCTGCGAGTCGTAGAACCAGGCGTGGGTAAAGCCGGCCTCCTCCGCCGCCGCAACCTCTTTCCATGCATCAATCCAGGAAGGAATGCCGATCCCGTAGTCCATCGTCAAGCTCCTTGTCAGCGCCTGCAGCGGCTCAAGGCTAGCCGACGCCGCGGCCTGGCCTGCCTGTGAATCTTCGCAATGACCTCAAGGCAAAGACCGGGGCATTGCTGATCGCGCCGTTCGAGCCGCCCAATAGTCAGGCGGCCAGTTCCTTGGCCGCCTGCGCACGCTGGGACCAGAGGACGGGGCGCACCTCATAATTACGCATAGCGTCGAGCACGCTCTCGGCAACTCGGCCGCTACGGTCATTCAGGACCGCGTAGGCACGAGAGTCGGGCTGGCGCACATCTCTGGTGTCGAACCAGGCAAAGGCGACAGATTGGGCAGCCTGGCGATCGGGGCGATTGACTGTGCGCAGGACTCGCTCCGGCTGCTTAGCTGATTTGGGGATTACGAAGTCGAAGCGATGGTCGTAGCCGCTCACTCCGGTGAATTTGATTTGCGGCGTGTAGCGGACAGGGACCGAATCGAGCCAGGCGGCGACATCCTCGTAGAAGACGCTTTCAACGACCGGGGCAGCGAGGTAGAAGAGGTCGTTCACAGCGAGCATCGCCTGCACGAGGTTGTGTTTCTGGAGCGCGAAGTTCTGGGCGGAGGCGCGGATCTCTAGCGCATTGGCGTTATGCTGCACGCCGAATCCGTTCAGCGCCGTACGCAGCAGGGCCTGCCGCTTAGGAGTGTCCAGTGCGCAGCCGGACTGCTCGAGATCGAGCAGGGTGTGGCCGTCGTCGGTGAGTATGTACCCGCCGCCCTCGCGCCGTGCATAGATCTGCAAATAGTCATTGTGACGGTCAAGGAAAGGCGTCGTGATCTCGGACCAGCCGTCAATCGCGCGGACGGCAGTCTTGTTCCGCAACCAGCTCCAGTATTCGTCCACAAGCGCCTGAATATCGTTTGTCACGGGAACAGATTCCGCTGCCCAGTTACATGATCCACAATGCTGCAGAAACGCAGGAAATCCTCCAGCCTGATCCACGGATCTGCCAGATTGGTAAAGTCATCAGCCGGCGGCTCAAACGCCCACTTGTCAGCATAGCCTTCTCGATAGAGATGCAAGTGGGTGCCTCCTATTTCGGTTCCATCAGGATTGCGGTGCGGCGGCCCGGCAAAATCGAGGCGCGCGAGGATGACAACCCGCCGCGCTCGATGCTGATGCGTTCCTTTCGCAAGGTTGATCTTCCCTCGATGCAGATCGAGCCAGAATTGATCACGCAGATCAATCGATTGCAACTGAATCGCTACACGGCTGCCGGGGGCTGGGTATTGCTGCAATACACGCGGCTCAATGAGGCGCTTAGGCATTGCGAACAACTCATCCGCTTCCGCCTGGGTCAGCTCGGCGTCAGCCGCGGATCACGATCTGCCTTCGTCTACGGACGGGGCGCGCAGCGTGTACTGTGGCGGCGTCTGCCATTGCTCTGTGGGGGGGCTTTCCTGGCGGGCGACGGCGCGGCGCTGGTTGTCGCGCTCGTAGCGCTTCGCTTTGCGGATCAACGCCTTGCGCTCGCGCTGCTTGGTGCGCTCGCGTTCGATCGCGGATGTCCGCCGCTTGCGCCGCACCCCGCGCGAACGCCCCACAATGCCTGATTTCACCATCGATTCCAGGTGCGCCTGCACATTCCCGTCGGCGGCGCGCCGCAGGCGTTTGTCGATCGAGTCGCCGTAGATCGCTTCCATGATCTGCCACGAGGTGCGCGGCTCGCCTGACTGCAGCTGTTCGAGAATCTGATCCTCGCGCATCTGGCGGTGGCTGACGTACAGCTCCAGCCGTTCGCGCGCGTCATGGATGAGCGGGCCGTGGCCGGGGCAGAGGATGCGCAGATTGGGCAGCGCCAGCAGGCGCTGGAGCGAGGCGCGGTAGGCGTTGATATCGCCTACGACCGTCGTGCCGACGCCCAGAATCGTGTCGCCCGTGAACAGCACGCCGTCTTCCTCGATGTAGTAGCAGAGCGAGTCGACGCTGTGGCCCGGGGTCGCCAGCACCTGCACCTGGACGCCGTTGTCCAGATCGATCGCCGCGCCGTCCTCGAGCGTCCGCACGTTCTCTTTGGGCAGCCGCCCGCGCAGCAGCTTGACGCCGCTGCCAGGCACGGCGATCTCCGCACCGAGCAGCTCGTTGACGTGCTTGAGGTTGCCGGAGTGGTCGAAGTGGTGATGAGTGATCGAGGCCAGGCCGATCTCGGCCTGCTCGATCGCCGCCAGGTAGCCGCGCAGCATCCAGCGGAACTTGTCGATCGCCTCGCCCGAGTCGATCGTCAGCACCTGCCCCTCGCCCACGATGTAGATATTCGTCGAGCTCGGCCGCATCGGCTCATCTTCGGGCACCGCCACCATCCGCACCGCATCGCTGACCTGCATCGCGTCCTCCTCTTTGCGGGGGAGTTAGAAGCCGGGGCTGGCGATGCCCATCAGCGCCCGCATTGTGATCACGTTGCCCAAGTGCGTGTTGCCGTGCGCGATGCAAGTCTGCAGGATCTGCTGCGACTTGGCCTGATGGCCAAACTGCACGACCCGCACCGTCGAGGCCAGCTCAGCCTCGCCGGAGTCGCGTACGTAAGGAATTACATCCTCGTGCACATCGTGCGCGTACTGCAGCAGCGCCTCGACGCCGGGCACGCGCAGCTGCAGCGCCTGTTCGTTGGGCATATCGGTGCCCTGGTCGACGCGCGGCAGCCCCCAGGCCTGGTCGAGCTCCTGCCGCAGCCAGAGCGGGCGCTTCCGCTCCTGGCAAACGAAGTTGATGATGTTGTCCTTGGTCCGCACGTAGTGCCAGGTGTGGAAGGCGATCGAGACGGTGTCGTCGGAGTGGCGCCAGTGCAGCTGCTCGTCATCAAGCTCGCCCACGCACCGTACGTAGGCCTCGTGCAGCGTGCCGAGAAAGTGTGTCAGTAGTTCGCCGACCAGCATCAGCTGTGATCTCCAATCCTGATCTCCGCCACCTGCGGGGCAACCTCTTCAGCCAGGAAGTGCGGCACGTCGTCGCGATCGAACAGGAAGTGCTGGAACTGGATTTCGGCCAGCCCGGCCTCGGCCAGGCGGCCGATCGCGTCGACGATTTCGTCAGCGCCGCCGACCAACCCGCCGCCCGCCTGCAAGCCGCTCAGATACTGCTCGGGGGACTGATCGGTCAGGCCGAACATGCGGAGGGCGAAGCGCGCGGCGGCATCGCGGATCTCGGGCGGCCCCACGGCGTGGAAGAGCATCATCGAGTGCTCGATCTCGTTAGGGTCGCGGCCGATCGCCTCGCAGGCGCGCGCGAGCAGATCGCGTTTGCGCTTGTAGACCTCCAGCGTCATCGTCACGCCGTTCCACTCATCGGCGTACTTGGCGGCGAGCGGCAGCGTGCGCCGCTCACCGCCGCCGCCGATCACGATTGGCGGGCGCCCTGCGGGCGGCTTCGGCAAACAGTCCGCCCCCTCCAGCCGGTAATACGCTCCCTCATACGCCGCCGCGCCCGGCGCCCAGAGCGCCTGCAGCATCCGCAGCGCGTCTTCGAGCCGTTCAAAGCGTTCGCGCGTCGGCGGGAAGGGCAGCCCGTAGGCGTCGTGCTCGGGCTGGTTCCAGCCGGCGCCCAAGCCCAAGACGAAGCGCCCCCCGCTGAGCGCATCGAGCTGAGCGGCCATCCGCCCGACATCGACCGGCCGGCGGAATGTGACGGGCGCCACCAGCGGTCCAAAGCGCAGGCTCGATGTTTCCAGCGCGGCCGGCACGAACGAGAGAAACGCGTCGAGCGAGTCTTGCTGCACGGACCCGGTGAAGTAGTGATCGGAGCGAAACAGCGAGGGAAAGCGGAGCCGCTCGGCCAGCGCCAGAATGTGCCGCCAGCGCTCCCAAGTCAGCCCGTTCTGGCCTTCCACCATCAGTCCGACGCGCATACCGCCTCCCGCCTGCTGCGCTGGGCCCTCTGCGCTGGATGGTAGTCCAGCGCTAGCGCGGAAACGCAATTGCGGCCTCGCCGGCAACGGCGATCGCGACCGGCTCACCCGGCGCCCAGGCGCGGGCGCTGTGCAGACGCGCTTCCAGCTCCAGCCCCGAATCGAGCAGCACCCGCACCAGCTGGTCGTGGCCGTAGTACTCGCTGCTGAGGATGCGCCCGCAGCGGTTGGGCGGCGCGTCCTGCGGAGCGTGCAGCGAGAGCTGCTCGGGGCGCAGCAGGATGTCGAGCAGCGCGCCGGGCGCGGCGTCCGCGCCGCTGCCGTTGATCGCCAACACG
This sequence comes from uncultured Dehalococcoidia bacterium, assembly GCA_964347635.1. Classification (GTDB taxonomy): domain Bacteria; phylum Chloroflexota; class Dehalococcoidia; order Bin125; family Bin125; genus CATQGW01. Next base: position 31,194 of record CAYFZI010000018.1, read on the forward strand.
CCCAGCGGCGTCTCCGCGCCGCGCCGCGTGCGGCCGCCCTGCAGTACGTTCGCATTGCCCACAAACGAGGCGACGAAGCGGTTCGCCGGATGGTGGTAAATCTCGGCCGGCGCCCCGACCTGCTCGATCGCTCCGCCGCGCATCACGGCCATACGGTCGGCGAGGCTGAGCGCCTCCTCGCGGTCGTGGGTGACGAAGACCGCGGCCGTCTGTGCGGCGCGCAGGATCTCGCGCAGCTGCAGCCGCAGGCTGGCGCGCAGGTTCTGGTCGAGGTTCGAGAACGGCTCATCGAGCAGCACCGCGGCGGGCGCCGGCGCGAGCGCCCGCGCCAGCGCGACCCGCTGCGCCTCGCCGCCCGAGAGCTCGTGCGGGTAGCGGTCGGCGAAGTTCGCCAGGCCGACCAACTCCAGCATCTCCCGCGCTCGGGGGAGAATCGGCGCGGGCCGAAACCAGCGCCGCCGCAGCACCGCCGCAGACCCCCCGCTAAGCCCAAACGCGACGTTCTGCGCCACCGTGAGATGGGGAAAGAGCGCGAAATCCTGTGCGACCACGCCGATCCGCCGATGCTCCGGCGGCAGCCAGAGGCCGGGGCCAACGACAGTGCGCCCATCGATCTGGACCAGGCCCGAATCGGGGCGCTCGAAGCCGGCCAGCAGGCGCAGCGTCGTCGTCTTGCCGCAGCCGCTCGGCCCGAGCAGGGCGAGCAGCTCGCCGTGCAGGGCCGTGAAGCTGGCCGCACGCACGGCCGCGGTGCCGCCGAAGCGCTTCGTCAGCTCCGAGGCTGTGATCGCCGGCAGATCAGGCACGGAGGAACCGCTCTCGGCCGAACAACAGCGGCAGCGGCAGCGCCGCGCAGACCAGCAGCAGCAATCCGGCCGCCGCCGCGCGCGCGAAAAACGCTTCCTCCTGCTCGACCCACACGCGCGTCGCGAGCGTGTCGAAGCCAGTCGGCGCGAGCAGCAGGGTCGCGGGCAGCTCTTTCATGGTCGTGAGAAATACGAGTGCGAAGCCGCTGATGACGCCCGGTGCAATCAACGGCAGCGTAACGCTGAGCAGCGTCTGGCGCGGATTGCGGCCCAGGCTGCGCGACGCCTCCTCGAGGCTCGGCGGCACCCGCACCAGCGCCGAACGCAGCGCCCCAACCGCCTGCGGCAAAAACAGCACCGCATAGGTGAACACCAGCACCGCCAGCGTCTGGTACAGCCCCGGCACGACCCGCAGCGAAAAGAAGATCATCGCGAACGCGACGACCACCCCAGGCAGCGCATAACCCGTATACGACGCGCGATCGATCAACCCCGCCAGCCAACCGGGCCGGCGCACCACGACGATCGCGATCGGCAGCGCCGCAGCCACCGCCGCGCCGCCGGCCAGGGCCGACGCCTCCAACGAGTGCAGCACCGCCGGCCCCAACCCGCTAAAGCTCTCGCCCTGGCTCAGACCGCGCGCGAACCAGTGCAGCAGCACTCCCAGCGGGATCACCAGCGCCGCGGCGAGCAGCAGGACCAGAAACCCGGTTGCCGTCCAGCGCTGACGGCGCAGCTGCACGATCCGCGGCGAGCGCGCCGCGCCGCCGCCGAGCCGGTGGTAGCGTCCGCGCCGCCGCTGCGACGCCTCGACCGCCAGCACCAGCGCGACCAGACCGACCAGGACGAGGCTTAGCACCGCCAGCGATGAGCGATCAAACGTGGTTCCAAAGCGCGCATAGATAGCGCGCGTGAACGTGTCGAAGCGCATCATCGAGACTGCCCCGAAATCGCTGATCACATACAGCGCCACCAGCAGCGCGCCGGCCGCCAGCGGTACCCGCAGCTGCGGCAGCGTGACGCGCAGAAACGTGCGCCAGCCGCTCTGACCGAGCGAGCGGCTGGCCTCCTCGAGCGCTGGATCGAGGTCGCGCAGCCCGGCCCGCAGCACCAGCAGGATGTAGGGGTAGGAGAACAGCGTCAGCACCAGCCAGGCGCCGGCGAAGCCGTAGAGCTCGGGCAGCGCATCGACGCCCAGCGGCGCAAGCAGCCGCTGCAGCGACCCGGCCGGCCCCAGCGCGGCGATCACCGCCAGCGCCGCCACGTAAGAGGGCACCGCCAGGGGCACGACGGTGAGCGTGCGCCACCAGCGGGCGCCGGGCAGGTCGGTACGCTCGGTCAGCCAGGCGCAGGGGATCGCGATCGCCGCCGCCGCGCCGGTCACCGCGGCGGCCAGCGCGGCGGTGTTGAGCAGCAGCCGCACGGTGTCGCCGCGCAGCACGCTGCTCCACACGTCCGCATCGGCCTCGGCGGCGCGCACAACCAGGTAAACCAACGGCACACAGGCGAGCGCGGCGGCGGCCAGCGCCATCGTCCAGACGAGCGGCAGCCGCGGGCGCCGCAGATAGGCCGAGAACGCTGAGATGGAGGGCCGGCTGGTCGGGCTCAACGCTCTGTGGCCTGCCGTCCCTCAGGCGCCGTGCAGGAGGCGCCGACCGCTGTGCACGGCGCGCTGCTGCCGTGCATGTCAGACTAGTTGCCGCACCAGTGGTGCAAGAAGCAGGGAACGGGGGCGGCGAAGCAGTCGGCGCCTGCGGTGCATCACCACCGCGGGCCCAGCTGCTCCGCCGCCCCGCCCTCGGGCGCACTGCGCTGCTGCGGGGTCGAGCGCGGTGCGGATCCCCTCACCCTCAACCGGAGGGGGGAGAGCCGCGCCGCGCTTAGGGGAGCGCGCCAACCTCCTGCAGCAGCTCCAGCGTGCCCTCCAGGTCAGCAAGCGAGGTCAACGCCAGCGACGGCGGGTCGAGCTGGTCGAGAGGCACCAGCTCGGGCCGTGCGGCGACACCCGCAGCCAGCGGGTACTCGCTCGTCTGATCGCGGAAGTATTCCTGCGCATCCTCGCTGAGCAGGTACTCAGCGAAGCGCAGCGCCGCCGAGCGGTTCTCGGAAGCGTTCAACACAGCGAGGCCGGCGATGTTGACCAACGCGCCGGCCTCGCCGGGGTCGGTGAAGTGGTTCGCCGCCGCGAAATTAGGGTCTTCATCGAGGAAGCGGAAGAGGTAGTAGTGATTGACGAGGCCGATGTCGAGCTCGCCGTCGCCCACGGCCTGCACCTGGGGAGAGTTTTTCGGGTACTCGCGGACGCCGTTGGCGATCATGCCGCGCAGCCATTGCTCGGCCGCATCGTCGCCGTGGATCTGGCGCAGCGCCGTCACAAACGCCTGGAACGATCCGTTGGCCGGCGCCCAGCCGACGCGGCCGCTCCACTGCGGCTCGGTCAGCTCGAAGATCGAGTCGGGCGGATTGGGAACGCGCTCCGGTGAGACAACGAGCACACGCGCACGGCCGGAAGTGCCGACCCAGAGCCCGTCGGGGTGGCGGAACTTGGCGTCGACGCGGTCGAGGATCGAGCTGGGCAGCGTTGCCAGCGCGCCGGCATCGGCCAGCGCGCCGAGCGCGCCGGCATCCTGCGCGTAGTAAACATCGGCGGGGCTGCGCGAGCCTTCCTCCAGAATCGCGACAGCCAGCTCAGCGGTGCCGGCGTAACGCACTTTGACGCGAATGCCGGTATCGGCCTCGAACTGCTCAATCAGCGCCCCAACCAGGCTCTCGCCGCGGCCCGAGTAAATCGTCAGCTCGCCTGCTGCGTCGGCGCCGCCCGCTTCGGCGGCCCGTTCGGCGGCCTGCGCCGCGCGCTCAGCAGCCTCAGCGGCGCGTTCGGCGGCGGCTTCCGTCTCGCTGGAGTCGGCGGCGCGTTCGGCGGCCTGCGCGGCGCGCTCGGCGGCTTCGGCGGCCCGTTCGGCGGCGGCCTCCGCTTCGCTGGAGTCGGCGGTCTCGGCAGCCTCCGCCGCGCGCTCGGCGGCCTGCGCCGCGGCCTCGGCCGCGTCGGAGGCGCGGAGCGCGGCATCGGCCGCCGCATCGGCCGATTCAGAGTCGCCGGCGCAGGCGCTCAGCGCGAGCGCCGAGGCGAGCACGAGCAGCAGCGGCATCCAGACGACCCGTCGAACCACATCGGTCATAGAGCGTTCCTTCCAGCGCGGCCAAGCTTGGAGAGCAGCGCTGCATGCATTGTGACAGTTGATTGCATTTTATGCAATCAAGGCAGGAAACCCACAACGCTGCATCATTGCAACGCTGCCCGCGGCAGCGCCTCAGCGCCGGCTTGCCCGAACTACCAGGAGGACTTGCGAACGCCCGGCAGCAGCCCCAACGAGGCCATCTCGCGGAAGGTGATCCGCGAAAGGCCGAACTTGCGCATGTAGCCGCGCGGGCGGCCCGTCACCAGGCAGCGGTTCTTCAGCCGCGTCGGGCTGCTGTTGCGGGGCAGCCGCTGCAGCTGCCAGTGGAGCCGCTGCTTCTCGGCCGGATCATGCGACTCTTTGATCTGCTGCTTGAGCTGCGCGCGCCGATCCTTGTGCTTGGCGTGCAGCTGCCGACGCTTCAGATCGCGGTGGATATTGCTCTTACGTGCCACTCGTCGCTGCTCCGTCGTTCCAACGCTCGCGCCGGCCGCCCGGAGCGCGGGCGGCCGCAACCGAGCGTAGCTCAGCCGTCCGCTTTGCGCTTCTCGATCTTGCGCCCCTCGCGCTCTTCGAGCCGCCCCAGCGCGCGGCCTTTGTCCGGGGTTGGATCGGTGCGCACGCCGTAGGCGGTGCGGCCTTCGTGGTCGGCTGGCAGATATTCGGTGATGGGAAGACCTTCCTCATCGCAGAACAGCAGTCAATGGCAGTATTTCCAGCGCTGCATCTCCTCGCAGGGGCAAATCCAGGTCGACGATTTCGCTTCTTCCGCCTTGTCCTCGTAGAAGTTGCAGGGGCAGAGCGGGCGGCCGACTTCATCGATGTGCTTGGCCAGCCCGATCACGAGAAACTCGGTGATCGCCTCCTGTGGATGCAGGTAGGTGCCGCTCTTGTCGGCGAACTTGCGCGCGAACTTCCACATCTTGTCGATGTTCTTCTGCGAGGCCGAGCCGCGGTCCGCATCGGTTGGTTGCTCTGCATCGGTCATCGCCGCACTCCCGCCTGATCTGGCCGCAGCCGGCCGGCTGCACTCAGTCGGCCGCCGCTAGCTATCCGGTTCCTGGCGCTGGCGCAGGAAGTTCTCGAGGCCTTCGATCAGCTCGTCTGCCGAGGGCAACTCCGACTCGCGCGGCTCAGCCTGCGGGCTCGCCGGCGACGCGCTCTCGAGGCGCGCCACATACTGGCGCAGCTCATCGTTCTCCCGCAGCGCCTCTTCCAGCTGGCTGTGAAAATGCTCGATCGCTCCGTCCAGCGGATCCAAGTCGAGCGGCAGGCCGGTCATCTCCGCGACCACCCGCAGCAAGGCGCGCGCGCCCACCGGGTTGGCGATGCCGGGCAGATAGTGCGGCACCGCGGCCCACAGCGAGACCCCGCCGATGTCGTTGCGGCGGCAGTGGTCGTGGAACACGCCGACGATCCCCGAAGGGCCTTCGAAGCGCGATGGATGCATGTTGTAGCGCGCCGCCAGCGCCGGGTTGTTGGCCGAGCCGCTGACCGGCACCGGCTGCGTATGCGGCGTGCCCGAGGCGACCGCGCCCAGGCTGATCACCAGCTTGGCGTCGATCGCCTGCACCAGCTCCGTCATCGCGCCCAGGTACCGCTTCCAGCGAAAGTGCGGCTCAATCCCGCAGCCCACCACCACATCGCGGCCGCCGTCTCGGTGTGCGCTGCGCAGCTGCATGAAATCGGTGCCGGGCCAGACGATCACCCGTTCGCCGTTCCGGTAGCGGGCCATGGGGCGGGCTTCCGTAAAGTCGTAGAATTCCTCCGGGTCGATCGTCGCGAACGGCGGCCCGCCGAGCTGCCGCGCCAAAAAGTGCGCGGCCGTAGAGGCCGACTCGCCGGCATCGTTCCAGCCCTCCCAGGCCAGGATCAGGATCGAGTCGTGCAGATCGGGCAAGGATTCGATGGTCAGATCGGACTGTGCAGTCATACCGCCAGTCTACTCGACCGCTCTTTCGGCAGCGAAAGGGGCGGGGCCGTGAGCGGGCGCGCGGCGCAGCTGGCGGCGGCGTGGGCGGCGGCGGTGCGCGGCAACCGCGAACAGGCCGAGCGCCTGCGCGAGCGCCGCGGCGAGGGCGATCACTACGCGCCGATCGCCGCCGCGTTCCGCGCCGATCCGCGCCGCAGCGGCGACCCAACGCTCGACGCGCTGCGGGCGATCGCCGAGCCGGACGACGTGTGGATCGATGTTGGAGCGGGCGCCGGGCGCTTCGCATTGGCGCTGGCGCTCTGCGTCCGCGAGGTGATCGCGATCGAGCCCAGCGCCGCGATGCGCGCCGAGTTCGAGCAGCTGCGCGCCGAGCACGGGATTGATAATGCGCGCGTGATCGATCAGCGCTGGCCGACTGCGGAGCCGCCGCGCGGCGATGTCGCGCTGATCTCGCATGTCGGCTACGACATCGAGCCGATCAACGAGTTTCTCGACACGCTGGAGCGCTCTGCGGAGCGCGAGTGCGCGGCGCTGATGTTCGAGCAGGCGCCGGGCGGATTGTTCCACGAACTGTGGCCGCGCGTGCACGGCGAGGCGCAGATCGCGCTGCCGGGGCTCGGCCAGCTGCTCGAACTGCTCGAGGCGCGTGGCGCGCAGGTCAGCGTGCATCGTTCGCAGGCGCAGCGCTGGAGCTTCGCCTCGCGCGGGGAAACCGAAGCGGCGGCGCGCCGGCGGCTTTGGCTGCAACCCGACTCGCCGCGGCTCGCTAGCCTGCGCGCAGCGCTCGACGATCTGCTGGAAGTCGGCAGCGACGGTCGGCCGGCGCCGCCCGCGACCATGACCCAGGGGCTCGTCCGCTGGCAAGGAAGGACACAAGCATGAACCGAGTCGACCCGCTGAGCACCGAGGCGCTGCTCGAAGCCGCGCCCTTTCTGGCGCCGCTCGCGCAGGCCGGCGCGACCATCCCGACGAGCTTCCACGTGCTCGGCCGGCGCCCGCGCGTGCTGCAGGAGTTTCAGGGCTTCTTCGCCTCAATCATGCGCGAGGGCGGTGTTGACCCGGGCCTCAAGCAGCTGATCGCGCACATGGTCTCGCGCAGCGCCGGCTGCAGCTACTGCCAGGCGCATACGGGCCACTTCGCGCACACGCTGGCGGGCGTCGAGCTGGCCAAGATCGAGGCCGTCTGGGAGTTCGAGGCGTCGCCGCTGTTCAGCGAGGCCGAGCGCGCCGCGCTGCGCCTCGCGCTGGCCGCCGGCTATGTACCGAACGGCGCGGCCGATGAGCACTTCGAGGCGCTGCGGCGCCACTACAGCGAGAGCGAGATCGTCGAGATCGTCTGCGTGATCTCGATGTTCGGCTGGCTCAACCGCTTCAACGACACGCTGGCCAACGAGCTGGAGGAGGATGCGGTGGCGTTTGCCGGCGAGCATCTCGCACACGCCGGCTGGGAAGTCGGCAAGCACGCGCTCGCCGCCGATGAGGGCCTGTCCGCCTCCAGATCCGCCTGAAGCGGACTCGGCGCGGGATCGCTGGGGCAGCGCCTATTGCCACGCCGGCACGGGCAGAGCCGTTGCGCATGCCTCCATCTCCCCCGCAGACAGAGGAGCGTTCGGGGATAGCGGGCCTAGACAAGTAACCTAGGCAACACTGCTCAGGAGCTGCGCGGCGGCTAGCGGGGCTTCGGCGGCGGCTCTTCGGCGCCGCGGAAGAAGGCGGCGCGGTAGAGCTGCGTGTCGCCGCGCAGGCGCTCCTCCCACTCCATATCGGTCATTGCTTCGCGCAGGCGGATGGTCTGGATCGTGTCTTCGCCGATCGGCCAACGCATCGGCAGCTGCTGGACTAGCTCGACGATGTCCGCAACGGCCGCCGCCACACTGCGCGAGCCGGGGCGGGTGGCGGCGCGCTTGCGGAACTCGGCAAGGGCGTGCTCGGCGGATTGCTGGTAGGGGCTGCGGCCTTCGCGCACGGCGGCGGCGACATCGAGGTTGGCGGTTTGCCAATCGCTCCGATACATGCCTGGCTGGAGGATCGTCACATCGACGCCCCAGCGCGAGACTTCGTAGCGAAGCGCCTCGGACATCGCCTCGACGGCCCATTTGCTGGCGGCGTAGAGGCCCATCAGCGGGCCGACGATGCGGCCGGCGAGGGAAGAGACGTTGATGATCTTGCCGCTGCCCTGCCCGCGCATGATCGGCAGGACCGCCTGGGCGGCGCGAATTTGGCCGATGAAGTTGGTGTCCAGCTCGCGCTGAATTTCAGCTTCGCTGAGGTCTTCGATTGGGCCGTAGAGCCCGTAGCCGGCGTTGTTGAGCAGCGCGTCGATCCGCCCGAAGCGCTCGACCGCGCCGTGGACGGCGGCGTCGATCGCGGCGCGGTCGGTCACATCGCAGCGCAGCAGCTCGATCCGCTCTGGAGCGAGCGCCTGGACTGCTGCGCCGTCGCGTTCGGGGTTGCGCATCGTGGCGGCGACGCGGTGGCCGCGGGCGGCCAACTCCGCCGCCGCCGCGAAGCCGAAGCCGCGCGAGGCGCCGGTGATGAAGACAACCTGATCCTCAAGTACCATGCGGGCAGCCTCCAGTCTGGCGGGGACGTGTTGTGCGGAATCTGAGGGTAGCCGCCGGAGGCGGTGCGGCGGGGCAGCGGCCGTGGACTGGCTGACCGAGCCGTGGCAGTTCGAGTTCATGCGCCGCGCGTTGTTGGCGGGCGTGATCGTCAGCATTGCGGCGTCGGTGGTGGGGCCGTTCGTGGTGTTCAAGGGGCTGGCGTTTCTGGGCGACGCGGTGGCGCACACGCAGCTGGCCGGCGCGGCGGTCGCGCTGGTGCTGGGCGGCGGGGCGCTGCTGATCACCTTCGGAGCGGGCGTCGCGGCGGTGCTGACAGCACTCGGCGTGGCGCTGCTGACCATCCGCGCGCGGCTGCGCGCCGACACGGCGATCGGGCTGATGTTCGCCGGCTTCTTCGCGCTGGGGGTGCTGTTGATCAGCCGTCAGCGCAGCTACACGCTCGATTTGGGCAGCCTGCTGGTCGGCAACATCCTGGGCGCCAGCAGCAGCGATCTGCTGGCGATGGGGGTGTTGGCCGCGGCCGTGCTGGCGCTCGGCGTGCTCTTCTTCCACGAGCTGCGCTTCACCGCCTACGACCCTGAGATGGCATCGGTCAGCGGCGTGCCGGTAACGGCCGTGCAGGTGGGGCTGCTGGTCATGATCGCGCTGGCCACGGTGGTGGCCTTTCGGCTCGTCGGGATCGTGCTGGCGGTGGCGATGCTGGTCGCGCCGGCCACGGCGGCGACGCTGCTGGTCCGCCGCTTCGTCTGGTCGCTGGTGCTGACCGGCGTGCTGGGCGTGATCGCGAGCACCGCCGGGCTCTACCTCGCCTTCCACGCTGACCTGGCGGCGGGGCCGTCGATCGTGATCGTGGCCGTGCTGCTGGTGGCGGCCGCCTTTGTGCTCTCGCCGCGCGGCCTGCTCAGCGCGCTGCGGCGCGGCCGCGGGCGCGTCGACTCGACCCACCACGAACGCGGCTGAGCGCGCAGCTCAGGCGGGCGGATCGGCGGCGCGGAAGACCTGGCGGCGGTACCAGCGCAGCTCGTCGATGCTCTCGCGGATATCGTCGAGCGCGCGGTGGCGCTCCTGCTTGGCGAACGGCTCGAGCTGGGGGTACCAACGGCTCACCAGCTCTTTGACCGTGCTGACATCGACGATCCGGTAGTGCAGCCAGGCGTCCACTCGGGGCATCTGGCGGCGCAGGAAGGCGCGGTCCTGGTGGACGGAGTTGCCGCAGAGCGGCGAGGTGCGTTCGAACGTCCACTCAGCTAGGAACTCGAGCAGCTCAGTCTCGGCCTGCTCGATGCTCGTCTGCGAGCGGCGAACGCGGTCGGTGAGGCCGGAGGCGCCGTGGGTGCGGCGGTTCCAGGCGTTCATCAGCGCCAGCTCGGCGGGGCCGCGGTGGACGGCGATCTCGGGCCCGTGGGCGGTGATGTTGAGATCGCCGTCCGTGATCAGCGCGGCCGCTTCGATGATCAGATCATGGTCTGGATCGAGCCCCGTCATTTCGAGGTCGATCCAGACCATGTGATCGCGTGATGCGCGCGCCGCCATAGGAAGGCTGACGGCGGCCGATCTAGGGCGCGCTGATCGCCGCCGCGTTGGCGCGCAGCAGCTCGAGATAGGTCGTCACCGCACCCGCAGGCTGCGACCAGATGTCGGCGACCTGCGCGCCGCTCTCGCGGGCGACCGCTTCGATCGTGCTGGATTCGAACTGCGGCTCGCGGAAGATCCGCTCGACGCCGGCGCTGTCGATCAGCTCGATCAGCTCGGCGATCGCGGCAGCGCTGACGCCCTGCTCGGGGCCCTCAACGACGAAGCCGGCGATGGTCAACCCGTAGCGGCGGGCAAAGTAGCCGAACGCATCGTGGAAGGTGACGAGCAGGCGGCGCTGCTCGGGCAGGTCGGCCAGAGCGGCGCGGACCTCTTCATCGACGAGCGCGATCTCGGCGCGGTAGGCGGCGGCGCGGTTGGCGTAGTCGTCGGCCCCGGCTGGGTCGAGCTCACTCAGCGCTGCGGCCACGGCGTCGACAGCGACAGAGGCGAGGTCGGCGTCGAACCAGAAGTGCGGGTCTTCAGAGCCGTGAGCATGGGCGTGGCCGTGCTCATCCTCTTCGTGCCCGTGCTCGTCGTGTTCCTCGTCTTCCTCGTGCTCGTCGTGCTCTTCCTCCTCGTGTTCGTCATGATCTTCATGGTCGCCGTGCTCTTCGTGGCCTTCGCCTGGAGTGTCGGCGGGGTCGGCAACACCGAGGAACGCGATGCTTCTGGGGCGGCCGGGCAGCTCCCACTCGGATTCGATCTCCATGTCATCGAGGTGGTAGGCGATCACTCGGCCGGCGGCCGGGTCGGCCAGGTAGAGCATCTCTCCGGCGATCGTGAAGGTCGGCGGCAACTGCGGATCGATCGGATCGATCAGCGCGGCGGAGGCGAGCAGCTCACCGTGGTGCGGATCGAAGATCTGCAGCCGGCCGTCGAGGGTGAGCACGTAGAAGCGCTCGCCGTGCGGGCCGAAGGCGGCGCCGACGCTGCGGTTCGCCTCATCGTCGGCGGGCAGCACGGAGCTGAAGCGGTCCGCTTCGGGGTCGATCAGCCAGATCCCGTCGTCGACGAAGCCCTCGCTGCTGCTGTAAGAAGCCCTGCCGAAGAAGATCGGGCTGCGGGGGTGGCCGTAGACGCTGCCGATCCGCGAACCGTCGCGCATCTCGGGCGGGTTCTCGATGAACCAATGGTCGAACTCGCCGTCGTGCGTGTGGAGGAAGAGCACCCCGCCGCTGCAGCCGAAGAGGACGCCCGCGCTGTTGTGCGCTTCCCCGTGCAGGCCGGGGCAATCGCGTGAGCTGGCGTCGTAGATCACGCGGTCGCCGATGTCGCGCAGCTCCACGCCGAGCGGCAGGCTGCTGGGGCTGTTCTCGGGGTAGTCGGGGTTGTTCGAGGAGACAACGAAGCGGTCCTCGCTGACGGCCAGGGCGACGCCGTGCTGGAGCCCTGCGTCGAGCGCGATCGGTTCGTAAGCGGCGCCCTGGCGGGCCAGCTCGGCTTCGTTGATCAGCAGCGCGCGGCCGCTGCCGTCGGCGAAGATCACTGTCCAGCCGTGGCTGCTGACGACGTGGATCGGACGCTCGTCGGTCAGCTCCAAGGGCAGCTGCGCAATTGGCAATGTGATGAGGTCGTAGTGATCATCGTGGGCGGTGAGGAAGATCCCGCCGTCGAAGATCTGGACGCGATCGTCGTCGTCCTCGGGGCCAAGCGCGGCGGCGAAGCCGAAGCGGCCGCTGGGGCTGGCGTAGACGCGCGCGGCCGGAGCGGCGGCATCGAAGAGCGCGGGGCTGACCTCGCCGCTGGCCAGGTCGATCACCGAGAGGCTGGCCGCCTCGGCATCGCCCACCAACAGGCGGCCGACGGGCGCGGCGTGCCCCTCTTCGTGCTCGTGTTCTTCTTCGTGCTCGTCCTCCTCGTGTTCGTGTTCGTCCTCTTCGTGCTCGTGCTCATCCTCCTCATGATCGTGCTCACCGGCATGATCGGGGGACGCAGCCAGCTCGGAGAAGGGGCTGAGCTCGTAGCCGGCCTCTTCGAGCGCTTCGGTGAGCACCAGCAGGCGGGCGGCGTTATCGATGACCGCATCCTCATAGGCGGCCTCCAGCGTGGCGCCGTTGAGGACCACTAGATCGGCCGCGGCAACGGCGCGGATGTCCCCGGTGCTGAGCTCGAGGGTGTGCACATCGGCGCCGGGCGGCACCAGCGCGGTGACCTCGACGCGCGGCCCGCCGACGCGGCGAACCCAGTCGGCGATGATCGTGGTCGAGGTGACGACGCGCAGCGGCTCGGCCTCCGACTGCTGTTCAGCGCCGCGCTGGGACGGCCCGGCTGAGGACTGCGGCTGCGCTTCCTCCTGCTGGGCTTGTTGCTGATCCTGCGGCGGAGACTGCTGCTGGGCCTGCTGCGCCTCCTGTTGGGAGTCGCCGCTGCAGGCAGCGATCAACACCGCGCACAGCACGGCTAGGGCGACGCAAAGCGCCAAACGAACAAAATGAGGCATGGGAACGGAAGTTCTAGGCGCGCTGGTTATGCGAGCAGCCCGCTTCGGGCTGCTACTTGGCTGCGCGCAATGCCTTCAATACGGCCTGACCATGGTCGGCGGCGCGGGCGCGCTTCCAGACTTTTGTGAGCAGGCCGTCGGGGCCAATGATAAACGTTGCGCGCGTCATGCCAATCGATTTGCGCCCGTAGAGCGTTTTTTCGCCCCAGGCGCCGTAGGCGGAGGCCGCCGCCGCGCCTTCATCAACGAGCAGAGGGAAGTTCAGATCGTGCTTCGCGCGGAACTGTCGGTGCGACTCGGCCGAATCGACCGAGACGCCCAGCACCACCGCCCCCGCCTCGCCGATTTCGCCGATCGCATCGCGGAAGCTGCACGCCTGCTTGGTGCAGCCGGGCGTGTCATCGCGCGGGTAGAAATAGAGCACGACAGTCTGGCCGCGGTAATCGGCGAGGCGGTGCAGCACGCCGTCTTGGTCGGCCAGCTGAAAGTCGGGCGCGGCGTCGCCGGCGCTGAGCGTGACGGGCATCCAAATCCCTCCCGGGGGCGCCGCGCTACTGCGCAGCGTGGTCCTGCACGTGAATCACGGGGCTGCCGTGGTGGTGCAGCATCCGCCACTGCCCGCCTTCGCGCACGTAGATATTCGTCGCCGCGATCGGTACCGCGGCCACGACCTCGCGGCCCGAGACGATCCCGACATCGCCGAAGATCCGCGGCGGCTCCGCTGCAAAGACGATCTTGGGCTGCTCCGGGTGGCCCAGAATCGCCCGCCAGGAGCGCAGCACTTCGCCGCGCCCGGCCAGAACCGCGCGGTGCGGATGGACACAGGTGACATCGCTGCGGCGCGACCACAACTCGGACATGGCGGCCATGTCGCGCTCGTTGAATGCGTCGTAGAAGGCGCGGTTGGCGGCCAGCACGGCCTCGTTGTCGGTCTCGCTGCTGGAGGTGACGGCGCAGCTCCATTCCGTCCGCCGAGCGCAGGCTAAGCTTAGTCTGTGCAACTCATGCGGCCTATGCGAATGGTAGGCGCCGCGCTGCTCGGTGCGGCGGGCTTGATCTTGGCGGCGTGCAGCTCCGGGGCCGAACCGCAGCAGCCGCGCACTGCGGCGGCCGAAGCGCAGCAGCAGACCGCCGCCGAAGCATCCACAGCAGCGGTGCAGCAGCAGCAAGCGGCAGCGCAGCAGCAGGCCGAGACGGCCGAGCGCGTACAGCAGCAAAGGCAGCCAGAGCCGGCACAGGCGCAAGCGGACCAAGCGGCGGCGGACGACGAGACGAATGAAGCGGATGAGGCCGGCGAGGCGAATGGGGCGGAGGCAGAGCAGACCGAGAGCGCGCGGCTGACGTACCTGCCGCGCGGTACGACGCACACCGACGAGGGCATTCCAATCATCCGCGACAACTACACGCCCAGCGATATCGGGCGCCTGTTCACGACGCTTTGGGGCATTCGGATCATCGATGCCGACGAGCTGCGGATGGGCGCACCGCGCGACGCAATCCCGGCGCTCTTCAATCCGCTCTATCTGACGATCGAAGAGGCGGTTGAGGTCTATGAGGCGGAAATTCCGGTCGTGCAGGTGCGGCTCGGCGAGGATGCGCGCGCGTATCCGCTGGGGATCCTGATCTGGCACGAGATCGTCAACGACACGATCAACGGGCAGCCGGTGGCGATCACATTCTGCCCGCTCTGCAACACGGCGATCGTCTATTCGCGCCAGGTCGGCGTGCGCACGCTCGACTTCGCCGTCTCGGGCCTGCTGCGCAACAGCGACTTAGTGATGTACGACCGCAACACCGAGACGCTCTGGCAGCAGTCGACCGGGCGCGCGATCATCGGCAGCCTGGTCGGCGCGCGGCTCGAAGGCGTCCCGGCCACGATCGTCTCCTTCGGCCAGTTCCGCGAGGCGTTCCCGGACGGGTTGGTGATGTCGGAGGAGACGGGCTGGTTCCGCGCCTACGGGCAAAACCCGTACGTGCACTACGACTCGCCCGACCAGCAACCATTCCTCTACGGGGGGCAGCTCGATGATCGCTTGCCGCCCAAGCTGCGCGTGGTCTCGGTCGAGACGCCGGGCGGCGCGGAGATCGCGTATCCGTGGGATTTCGTCACCGAACAGCGCGTAATCTACGACACACACGACGAGACGCAGGTCGTGATTCTCTGGACGCCGGGCACGAAATCGGCGCTGGATGCGGGGATCATCACCGAGGCTGAGGACATCGGGGCAACGGCGATCTTCGAGCGCGAGCTGGACGGCCGGTTGCTCAGCTTTGCGCCCAATCAGGGCGACGAGAGCGGGCAGACGTTCATTGACAACGAGACGGGCAGCACCTGGGACATCTTCGGGCGGGCGATCGCGGGCGAGCTGGCCGGCGCAGAGCTGCGCCCCGTGGTCTTCTCCGATCACTTCTGGTTCGCCTGGTGGGCGTTCCACCCAGAAACAGAGATCGTGACCGCCTCGGAGCCGGCCTAAACGCCCCGCTCTCTCCTATGTCTTTCCTGCTTTCCTGCCTTCGGCATCCCCCTACCGAGCTTGGGGAGCGGCGGAGAGACGGTGCACCTCCCCCGTACGTAGTACGTAAGCGGGG